>NZ_JABFCP010000029.1:0-3424 GCF_013087615.1 Rhizobium sp. WYCCWR 11152 | reverse complement strand
GTTCCTTTACGACCCGCGCCCCGGCGACTTCAGGCGCACCAAAGAGGGCTGGGAAGCTGCTGCCAATATGGGCCCGGGAGATCTGGATTGCGTCCCGGAATTCACCCGGCCGGTCAAGGATGTTTAACCGCTTCACCCCGCACGCCATCATCTTTGCCGCGTTGCTTTTGGCTACAATGGTTGCTGCTTTAATTGATCTGGTATGGAGATGATGGGATGAGAAAGCCATTTTCGAAATTCATCTGCTCGATAGTCGGGCATAAGCCGCAGGAAGGCCCGCTGAAACGGTCGCCGCATACCGTCTACACGCATTGGCGCGACGTGGCTTGCGGTCGGTGCGGTCTTGATATGTGGAGGACAAAGGAATACCGCGATGCGCGCACTGAACCTGAACTGTTCAAAGACGATTGGCTGCAACACGGGCGCGATCGGCGTCTCAGTTGATCTTCAGCCAGTGCCTCAAGGCTGACCGCTCCGGATCTCAAACACCCGCTGCCGAACGGTGTCCATCTGCGCCTTCAGATCCGCAATCACATCCTTGGTTCCATAGACGGATCCAACTTCCTGGCGCAGCTCTTCGATCCGACGGCTGAGTTCGGCTATCTCTCCATCGCGAGCATGGTTGCGCTCTGACCATTCGTTCCGGGTGACGGTCATGGTGCGGAGGTCTGCCAAGGCATCGTCAGACCGCTTGCGATCCTCTGCCCCGCGTTGCGTGCGCCACTCCATTTCCTGTTGCGTGACCATGCTATCGGTAATCTTGGTGAGAGCGGATTGCGTCGTCTCAGCAAGCCTGGCGATAGCCGTCTGGTTGGCTTCCGAAAGCCTGACAATCGATTCATCGAGCCTCGCATTGTTGTCCTTTATGGGCTGCAATGCCATGAACCCGAGACCGGAGAGGATGACGACGCCGACGCCGATCGCCGACCAAATGACCGGCCATTGGGTTTTTCCTGAACTACGAAGCTCGTTCGACAGGGCAGCGAGGTTGGCGTTTACCCCCTGGAACCCGGTATTCATGTTCGAGCGGAGATCGATGATATCCTTGCCCTGGTTCTCTACCCGCTCGGAAAGCCGAGCGTATGAGGCCAGTGGGTCGAAAGGGCTTCCGTTCGCCATGTCGATAGTTCCTGTTGCCGCCATTTAAATGCCCTATGCCCTGCCTGTATTTTCAATTTAACGATCCGAGAACCACTTGGCTGGTAGTTTTAGGCCAGCCGTTGCGGTTCCCTGTTATCGCAGTGGTCAGGCTCTGGCGCTCTGCTCGAACAGGGCGTCAGGGCCGCTTGCGTTAAACCAGCGAGACGTACCCCGGCGGCCGGTAATACGGGTCGAGCATCGGAGCCATTGCCGCAGCGAATGGTGTCGCCATGGCGGCGTGATCAGTGGTGCGGGGGTGGATGCCGTCTGAATACAGCGCCGTGTCGCCCTGATAGGGCCTGAGGTCAATGTACACGTCGCAATATCCATCAGCGCCGGCCGCTAGCCAGTCGTTGTAATCGTTCTTGACGGTATTCTGGGCGCCGTTGAACGGGCCGCGGTTCAGGCAAGCGAGACCAATCATCAGGACCGGGAGACCGTAGGGACCGATCGTCGTCTTGACCTCTGTGGCTATCTCTATGAAATCGGCCTTGACCTGAGCAAGGGTGCGGTTTGCGTTGATGTCGTTGGTGATGCACTGCATGATGACGAAGGTGAGGAGTTCCATCCCCTGCTGCTGCAGCGGGGCCAATGTCGGCGTCTGGAGCTGCATCTTGTTGGCGTCGACGCCCTGGAACTGCCAAGGGATGACTTCCCCATTGACGTTCTGCAAGCCGCGCTTGATGTAGCCGCCGGTCGTAGAGGTGTTGGTGTCGTTGAGGTACTGACCGATGCTGTCGCCGACGACCTTGCCGCAAGCCATAGGGATATCCGGGATACCGGTGATGAGGTACGGCCAGACGACGTTGCCGCCGCCGGAGCCTGAATTGTTCAGCGTCCCGTTGCCGGCAATCTGGTTGCCGCCGACAGTACGGAATCCCTGAGATGCTGGGCCGTTCATGTTGAGGCCGTTGATCTGGCCGGTCGTCGGATCAACGACAGTGCGAACGCCTCTGACAAAGATCCGACTATTGGCGGCAGCAACAGCAGTGGGGATCGTATCCGTTTCGATCAGGCCGCCGGCAACAAGGTCTTTCGTCGCAGCGCCGCCGTCATAGGTAGCGACATAGGTAGTGGAGCCAATCTCAACCGCCCGTCGCCAAGTGCTTGTTGCTACCGGGGTCGATAGCTCCGTACCGGCGCCCGGATTGACGCGAAATTGCACGTCCTGAATTCGGATATCTCGGCAGTTGGCGCGGCCGACATCATGCCCGACGCGCATCTGGTTCACTGTATAGGAGCCGCCGGAATTCATAACGATCGGCGCGAGATTGGGAACGGCGGTGAAGCTGGCGATAAGCTGCCGCTCTGTCGGGTCGGGATGCACTACGCTTCCCCCACCCCTCTGCTGCGTGATCGAAAGGCTCAAACCTAGCATCATGGGCGTGTTCCGTATTTGGATTGCATATCGGCGCCCCACTTGGCGCAATTGTCGGCTTGCCGATCGCGGTTATCCGCGGTGACTTCCCATCGCTGGTTGATCCAGCGGAACTTCTCGCCAACCTTAGGGATCACGCGCTCGACGTGAGCAGTGCAGGAATCCGGCAGATCGGGGAAAGGAACGCGGGCTTGCGCCTGGCCTTGAGTGGTTGCGGCCGCACTGGCGCGCTCTTCGATCGTCTGGCATCCCTTGGCGCTCATCAGGGCGAGAGCGATCGGGATAAGGATTAGCGGGCGATATTCCATCGATCGTCCTCCTCACTCCAGCGGCCGCCATCTGGGCCGGTGTCCGCGGCTATGCGGGCTTCGAGAGCAGCTTCAGCTTGCGTCTTCTGCTTAAGGGCTTCAGTAGCGCGCGCCCGGTCGTCAGCGGCGGCACGGTTGGCCTGCGACAGCAGAAGGCGTTCCGTGGCCAACTGTGAGGCAATGGCGTCCCGTTCGAACTTCGTGACCATGTTCGAGGTCGCGAGTTTCACCTGTTGCGCGGCATAGGTATGGACGCGGCCGGCGGTTAGGTCGCCAATGACCGGGATGCTGGTGAGGAATGGAATGCGATTGGCGCCGGGTACGCCTTCCTCATAGATCAACAGCCCGATGAAGAGCACGCCGCCGATACCGATGAGACGGGCAATTGCGCTTAGGACAGCAAACATCAGTGTCCACCTCTATCGCGTGGGTCGAAAGGCATGGGTGGCGGCTCGTAAGGTTCTGGCCCCTCCCGCATCTGCTCACCGTCGATCGCGACAGGTGGAGAGGCGTATGGAAGGCCGGTTCTGGTGGCGAGGATCGCGGCTATATCCTGGGCCGTCGCGAATCCTGTGTAGAAGAAGACCATCGAGATAAT
>NZ_JABFCP010000028.1:0-48826 GCF_013087615.1 Rhizobium sp. WYCCWR 11152 | reverse complement strand
AAGGACTTCTTCATCGTGTCGGACTTCAGCGATTCATCGTCGAGGTCGTTGAAGGCCTTCTTGTAGAACTCCGGACCGCCGGTCGACAGCACGATGGAATCGAACATCGTCGCTTCCTGCCAGTTCTGGCCGCCAAGGGCGAGCGGGATCACGCCGGCTGCCTTGGCCTTGTCGAGCAGGGCGATCAGCTCGTCGAAGGTCTTCGGCTGGGTGCCGCCGATCTTGTCCATCACAGCCTTGTTGATCCACAGCCAGTTGACCGAGTGGACGTTGACGGGAGCAGCAACCCACTTGCCGTCATAGACCGAGAACTTCTGCAGGGCTGCCGGAACCGACTTGTCCCAGCCTTCCTTCTTCGCCGTCTCGGTCAGATCGCCCATGACGCCGGCCTGGGCATAATCGAGCACGGTATAGCCCAGCATCTGCGAGGCTGTCGGATAGGTGCCGGCCGCAACCATCGCCTTCAGCGCCGTCATCGCCGCATCGCCGCCACCGCCGGCCACCGGCACGTCCTTCCAGGCAAAACCTTCCTTCGAAAGATCCTGCTTCAAGACGTTCAGCGCCGCTGCCTCGCCTCCAGACGTCCACCAGTGCAGCATCTGCACTTCCTTCACGTCGGCGGCGCGGGCAGCACTGAGGCCAGCCATCATCACGACAGCAATAGCTGCCGAGCTCAAAAACTTGTTCATGAATTTCCTCCCGTTTGCAAATCGGCGGCGGGACCTCCCTGCCGCCCGATGCTTCCCGCCATTGCAGCGGTCAGCATACGGCCGCGCTCCTCCGCGCGGTTGCTAATTTAAAACGTTATAAATCTTTGGTCGTCAAGCCCTTTCTCGACTCCCGAGAAAAATATGGTTATTTCACTAAGATACTGAATATATTTCATATTTAATCTATGGCTAACAAAACGCTAAAATTTAAAACGTTTCCATTCGTCGATTGCGCGCCCGATTCATCGTGTTATGGTATCGGCAATTCCAGCATGGAAAGCCAAGGGTGACCGAACCGTCCCGGCCGCAACGCGGCGAAAATCTCGATATCACGCATAAGCGCGGCAAGCCGACCTTGCGAACGATCGCCACGATCGCCGGTCTTGCGGTGACGACGGTGTCACGGGCGCTTTCCGATGCGCCGCAGATTTCGCTCGAGACCCGCCAACGCGTGCACCGTATCGCCCGCGAGATCGGCTACCTTCCTGATCGGGCCGCGCAGCGTCTGAAGACCGGCCGCACCAACGTCATCGCCATCCTGCTCGATTCGCACGAGGAAGTGGTCGGTTTCAGCACCTCGATCATGTACGGCATCGCCAAGGCGCTGAAGGAGACCTCCTACCATCTTGTCGTCGCCCCGAACTTCCTGTCGACGACCGATGTCGAGGCGGCTGAATACATCATCCGAAATCACCTCGCCGACGGGCTGATCTTCACGCGCACCGAACCGCTCGATGCCCGCGTCCGCCTGCTGCTCGAGACCGGCTTTCCCTTCATCTGTCATGGCCGCACCGAATTTTCGACGCAGCACCCCTATGTCGACTACGACAATTTCACCTTTGCCTATGAGGCGACGCGCCGGCTGATCGCCAAGGGCCGCAAAAAGGCGGCAGTCATCCTGCCGCCGAAACGGCTGACCTTCTGCCAGCATATCCTGCATGGCTTTATGACGGCGGTGCGCGAGGCAGGCATCGCCTATGAGATCCCCGAGGCGGTCGATCTCGATACGCCGGCAGACGTGCTGCGCGACTTCATTCGCAGCCGCGCTGATGACCCGGATGCTCCTGATGGTTTCATCTGCCCCGGCGAAGTTTCGGCGCTTGCCGTCATCAGCGGCATGAGCGATGCCGGCCGCATACTGGCCGTCGATTACGATATCGTCGCCAAGGAGACGTCCCGCCTTCTCAGCCAGTTGCAGCCCAAGGTCGACACGATCCACGAGGACCTGACGGCGGCCGGCGAGGATCTGGGACGCATGCTGCTGCAGCGCATCAACAATCCGGATGCCGAGGATCTGCAACTCCTGCTGCCGCCGCAGATCAACTTTCCGATCGGTTAGACGACCTCGCGTTGGCATCAAACCTCGAGCCACGAAAACCGCAGTGAAATCAACGTCATCTCATCCCTTAGTGACGCTGACGCTTCAAAACTGTTTCCATAACGCGTGATTTGTCCTAGAAGCACCGCGCAATCCGGTCGCAGCCCACCCGGTCAAAACAAGGGATCCAAAATATGAAAACCATCGTCGTCTGCTCCGGCGGACTGGACTCCGTTACGCTTGCCCACAAGGTAGCAGCGGAACAACAGCTTATCGGTCTCGTATCCTTCGACTACGGCCAACGGCATCGCAAGGAACTCGACTTCGCCGCCAGATGTGCCTCACGCCTCTCCGTTCCCCATCATATCATCGACATCGCCAGCATCGGCGGCCATCTCAGCGGATCGGCCCTGACCGACAATGTCGAGGTTCCGGACGGCCACTACGCCGAGGAGACAATGAAAGCCACCGTCGTGCCCAACCGCAATGCCATCATGCTGGCAATCGCATTCGGTTTGGCGGCCGCGCAAAAAGCAGATGCCGTTGCCGTCGCCGTGCATGGCGGCGACCACTTCATTTACCCGGACTGCCGGCCGGGCTTCATCGATGCTTTCCAGCGCATGCAGAACGAAGCGCTGGAAGGTTATGCGAGCGTGAAACTGCTTGCCCCATACGTCGATGTCTCCAAAGCAGCGATCGTGGTTGACGGCGAAAAACACGGCACGCCGTTTTCGGAGACATGGTCCTGCTACAAAGGCGGCGAGCGCCACTGCGGGCGCTGCGGAACCTGTGTGGAACGTCGCGAAGCGTTCCATCTTGCCGGCGTCCCCGATCCCACGGAATACGAAGACCGCGATTTCTGGAAAGCGGCCGTGTCTCGATATTCGGCCACGGAGGTGCGTTGATGTACCGCATCACCAAGGAGTTTCATCTCTCCGCCTCCCATCAATTGGATCACCTGCCTACCGACCATCAATGTGCTCGGCTTCACGGGCACAACTACGTCGTCATCGTCGAGCTGGCTGCGGAAAGCCTGAATGATGATGGCTTCGTACGTGACTATCACGACCTCTCACCGCTCAAGCGCTATATCGACGAAACTTTCGATCATCGTCACCTGAACGACGTCTTCGGCCATTCGAAAGTCACGTCGGAATTTCTGGCAAGGCACTTTTACGACTGGTGCAAGCAGCGCTTCCCGGAGACATCGTCCGTTCGCGTCAGCGAGACGCCGAAAACCTGGGCGGAGTACAGGCCGTGAGCGTGGGGACCATTCGCGTCAGCGAGATCTTTGGCCCGACCATACAGGGTGAAGGCGTCTTGATTGGGCTGCCGACGGTGTTCGTCAGGACAGGCGGCTGTGACTATCGGTGTTCCTGGTGCGACAGCCTTCACGCCGTCGACAGCGCGTTCCGGGATCAATGGATTCCTATGTCCACTGAGGCGGTCTGGCATAAGGTCACCGAACTCTCCGGGGGCAAACCACTGACGGTTTCCCTTTCCGGAGGCAATCCGGCGATACAGCCCTTGAGGCCACTGATCGAACTCGGCCATTCCCAAGGATACCGCTTTGCACTGGAAACACAGGGAAGCGTGGCCCAGGCCTGGTTTCGCGATCTCGATATCCTGGTCATCAGCCCCAAACCGCCATCAAGCGGAATGCTGACGGACTGGGATCACGTGGATCACTGTCTTCAACTGGCCGCCGGCGGACCGGAGGTCGCATTGAAGATTGTCGTCTTCGACGATACCGACTACGAATTCGCCCAATGCGCAGGTCAGCGCTATCCCCAAATTCCCTTGTTCCTTCAGCCCGGCAATCACACACCGCCACCACCCGATGACCATGACGCACGCATTGATATCGACGGCGTGATGGATCAAATGCACTGGCTTGTCGCAAAAGTAACAGCCGACCAATGGTTTACAGCCCGCGTGCTACCTCAACTGCATGTGCTGCTTTGGGGAAACAAGCGAGGAGTATAAGTTTCTAGCGCTCCGGAAAGGCGAACACATCGACCGGCTCGCCGAGCCCGCGCAACGGGAAGGTGCCGAGGCTGTCCATGTCTTTCGCGCAGCCCGCCATTTCGACAAAGGCCCGCGACAAGAGCACCGGACGCTTGACCTCCTTGGTCAGCGTTTCCAGCCGCGAGGCGACATTGACCGCCGGACCGATGACGGTGAAATCCAGCCGCCGGCGCGAGCCGATATTGCCGTACATGACGTCGCCGACATGCACGCCGACGCCATAACGCAGCGGCTCGCGTCCATTGCCCGCATACTGCTGGTTCAATTGCGCCATCAACCCCTGGCCTTCGCGGATCGCCTGCAGCAGATCGTGACAGGCCGTTTCCTTGCTCAGCGGAAAGATCGCCAGCAATCCGTCGCCCATGAACTTTAGGATCTCTCCGCCATGCCGTTCGATCGGATCCGACATGGCGTCGAAATAATCATTGAGCAGATGGATGACATCGTCGCGCGGCCAGAGATCGGAGATCGCCGTAAAGTCGCGCAGGTCGCAGATCATGATTGCCGCACCGACGGTCGCACCGCTGCCGCGCGTCGTGACGCCCGCCAGGATCTGTTCGCTCGCATGCGGTCCGACATAGGTCTGCAGCAGCGTGCGCGCCATGATGTTCTTCAGCCGAATTTCGCTGACGAGGGTCAGGGCCGGCAGCAGGTCACGCAGGAAATCGACATGCTCGCTCGTAAAACCGCCGGGCCGGCTGGTGGAAAATGTCGCGACATGCCGTTTGCCGAAAGTATGCTCGAGCGGCCAGGCGATATACTCCGTGAGGCCGTCATCGCGCAGTTCCTGATAGAATGAATCCTCGTCGCCGTCGGCTGTGCCTTCCAGATGTCTACGCACCTCCTCCGAACCCTGATGGATCGCGTTGACGGGACCCTTCAGGAACTCCGGCGTGTTTTCGACACCATAGGCGAAAGTGTTGATCTTCGCCTCTGCCAAGCCTTCCTTCCAGAGGATGCGGGCGCCGATCCATTGCGGATGGTTCGTCCTGAAATGCAATGTCGCCCGCGCTACCGGCACCCCTGCCGCCAGCAGCTTCTCGCACATTTCCACCAGGATATTGTCGATAAACCGCTCGCCGCGCGTATCGTTCACCAGCCAGTCGAGAATCCGTCTTCTGCGGATCGGCCAGACGCCCTCGTCCGCCTCGACGGCAGTCCCGGCCTTGTTCAAAAAAGACGACATCAAAAACTCCCGCTACGCCACATCATCGGCGAGGACCGAATTTAGTTTCCGCTGAATGTGGGCGATGAGAGAGCAAATGATAAGAGGCAGACTGCAATCATGCCTCAGAAATCCCAATCCTCGTCTTCGGTCGCCACTGCCTTGCCGATGACATAGGAGGAGCCGGAGCCGGAGAAGAAGTCGTGGTTCTCGTCGGCATTCGGCGAAAGTGCCGACAGGATCGCCGGATTGACCTTGCAGGCCTCACCCGGGAACAACGCCTCATAGCCGAGGTTCATCAGCGCCTTGTTGGCATTGTAATGCAGGAATTTCTTGACGTCCTCGGTCAACCCGACACCGTCATAGAGCGCTTCGGTATATTTCGCCTCGCTATCATAGAGTTCGAGCAGCAGCTCGAAGGCGAAATCCTTGATCTCCTGCCTTCTCTCCTCGCCGAGGCGTTCCAGCCCGCGCTGGAACTTGTAGCCGATATAATAGCCGTGCACCGCCTCGTCGCGGATGATCAGCCGGATCATGTCGGCCGTGTTGGTCAGCTTGGCGCGGCTCGACCAATACATTGGCAGGTAGAAGCCGGAATAGAACAGGAAGCTTTCGAGGAAGACGCTCGCGACCTTCTTCTTCAACGGATCGCCGGAGCGATACTGCTCCATGATCAGCGCCGATTTCCGCTGCAGGAATTCGTTCTCCTCCGACCAGCGATAGGCATCGTCGACATCCGGCGTCGAGCACAGCGTCGAGAAGATCGACGAATAGGAGCGCGCATGCACCGCCTCCATGAAGGAGATGTTGGAAAGCACCGCCTCCTCATGCTGCGTCTCCGCATCCTCCATCAGCTGGATGGAACCGACGCCGTTCTGGATCGTGTCGAGCAGCGTCAATCCGGTAAAGACGCGGATGGTGAGCTGCTGCTCGACCGGCGTCAGCGTCGCCCAGGAAGGAATGTCGTTCGAAAGCGGCACTTTCTCCGGCAGCCAGAAATTGCCGGTGAGCCGGTTCCAGACTTCGAGATCCTTGTCGTCCTCGATGCGGTTCCAGTTGATGGCGCGCACGCGAGAAGCGGGTTTGATTTGTATGTTCATTAGGTGGTCCCTCAATATGTCTGGGCGCGCCCTCATCCGCCTGCCGGCACCTTCTCCCGCTGGGGAGAAGAGACTTGTGGCAGCGGCATCCCCACTAAGTCCCCTCTCCCCAGCGGGTAGAGGGTTAGGGTGAGGGGGCTTCTGGCTCGAGGCCCGAAATCAATCACAGCGTACAGGATACGCAGCCCTGCACCTCGGTGCCGGACAGCGCCATCTGGCGAAGGCGGATGTAGTAGATCGTCTTGATGCCCTTCTTCCAGGCATGGATCTGCGCCTTGTTGATGTCGCGCGTCGTTGCCGTGTCGCGGAAGAACAAGGTCAGCGACAGGCCTTGGTCGACATGCTGGGTCGCCGCCGCATAGGTGTCGATGATCTTCTCCGGCCCGATCTCGTAGGCATCCTGATAATAGTCGAGATTGTCGTTGGTCATGAACGGCGCCGGATAATAGACGCGGCCGATCTTGCCTTCCTTGCGGATCTCGATCTTCGAGACGATCGGATGGATCGAGGAGGTCGAGTGGTTGATGTAGGAGATCGACCCTGTCGGCGGCACCGCCTGCAGGTTCTGGTTATAGAGGCCGGAAGCCATCACCGCCTTCTTCAGCGCCGCCCAATCTTCCTGCGTCGGAATGTGGATGCCCGCCGTCTCGAACAGTGCCTTCACCTTTTCCGTCGCCGGCTCCCAGGGCCGGTCGGTATATTTGTCGAAATATTCGCCGGAGGCATATTTCGAATTCTCGAAGCCCTTGAAGCTCGTGCCGCGTTCGACCGCCAATAGGTTCGAGGCGCCGATTGCGTGATAGGTCACCGTATAAAAATAGATGTTGGTGAAGTCGACGCCTTCCTCGGAGCCGTAGAAGATGCGTTCACGAGCGAGATAGCCGTGCAGGTTCATCTGGCCGAGGCCGATCGCATGGCTCTCGTCATTGCCCTTCTCGATCGAGGGAACCGAGGAAATGTGACTCATGTCGGAAACGGCCGTCAGCGCCCGGATCGAGGTCTCGATCGTCTTGCCGAAATCGGCCGAATCCATTGCCGCCGCGATATTCAGCGAGCCGAGATTGCAGGAAATATCCTTGCCGAGATGTTTGTAGGAAAGGTCGTCATTATATTCGCTCGCCTCGCTCACCTGCAGGATCTCCGAGCAGAGATTGCTCATCGAAATACGCCCGGCGATCGGGTTCGCCCGGTTCACCGTGTCCTCGAACATGATGTAGGGGTAGCCGCTCTCGAACTGGATTTCGGCAAGCACCTGAAAGAATTCGCGCGCCTTGATCTTCTTCTTGGAGATGCGGGCATCATCAGCCATCTCGCGGTACTTTTCCGTCACCGAAATCTCGGTGAAGGGTACGCCATAGACGCGCTCCACGTCATAGGGCGAGAAAAGATACATATCCTCGTTGTTCTTGGCTAGCTCGAAGGTGATATCGGGCACGACGACGCCGAGCGACAGCGTCTTGATGCGGATCTTCTCGTCGGCATTTTCGCGCTTGGTGTCGAGGAAGCGCATGATGTCGGGGTGGTGGGCGTTGAGATAGACCGCACCTGCCCCCTGCCGCGCGCCGAGCTGGTTGGCGTAGGAGAAGCTATCTTCGAGCAGCTTCATGACAGGGATGATGCCTGAGGACTGGTTCTCGATATGCTTGATCGGCGCGCCTGCCTCGCGGATATTCGTCAGCGACAGCGCCACGCCGCCGCCGCGCTTCGACAATTGCAGCGCCGAATTGATCGACCGACCGATCGATTCCATATTGTCCTCGACGCGCAGCAGGAAGCAGGAAACCAGTTCGCCGCGCTGCTTCTTGCCGGCGTTGAGGAAGGTCGGCGTTGCCGGCTGGAAGCGGCCGGAAATGATCTCGTCGACCATGTCGCGGGCAAGGGCCTCGTCGCCGCGCGCCAAGGCCAGAGCCACCATGCAGATGCGGTCCTCATAGCGCTCGAGATAGCGCTTTCCGTCGAAGGTCTTCAGCGTATAGCTGGTGTAATATTTGAAGGCGCCGAGGAAGGTTGGGAAACGAAATTTCTTGGCATAGGCTTGGTCGAACAGATCCCGCACGAAATTGAAGGAATACTGGTCGAGAACCTCCTGCTCGTAATAACCCTCGGTCACGAGGTAATCGAGCTTTTCCCTCAGATTGTGGAAGAACACCGTGTTCTGGTTTACATGCTGCAGGAAATATTGCTTGGCAGCCATTCGATCCTTGTCGAGCTGGATCCGCCCCTCATCGTCATAGAGGTTCAGCATCGCGTTCAGCGCGTGATAGTCGAGGGTTTCGGCTGCCTTCGACGGCCTCTCCCCGGCGGGCTGAGCAATAGTGTGATGCGGTTTTGCGCCCGCATCCCGCGTCAGGTTTGTTCCCGTGTCCAAAATCGTTCCATTCCGTGTTTGACCTTGGCGACGTCGTCTTCGGTGCCCATGAGCTCGAACCGGTAAAGGTACGGCACCTGGCATTTCTGCGAGACCACGTTGCCGGCGAGCCCGTATGTCTCGCCGAAATTGCTATTGCCCGCGGCGATTACGCCGCGGATGTGTCCGCGGTTTTCCGCATCGTTGAGGAAACGGATCACCTGCTTGGGAACGGCGCCCTTGCCGCCGTCGCCGCTATAGGTCGGCACGATCAGCACGAAGGGTTCGCGGATATGGAATGCGTCTGCGCCACCTGGCGGAATGCGCGCCGCGCGCAGTCCGAGCTTGACGACGAACCGATGGGTGTTCTCGGATCGGCTGGAATAATAGACGATCAGGCCCATCGCTTGTCCTCACGTCAAGAGAGCGCGCTGATCATGTCGGGACGGAAGCCCGCCCAATGCTGCTCGCCGGCGATGACGACGGGCGCCTGCATGTAGCCGAGGCTGCGGACGCGATCGAGCGCTTCGGCATCCTGCGAGATATCGACGATGTCATAATCGACACCCAACCGGTCGAGGGCGCGGTAGGTGGCAGTGCACTGGACGCAGGCAGGCTTGCTGTAGACGGTAATGGTCATGATATTCCTCGTGACGACGCGATTGGGCGCAGGACATCGATCGGAAATCTGTCGATATCCGTCGAAAAGTTCTCTGATGATTTGAGCTGTGCGGCTGTTTAGCCGCTGGGCGTACTCCGCCCTCTACCTTGAGCGGGTGGCGGCCTGAACTGAGATACTGACATGACTTCACCCCGAAGTGGCTCAATGCGAAGGTTTCGGGGGCGGAGGTTCGGGCCTGCGAAACGCGATGCGGAGATTCCCCGCAGGCATGCAACGCGACCTTCCGGACACCCCGCCCGTGGACGTTTCGTTCGAGGCAGGTCTCCTGGCTCACGGGTCAAAGCGCCTGCCCAGCCTTCCCGGAGCATCATGCTCCAGTGACCTGAAATCGGACAGTTGCTCGCCGCTTACAGTTGCGGGGGCAGCTCCGGCATTGCCGCACCATGATGGCGAAGCGCACCGAATTCCCGTCTTAGCCGCCGATCCTCACGAATCGACGGAACCTCGAACACTAGATATGGTACCCGAATCGCCGATGACGTCAACAAGTTGTTGCGGCGGCGCAGCAATGGCGACAACGAATCGCCGCGCCTGTGTATGATGTGGATAATGAAGCGTTAACGGAAAAGCGCTGTGGAGAACCCATCATAAAAAGAGCCGGCAGAAGCCGGCTCCCCAAACGACATTCATATTTTTATCCGAAGCAACCGCAGTGCGTTGATCGTCACCAGTACGGTGGCGCCGGTATCGGCGAGGATCGCTGGCCAGAGCCCGGTAATGCCGGCGATCGTCGTCACCAGAAACACCGCCTTCAGCCCGAGTGCGATGGTGATGTTCTGCAGGATGTTGCGCATCGTGCGTTTGGAAAGTTCGATCATTCGCGCCACGTCGCCGACGCGTCCGTGCAGCACGGCGGCATCCGCCGTCTCCAGTGCCACATCGGTGCCGCCACCCATGGCGATGCCGATATCGGCAGCGGCCAGCGCCGGAGCATCGTTGATGCCGTCGCCGACCTTGGCGACGATGAAACCCTGGCGCTTCAATTCGCCGACGACCCGCTGCTTGTCCTCCGGCATCATCTCGCCGCGCCAGTCGATGCCGAGCATGCCGGCAACGGCTGCTGCCGTCCGCTTGTTGTCGCCCGTCAACATCATCGCCTTGACGCCTGCTGATTTGAGGGCAGCGAGCCCGGCCTCGGCATCCTCGCGCGGCTCGTCGCGCATCGCGATCAAGCCGGCCGCAACACCATTGACGAGCAGCACCGACACGCTCTTGCCCTCGTCGTTCAGCGCCGTGATGCGTGCATCCTGTTCCGCGCCGAGCGTCCCGCGCTCGCGGGCGGCAGGCGGCGACAGCAGATCCAGCGCCTCACCGCCGACTTTGCCGCTGACACCCTTGCCCGGCAGCGCTTCCAGCTCGAAGGCCGGCGGCACGGGAACACCATCGGCCTTGGCACGGTTGAGGATCGCCAGCGCCAGCGGGTGGCTGGAGCCTTGCTCCAGCACCGCCGCGCGCGACAGCACCTGCGCCTCGCTCAGCCCGAACGAAATGATGTCAGTCACCTGAGGCTTGCCTTCCGTCAGCGTGCCCGTCTTGTCGAAGGCGACCATCGTCACCTTGCCGAGCGTTTCCAGCACCGCGCCGCCCTTCATCAGCAGCCCGCGCCGCGCACCGGATGAAAGCGAGGCGGCGATTGCCGCCGGCGTCGAGATGACGAGCGCGCAGGGGCAGCCGATCAAAAGGATCGCAAGGCCCTTATAGACCCATTCGCCCCACGGCCCAGCAAACAGCAGCGGCGGAACGACCGCGACCAGCGCTGCGACCACGACCACGCCGGGCGTGTAATAGCGCGAGAACCGATCGATGAAGCGCTCCGTCGGCGCCTTCGATTCCTGCGCCTCCTCCACCAGCTTGACGACGCGGGCGATGGTATTGTCGGCGGCAGCCGCCGTGACGCGAACCCTGAGCACCGCGTCGCCATTGACCGTGCCGGCAAAAACGACGGCATCGACGCCCTTGTGTACCGGCGTGCTCTCACCCGTCACCGGCGCCTCGTCGATCGCGCTCTCGCCTGAGAGGATGATGCCGTCCGCCGAGATCCGGTCGCCAGGACGAACCATGATGATGGCGCCGACCGAAAGGCTTTCCGCCGGCACCTCCCGCGTCTGCCCATTGTCTTCGAGCAGCGCGGTCTTCGGCACCAGCGCCGTCAGCGACTGGATGCTTTCGCGCGCCTTGCCCGCTGCCACCCCTTCCAGCAGCTCGCCAACGAGGAACAGGAACACAACGGTTGCCGCCTCTTCGCCGGCATTGATGATGACGGCGCCGACAGCGGCGATCGTCATCAGCATCTCGATCGAAAACGGTGTGCCTGAGAAAGCGGCCATGATAGCGCGCCGGGCGATCGGCACCAGCCCGATCAGCATGGCGACGATGAAGGCATAGGAGGCAACCGCCGGCACGAGATGGCCGACGGCATAGGCTGCAACGAGTGCCGCACCCGAAAGGATGGTCAGCCGGCCCTTCCTACTCTGCCACCAGGGACCGGCCATCGGCGCATGGTCGTGCCCGTGCAGCCCCTCAATTTCCTTCTCGCCATGATCGTCGTGGTCATGACTTGCATGGTCATCGCTATGGCCTGCATGGTCGTGCCCTTCATGATCATGCACCGCATGATCGTGGTCATGGCCCGCGTGATCACGGTGCTCATGTCCATGGTCGTGACGATGCTGCAAGCTGTGGGCATGCGCAGGCGCAGCGTTTCCGGCAAGCGGCGCGACGGAATAGCCGAGCCCGGTCACCTTCTTCTCGATCGCCTTGAGATCACTGCTGCCATCGTGCCGGACGGTCATCGTGCCTGCCATCACCGAAACGGAAACATCGGCGACACCCGCCAAGCGTCTGACCGCCGTATCGATCTTGGTTGCGCAGGAGGCGCAATCCATGCCGCCAACCCGGTATCGTGTCTCGCTCTCAGCCATGATCCGCTTCCTTGTCAAACAGAAGCATCCCTCCTACATCCTCTAGTGACTAGAGGTGCAAGAGGAAAATCATGAAAAAGATCACGATCGGTGAAGCCGCCCGCCAGAGCGGCGTCAAGGTGCCGACGGTGCGTTATTATGAAAGCATCGGCCTGCTCGCGGCCCCGAGCCGCAGCGAGGGCAACCAGCGCTCCTTCGAACCCGCCGATATCCGCCGCCTCGCCTTCATCCGCCACGCCCGCGAACTCGGCTTCGAGATCGAGGCGATCCGCACGCTGCTCACCCTGCAGGACGATCCGCACCAGTCCTGCGCCTCGGCCGACGCCATCGCCAAGGCCCGCCTCATCGAGGTCGAGCAGCGCATCCGCAGCCTGATGGCGCTGAAGGCCGAGCTGGAAACCATGGTGGAAGGCTGCGGCCACGGCCGCGTCGACCAATGCCGCGTCATCGAGGTTCTCGCCGACCACGGCCAGTGCACGCATCCGCACCACTAGAGCATTTCCGTTTTTCTTCGAATCACGAAAATGCTCTATCTCTTTGTTTTCCCGCAATTCCGGACGGAAAACCGCTTCACACTTTTCCTGGAATTGCTCTAATCTCTGCCCTTGCAGGCGATCCGCGCCCGCGCCAAAACTGCATGCAGAGAGAATCGGGCGAAGAGATCAATGAACCAGAAGCGGATTGCAATCATCGGCGGCGGCCCGGCGGGTCTCGCGGCTGCCGAACTGCTTTCCCGTTCCGGTCATGCGGTGACGGTCTATGACGCCATGCCGACCTTTGCCCGCAAGTTCCTGCTGGCCGGCAAATCGGGTCTCAACATCACCCATTCTGAGGATTATGCCCGTTTCACCACGCGTTTCGCCGCGGCCTCCGCCCGTCTGCGCCCCGCTCTTGATGCGTTTACCCCTGATGATATCAGGAATTGGGCAGCAGAGCTCGGGACCGAGACCTTCGTCGGCTCGTCCGGCCGGGTTTTCCCGAAGGTGATGAAGGCCTCGCCTTTGCTCCGCGCCTGGCTCAGGCGGCTGGAGGCACAGGGCGCCACGCTGCGCACCCGCCACCGCTGGACCGGTTTTGCCGAAGACGGCTATGTTTTTGAAACGTCCGAAGGGCGCGGCATCGTCCATTGTGACGCAGCCCTGCTGGCGCTCGGCGGCGCAAGCTGGCCGCGCCTCGGCTCCGATGCTGCCTGGGTGCCTTGGCTGGCCGGCAAGGGTGTGGAAATTGACACTTTTCAACCCGCCAATTGCGGCTTCGTCGTCGGCTGGAGCAGGAATTTCAGCGAGCGTTTCGCCGGCGAGCCGGTGAAATCGGTCACCGCCACGTCCGAGGCCGGCACGTTTCCCGGCGAATTCGTCATCACCGGCAGCGGCATCGAAGGCAGCCTCATCTATACCCATACGGCCGCGTTGCGCGACCGGCTGCTGAACCATGGCAGCGCCGTCCTGACGCTCGACCTCGCACCCGGCCGCACCATCGACAGGCTGAGCCGCGACCTTGCGCGGCAGGACGCCAAATCGAGCTTTTCAAACCGCCTGCGCAAGGGCGCCGGCCTCGAGGGCGTCAAGGCGGCACTGCTGCGCGAACTCGCTCCCGAGCGCGACCGCACCGATCCGGAGCGTCTCGCCGGCATGATCAAGGCTCTGCCGGTGCCGGTGATCGAAACCCGGCCGATCGCCGAAGCGATCTCCTCGGCCGGCGGCATCCGCTGGAGCGGCATCGACGAAAACTACATGTTGAAGGCACTGCCGGGCACTTTCGTCGCCGGCGAAATGCTCGACTGGGAGGCGCCGACTGGTGGCTATCTCCTCACCGCCTGCCTGGCGACCGGCCGGGCGGCAGCCCGTGGCATCGAAGCCTGGCTGCAGCGCTAGAGCGCCGTGCGTTCTTTCGGACGCACAAAGGACGCTCTGACTCTTTCAATCCGCGCTGGCGGCCGTCAGCCCTGAGGCAAAACAACAAGATCATCTCTCGATCAGGCCGAGGCCGGATGGAAGGTCATGGCAAGCCCATTCATGCAGTAGCGAAGCCCGGTTGGCCTCGGGCCGTCATCAAAGACATGGCCGAGGTGACCGCCGCAACGGCTGCAGTGCACGGCGGTACGTGCCATGCTGAAGGTCGTGTCGCCGGTGGTGCCGACGGCATTTTCAAGCGGCGCCCAGAAGCTCGGCCAGCCGGTGCCGCTGTCGAATTTGGTGGTCGAGGAAAAGAGGTCCTGGTCGCAGCCGGCGCAGGCGAAATTGCCCTTTCGCTCCTCATGCAGCAAGGCACTGGTGAAGGGATGTTCCGTCCCCGCCTGGCGCAGAATGACATATTGATCCGGCGTCAGCAGCTTGCGCCATTCCTCCTCGGTGTGGGTCACCGCAAACCTCTCGCCGGCGATCGCCTTGCCGGCCAGGCCTAAGCGAACCACAAGCGCCCCAAAAGCAGCGCCCATCAGCAACAATCGTCTGTTCAGCATGGTCGGATCTCCTCGTCTGGCAAACTTACTTCTGCAAAGAACTACGAAAGAGAGGGGCTTTTGTTACGCCATGGCCGCCAAAACACCGAAATGTGATTTCAGTCACGTTCGTCAGGAAGAGTCGCACGCTGACGACCGCCAGCGCCGGCCGATTGCAAACCAGCCGCTTTTCCATCAGAGTGTGCTGAAATTCGGTGGGAGGAGCCGATGCACGAACACTCAGCGCACGCCGAGCACGTCTACACATCTGCCCAGCGTGATTCTGCG
Organism: Rhizobium sp. WYCCWR 11152; assembly: GCF_013087615.1. Classification (NCBI taxonomy): domain Bacteria; kingdom Pseudomonadati; phylum Pseudomonadota; class Alphaproteobacteria; order Hyphomicrobiales; family Rhizobiaceae; genus Rhizobium; species Rhizobium sp. WYCCWR 11152. Next base: position 33,827 of record NZ_JABFCP010000028.1, on the reverse strand, counting down.
GCGGCCAGTTCTCCTGTTGTCGCCTCATGGCGGCGGTGCATGACCATGCACCAGCTTGCCCCCGAGGACCAGCGGGCTCCACTGCGCCTGACCGACCAGGAATTCCGCCGTGCGCGCGAGCAGTCCGAACAGCTGATCGCCAGCGCGACGGAAGAGCTCGATCGTCTCTTTACCACCGTTGGCAGGGCCGGCTGCTGCCTGCTTCTGACCGACAAGAACGGCATCGCGCTGGAACGCCGGGGCGCTGCCGGCGACGACAAGGAATTCCGCGAACTCGGCCTCTGGACCGGCTCGGTCTGGACAGAGGCCAGCATCGGCACCAACGGCATCGGCACCGCACTTGCCGATGAGCGCGCCGTGGCCATCTTCCGCGATCAGCATTTTTTCAGCTCGAATACCAGCCTTAGCTGCACGACGGCGCCGATCCGCGATCATCGTGGGCGGGTGGCAGCAGCCCTCGACATTTCCACATGCCGCGAAGACGTTAACGAGATGACGCTGGCGATCCTGACGCAGACCGTGCGCGATGCGGCGATGCGCATCGAGCTCAACCTTTTTCGCTCGGCCTTTGCCGGCGCCCGTTTCCTGATGGTCCCGGCCGGCGCCAATTCCGCCGCCGCCCTGCTTGCCGTCGACAGGCACGATCTGGTGCTCGGCGCGACGCGCGCCGCCCGCATCGCGTTGCAGCTGGACGACAAGCGCATCGCCGCCGGCATTCCGGCGGCCGATGTCCTGCACGAGGCTGGCGTCTCCCAGCAGGACGAGATCGTCGAGGCGGAGAAGGCGGCACTCTTGCGGGCGCTGTCGCGCGCCAGCGGCAATGTCTCGCAGGCGGCGATCGCGCTCGGCATCAGCCGCGCCACGCTGCACAGGAAGATGAAAAAGCTCGATCTCCACCGATCGGAGTAAAGGTCCCGATGCTGGAGCAATCGTGACCCGATGCTGTCGCAGGTCTGCGACACTGTGCACTGCGGTATGGAAGACCCACCCTATTCGCTGCGCCAAAACATGCACATTTTCCTCCCACTGGTTCGCTTGGGAACCTGGATCATCAAGGGAGGATGACATGCTTCATCAGAAAATCGTCGAGTCGCCGTTCAAGCTGAAATACGGCAACTATATCGGCGGCGAATGGCGCGAGCCGGTCGAGGGAAAATACTTCGAAAACCTCACGCCCGTCACCGGCGGCAAGCTCTGCGACATTCCCCGCTCCAATGAAAAGGACGTCAACCTCGCACTCGACGCCGCTCATGCGGCAAAGGAAAAATGGGGCCGCACCTCGGTTGCAGAACGCTCCAATATCCTCATGAAGATCGCCCAGCGCATGGAAGACAAGCTGGAATTGCTCGCCCAGGCCGAGACCTGGGACAATGGCAAGCCGATCCGCGAAACCATGGCGGCCGACATTCCGCTGGCAATCGACCACTTCCGCTACTTCGCCTCCTGCATCCGCGCCCAGGAAGGTTCGATCGGCGAAATCGACCACGATACCGTCGCCTATCACTTCCATGAGCCGCTCGGCGTCGTCGGTCAGATTATTCCGTGGAACTTCCCGATCCTGATGGCCACCTGGAAGCTGGCACCTGCGCTTGCCGCCGGCAATTGCGTCGTGCTGAAGCCGGCCGAGCAGACACCGGCCTCGATCCTGCTCTGGGCCGAGATCGTCGGCGATCTCCTGCCGCCCGGCGTGCTCAACATCGTCAATGGTTTCGGCCTCGAAGCCGGCAAGCCGCTGGCGACCAGCCCGCGCGTCGCCAAGATCGCCTTCACCGGCGAGACGACGACCGGTCGGTTGATCATGCAATATGCCAGCCAGAACCTCATTCCGGTGACCCTGGAACTCGGCGGCAAATCGCCGAACATCTTCTTCGCCGATGTGATGGCCGAGGATGACGATTTCCTCGACAAGGCGCTCGAAGGCTTTGCGATGTTTGCCCTCAACCAGGGCGAAGTCTGCACCTGCCCGAGCCGCGCCCTCGTCCAGGAATCGATCTACGACCGCTTCATGGAAAAGGCCGTCAAGCGCGTCGAGGCGATCAAGCAGGGCAACCCGCTCGACACCGCGACGATGATCGGCGCCCAGGCTTCGACGGAGCAGCTGGAAAAGATCCTCGCCTATCTCGACATCGGCAAGCAGGAAGGCGCCGAGGTGCTGACCGGTGGCTCGCGCAACGATCTCGGCGGCGAGCTGGCGAACGGCTATTATGTCAAGCCGACGATCTTAAAGGGTCACAACAAGATGCGTGTGTTCCAGGAGGAGATCTTCGGACCGGTGGTTTCGGTCACGACCTTCAAGAACGAGAAGGAAGCTCTCGAAATCGCCAACGACACGCTCTACGGTCTTGGCGCCGGTGTCTGGAGCCGAGACGCCAATCGCTGCTACCGTTTCGGCCGCGAAATCCAGGCCGGCCGCGTCTGGACCAACTGCTACCACGCCTACCCGGCCCATGCCGCCTTCGGCGGCTACAAGCAGTCGGGCATCGGCCGTGAAACCCACAAGATGATGCTCGACCACTACCAGCAGACCAAGAACATGCTGGTGAGCTACAGCCCGAAAGCGCTTGGCTTCTTCTGAGAAGCTTCTAGCTTGGCGGGAGGGAGTGTCAAAACCCCTCCCCAACCCCTCCCCACAAGGGGGAGGGGCTTAACGCGTTGAATTGCCTCGCTCCAAAAACGTATCTTCTTGCCGAAACTTCAACGAGGTGAGCTATCGGAGCGGCATCGTAAGTCCCTCCCCTTGTGGGGAGGGGTTGGGGAGGGGAATTCTCCTCCCGAAACTTTGGAGGAAGAATGATGGAAACCACCGTCAACGGCGAAGCGCGTGTTCTGGCAACCGACACAGCTCTCGATCTGATCGCAGAAATCAAGCGGGATCATCCCGATATCCTCTTCCACCAGTCCGGCGGCTGCTGCGACGGCTCCTCGCCCATGTGTTATCCGGCTAACGAATTCATGATCGGCGACAGCGACGTCAAGCTCGGCGAGATCGGCGGCGTACCTGTTTATATCAGCGCCAGCCAGTTCGAGGCGTGGAAGCATACGCAGCTGATCATCGACGTCGTGCCCGGCCGCGGCGGCATGTTCTCGCTCGACAACGGCCGCGAGAAGCGCTTCCTGACCCGTTCCCGCCTCTTCGGCGGCGGCGAGGCTTGCGCATTGCCTGATGTGAAGGTCAGGGCGATTTAATGGTCGCCTTATCGGGTGCGAATTTTGCCTGTAGTATTCCCATAGTACCTGCTCTCCACAGCTCTTTGCTACTCTCCGCCAGTTGGTTTCAAAGGGAGGAAACGATGCCAGCTTCAAAGATCCTGATGATAACAGGTGATTTCACCGAAGATTATGAAACGATGGTGCCGTTCCAGACGCTGCTCGCCTGCGGCTATACGGTCCATGCGGTCTGCCCCGGCAAGAACGCTGGCGAGACCGTCGCCACCGCCATCCACGATTTCGAAGGCGACCAGACCTATTCCGAAAAGCGCGGCCATAATTTCGCGCTGAACGCCACTTTCGACAGTGTGTGCGCCGAAGATTACGATGCCCTCGTCATCCCCGGCGGCCGCGCGCCCGAATATCTTCGCCTCAATGCCGACGTCCTCAAATTCGTCCGGCACTTCTTCGACGCAGGAAAACCCGTCGCCGCCATCTGCCATGGCGCACAACTGCTCGCCGCAGCCGGCGTTTTGAAGGGCCGCACCTGCTCGGCCTATCCCGCCTGCCGGCCGGAGGTCGAACTTGCTGGCGGCATTTATGCCGACATCGCTATCAGCGATGCAGTCTCGGACGGCAATCTGGTCACGGCGCCCGCTTGGCCGGCGCATCCGTCGTGGCTGCGCCAGTTCATGGCCGTGCTCGATGCCGCAACACTGCTCGAAACCAACGCCGCCTGAGGAGGGCGGCACCGGGGAGGACGATATGTGTGAACTGTTCATCAAGGCGGATGCTCGGCTCTGGGAAAGCGCCACCCGGTCGCTGCGCATCGACGGCATGGTCACCAGCGTCAGGCTGGAAAATTTCTTCTGGTCGAAGCTGGAGGAAATCGCCCGCCGCGACGGCATGAATGTCGTCCAGCTGATCACCCGGCTGCATCATGAATCGATCGATGCAGGCCACGATCTCGGCAACTTCACGTCCTTCCTGCGGGTCTGCTGCGCTCGCTATCTCGACCTGCAGCTCACCGGCGACATCCCGGCCGATGTCACCCGTCCCATCGCCGGCCTCGACGCGCCTGTCATCCTCGGCCGCGAGCGCGAGAAATATCATTGAAAGCTGGTCCGGCAGACGATCAAAGACGAACGGCCCGCGGATAGCTCCGCGGGCCGTTTCGCAAACATCTGACCTTGTCTTGGGCGGCGGGCTTGCGCTGCAGCGCAGCCTGGATCAACAATGCGCGGCACCGTCCAGCGCGGGCACCGTCAGGAGATCGATTGTCATGAAAGACCAGAAAGCCGTGATCGTCACCGGAGCCGGCGGCAACCTCGGCAGCGCCGTTGTCCGCGAGCTTGCCAATGCCGGCGCAAAACTCGTCTGCATGAACCGTTCGAGCCATGAGCTGGAAGCCTTGGCCGGCGATCTTCCTGCCTCTACGGAATTTCTGTCGATCGCGGGAACGGATCTCACCGATTATGCTTCCTGTGCCGCCGCTGTCGCCCGGGCCGTCAAGCGCTTCGGCGGCGTGAGCGCATTGGTCAACACCGTCGGTGGTTTCCAGATGGGGCCGGTCGGGCCGGAGGCGCCCGCGCAGTGGGAGACGATGATGACCGCAAACGCCCGCACTGCGCTGACCATCAGCGCCGCGGTTCTCCCGACCATGAAGGCGGCCGGCTACGGCCGTATCGTTCATATCGCTGCCGCGCCGGGCCTGAAGGCCGGCGCCAAGCAGGCCGCTTACGCCGCCTCGAAAGCCGCCGTCATCCGGCTGACCGAGGCGATCGCTGCCGAATGCCGCGACGACCGCATCACCGCCAACTGCATCCTGCCCGGGACGATCGACACGCCTGAGAATCGCGCGGCCATGCCCGATGCGAAGACGGACGGCTGGGTATCGCCGCAATCGATCGCCTGCCTCATCGCCTTCCTGATTTCGCCGGCCGCAGCCGTCGTCACCGGCGCGGCAATCCCGGCGACCGGCCGCGAATAACGGAAGACGTGGCGTGATCGATCGCCCGCGATTGCTACTTTGTCGAGATCAGTGGGTGATGACACGACAGAGTCCTGCAAGTTTTATTCAGTGACACACGATCTGGCTTGAGCTTCGGTTCGCCTTGAGGCAGCCTCGTCTGCGTCCTGCTCATGGGACGGGCAGGAGAACAGCGGGCGGACACCATGGTGTTGATGATCGCATTGCGGCGGCATTTGCCAGAAGGCGGATGGTTTCGATGACGGAGGGTCCGGCATTGCGCGCCGTCGGCGCAACCAGCCTGGTGCGCGAGGAATGGTTCCTCGGCGTCAGCGTCGCGACCAGCCTGGCGTTCCTTACCTTCCAGGAGCAGCTCTTCGGGCAGCTTTCCGATCCCCTTTGGTTCACTGTGGTTTTCGTCTGGCTGTTTGCCGTCGTCCTCGGCTCCGCTCTGTCGGTCGTGCGGCATGCGGATCACCTGGCGGAGCGGTTGAAGGAGCCTTACGGCACCCTCATTCTGACGCTCGCCATCACCTCGATCGAGGTGATGGCAATATCCGCCGTCATGCTTCACGGCGAGAACAACCCCACGCTTGCGCGCGACACGCTCTTTGCGGTCGTCATGATCATCCTGAACGGCATGGTCGGCCTGTCCTTGCTGCTGGGCGCATGGCGGCGACCGGAACAACAGCATAACCTGCAGGGCGCCAACGCCTATCTCGGGGTCATCGTCCCGCTGGCGACCCTGAGCCTGGTGATGCCGACATTTCTTGCGGGCCCAGACGGACAGCATCCATCCGCATCGAGACAACTGATACTGGGTATAATATCGGTCGGTCTTTACGCTACGTTTCTGTTTCTTCAGGCCGGCCGTCATCGGGACTATTTCGCCGACGACAGCAATCGGCACGAGCATCATGGTGAACATGCTCCTCCCCGCGGGCCGGTCTGGCCTCATGCCATTCTGCTTTTCGCCTATATGGGTCCCGTCGTCTTTCTGGTCGAACAGCTTGCGCGGCCGATCGATTACATTATCGAAACCCTGCATGCCCCAACCGCATTTGGCGGTGTTGTCATGGCCATCCTTGTGGCGACGCCCGAGGCAATCAGCGCCGTGCGTGCATCCATCGCCAACAATCTTCAGCGCGCCGTCAACATCTTCCTTGGTTCGGTATTGTCGACGATCGGGCTGACCGTGCCGGCGATGCTTGTCATCAGCCGTCTTTACGGGCACCCGGTAACCCTCGGCCTGGAACATGGAGATCTGGTGATGCTCCTGCTCACTCTTGCCGTTAGCATCATCACCTTTGCCAGCGGCCGCACGCATCTCATGCAAGGTGCTGTCCATCTGGTGCTTTTTCTGGCTTACGTGCTGCTGATTTTCCAGCAATGAAACCCGCCCGATTGCGGCCGCACAAGATCAGGAAAGTAAAGAGTTCCGCGCTTGGTCTGTCTTCCGCTATGATAGCAGCACAGCTTGCAAGGTGACTGCAGGACTTACGTGGCGATACGGAGACAGGGCTTGGGCTCACTGTTGGTTGGCGGGCTTGTATTTGTTTTCCTGTCGATGGCAACATCGTTAGGATTGATGGTGCGCGGCCGCTTGCCGGATCACCATCTCAATGCAGAATCCAAGGACGTCATCAGGCTGGCGACCGCAGTGGTGGGAACGCTGTCGGCCCTGGCGCTCGGCCTTCTGATCGCATCCGCCAAGTCGTCCTATGACAATGCCGAAGTGGAAATGAGAACGGCGGCGGCACGGGTACTCCTGCTTGACCGGGTCATGGCGCAATACGGGCCGGAAACCGACAAGGCACGTCAATTGCTGCGTGAACTCATCGAGAAACGGCTGAGCCGTGGCTGGACTGCCGAGACCATCGACGAGACATCCGGCAATGCGCCGGGGGAATATCAGGATATCGAGGCGGTTCAGGCCGACCTTCGATCCCTGGCGCCGAGGGATGCCGTGCAGCACTCTCTCCAGGCGCGTGCGCTGGAAGTGAGCGGCATGGTGGCCGAGACCCACTGGCTGTTGGTCGAATCCGGCAAAGAGGGCTTGCCCTGGGCTTTTTTGACCGTTCTCGTCTGTTGGCTTTCGCTGCTCTTTGCGACCTTCGGGCTGCAGGCGCCGGCCAATCCGACGGTGCTGTCAATTCTGCTCGTCTGCGCCCTGTCCGTCGCCGGCGCCATCTTCCTGGTTTCGGATATGGCGAACCCATATGTTGGGCTGATCCGTGTTTCGGATGCACCACTACAGTTTGCCATCGAACGGCTGGGGAAACCATAGCCGCATCATGGCATCCGTCGAGGACGAGCTCACAGTTTAATTGTGCACCAGCAGCTATTGCAATTTTTAGCAATGCCGCGACATAATATCGCATGCCCGGAACTTTTCGGAGAGGGGTCGTCTCCACCGAGGCACGCATGAAGACTACGGCGCCGCGCGTCTATTCAGACGCGCAAAAGACGCAGTAGCTCGTTGAAATTGCTTCATAATTCAACAAACCGATTCGATTTGATGAATTATGTAGTAGGCTCGTAAACATCGGGGCGGCGGCAATGCGTGTGAGATTGTATCAGGGTCTGCACCTGTCTGTGGTGCTCGCCGGCATGGCAATTCTCAGTGGCTGTGAGGAAAGCGGCAATACTTACGTTGCCCCTCCTCCACCTCCGGTTCGGGTCGCCCAGCCGATCCAGCAACCGGTGACGCTCTATTTCGAACTCACCGGCAACACGGCGCCGCTCAACTCCGTCGATATCGAGGCGCGCGTCCAAGGCTACGTCCAATCGATCGACTACCAGGACGGCATGACGGTGATGAAGGGCACCAAGCTCTTCGGAATTGAACGCAACACCTATCAGGCGCAACTGGATCAGGCGAAGGCGTCACTCGCCTCGCAGCAGGCTTCCCAAGTCGGCGCAAAGCAGGAGTATGACCGCCAGCTCAATCTGTCGAAGCAACAGGTCACCACCCAGACCGCGGTTGACAGCGCCAAGGCGACCCTCGACGAGGCGAATGCATCCATCCTCAACGCTCAGGCCAATCTCGATCTCGCGACGATCAACCTCGGATATACGGAGGTGCTTGCCCCGTTCGACGGCACCGTCACCGATCACCTCGTCGATATCGGCGCGCTCGTCGGCGTATCCGGTCCCACCAAACTCGCCAGCATCGTTCAGACGGATCCGCTTTATGCCTATTTCAACGTCAGCGAAACCCAGGTGCTGATGATCAAGGAAACCCTGGCAAGGCAGGGGCGCACCTTCAAGCAGACGGATCTTCCAAGCATTCCGGCAGAACTCGGCCTGCAGACCGAGGAAGGCTACCCGCATAAGGGACATCTCGATTACGTCTCGCCGCAGCTCGATGCCTCCACAGGCACGCTTCAGGTGCGCGCCCTCTTCGACAACAAGGACCACGCCATGCTGCCCGGTCTCTTCGTGCGGGTTCGGGTGCCGGTCGGCCATAATGACAAGGCTCTGCTGGTGCGCGACGACGCCATCGGGACAAACCAGCTGGGCAGCTACCTGCTTGTTCTCGGCAAGGACGACGTCGTTGAGCAGAAGCAGGTCAAGACCGGCCAGCGTGAAGGTCCGCTTCGGGTTATCCAGTCCGGCCTCGATCCGGCTGACTGGGTGGTGACCCAAGGTATCCAGCAGGCCATTCCCGGCAGCAAGGTCACCCCCGAGAAGATGGAAATGAACCCGACGGCCAATGCCGCCGGCGATGCCAAGGCCAAGACCACCACGCAATGAATCCGCCGCCATGCTTCATCTGAACGTCTAAGGACACCAGCATGATCTCGCGTTTCTTCATCGAGCGACCGATACTCGCCAATGTTCTGGCGTTGGTTTTCGTGCTCATCGGCGCGGTGGCCCTGTTCCAGCTGCCTGTGGCGCAATATCCGAATGTCGTTCCGCCGACGGTGCTGGTGACGACGCGCTTCCCGGGCGCCAGCGCCCAGACCCTCGTCGATACCGTCGCGCTGCCGATCGAGCAGCAGGTCAACGGCGTGCAGGACATGCTCTATATGCAGTCGACGAGCGCCAGCGACGGCACCTATTCCCTGACCGTGACCTTCGCCATCGGAACGGATCCGGACCAGGCCCAGGTTCTGGTGCAAAACCGCGTCGCCATAGCGATGTCATCGCTTCCCGAAGCGGTGCAGCTTCAGGGTGTGACGACGCAAAAGAAGTCGACGGCGATCCTCGGCTTCGTCAGCCTGACCTCGCCCGACAGCCGCTATGACAGCCTGTTCCTGTCGAACTACGCCGTCATCAATCTGCAGAATGAACTCGCCCGCCTGCCGGGTGTCGGCAACGTCACGGTGTTCGGTGCCGGGCAGTATGCCATGCGCATCTGGATGGATCCGAACCTGCTGCAGGCACGCGGCCTGACGCCACAGGATGTGGTCAGCGTCGTGCAGCAGCAGAGCCAGGAGGTTGCCGCCGGCCAGATCGGCATTCCGCCGGTGCCGAAGGGGCAGGTCTTCCAATACACGCTGAACGTCAATGGCCGATTGAACGAGGCGGCCGACTACGAAAACATCGTCGTCAAGGTCGAGAGCGGACAGGGCGGCCGCATTACCCGCATCCGCGATATCGGCCGCGTCGAACTCGGCGCCCAGACTTACAGCCAGTCCTTCATGCAGAACGGCCGACCGGCGGCTGGGATCGGCATTTTTCAGCTGCCGGAGGCGAATGCCATCGCGGTGGCCCAAGCGGTGAACACGAAAATGCAGGAGCTCTCGAAGAGCTTCCCGCCGGGCCTCGAATATCACGTGCCGTTCGACACGACGAAATTCGTCGAGGCTTCCATTGACGAAGTTTACGTCACCTTGATCGAGGCCGGCGTTCTCGTTCTCATCGTCATTCTCGTTTTCCTGCAGGATTGGCGGGCGATGCTGGTGCCGGCGACCACAGTTCCGGTCACCATCATCGGCGCCTTCGCGGCCATGGCGGCACTGGGCTTCACCGTCAACCTGTCGACGCTGTTTGCCATCGTTCTCGCCATCGGCATCGTCGTCGATGATGCCATCGTTATCGTCGAGGGAGTCGCCCGACACATCGAGGCGGGCATGTCCGGCCGAAAGGCGGCCGAAAAGGCGATGGAGGAACTGCTCGGCCCGGTCATCGGCATCACGCTGGTGCTGATGGCCGTTTTCATTCCGGCCGCCTTCCTGCCCGGCCTGACCGGACAGCTCTACCGGCAATTCGCGCTCGTCATCGCCGCCACGGCACTGATCAGCGCGATCAATGCCGTCACGTTGAAACCGACGCAATGCGCCCTTTGGCTGCGGCCGCCGGCCGCGCCCGAGAAACGCAACATCTTCTATCGCGGCTTCAACAGGGTCTATGACAGGGGTGAACGCAGCTATGCCGGGCTGATCGGATCGATGACCCGCCACAGCGGCATCATGGTCATAGCAGCACTTGCGCTGATCGGTGTCGCCGTCTGGGGGCTCGCCCGGCTGCCGACTGCGTTTCTGCCCATCGAGGATCAAGGCTATGTGCTGATCAGCGCGCAGTTGCCAGATGGCGCGTCGAAGGAACGCACGGACACGGTGATGGAAGAGGTCGGCAAGATCGCCGAAGCCACGCCCGGCGTCGATCAGGTGCTGACCATCAGCGGCATTTCCGTTCTCGACAACAATGCCAGCCTGCAGAATGCCGGCGTCGCCTATGTCGTGCTGAAGGATTGGGACGAGCGCGGCAAGGAAAAGGGACAAGATCTGCTGTCGATCTACCAGCATTTGAATGGCGCGCTGCAAAGTGTGCTGGCCGCCAAGACGCTGGTGGTCGTGCCGCCTCCGATCCAGGGCGTCGGCAATGCCAGCGGCTTTACCATGCAGGTCGAGATCAGGAACGGCATTTCCGACTACCCGCTGCTGCAATCGCTTGCCGATACGATCGTCAAGAACGGCAGTGCCCAATCGTCGCTGCAAAGGCTGAGCACGCCTTTTCGCTCGAACGTGCCGCAACTCGCGGTTTCCGTTGATCGGATAAAAGCGGAGACGCTGGGAATTACGGTGGGCCAGGTCTTCTCCGCTCTCTCCGGCTATGTCGGATCGAGCTATGTCACCCAGTTCAACAAATTTGGCCGCACCTTCCAGGTCTATGCGCAAGCCGCTTCCGACTTCCGGGTCAGCGCTGAAGACATCCGCAATCTGAAGGTCAAGGCCGGTGACGGCACGATGGTGCCGCTCGGCACGGTCGTCGATGTCACGACGACACAAGGCCCCTCCCTGATCAGCCTCTACAATCTCTACCCGTCCGCAACCATCGTTGGCGGGCCTGCCGCCGGCTTCAGTTCCGGCCAATCGCTCGACGTCATGGAGCAGATTGCCGATCAGACACTGCCGCCGGGCACGGGCTTCGAGTGGACGGCGCTGTCCTATCAGGAGAAGGCCGTGGGCGGGCAGATCTATTTCATCTTCGCGCTTGCCATGCTCCTCGTCTATTTCGTGCTCGCCGGCCAGTATGAAAGCTGGCTCTTGCCGCTGGCAGTCCTTCTCGCCGTGCCGCTCGCTCTCCTCGGCACGGTGGCAGCGCTTATGGCAGCCGGCGTTGCCAACAACCTCTATACGCAGATCGGCCTTATCCTGCTGATCGCGCTTGCGTCGAAGAATGCCATCCTGATCGTCGAATATGCTAGGGAAAGGCGGGCGGAAGGCATGGAAATACTGGATGCGGCCGTCGAAGCCGCCCGCTTGCGTTTCCGGCCAATTCTGATGACGTCCTTCGCTTTTATCCTCGGCGTCCTGCCGCTGGTGCTGGCGACCGGCGCCGGCGCATCCGCCCGCAAATCGATCGGCATATCTGTTTTCAGTGGCATGATCGCCTCGACCTGCCTCGCCGTGCTCTTTGTCCCGTCCTTCTACGTCCTGTTGCAGCGCCTCGAGGAATATTGGAAAGGGCGCACAAAGACCGCGGGCCTCGCCGAAACGGAGATATCGAAGGTTCAGTAAGGCTGTGGCAACAGCCTGTCGCGCGATCACTTGCGGTTTCGCGCGGAAGCAGGTTGCCGTTGGGGGGCTCCTCAGCCGGAGATTCGAACAGACGCTATAGTCCCGAGGTCAGCACCCTATGACAGGCAGGCGACACGCGTTGCAGATTGTCCCGCAGGCAAGCCATAGCTCGCCCTCCGCCCAAAGGCACCATGCGACACAGCGCCTGAAAATCCGATCCGCAGGTTTCGCGCAGGATCATCAGTTCCTCGCGTGGCGAGAAGGCCGGCATCATGGCTCGAGGAGCAGGCGTCGTCGCAACCGTCGCCGCGGCACCGCCGGCGGCTGGGGTTGATCCGACTGATCCTCCGCCGGTTGATCCTCCCAATGCCGCAACGGCTTGCTGACACGGCGCCGACAGAGCGGCATTGTGCTGCTGCAGGCAACTGAGTGCTTCGGAGCCGCCCGGTGTGACGCCGGAGCATTGCGCCAGGAAATCGCGTTGGCAGGCCGATTTGACGGCGTTGCGCTGCGCCTGCGTCGGCTGATGCGCCGGTGCGCCCGTCGCAGGTGCCGGACTGGTCGCCCCAGTCGTTGCTGGCGCCGCCGGAGCCGGCTCCGCAGATGTCGACTTGGGTTTGCTCACCGCCGACACCGCCTTCCGGCAGCCCGCTGACAGTGTGGCATTATGCTGTTGCAGACAGGTGAGCGCCTCGATGCCGCCCGGCGTCACCCCTGAACATTGCGCTATGAAATCGGAGCGGCATTCCGCCCTGATCGCATTGCGCTGCTCTTCAGTCGGCGCCTGCGCGGAAGCGACACCGGCAAAGAGCACCACGACAAAGAGCGCTGGCAATCCCGAGACTGTAAACGGAAGACGACACCTTGCGTGCGGAGCCGTCAGTAAAGAAGATGCCCATTTTCGCATTATTCCTCCCCCCATAAATCTCTGATCTACTTCATGAAGTCGAACACCCTGCTGAATAGGATAATAAACGCCCGCCAATTGGAGGGACGTTGCTTGCCGCTGCGAAAATATTAAAACGCCGGCTCCACGTATATTAGAATATTGCTATTTTAGCAACGATCGTGCGCCTGAAAACTGATCAAGGGAAACGTATCACTCATCAGCCTTCTGATCGGAAACCATGCATCTCAAAGCAAATTAACAGGTTCTGCGAATACATGCTGCTGTTATGCCGCAGCCTCGTACCCTCTTGAAGCCGGGCTCTCGCGGCCTTCAAGCCGAAAGCGTGCAATCATGTCGGTAAGTGCAAGCGCCTCGGACGATAGCTGTCGGGTGGCAGCATTCGTCTCTTCCACCATCGCCGCATTTTGTTGCGTCATTCGATCAATATCGTTCACCGATGCGTTGATCGAATGGAGTGTCGTCGCTTGGTCGCGGCTTGACGAGGCGATGAGCTCGATATGACCGACGATGTGGACGATCTCGCTGGAAATCTCCATCAGCGCATTGCCGGTGCGGCCGACGAATTCGGAGCCGGACGCAACCTCGCGGACGGAATTGTTGATGAGTTCGCCGATTTCCTTGGCTGCGCGAGCCGATCGCTGCGCCAGCTCCCGCACCTCCTGTGCCACGACAGCAAAGCCCTTGCCGGCCTCACCCGCTCTTGCCGCTTCGACTCCCGCATTTAGGGCCAAGAGATTGGTCTGGAAAGCGATGGCGTCGATGGCGCTGACAATCTGAACAATCTTGCCCGACGCGTCCTCAATCCGTCCCATGGCCGAAACCGCGTTTTGGACCACCGAAGCCGAGGCGTCGGCGCCCTGTTTGGCGCGTTGGACAAGCGCAAGCGCTGCTGCTGCCCGTCCCGAAGAGGTGTTGACGGCGGAAGAAATCTCCTCCACTGCCGCTGCGGTTTCTTCAAGTGCAGCCGCCTGCTTTTCCGTTCGGCTGGCCAGGTCATCAACGGCTTCCGCCATCTGTCGGCCATTGTCGCTGATAAGAGAAGACGTCTCGCGGATATCGCAGAGCGTCTCCCTGAGACCCGCCACCGACATGTTGAAATCGGTGCGGATCCGGTCGAGTTCGGAGGCAAAGGGCGTATCGATCGAAAAATTCAACTCCCCGCGCGACAGCCGTGTGAGTCCCTCTGCAAGCGCCTCGATTGCGGCGTCAACCTGGGCTTTGGCGCTACGTCGCTCGAGTTCGTTGAGGGCGCGCTCAGATTCCGCATCACTACGCGCGATCTCGGCCTGTTGTTCCATTTCGACATTCGACAGGGCATTTTGTTTGAAGACGGAAAGCGCACGCGCCATTTCCCCGATTTCGTCGCCCCGTGCCTCGCCGGTAATTGCGGTATCGAGCCTTCCCTCTGCGATCTTGCGCATCGCTGCGGTAATCTGGGTGATCGGTCCCTTCAGGGTGACGACCAGCGCCGCACCCGCGGTCATAGCGATCAGTATGCCGATGACAATCGCGCCGCCGGATATCCTATTGGCCTGTTGACGATCCTGCCCAGCATTTTGCCTCTGTGTCTCGGCGAATTGAGCAAGCAGGTTCCAGGTGTTGTCGATCTGCCCAGCAGCGCTGTCGAACTCAGCCAGCTTGCGCACCGCACCTTCGGAGAGCGCTGCCGCGTTCGCCGCAAGCAAATCGAGGACGGGTTGAGCCTTCTTCGGAATTTCGGCAAAGACCGGATCGTCGTTCACCACGCCGGCGAGACGGCCGAGCTCGGTCTGATACATGTAGATCGACTGCTGGACTTTCTTCACTCGCGCGTCGTCTGGATTGCCGGCGAGTTCGGCGAAGCCGACGCGGATCTCGTTATTGCTGTTAACGATGGCGCGCAGTTCGTTGCCGACATTCGTCGCCTGAGAGATATCCTTGTCCGACGCGGCAAGCGCAAGCACGGAGGTCCGCATCAGATCGTCGCCAATCGTCTTGAGACTGTCGCCAGTTGCAGCAAGATTGGCGACGGCGGCATCCGTTGTTGGGACATCCAAAGTGTCAGGCGACACCTTCGAAGCGTTGGCGATGGCATCCACAGCAGCGGCATACTGCGCGGCGAGGGCTTCGGTCGCTACAGCAGGCGAAAGCTGCTCCTTGGCCTTTTGCAAATCGGGCGCATATTTGGCTAGCAGGCTAACTTTGTCAGCCGGCGTCGTCGCGTTCGCATAGTCATTGCGAAGTTTTGTCGCGACACTGGCGGCGGCGCTGATGGAAACGGAATTGCTCAGGCCGCTCTTGTTGGCATTTTCCATCTTTTTCGCACTGGCCATCAGCATGAACGAGCGCTTGCCAACCTGCCCTTGCAGGTCAAGAAGTGCCGCGGAAGCAGCGTCCACATCACTGAGAATTTTCTGCTGTCCCGTTGCGATTTGCCAAATCGCTTCGATCTTTTGTGGAATGATTTGCGATTGATCAAGCGCCCGGTCAAGAAGCCCCACATCAGTCGTCGCCCTTAGCCTCTCGATCGTCTGCTTCAGGTTTGCCAGTTGCTCTCGGGCGTCCGCAAGCGCGGTATCACGAGCTTCCTGCGACGGCTTCATCAGAAAGCCGGTCATGCTGGAAGAAACATGTTTGAACCCGTTCAGGGACTGCAAAACGTGGTTGGAGATCTCCATCCGTCCCTCGAGAAGGCTGGACGCGTAGTACCCCGTCAGTCCCACTGCGCATAGGCTAATGACGAATGGCGCCAAAAGTACGAGCACCTTCGTCTGAATGCGAACCCGCGACATCAAACCATTTACCACGAATGCACCCTCGCCACCGATTGGAGCTAAGCTGTCATTCTTTGTTTAAGAACCGATAAATGGGTTGATTCGAGAACTATGCACGCTTCACCTATCGAGGCGAGGACGTGGTTCAGACGCTCGAACGGGCATATAGGCAGATCGGCCATTCATCATCGCCTGGCCTTGTTGCGGCCCCCTGCTGAGGGGTTAACTCCTCGATCACATCTGGAAACGCAAAAAGCCCTCCTTGTCGGAGGGCTTTTGTGTTTTGGTCTCTGGAGTGTATTGGGGAATCTGGTTGCGGGGGCATGCTTTGCCCCGTTCGGGTCTTAAAACAGTCCAGTGGACTGTTTTATCGGGCGAGGCCCGAGCGACCGCTCACCCTTCAGGTTATGAGCCTGGCGAGGCGAGGCGGATAAGTAATCGATCGAGTGAATCGATTGTCCGCCGAGCGGGCTGCTCCACGAAGAGCGTTTGATTTTTGGAAGGAAGTTTGGTTTCGGTTTCAGGATTTGTGTTTTCTGTCCCGCTGCGTCGGCTTCGCCTTCTTGCGGGGGCCTGAAGCCACAGAGACTTGTAACTTCGGCGAAACAGCCGGTGTTATTTGGAAGAAATTTCCCACTACGCCGTAACAAAACGTCGGTACCGACCGGCTCAAGCCATTTGCCTATGGAACAATAAAATCGGTACGGCGCTATCGAAAGCGCGCGCTTCGCAAGCGACCTTCGCCACATCCGGACCGACCCGGTCTTGCTCCGCCAATGACAATAATCTTGTGAAAAATCCAATATTAGGGCACAATTTGTGAACGCATCGGAAGTTGCGGCGCAATCTCAAATCCGGCCGTCTCGCGCCGGGTAGCGGTTCGCGTCGGAGGGTCGGCGTCGATGGATCCGGGGTTCTTTCTTCTGTTCGCTACGGTGTCCGTGATCACGGCCCTGACGGTGGTCTTGGCCCGGAATCCGGTGCACAGCGCATTGGCGCTGATGGCGTGTTTCCTCAACATCTCGGCAATCTTCGTTATGCTCGAGGCGCCGTTGCTCGCGGTGATCCAGATCTTCGTCTATGTCGGCGCGATCATGGTCCTGTTCCTGTTCGTGATCATGATGATCGATGTACGTGAAGCGGTGTTGCAGCGGTTCTTGCCGGGCCGCAACCTGCCGGCCATGGTGCTGCTCATCCTGCTTGGGATCGAGATGCTTGTGCTGGTGCTCTGGAGCGACCGCTTTTCGATCACGGAGCCCGCTGCCATGGGCGGCGGCGATCAGATCAGGCAGCTCAGCACGACACTTTTCGCCGACTATCTCCTGCCGTTTGAAGCTGCGTCCGTCATCCTTCTGGCCGCCCTGGTCGGCGCCATCGTGCTGGCGCGGAAGGAGCAGGGATGATGGTTCCGCTCTCGTGGTACATTCTACTCGGAGTGGTCCTGTTCGTGATCGGAGCAGCGGGCGTGCTGGTCAGGCGCAATATCCTGGTCGTGCTGATGTCGCTGGAGCTGCTGCTCAACTCGGTCAACATCAATTTCATCGCTTTCGGGCGTTACTACGGCGATTTCCGCGGGCAGATCTTCGCGATCTTCGTCATCGCAATCACCGCGGCGGAAGTTGCCGTCGCCCTCGGTATCCTGGTCGCCCTCGTGAGGAACAAATCCACCCTCAAGGTCGACGAAGTGACCATGATGAAAGGATAGCGGCTTTGGACCCGGTGATATCGATCCGGCCGCTGCTTGCCGTCGCCATAGCAGGCCTGGCGGCCCTTGCCGTTCTCCTTCTGCACAACCGCGAGAAGCTCCGCGATATCGTCTCGCCGCTCGCTGCAATCGCCATGTTCGCGATTGTCGTCTCGATGGCGCCCACGGTGCTGGCGGGCGGGACGGTCGATTTGCGCCTGTTCGAAATTTTGCCGGGGATAGACTTCGCTTTCCGGGTAGATGCGCTCGGCATGGTATTCGCCACCGTCTCGTCGCTTTTGTGGATCGTGGCGGCGATCTATTCCATCGGCTACATGCGCCACTTGAACGAGCATGCGCAGACTAGGTTCTTCGCCTGCTTCGCCACCAGCCTCGCGGCGGCCGTCGGGGGCGCCTTTTCCGCCAATCTGTTCACGCTGGTGATCTTCTACGAGATGCTTAGCCTCGTGACCTATCCGCTTGTTTACCACCACGAGGATGAACAGGGATGGGCGGGCAGCCGCAAGTACCTCGTCTATTTGATGGGCGCGTCGAAAAGCCTGCTTCTCGCGGCGCTGGCGTTGACCTACCACATTGCGGGGTCGCTCGATTTTGTGGCGGGGGGGCTGCTCTCGCGGGTCGATGCCTCGGCCCCGATGCTTACTGTCGTCTATTTCTGCTATCTCTTCGGTTTTGCCAAGGCTGCGGTGATGCCGATGCACGCCTGGCTGCCTGCCGCGATGGTGGCGCCGACACCGGTCAGCGCGCTCCTGCATGCAGTGGCAGTGGTCAAGATGGGCGTGTTCTGCGTGCTGCGGGTGGTATTCCACATTTTCGGCACGGGGCTGGTGGGCGGGCTGGGGCTGGGCATCGCCACGGCCTATCTGGTCTCCTTCACGATCCTGATGGCGTCCGTCTATGCCCTGACGCGGGACGACCTGAAGGCGAGGCTCGCCTATTCGACGGTCAGCCAGCTCTCCTACATCGTTCTGGGCGCGGTTCTGTTGTCGCCGGTCGCGATGGTCGGCGGCATCATCCACATTGCGGCTCATGCGTTCTCCAAGATCACCCTCTTCTTCTGCGCCGGCTCGATCTTTTGCGCGTCGGGAAAGCGGAATATCAGCGACATGGCCGGCATCGGCCGCAGGCTGCCTTGGACGATGGGTGCTTTTTTCGTCGCCTCGCTGAGCGTGATCGGGGTGCCGCCGACCGCGGGCTTCGTCAGCAAGTGGTATCTGGCGCGGGGCTCGGTGGAGGCGGGCGAAATTGCGTTCCTGGTCGTGCTCCTTGCGAGCTCGGTCCTGAACGCAGCTTATTTCCTGCCTGTCAGCTATGTCGCTTTTTTCGGGACGGAAGCGCAGGAGAGCCCGGCGACGGTCCGTGAAATTCCGATGATGACGATCCCGCTGGTTGCGACCGCCATCTTGTCGGTGTCGATGGGCATCTTTCCCGGCTATTTCCTCGCCCTGGCGGAAGGAGTTGTCAGATGATTAAGCGTGTCGTCGACTTCTTTGGTGACGAGGAACATGCGAGCCAGCGCCGCCGGCTGTTCTATCTGGTGCTCGTTCTGATCGTCATCGCCGACTTTCTGGTCCACCGCGAACACGCCGAATACCTGTGGGACCGCCTGCCGGGCTGGTCGGCCGTCTACGGCTTCTTATCCTGCGTGCTGCTGATTTTCGTTTCCAAGTTCCTCGGCCATCGGGCTGGGCTCATGCGGCGCGAGGACTATTATGACTGACTTCGTCCATCCCGCCCTGCTGTTCATTCTCGGCGCCCTGCCGATCCCTTTCCTGAACGGATCGATCCGCAAAGCCTATCTGCTGCTGATCCCGGCGCTGGCGATCCTCGCCGTGCTGACGGTACAACCGGGAAGCTACGGCGCGACGCAGTTCATCGGGCAGGAAATCCTCATAGCCAAGGTCGACAAGCTGAGCATCGTCTTCGCCACCGTTTTCACCATCATGGCGCTGATCGGAACGGTCTATGCGCTGCACCTGCCTCGCCCCGGCCAGCATGTCGCTGCATTTGTCTACGTCGGCAGCGCCCTCGGCATCGTGTTCGCCGGCGACTACCTGACGCTCTACCTGTTCTGGGAAGGCATGGCGTTTGCCTCTGCCTATCTGGTCTTCGCCCAAGGCGGCCGACAGGCGATCGCCGCCGGGTTCCGGTATCTCATGGTCCATATCACTGGCGGCGTCGTCCTACTGGGCGGCGTCATTCTCTACGGGCTCTCGACTGGCTCGCTGCTCTTCGGCCCGATCGCAGGCGAGATGGGCGTCGGCGCTTACCTGATCCTTGCCGGGTTCATGCTCAACGCCGCTGTGCCGCCGCTCAACGCATGGCTGACCGACGCTTACCCGGAGGCGACTGTCACCGGCGCGGTGTTCATGAGCGCCTTCACCACCAAGACCGCCGTCTATGTGCTGGCGCGGGCGTTTCCGGGAACTGAACTTCTCGTTTGGCTCGGCACCGCGATGGCGCTCTACGGCGTCGTCTACGCGGTGCTGGAGAACGACTGCCGGCGGCTACTGGCCTATCACATCGTTAGCCAGGTGGGCTACATGGTGGCGGGCGTCGGCGTCGGCACCGAGATGGCGGTGAACGGGGCCACCAGTCATGCCTTCGCACATATCCTCTACAAGGCGCTCTTGTTCATGGGTGCTGGGGCGGTGATTTACGTCACCGGCCGGCGCAAACTCACCGAGCTTGGTGGGCTCTACAAGACCATGCCGGTGACCGTGGCGCTCTACATGGTTGGCGCTTTCGCGATTTCGGCATTTCCATTCTTCTCGGGCTTCGTCACCAAGTCGATGGTGGTGGCCGCCGCCGGACAGGATCACCGCGCTGTGATGGTGCTCGCGCTGACGATGGCGTCGGCGGGGACGTTCCTGCACACCGGACTGAAGCTGCCATACTACATGTTCTTTGGCACCGACCGTGGGCTGGAGGCGCGGGAGCCGCCCCGCAACATGCTGGTTGCGATGGGCATGGCGGCGGTGCTCTGCATCGCGATCGGGGTGTTCCCTCAGCCGCTTTACGATCTTCTGCCCTATCCGGTGGACTACGAACCTTACACCGGCGTCCATGTCACCGAGAGCCTTGGCGTGCTGATGTTCACCGCCTTGGGTTTTGTCATATTCCTCAGGGCGCTCGACCCCGAGAACACGATCAGCATCGACACCGATTGGTTCTACCGCAAGGGCGCACGGGTCTTCATGTGGATCGCCGGAAAACCGCTGGCGCGCTACGAGAAGGCGGTGAGCGACGTGTCCGAGACTGCTGTGTTGCCTTTCCTGCATGGGGCGGCGCGAATGGGACTGCGGATCGATGTCACCGGCGTTGACGCCGTCGTGAACGGTGTCGCCCGCTTGACCCTGCGCGGCGGCGGGGCGCTGCGGCGGCTCCAGACCGGCGTCGTGACCCATTACGTGCTGGCGATGATCGCCGGTGTGATCGCAGCCACCGTCGTCTTCGCCGTGGCGTGGCGGTAGGGGGTGCGATGGAGTTCCCGCTACTCAGTCTCATCATGTTCACGCCCGTCGCCGGGGCGGTGGTTCTGATGTTCCTCCACAGCGACGATGCGGTGCGGTGGACAGCGCTGGGTGTCACCGTCCTCGACCTTGCTCTCTCCATCGCTATGCTGGCCAGCTTCGACACAACGACCCACGCGATGCAGTTCACCGAGACGCACCCGTGGGTGCCGGCACTCGGGATCACCTATGCGCTTGGTATCGACGGGATAAGCGCGCTCTTCGTGTTCCTGACAGCGCTGTTGGGCTCTATCTGCGTGCTCGCCTCGTGGGTCGCGATCGATCGCAAGGTGAAGGAGTTCATGGTCAGTCTGCTCACCATGCAGGCGCTGATGCTGGGGGTGTTCTGCGCGCTCGACCTGTTCCTGTTCTACGTCTTCTGGGAGGCGATGCTGATCCCGATGTACCTGATCATCGGCGTCTGGGGTGGCGAAGGCCGGGTATATGCGGCGCTCAAGTTCTTCCTCTACACGCTGGCGGGCAGCCTCCTGTTCCTCATCGGTGTCATCGTGCTCTATTTCAACGGCGGCGAGACCTTCGACATCCTCGCGCTGACAGCGCAGGATTTGCCGTTCCCAGTCCAGTCCTGGCTGTTCTTCGCCTTCCTGATCGCCTTCGCCGTCAAGGTGCCGATGGTGCCGGTCCATACCTGGCTGCCGGACGCCCATGTGCAGGCGCCGACGGCAGGCAGCATCATCCTTGCAGGGGTGCTCCTGAAGATGGGCGCCTACGGGTTCCTGCGGTTCTCGCTGCCGATGCTGCCGGAGGCGTCGGTGTATTATTCGACGCTGATGCTTTCGCTTTCGGCGCTTGCGATCGTCTATGGCGGGTTGCTTGCGCTGGCGCAGGACGACCTGAAGAAGCTGGTGGCCTATTCCAGCATCAGCCACATGGGCTTCGTGACGATGGGGATTTTTGCAATGAACCTGCGCGGGCTCGAGGGCGGCATCCTGCAAATGTTCAATCATGGCGTAACGACGGGCGCCCTGTTCCTGTTCGTCGGCCTGATTTACGAGCGGACACATACGCGCAGCATCGCCGAATATGGCGGGTTGATGAAGGCGGCGCCGGTCTACACAGCGTTTCTCGCGCTGTTCACCCTATCGTCGATGGCGCTGCCGGGAACGAATTCGTTCATAGGCGAATTGCTGGTGTTGTCCGGCGGGTTTGCGGCCAACCTGGCCGTCGGCGCGGCGGCCGTTTTGGGCGCGTTGCTGGGCGCGGCCTATCTGCTTGGCATGTACAGGAAAGTCGCGCTCGGTCCCGCCAGCGTCGGCGCCCGGTTCAAGATATGCGACGTGAACGCCCGCGAGATGGCAGCGATCCTGCCGCTAGCCGTGTTAGTGCTGTGGGTCGGGCTCTATCCGAAACCCTTTCTCGGCATCATCGACGTCTCGGTGAAGCATCTGCTGGCTCAGGTGCACGATAAGGGGAGCGGCCCATGACAGCCGCAGCACTTTTCCAGTCGGCTCTCGCAAGCCTGCCCGAGATCGTGGTGATCACTGGAGCCTGCATCCTGCTGATCCTGGGACAACTTGTGCGCAGGGGGCAGGAATATTTCCTGGTCTGGGCTTCCGTCGCGATCGTGCTGATTGCCGCCTTGGCGACACTCATTCTTTCGAGCGAGGTGCGGCCGGCCTATACGGGCATGTTCGTCGCCGACCGCTTCGCGGTCTTCTTCAAGTTCGTGTTCTACCTGGCCACCATCCTGACATTCCTCCTTTCGCGAAAATATGCGGATATCGAGGGGATCGGGAGCAGCGAATACTATGTCCTGCTGCTCTTTGCGCTTTCGGGAATGATGATCATGGCCTCGGCGACCGATCTCCTCTCGATCTATGTGGGCCTCGAACTGATGGTGCTCTGCACCTATGTGCTGACCGGATTCCTGCGGCGAGAGCGGCGGTCAAACGAAGCGGCGCTGAAATACGTGATCCTTGGCGCGGTCTCGACCGGGATTTTCCTTTACGGCGTTTCGCTGGTCTACGGGCTCACCGGTACGACGCAGCTGGACGGGATGGCTGCGGCGGTCACCGGCGATCCGCTCGATCCCGGATTGTTGCTGGCGGTGGTCTTCATCGTCGCGGGGCTGGTCTTCAAGGTCGGCGCGGTGCCGTTCCATATGTGGTTGCCGGACGTCTATGAAGGCGCACCGACGACGATCACCGCCTTCATGTCGGTCGGCCCCAAGGCGGCGGGGTTCGCAGTGATCCTGCGGGTGTTCCTCAACCCGCTGGTAGCAGCCTCGGACGTTTGGATCATCGTCGCGGTCATTGCCGTGGTGACGATGGCGCTCGGCAGTTTCGTGGCGCTGGTGCAGGATAATTTCAAGCGGCTCCTCGCTTATTCCAGCATCGCCCATGCCGGGTTCGCCCTTTTTGGCGTGGTGGCCGGCGGCGCCGACGGGATCGCCAGCGTGATGCTCTACCTGCTGATATACTCTTTGATGAATCTCGGCATTTTCGCCACCGTCATCATGATGCGGAACGCCAATTTCTCGGGCGAGGTTATCGAAGACTACTCGGGTTTCGCCAAGTCCCGTCCCGGGCTCGCGCTTCTGATGCTGCTCTATCTGTTCTCGCTCGCCGGCATTCCGCCGACGGCCGGGTTCTTCGCCAAGTTCTATGTGCTGGTCGCGCTCGTCGAGCGAGGTTTCGTCATGCTGGCGGTGATCGCGGTGCTGCTGAGCGCCGTCGCCGCCTACTTTTACATCCGCATCGTCATGGTGATCTACATGCGCGAGCCGGAAAGGACGTTCGACCCGGCGCTGACGCCCTCGGTGCGCGCCACGCTCGCCTTCACCGCCTTGGGCACCATCGGCATCGGCCTGTTTCCCGCCTGGTTTCTGAGGCTTGCTCAAAACTCGGTGTTTGGCGGCTGACCGATTGAATTTGCAATGATCTGCCCGACGGAATAAACTCGAAGCTCAAGAAAGGATTGCCCAAGTCGATTCCCCGGGCGACCGCATTACGGCCCTGAACAGGGGCGGCGGCCCGAGAAAAGCCTGCAGTGGGCAACCGGTGCAGTGATATGACTGCAATGGAATTCTTGCCGGTTCTTTTCATGGTCGCCGGAGTTGTTCTGGTGACAGGGGCGACGCTTTTTGTCTCCTCACTGCTGCGCCCGTCCAATCCCTATCCCGAAAAGAACATGCCCTATGAATGCGGCATGGACCCAGCAGGCGACGCCGCCGGGGGCCGCTTCAGGGTGCAGTTCTTTATTCTCGCGATCCTGTTGGTCGTCTTCGATGTCGAGACGATGTTCCTCTTTCCCTGGGCCGTTGTCCTGAAAGACATCGGGCTCGTCGGTTATGTCGAGATGTTCGTCTTCATAGTGCTGCTTCTTGTGGGCTTCGCCTACGCCTGGCTGAAGGGAGCGCTGGAATGGGAGGCGTAAACAATGCGATCCGCGACAGCGTGCTGTTCACCACGGCCGAGAGCGTTATCAACTGGAGCCGAAAATCGGCGCTGTGGCCCGAGACCTTCGGAATTGCCTGCTGCGCCATCGAGATGATCTCGGCGGGGTGCGCCCGCTATGATCTCGACCGGTTCGGCGTGGTGTTCCGGCCTTCGCCGCGCCAGTCCGACGTGATGATCATCGCCGGCACCGTGACGCGGAAATTCGCTCCCGTCGTGCGCAGGCTCTATGACCAGATGCCGGAGCCGCGCTGGGTTATCGCCATGGGCACCTGCGCTATCTCGGGCGGGGTCTACAACACCTATGCCGTGGTGCAGGGAGCGGAGACCTTCGTGCCGGTGGACGTGCATGTGCCCGGCTGCCCGCCGCGGCCCGAGGCGCTGATGCATGGATTCCTGCTACTTCAGGAGAAGATCAAAAAATCCCGAGCACTGGCCGGGACTCCTCTGGATCGGGTTGCAGCGTCATGAGTGTGGAGACGCCCCTCATCCGCACTACGATCACGGAGCGTTTCGGCGAGGCAATCGACGATCTTGGCTTCGCGCATGGTGTACATGCCTTCGCCGCTCCGCCTGACATGATCGTCGAGCTTTGCCGGTTTCTGAAGGAACACCCGGCGTTGCGGTTCAACTTCCTGTCGGACATTTGCGGGGTCGATCATTATCCTGAGATGCCACGCTACGAGACGGTGTACCACCTCTATTCGCTACCGAACAAATGGCGCGTTCGCATCAAATGCCGCCTCGCCGATCCGCCGCGGGTCCCGTCGGTGACGGGGGTCTGGCGAACCGCCAATTGGCATGAGCGCGAAGCCTGGGACATGTACGGGATCAGGTTCGACGGCCATCCTGACTTGCGCCGGATCTACATGTGGGAAGGGTTCGAGGGCTTCCCGCAGCGCAAGGATTTTCCGCTCCGTGGCTACAAGGACAAGCTGAACCCGTTTGGCGCCGAAGGCACGCCACCGACGCAGCCCGACCTCGCCACCAAGAACATTCCATAAGGGAGGCCGCTCCACGCCGGGAACTTAAAATGACCGAAGTCACCGAATTGATCAGCCCTCAAGGCGAAGCGTTCGACACCAAGGAGGTGCTTCTCAATCTCGGCCCCCAGCACCCCAGCACGCATGGGGTTCTTCGGCTCGTCCTGGAATTGGACGGCGAGTACGTCAAGCGCGTGGACCCACACATCGGCTACCTCCATCGCGGCACCGAAAAACTGGCGGAGAGCTTCACCTACACCCAGATTTTTCCGCTCACCGACCGGCTCGACTACCTCTGTCCACCGTCGAACAACCTCGCCTTCGCGCTGGCGGTGGAGAAACTCCTCGGCATAGAAGCACCGATCCGCGCACAATATATCCGCGTGATGATGGCCGAGCTGGCGCGGATCTCCGGCCATGTCCTGATCACCGGCGCGCTGCCGATGGACCTCGGCGCCATGACCGCCTTGCTTTACGCCATGCGGGAGCGCGAAATGATCATGGACCTCCTGGAAATGATCAGCGGTGCGCGCATGCACACGTCCTTCTGCAGGGTTGGCGGAGTGCGCGAGGACCTGCCTGACGGTTTCCTTCCCAAGATCAGGGAGTTCTGCGACATCTTCCCGAACCGGATCCGCGACTATGAACGGTTGCTCGAAAACAACCGGGTGTTCCTGAAGCGCACGCAGGGGATCGGCGTGATCTCCGCCGAGGACGCCATCGATCTTGGCCTGAGCGGCCCGAACCTGCGCGCTTCGGGCGTCAACTGGGACATCCGTCGCGACGAGCCCTATGAGATCTATGACCGGCTCGACTTCAACGTCATCACGCGCGACGAGGGCGACTGCTATGCGCGCTGGCAATGTCGGGTCGAGGAAATGCGCGAGAGCGTCCGGATCATCGAGCAATGCCTCGACCAGATGCCCGAGGGGCCGTTCCAGATCGACATGCCAACAATCGCCTTCCCGGTGGACAAGGACAAGGTGCATTGCTCGATGGAAGCACTGATCCAGCATTTCGACCTGTCGGCCTATGGCTTCAAGGTGCCGAAGGGCGAGGTCTATTCGGCGATCGAGGCGCCAAAGGGCGAGCTTGGCTTCTATATCATCAGCGACGGGTCGCCAAAACCATTCCGCATGAAGGTGCGGGCACCCTCGTTCGTCAACCTTCAGGGACTGTTCGGGGTGACCAACGCCCGCTATCTGGCGGACATGATCGCCGTGCTCGGCAGTCTCGACCCAGTGATGGCGGAGGTGGACAAGTAGCAGGGATTTGAATGCAATGACCATGCGCGAAAAGATAAAAGACGCAGCGGCGCGGTATCCCGACCAGCGCTCTGCGATCATGCCCGCGCTTCTGATCGCGCAGAGGGAGCATGGCCATCTGCCTGGTCAGGTGCTGGAAGAAGTCGCCGACATTCTCGGAGTCGAACGGATCTGGGTCTACGAGCTGGCGACCTTTTATACGCTCTTCCATACCGAGCCGGTGGGCATGTTCCATCTGCAACTCTGTGACAATGTTTCCTGCATGCTGTGCGGAGCCGAGGACCTGCTGAAGCATCTGGAAACGGCGCTGGCGATCAGGAAGGGCGACACCACGCCGGACGGGATGTTCACGCTTTCCTCCGTCGAGTGCCTCGGTGCCTGCGAGATGGCTCCGGTGATGCAGGTCGGCGACGATTACCATGGTGCCCTTGATGTCGCGCGGATAGATGCACTTTTGGACAACCTGCGGGCTACAACGGAACGGGTCGCGAGCATCGAGCCCTCTACGCGACCGCAGGGAGAGTAGCGCCATGTTCGAGCCGGTTCTCCTCAAGAATGTCGCCGCGCCGGACAGTCACCTGCTGTCGACCTACGAGGCTGGCGGCGGCTACCAGGCACTGGCGAAGGCGCTGCGCGAATACACGCCTGACGAGGTCGTTAACCTCGTCAAACAGTCCAACCTGCGCGGTCGCGGCGGTGCCGGATTCCCGACGGGCATGAAATGGAGTTTCGTGCCGAAGCAGGTCGACAAGCCGAAATATCTTTGCTGCAACGCCGATGAGGGCGAGCCAGGCACCTTCAAGGACCGGATCATCATGGAGCGCGATCCGCATCAACTCATCGAGGGGCTGGCGGTAAGCGCCTATGCGATTGGGGCCAAAACCGCCTATGTCTACATCCGCGGAGAATATGTGACGGCGATCCGTCGCCTGGAGCAGGCGATCGCCGAGGCACACGAAAAGGGTTATCTGGGAACGGGCATTCTGGGCTCGAATTTCGATTTCGCCGTCCACATCCACTGCGGCGCAGGCGCCTATATCTGCGGCGAGGAGACTGCGATGCTCGAGTCGCTCGAGGGCAAGCGGGCGCAGCCGCGATTGAAGCCGCCGTTTCCGGCCGTGGCCGGGCTCTACGCCAGCCCGACTGTGATCAACAATGTCGAGACGCTGGCCTGCGTGCCGCATATCGTGGCGCGGGGCGCGGACTGGTTCCGCGGCATCGGCCCGGACAAGAGCCCCGGCCCGAAGCTCTACTGCCTCAGTGGGCAGGTGCGCAAACCCGGCCTCTACGAGTTGCCGATGGGCATACCACTGCGCGAGCTGGTCGAGGAACATGCCGGTGGGGCCTTGCCGGGACGCAAGATCAAGGCGGTGATCCCGGGCGGGGTCTCAGCGCCGGTCATCCCTGAGCACGGGCTGGACGTGAGGATGGATTTTGACTCGCTGGCTGCCGCCGGCTCGATGCTCGGTTCGGCTGGCGTTATCGTGATCGACGATAGCACCTGCATGGTCAAGGTCGCCACCAGGATCATCGAGTTCTTCCACCATGAGTCCTGCGGCAAGTGCACGCCCTGCCGGGAAGGATTGAACTGGGTCGTGAAGGTCCTGCGCCGGGTTGAAGGCGGGGATGGCGCACCCGGCGATCTGGAGCAGCTGGAGATGCTCTGCAAGGGCATTTTCGGCAATACGTTTTGTGCCTTGGGTGACGGTGCAGCGATGGGATTGCGTGCAGCACTCGCGCATTTCCGAAATGAATTCGTCGCCCATGTCGAGGAGCGGAGGTGCCCGTTTCACTGAAGGAGTGCTGGATCAGGGTTGTGAGGAAACCATGCTTAAAGTCACGATCGACGAACAAACGCTGGAAGTTGAGGCTGGCTCGACTGTGCTGCAGGCCGCCCAGCGTTTGGGCATCGACGTCCCGACCTTCTGCTATCTGAAGCGGCTGCCGCCGCTGGCTTCGTGCCGCATGTGCCTGGTGGAGATCGAGGGCGTGCGGCGGTTGCAGCCGTCCTGCGCCACTGCGGTCACTGATGGCATGGTCGTGCGGACGAACACGCCTCTGATCGAGGAAACGCGCTCTTCCATGCTCGACATGCTGCTCGCCAACCACCCCCTCGACTGCCCGATCTGCGACAAGGGCGGCGAATGCGAGCTTCAGGACATGGTAATGGCCTACGGGCCCCGCGAAAGCCAATTCCGCGATGACAAACGTGTGTTCCACTCCGAGGACATTCGTCTGAGCCCGGTCATCATCATGAACGTCAACCGCTGCATCCAGTGCCAGCGCTGCGTCCGGATGTGTGAGGAGGTCGTCGGCGCGGTGGCGCTGGGCACCGTCGAAAAAGGCATGGATACCGCCGTCACCGGCTTCGAGGGCAGTCTGGCGAGTTGCGACCAGTGCGGCAATTGCGTCGAGGTCTGCCCGGTCGGCGCGCTGATGAGCTTCCCCTACCGCTACAAGGCGCGCCCCTGGGATCTCGTAGAGACCGACACGGTCTGCCCGCATTGTGGCACCGGTTGCCAGCTGACGGTGGGCACGCGCAAGGGCGAGTTCATGCGGGTGCGCTCGAAGTGGGACGAAGGTGTCAACCACGAAACTCTCTGCGTGCGAGGACGCTTCGGCCTCGATTTCGTTGCAAGCCGGGACCGGATCAAGCAGCCAATGATCCGTCAGGATGGCGCCCTGGTTCCGGTTTCCTGGGACGAAGCGGGGGACTATCTGCGCCGGCGACTGTTGGCCGTCGAGAGCAAGGCTGCCGGCGGGCTGGCCTCGCCTCGCCTGCCCAACGAGGTGCTTTATCAGTTCCAGAAGCTGATGCGAACAGTATTCCGGACCAACAACATTGATTGTTCGTCACGCTGGGCCGCGCCCTTCGATACGCTCGGCCCGCTATTGGGAACTTTCTACAGCCGCACGCCGCTGGACGACGTAATCGGCAACGACTGCGTGCTCGTCGTCGGAGGCAATATAACCGAGGAGAACCCGGTCACCGAATACCTGCTGCGGGACGGCGCGCGGCGGCGGCAGACCGGATTGCTCATGCTATCGGCGCGGCCATCGCGTCTGGACGCCGATGCCAGGGTGGTGGTTCGTGTGCCTCCGGGCGGAGAAGCGGCAAGCCTTGCGGCGGTGGTGGCCGGTCTCGTGGCGGCAGCTGGTCAGGCCTTGCCGGGCGGCGCTTTTGCGGACATCGACGCGGCAATCGGCAGGCCGGCGGCGGGCGCCGGCAGTGACGGGCCGGATCGCCTGGCCGCCGCGCTCAAGGAAGGCCGCAGCGTCACCGTGCTTGTCAGCGTCGACCTCCTGAGATCACCCGAAGCGCGCGCGACGCTGCAGCAGCTCAACAACCTGCTGCACGTTCTCCGCCTGCTCGGCAAAGGCCCGGCGATGCAGTTTCTCTTCGACCGTGCCAACCAGATGGGCGCCTGGGACATGGGGGTCCTGCCGGCGGCTCTGCCGGGGCTGCGGGCGGTCGCCGATGACGCGACGCGCGCAACTCTTGCACGAAACTGGGGCGCCGAAATCCCGTCTGAACCCGGCGCGGATCTCGACGCCATGCTGGAGCTCTGCGTCGGTGGGCGGATGGGCGCGCTCTACATCGTCGGAACCGACCCCCTGGTCGCCTATCCCGACCGGGACTTTGTGACGCGGGCGCTTGGCGCCGCCGATCTCCTGATCGTGCAGGACGCGTTCCTCACGGATACGGCGGGCATGGCCGAGGTCGTCTTGCCCGCGGCGGGCTACGGCGAGGAATCCGGAACGTTCACCAACAACGAGGGTCGGATCCAGAATGTTCGCAAATTCAGTGAGCCCGTTTTCGAGGCGCGAGGCAATCTGGCGATTGTCGACTTCGTCGCGGCGCTACGCAACCAGGCGCTGCGGCCATCGACGCAAGCCGAAATTTTCGACGAGATTGCCCGGCTGCTTCCGGCCTATCAGGGGTTGACGCAGGACGGGCTTGGCGCCGACGGCGCATTCACCAAGGCGGTGCCAACATTACCGGCTGGCGTGTTCCTTGCGCCGCCACCCGTTCCAACAGCAGCCGACCGGCTCATGCTGATCACCGGCGACTGCCTGTTCCACAACGGATATCTTTCCGAACGGTCGGACATCCTGAACACGGTCGCCAACGATCCCTATGTCGCGATGAGCGCGCAGGATACCGCGGAGCTTGGCCTTTCGGATGGTGATCAGGTAATCGTGCGTTCCGGCCAAGGCGAACTGACGGCGCAGCTCAAGGTCGACAGGCGGTTTCCCAAGGGCCTCGTCTTCGTTCCGGAAAACTATAGAGCCTTGCGTCTCAACAGCCTGCTGCGGCGGGGCGAATATCCATGCGCGGTGGAAGTCCAGAAGTCGCATGCGACTCTTGAGGTCGACCGCCCAGGCCGGATCTGGCGTGGGGTCTGAAGATTTGGGGTCGGGGCACCGCAAGGCCCCGCGGCAAGCTGCCCGCCCCAGCGTCTTCACATCGAGTTGGCGACGTCAGTGATACCTGGTCCCGCATATGTAATCCTGCAGATCCTGCTCTGTACGCTGCGCTTCGTCGAGCCTGTGTTTAACCACGTCGCCGATGCTGACCACGCCGACAACGTCGCCTCCATCCGTGACCAACACATGGCGCGTACGCCGCTGGGTCATGATCCCCATCGCGACGGGCAGCAAATCCTGTGTCGAACACGTCGCCACATTGCGGTTCATGATGTCCGCGACCCGCATCGCCGCCGCCTCAGCCCCGTATTCCGCCACCGCATTGCAGCAGTCCCGCTCCGACAGCGTACCGAGATATTTGCTGTTCGATCGGCTCACGACGACGAAGCCGATATTGTTGTCTCGAAACAACCTCAGTACCTCCACCATCGTCTGATCGGGAGCGACTGCGATGACACCGACACCCTTGTTCTTCATGATTTCACCGACAAACATCTAAGCCTCCTTTCCGAGCGCTTCGGTTTGACAGCTGGCGCGCGTTCATGTTCGCCGGATATTCCGCCACCAGTTGTAGCCCTGCGTCTCTTTCGTCTCGACAAGTACGTCCTTCTTCGTATTCAGGCGCGCGGCAACCACGCCGCCGCCGGTTGCCGCCTTACCCGGCTTGGCGAGCAGGTCGTCGCGCCCGATCACCAGGTCACGCGAGGAAAAACTCGAAAATTCATACTGCTGGCCAAGCGCGATCGCATCCGCCGGACAGGCGTCCTCGCACAGCCCGCAGAACAGGCAGCGGGCCGTGTCGATCTCGAATTTGGCCGGGTGCCGCTTGCCCTTCTCGTCCTCGTAGGGGACGACTTCGATACAGTCGCAGGGACAGATCCGCGCGCAGAGTTCGCAGGCCACGCACTTGATCTCGCCCTCTTCATCACGCGTCAGGAAGTGATGCCCGCGATAGCGGGAGTAGGGCAGCCACTTTTCCTTGTCCGGATACTGCATGGTCACGGATCTGGAGAACATGTAGCCGAAAGTCAGAGCCAAGGCGCTCGCCAGATCGGCAAAGAACGCCCAACCAATCCATGTTCCAACTCTGTCCTGCGCGCGCGACATCGCCGCCTCGCTACGGAGCCGCTACGACCCCTAAAAGTACACCGGTTATAATTATGTTCGCCATTGAAAGAGGAAGCAAGACTTTCCATCCGATCGCCATCAGTTGGTCGTAGCGGTAGCGGGGGAAAGTGAAGCGGAACCAGATAAACACATAGACGAAGAACGCGACCTTGAGCACAAACCACAGGAGCGGTGGCAAGGGAATCAGAACTCCGTTCCAACCGCCGAAGAACAGGATCACCACCAGGACAGACACAAGCAATACGATGGCATATTCGCTAACCATGAAGAAGGCAAAGCGGATACCGCTGTATTCGGTATGGAACCCGGCCCCTAGATCGCCTTCCGCTTCCGCCAGGTCGAAGGGAATGCGCTGCGCTTCGGCCAATCCAGCGATGAAGAACACGAAGAATCCGACCGGTTGGTAGACGATGTTCCAGACGTCGGCCTGCGCCCGCACGATCTCGAGAAGGCTCATGGATTGCGCCAGCATGACCACGCCGATGACCGCGAACCCCATCGGGATTTCGTAGCTGATCATCTGCGCGCAGGTTCTGAGGCTGCCCAGGACAGCGTATTTGCTGTTGGAGGCCCAGCCGCCGAAGATGACGCCATAAACCTCGATCCCGATCACCGAGAAAACGAAAAGGAGCGCCACATTCATGTTGGAGACGTAGAGCGTGATCTCGTGGCCGAGGACCGAGACAGTTTCGCCGAAGGGGATCGCGACGAACACCACAAAGGGCGGGGCGAGCGCCAGGATTGGCGCCAGTTTGAACAGGAACCGGTCGGCCTCGGCCGGGATGTGATCCTCTTTGGTCAGGAGCTTGATTCCGTCCGCAACCGGCTGCAACAGCCCGTGCCATCCCACGCGCATCGGCCCCATCCGCTGCTGCATGTGCCCGGCGATCTTGCGTTCCAGCCAGGTTAGCGGCAAGGGTAGCAACAGCAGGATCGCAATCAGGAACGCGACCTTCAAGACGATCAGGCCAAGGGCGACGATAAGTTCCATGATCCCGGCTACTTATTCATCGGGTTGAAGCGCGCCCGGACTTTGGCTCCGGCTATACAATGAGCACTGCGCGCAATTGTCAGACTACATGGTACAACGGCGAGGCACCTCATACAATGCCGTCGCAGTTATGTTGCCGCTGGCTATGATGTGTCCGGGCTCAGGACGTTTTGAGACGAGTGGTTCGCTGTGCAAGATGAAAGCTTCGCGTTTCCGCCGATTGCACGGCACCATGCGTATCAAACCGCCGAGGCTCTCATCGCAGCCGGATGAAGTTCCGTGGCAGGTCAGCTGGCTCCGGGGAGCTGGACACCCTGCAGAAACGCAAAAAGCTCCTCGACCGCTATGGCGAGGAGCAAGGGCAAATACCCTGAATGGGCAAATTTGTAAGTATCGTTGGTTGCGGGGGCAGGATTTGCCCCGTTCGGGTCTTAAAACAGTCCACTGGACTGTTTTATCGGGCGTTGCCCGAGCGACCGCTCACCCTTCAGGTTATGGTGAGCTTCGCGAACGAGGAGCTACCATCGCCAGGGAAAGCGAAGCTTTTCCGCCAGCGATAAGAAGGTAGGTGCTGATCTTTAAGAGGAATTTGGTTGCGGGGGCAGGATTTGAACCTGCGGCCTTCAGGTTATGAGCCTGACGAGCTACCGGG
>NZ_JABFCP010000027.1:0-381407 GCF_013087615.1 Rhizobium sp. WYCCWR 11152 | reverse complement strand
ATGCTGGCGCTGCCGCAATCGCCGACCTTCGACCCCTGGATCAAGGCCTGGGGCGAGACCTGCGTCGGGCTCACCTGCGCCGGCATCAAGGGTTACTTCTGGAACTCGATCAAGATGGTCGTGCCGGCTGTCGCGATCTCCACCATCATGGGGGCGCTGAACGGTTATGTGCTGACCAAATGGCGCTTCCCCGGCCACACGCTGGTGTTCGGGCTGATGCTGTTTGCCTGCTTCATCCCGTTCCAGTCAGTGCTGTTGCCGATGGCAACGATCCTGGGCTCCCTCGGCCGCTTCGGCATGACGCTGCAGAATACCACGGGCTTCAACTTCGGCTTCGGCAATCCGACGGTCAATCTGGTCTTCGTGCATGTCGTCTATGGCTTGGGCTTCACGACGCTGTTCTTCCGCAATTTCTACGAGGCCTTTCCGACCGAGCTGGTCAGGGCCGCCCAGGTCGATGGCGCCAGCTTCTTCCAGATCTTCCGCCGCATCATGCTGCCGAACTCGCTGCCGATCATCGTCGTCACGGTGATCTACCAGTTCACCAATATCTGGAACGACTTCCTGTTTGCCTCGGCTTACGCCGGCACCGGTGACACCATGCCGATGACGGTGGCGCTGAACAATGTCGTCAACACCTCGACCGGGGTGGTCGAATACAATGTCAACATGGCGGCGGCGATGATCGCCGCCGTGCCGACGCTCATCGTCTATATCCTCGCCGGCCGCTACTTCGTGCGCGGTCTGATGGCGGGCGCTGTCAAAGGGTAATCCATGGCCTTCCTCGAAATCTCCGGTCTCAAAAAGCGCTTCGGCGCCGTCGACATTCTCAAGGGGATCGACCTCGAACTCGAAAAGGGCGGCTTTCTCGTGCTGGTCGGCCCGTCCGGCTGCGGCAAGTCCACGCTGCTCAACACCATTGCCGGGCTGGAGACGATCACCTCAGGCGATATCAAGATCGACGGGCGCGACATCAGCGGGCTGCATCCCTCCAAGCGCGACATCGCCATGGTGTTCCAGTCCTATGCGCTCTATCCGAACATGACGGTGGCGGGCAACATCGCCTTCGGCATGGAGATCCGCGGCGTGCCCAAGGAGGAGCGTGCCAGGGCGATCGCCCAAGTCTCCGACATGCTGCAGATCGGCCACCTGCTCGACCGCAAGCCGAGCCAGCTGTCGGGCGGCCAGCGCCAGCGTGTCGCCATGGGAAGAGCGCTGGTGCGCAATCCGCAGGTCTTCCTGTTCGACGAGCCGCTCTCCAACCTCGATGCCAAGCTGCGCGTCGACATGCGCACCGAGATCAAGCGGCTGCATCAGCGCATGGGCACCACCTTCGTCTATGTCACCCATGACCAGATCGAGGCGATGACGCTGGCGACCAAGATCGCCGTGCTGAAGGATGGCGTGCTGCAGCAGTTCGGCACGCCAGCCGAGATCTATAACAGCCCGTCCAATATCTTCGTCGCCGACTTCATGGGATCGCCGGCGATGAACCTGCTCAACGCCACCGTCGAAAACGGCGCCGGCGGGCTCGAAGTCTCGCTGGAGCGGCCGAATGCCGCCCCGCTGAGATTGCCCGTCATATCAGGCAATGACGGACTGACCGCCTATACCGGCAGACAGGTGATCTTCGGCATCCGGCCGGAGGCGCTGACCGATCCCGATGGCGCCGACCGCAAGGCGCGCTCGCTGACCGAGGGTGATTGCCTGATCGAGGTGGTCGAACCGGCCGGCTCCGACACCTTCGCCGTCACCAAGCTCGGCGGCAAATCCGTCGTCGCCCGCCTGCGCGCCGATACCGGCATCGCACCAGGACAAAACACACGCCTCGCATTCAATCTCGACAAGGCGGTGTTCTTCGATCCCAATAGCCAGCTCAGGATTGGGTGACGGCCGTCAGGCGGCCGTCACACCGAGCGTCACCGGCGCGAAACGCGAGGAGACCGCTTCGACGGTGATCTCGCCCGTGAACCCCGTCGCCTCCAACCAGAAGCCGACAGTGCCGCCCTGCAGTGGCACGTTGGTCGGGCCGACGATCCTTGCCGGGCCGTGAACCTTCAGCGAAATGCTGTCGTTCATGAAGGGCAGGCGCTGGCCGCGCTGGTCGAGGGCGCGGATGATGACGCGCGTGCTGTCGCGTTCACGGGCTTTCAGCGTCGAGCTGTCGGCAACCACTTCCAGCGCCGTCGGCAGCGGATCGGCCGCCAGCGTCAGGCTGGCCACCGGCTCGCCGCCGATATAGCCGGTGAAGGTGCCGTCGATCCATTCGAGGCCCCAGGTGCCAAGTTCATCGGCGGTAAAGTGCCGATGGTCGAGCACGACGGGCGGGTGCGGCAGATGCGGATAGTTCTCGCGGTCCGGACCGATGCGCTTGCTGAGCGAGCCATATTGCAGCTCCACCTCGTCGCAGTTGGTCAGGATGATCAGCGGCAGCACGCCGCCGATATTGCGTTCGCCGCGCGCCCAGAAGGTCGCCGGCTTCATGACGATCTCCTCGGAAGGGTCGCACTGGCTGATATAGGCATAGGCTGCGAATTTCGGCTCGCGGAACATGTCCATGACGCCGTGATAGCAGATGCGGTCGCCGGAGCCGAAATCCTTGTGGGTGTTGTAATCGAACATGCACCAGCCGATGGCGCCAGAAATATCAGGATCGCCATAGGCGGCATTCAGCACTTCCAGGTGACGGCGCACATGCTCGGCCTGACGCTGCTCCTGGTCATAAATCTTCGTCGGGTGCATGTGGCCGTTGAACTCGGTGATGAGGTACGGCACCTTGTGGGACAGTCCGGTATTTTCCTGCTGGGCGCGCAGCGCGGTGCGCGGGCGGTTGGCGCCTGGCAATTCCTCGTTGCCGAGGATGAAGTCGTTCATCGTATAGACGTCTTCGAGCAGTTCGCTCTCGGTGAGATAACGCACGCCGCCGGTCTGGCGGGTGCTGTCGAGTTCACGGGCGAGACGGTTGGTCTCGGCGTAGAAATCGTGATTGTCCTGCGATTCGTTGATGCGCACGCCCCAGATGATGATCGAGGGGTGGTTCCAGTCACGCTCAATCATACGGCGGACATTTTCGATCGATTCCTGCTGCCAGTCGGCATCGCCGATATGCTGCCAGCCCGGGATCTCCTCGAAAACCAGCAGGCCGATCGTGTCGCATCGGTCGAGGAACCATTTCGACTGCGGATAATGCGAGGTGCGCACGATATTGCACTTCAACACCGTCTTCATGATGTCGGCGTCGCGCTCCTGGGCGGAACGGCCGGCGGCATAACCGACATAGGGGAAGGCCTGGTGGCGGTTGAGGCCGCGCAGCTTCAGCGGCTTGCCGTTGAGGAGAAACCCTTCCGGCGTGAATTCGGCGGTGCGGAAGCCGAACCTGGTCGAGACACGGTCGGAGCCGTGTTCGGTCCTGAGCTCGACGGTGACGTCATAGAGCGTGGGATCGGTGATGTCCCAGAGGGCGATGCCGGTGAGGCCGCCAAAGGAGAGCGTGGTGCGGCTGCCGATCGTTTCTGTCGCGGCGGTGGCGACCACCGTGCCGTCGGCCTGTTTCAGCGTGGCGGTGACCGTCGCCGAGAAGCTGCGGCCCTCGGGATTGGCGATGTCGACGCGTATGGTCGCCGATTTCTCCGGGCGAAGAACGTCGGTGGTTTCGATCTTGAGATTGCGGATCGAGACCGGGTCGGTGACCTTCAGCCAGACCTCGCGGTAGATGCCGGCATAGGTCAGATAATCGATGCGGCCGCCGAAAGGCGGAATGTCGGGATTCTCGCTGCCGTCGATCTTGACGGTGACGAGGTTCTCGCCCTTGACGAGCTTGCCGGTGAGGCGGGCCTCGAAGGGCGTGTAGCCGTCCTTATGGGCAATGATTTCCTCGCCGTTCAGATAGACGACGCTGTCGGCCATGGCGGCGTCGAAGACGAGCGAGACTTCGCGGCCTTCGAACTCCGGCAGCCAGCGCAGCACCTTCTGATAGGTGAAGGCGCGCTGATAACTGGTCTCGTCGAAATAGCTGAAGGGCAATTCGACGGCGGTATGCGGCAGGCTGACCGACTTGGCCGCATCGAAAGCTTCGAGCAAACGCTGGCCGAAGCCCTCATGGAAACTCCAGCCTTCGTTGAAGGAAACGACGGAACGCATTTCAGGCTCTCCCGGTTACGGCATCAGGGACGGCGCGGCGCCTTTCGGCGCGTGAAAATTGAGTCATACTATTCCTCCTTGATGCAATGGGTATGCGAGCTGTCAGGCGGTCGAGCCCCAGCGGGCGGTGCAGGTGAGCGTGATGCTGTGCGGGCCTTCGATCTCGGCGTCATGGCGTTCGATCAGTTCGACGACGGCATCGATGAAGGCGACGTGGTCGAGGCTCAGCGTGGTCAGGTCGTTGCAATCCCAGGCGGCCATGGCGATGCCGTCCTGGCCGACGATGGCGATATCATCAGGCGTGTTCTTGCCGAGCACCCGGCGGGCGGCATCGCGCGCACCGATCGCCATGACATCGTTGCCACAGATGATGGCGTCGACCTTGTCACGGTGCAGCAGGAGCACGGCTTCCTTGAAGCCGGAATCATAGGAGTAGTCACCGAAGGCCTGCGCTTCGAAGGAAAGGCCGCGCTTGGCCAGCGCATCGGCGAACCATTTTCGCCTGAGCTTG
The DNA here is from genome assembly GCF_013087615.1 of Rhizobium sp. WYCCWR 11152. Lineage (NCBI taxonomy): Bacteria > Pseudomonadati > Pseudomonadota > Alphaproteobacteria > Hyphomicrobiales > Rhizobiaceae > Rhizobium > Rhizobium sp. WYCCWR 11152. The sequence continues at coordinate 376,756 of NZ_JABFCP010000027.1, read as the reverse complement.
TCGATCCAGCTTGAATTGGTGCCGGAGAGGTAGGCGAAACGCTTCTTGCCGTCGTGGACGATCTTGTCGATGATCTCGTCCGCGGCCTCAGCGCCGTCGATGCGGATGCTGGAGACGCTTTCGTTGTCGAGCGGCTCGAAGGAGACGATGATCGGCTTCGTCGTGTGGAAAATATCGACCGCATCCTGCATCGACACCATGTCGGAAAAGACGACGACGTGATCGACCTGATAGGTGGAGGCAAGGCGCATCAGCTGCAGCCGGTCGGAATGATCGGCGCAGCAGAGGATGATCGGCAGCAATTGTCTTGCCTGCAGACGGTGGACGAGAAGCTGCTGCTCCTCGGCCTCGCAAGGGTTGCCGATCGCATTGACGACCAGAGCGACAAGGCGCGACCGCTGGTTATTCAGTGAGCGGGCGATCGCGTTCGGTTGGTAGCCATGTTCACGCGCGACGGCGAGGATGCGGTCGCGCGTCGCGCTGCCGATGCGCGAATCCGGCGAAAAGGCGCGGGAAATGGTGGCGGAGGAGACGCCGGCGAGTTTCGCCAGTTCCTTCGAGGTGATCCGCCGTCTGCTCATACCGCTCATCTTCAGCGCCTATTGGGCGACGATCCTGACGGAAGCACCGTCGGCCGCTGCCGATTCCTTGATTGCATCCCATAGCCTAGCGAATCTGAGGCCCATTTCAACGGAGCCGGAGTTTTCCATCTTTCCCTCGCGAATGGCGAGGAAATTCTTCATCGGGTTGCCGAGAATCTCGGCTTCCTCGCGCGGCTCGGCGGTACGCCCGATACTGATCTCGCGCCAGCCACCCCAGGCGTCGATGCGCACGATCGCCTTCGAATAGAAGAAGGTGATGTAGGAAGCGCAGCCCGGAGGGCCTTCGCCGGCGGCCGTCAACGTCGCCAGCGCGCCGTTCTTCAGTCGGGCGGAGACGGCGGTGGCGATATCGACTTGCCTGCGGTGATTGTTCATATAGGCCGAGACGCTGTCGAAATCGGAATTGGCGAGCAGGCAGACGGTGTTCATCATATGGGCGCCGGTGTCGAACATGAAGCCGCCGCCGGAGATATCAGGCTGCTGCTTCCAGTGGCCGTGGTAATTCGACGACCAGCTTTCCCAGATCATGCCCGATATGGCGATCAACTCGCCGAACTCGCCGGCGAGAGCCCGCCGGCGCGTGTCGAGCACCAGCGGCGACAGGCCGCCCTGGAAGGCGGTGACGATGGTGACGCCACTCTTTTTCTGCGCGGCGATCAGCCTCTCGGCTTCAGCGACTGTCGTCACCATCGGCTTTTCCAGGAAGAGGTCGAGGCCGGCCTCCGCGACGGCGGTTGCCTGCTCGGCATGGAAGGTATGCGGGGTGGAGACGTAGACGATGTCGAGTTCGCCCCGGCATTCGGCGAGCATCTGACGATAATCCTCGAAGCCCTTCGGCTCGGGTGCGCCGGCGGCGAGGCAGACGTCGATCAGGCGCTGGCGCGAAGCCGCCGTGGTGTCGGCGAGTGCAGCAAATTCGATCTCCGGCATCTTGACCCAGCTCTCGGCATATTCCGCCGCCTTCAAGCCGGCACCGATGACGCCGAGACGCAATTTCTCAGACATGAAAATTCCTCCCTGGATAGATTGTGCACACGATTACACAAACGGTATGGCGATGGCAATATCTAAATAAACAAGTAATATCAGCATATTAAAACTCAAGTTCAAATCTTTTCAAAAACCGTCTTGCCAGCATTTGGAATGCGTGTACATTTTCGCGACAGGCGCTGGAGGGCGCCGTGTCTCTACAAAAGGGAGGACTTCCGTTGAAGAAGATGGTTCTTGGCGGCCTATGCGCCGTTCTGCTGAGCGCGGTTTCGACGCTGGCGCAGGCAGAAACAATCCGAATTGCAAATCATGGTCAGGCCGGCATCGACGCGATGAAGTCGACGGTCGAGCGGATCGAAAAGAAATATGGCGTCACCGTCGAGGTCATCGAATATCCGGCACCCGACAAGGATTATCTTACCAAGCTCCTGACCGAGCTCGGCGCCGGCAACGCGCCCGACCTGTTCTCCATCCCGACGACGGCTGCCGTTTCCGACATGGTGGAAGCCGGTTACCTCGCGCCTGTTACCAAGGAGTTCAAGGCCTGGGACGGCTACGCCAACCTCTATGACGTCGCCAAGGAGCTTGCTGTCAGCCCGGATGGCGAAACCTATGTGATGCCGTTCATGCTCGGCATTCAGGAAATCTATTACCGTAAGGACGTTCTCGAAAAAGCCGGCATCTCCACCGAACAGCCAAAGACCTGGCAGGAACTTCTCGACCGCGCGGCCGAGATCAAGCAGAAGACCGGCGCCTACGGCCTGCTCTTTCCGGCCGGCGTCTCCTGGGGAAGCGGCGCCTTCGACGAAGGCTTCCAGCACCTGCTCGTCGGTTCCAAGACGCCGCAGCTCGTCGATGCCGACGGCAAGCTCGACCTCAATGGCGAGGGCATCAAGGACGTCTTCAACGTCTACAAGGAACTGATCGACAAGGATCTGATGCCGACGCAGCCGCTGCTCGGGCCCGAGCCCTGGGTCGTGCCGAAATACCAGATGTTCCCGGAAGGCAAGCTCGCCGCGACCACCTGCGGCTCCTGGTGCTATATTTTCGACTGGGGTCGCGAAAGCAAGAACCCCATCCCTGACGTGACGAAGGTGGTCGGCACCTGGACGGTTCCCGGCCAGAGCAGCGGCCAGTACGTACTTGCCAACCTCGCTGCGCCATGGGCCGTCAATTCCAAGTCGGCCAATACGGAGCTGGCGATCAAGGCGCTGATGGAGATCGGCTCGATCGAGACGCAGGTTTCCTACGCCGCCCGCATCGGCAACATCCCGGCCAGCAAGGGTGCGGCTGACAATGCCGAGTTCCAGAAGCTGACGGAACTGGTTCCGATCCATGCGGCGGCCGGGAACGGCGTGTTCCTGAAGCAGGCCTCCGGTTTCGGCACGGTTTCGGAAGGTGTGGCGCGCGCCACCGAAGCGCTGCTGCGCAAGGAAACCGATGCCGCCGGCGCCCAGAAGATCCTTGTCGACTACGTCAAGGAAACGCTCGGCGACGACATGGTCAAGTAAGCACCGGCATCGTCTCTTCCGCCAGGACGGGGACGCGGCGCCAACGCCCGCGTCTTCCCGCTTTTATTCGACAAGCCGGTTCCATCGATAAGGTTGTGAGCTTCCATGGCCCGAAACTCTCATGAAAAGCGCGCCGAGCGGCAATGGCTGCTGATCCTGCTGCCCTCGCTGGTGCTGCTTCTGGCCTTCGTCATCTATCCGGCCCTCTATTCGATCTATCTGAGCTTCACCAACGAGGCGCTGACCGGGGCCGCGGCCCTTCGGCCCCGCTTCGTCGGCTTCAGGAATTACACGCGGCTCTTCAACGACGCGAAGTTCTGGAATTCGCTGTTCGTCACCTTCGTCTTCGTCATCGGTTCGGCGGTGATCGGCCAGTTCGTGCTCGGCCTGATCTCGGCAATTGCGCTGCGCCGCCCGATCCGCTTTCGGCGGGTGTTCTCGTCGATCATCCTGTTGCCGAACGCAGCCCCTGAAGTCGTCGCCGGTTTCATGTGGATCTCGATGCTGGCGGGCGGCGACAATGCCACACTCAGCCGCATCGTCAGCTTCTTCGGCATCACGCCGGCGGACTGGCTGCAGGTCTTCCCGCTGTCGATGATCATTGTCGTCAACACCTGGCGCGGCATCGCCACGGCGATGATCCTGTTGACGGCCGGCCTTAGCACCATTCCGGCGGAGATCTACGAGGCAGCGCGCATGGACGGCGCCACCCCGTCGCAGATGTTTCGCCGCATCACCCTGCCGCTGATGATGCCGACGATCCTGCTCTATATGCTGATCTCGGCCGTCTCCACCATCGCCGTCTTCGGCCTCGTCTATGCGTTGACGCGCGGCGGGCCGGGTGGGGCGACCGAGGTCGTCAGCATCTATATCTACAACCAGTCCTTTACGGCGTTCCAACTGGGTTATGGTGCCGCGGTCGCCGTCGTCGCGCTCGTCATCTCTCTGATATTGGGTATCGCCTATGTCCGGGCCATGAAGGTGGAGGTCTGACATGGCCGTCGTTTCCCCAAGCGAAACTGCAAACAAGGGTCGCTCCGACCTCATCGCCTATGCGACGCTGTCGCTGATCTCGATCTTCTGCGCGGTGCCTTTCTTCTGGGTGCTGCTCGCCTCGCTCGACGGCAATGCGCAGCTCTTCCTGCACTGGCCGGAGCAGTGGACCTTCGCCAACTATGTCAGAGTCTTCACCAAGGAGGACGGGGCGAAGTGGCTGTTCAACTCGCTCTTCGTGGTCGCTAGCGCGACGCTGCTGGTCATGGTGCTTTCCGGACTCGGCGGTTATGCACTGTCGCGCACCCGGGCCTGGTGGAAGCTGCCCTTCCTCTACGCGATCCTGCTCATCCGGGTGCTGCCGCCGACGGCGCTCGTCGTGCCGCTCTACAAATTCCTGCTGACGCTGAACAATGCGGAAGCGGCAGTGCTCAGGCCGATCTTCGGCAGCTATACGCGTGACATCATGCGCTGGACCGGTTTCATCGACGGTTATCTCGGGCTGATCCTGGTGCTTGCGACGATGCAATTGCCGCTGGCGCTCTGGATCATGAAGACCTTCTTCGATGGGCTGCCGCGGGACTACGAGGAGGCAGCGCTGATGGATGGGGCAACACTCTTCCAGCGCATCCGCCGGGTGCTGATCCCGCTGGCACTGCCCGGGCTTGCCGCCGCCGGGCTGTTCGCCTTCATGTCGGCCTGGGGCGATTTCCTGCTGCCGCTGATCCTCCTGTCGTCGCCAGAGCTGCAGACGCTGCCGCTCGGTCTCTTCCGCGCCTTCCTGCGCATCAACGAGATCGATTACGGCCTGCTGACCGCACTTGCATTCATCTATCTGCTGCCTGCCGTCGTCGCCTTCGGCTTTGCGCGGCGCTTCCTCGTCCAGACTTTTTCGGGCGGTGTGAAGGGCTGAGATCAAGAAAGAGAAACAGATGATCAATCTCAGAAACGTTCGCAAATTCTACGGCGCGCTCGAGGTCATCAAGGGCGTCGACATCACCGTGGAAGATGGCGAATTCGCGGTTTTCGTCGGTCCGTCCGGCTGCGGCAAGTCCACGCTGCTGCGGATGATCGCCGGGCTCGAAGGCATCGACGAGGGCGACCTCATCCTTAACGGCAAGCGCATCAACGACGTGCCGCCCGATAAGCGCGGCATCGCCATGGTGTTCCAGTCCTATGCGCTCTATCCGCACATGAGCGTTGCCGAAAATATCGGCTTTTCGCTCAGCCTGAAGAAGGTGCCGGAGGCGGAGATCCGCCGGCAGGTGGAAGCTGTGGCCGAAATCCTGCAGCTCACCGACTACCTCGACCGCCGCCCGGCCGCCCTTTCCGGCGGCCAGCGCCAGCGCGTGGCGATCGGCCGCGCCATCATCAAGAAACCGGCGCTGATCCTGTTCGACGAGCCGCTGTCGAACCTCGATTCGGCGCTACGCGTACAGATGCGCGCCGAGCTGCAGCGCCTGCACCGCGAGCTGAAAGCGACCGTCGTCTACGTCACCCACGACCAGGTGGAGGCGATGACGATGGCGGACCGCATCGTCGTGCTCAACAAGGGCGTGGTAGCGCAGGAGGGTGCGCCGATGTCGCTCTATCATCAGCCGGACAATGAATTCGTCGCGACCTTCATCGGCTCGCCGAAGATGAACATCATTCCCGTCACCGCAACGCGGCCATCGGCGGGCAAGCTGCATCTCGATAGCCCGATCGGGCTTTCGCTCGATCTGGCCGATGCGAACGGCGCGGTGCCGCAGGGCGAGGCCAAGCTCGGCATCAGGCCGGAGCATCTGAAGATCGCAGCCGAGGGCCAGGGCCATTTCACCGCCGAGGTCGTCATCGTCGAGCGGCTCGGCGTCGAGACCTACATGACCGTCGGTTCGCAGCAGCAGCCGATCGTGGTGCGCGCCGAAGGCGATATCGCCGTGCTGCCGGGCGACCGCGTGCCGCTGACGGCCGATCCCGCCGCCTGCCATCTGTTCGATTCCGCCGGCCGGGTGATCCGTCCGGCAATCACCTGACAATTTCGCCTGAAACATCAAAGCCTGGACATCGAGGCCCAAAAATCGAGGAATGCCATGACAATCAAGGTCACCATCTGGAACGAGGGACGCCACGAGCAGCTTCACAAGGAGGTTCAGGAGATCTATCCTGATCGTATCGACGGAGCGATCGCGTCAGGTATTGCCCATCCGGATTTCGAAATCCGCCGCGGCACGCTCGATGATCCTGATGAAGGCCTGCCGGACAGCGTGCTCGATGATACCGACGTACTGCTCTGGTGGGGGCATATGGCGCATGAGGAGGTCAGCGACGGGCTAATCGACCGCGTGCAGCAGCGTGTGCTGAAGGGCATGGGCCTGCTGGTTCTGCATTCCGGCCATCATTCCAAGCTCTTCCGCCGGCTGATGGGCACCAATGCCAACCTTTCCTGGCGCGAGACGCCGGAAGGCGATTTGGAGCGCGTCTGGGTGGTCAATCCCTCGCATCCGATCGCCGAGGGGCTGCCGCCCTATTTCGAGGTCAATGCCTCGGAAATGTACGGCGAGCCTTTCGACATTCCGCAGCCGGACGAGCTTGTCTTCATCTCCTGGTATTCCGGCGGCGAGGTGTTCCGCAGCGGCTGCACCTTCCAGCGTGGGCGCGGGCGCATCTTCTTCTTCAGCCCGGGCCACGAGACCTATCCGATCTATCACGACAAGACCGTGCATAAGGTGATCTCGAACGGCGTCCGCTGGGCGCAGCAGAAACACACCGATGGCCGCATCCTGGAAAACTGGCATCGGGCCGAGCCGCTGCACGGCCGCCCCGACAAACCGAAGGCCTGATCTATGGATATTGTGCGCCGGTCGTCTTGATATAAATCGAATAGACCGAACGCGTCGCGGTGATGAAGAGCCGGTTTTTCTTGGGGCCGCCGAAGGTGAGGTTGGACACCGTCTGCGGCACCCTGATCTTGCCGAGCAGCGTTCCGTCGGGCGAAAAGCAGTGCACGCCGTCGGAGGCACTCGTCCAGAGATTGCCGGCGACATCGAAACGGAAACCGTCGGGATGGCCGACATCGAGGCTGCAGAAATAGCGGCTGTTGGCAAGCGCTCTGCCGTCGATGACGTCGAAAACGCGGATATGGCGCGGCACGTCATGTTTTGCGGAGCCGGAATCGGCAATATAAAGCTTCGTCTCATCGGGCGAGAAGGCAAGGCCGTTCGGCTGGATGAAATCTTCGACGACGGCATCGATCGCTCCGCTTGCCGGATCGATCCGGTAGACGTTGCGCGTGGACTGCTCGGGCTCGGCCTTGTGGCCCTCGTAGTCCGACAGGATGCCGTAGGTCGGATCGGTGAACCAGACCCCGCCGTCGGAGTGCACGACGACATCGTTCGGCGAGTTCAGCCGCTTGCCCTGATAGCTGTCGGCGAGAACGGTGATGGTGCCGTCCGTCTCGGTGCGGGTGACGCGGCGGCCGCCATGTTCGCATGAGACCAGTCGGCCCTGCCGGTCGCGGGTGTTGCCGTTGACGTAGTTGGAGGGCGAGCGGAAGACGGAGACCGTCCCATCCGGTGTCCAGCGCATCATGCGTTCATTCGGGATATCGCTCCAGAGAAGGCAGTTCAGGTCGGAAAACCAGACCGGGCCTTCCGTCCAGCGGCAGCCGGAATAAAGCTCCTCGAGGCCGGCGCTGCCGATGACCATTGCACCGAAGCGCTCGTCGCGGATCTCATAAATCGGATTGTCGCCCATACCAGTTTCCTCCCTGAATGCTGCCGTTCTTTTCCTAGCGGCAAAAAGCTGGAGGTGCCAGAGCCCGGCGATGGAAATGCCGGGCTGAGGTTTTCTCAGAGGGCCGCGACCGGATGCGGCGAGCCGTCATAAGCGCCCCAGATCGACTGGTCGAAGCAGATGACTGAGCCGGTCATCAGGCCGGATTCGGCAGACGATAGGTAAGCGCAGGCGCGCGCCACCTCGTGCGGATCGACGAGACGGCCGAAGGGCTGACTTGCCGCCGCCTTCTCCAGCCAGTCGGCGGGTGCATGGTGATATTCGCGCTGGATCCGGTCCTCGCCTTCGGAGGCCATCCAACCGATGTTCAGACCATTGACGCGGATGCGGTTGCGCAGGAGCGCGTAGGCGGTGTTCTTCGTCAGTGTTTCCAGCGCGCCCTTGGAGGCGCAATAGGCGGCGATGAAGGGCTGGCCGGCTTTGGCCGACATCGAGCCGATATTGACGACTGTACCCTCGATCTTTTCACGGCGCATAACCTTCACCGCCTCCTGCGTCAGAAAAAACGGCGCACGCACATTGACGGCGAACATGGCGTCGAAGAGCTCCGGGCTGGTGTCGAGGATGGTGCCGCGATCGGTGATGGCGGCGGCATTGACCAGCGCATCGACACGGCCGAAGGTCTCGTCACAGGCGCGCACGACATGCTGTGCATCCTCGACCTTGCCGAGGTCGGCCTTGACGTAGACGATCCTGGCGCCAGTCGCGGCCGATATCTCCGCCGCCTTTGCCTTGCCCTTGGCTTCGTTGCGGCCGCAGATGACTATGCCTTCCGCGCCGCGTTCGGCGAAGAGGCGGGCGATGGTCGCGCCCAATCCTTGCGTGCCGCCGGTGACGATGGCGATCTTGCCGTCGAGGCGGCCGTGGTCTGTGCTCATGTGGTTCCTCCATTGTGATGATGTGCGAATAGCCTCCCGCGGGTGCGGGAGGCTTTTATGTCAGTGCGGATGTACGAGGCTCGAGCTCCAAATCAGCTCAGCTTCTTCTGCGCCTGCTCGGCAAGTGCTGCCGTAAAACCTTCATCGCTCCAGCCTTCCTTCAGCGCCTCATGCATCAACTGCGCCTGTGTCTTCGGCGCCAGTCCGCCGAGCGGCGGGTCGCGGTCGAGGTTGGTCGGGAAGGAGTAGCCCTCGGCGCAGGCGGCGACGGCGTTGGCGATTTCGTCAGGCGAGAGCCTGCCTTGAAAGGCCTTCAAGGCGGGAAACAGCCTGGCGCTCATCCTCTCGCGATTGACGGTTTCCATTGCCCGGCCGAAGGCGGAGGAGACCTGCAGGAGGTTGGCGACGCGCTTGATGTCGGCCGAGCGGTTGGTGCCGGCGGCATGGAGGAGGGCGGGATTGAAGAAGACGACGTCGCCTTTTTCGAGCGGCAGCTGGACATGGTTGGTCTCGAAATAATCCCGGAACTCCTGCCGCTTCAGTGCGAGATAACCGGGTAAATAAGTCTGGCTGTGCGGCAGGAAGAGCGTCGGGCCGCTTTCGAGCGGCATATCGCAATGGGCGACCGCACCCTGCAGCGTCAGCACCGGCGAGAGCCGATGCACATGTGCCGGGAATTGTTCGATCACCTTCGACGACTGAAAGCCGAGATGATAGTCGCGATGCGCCGACTGCGCTGCCCCGCCCGGATTGACGCGGTTGACCTGCGCCGTCATCTGGTAGCTCGGGCCGAGCCAGGCTTCGCTTGCCAGCGCGATAATGGCGTTGCCGTAATATTCGGCGAAATTTGCCGGATCGGCGAGGCAGTGTTTTTCCAGCGAGTTCCAGATCCGGTCGTTTGCGCCAGGCTTGGCGAAGTGATCGCCGCCGCCGGTCGAGGTGCGGTGCTGTTCCTCGATGATCGCATCGAAGATCGTGCTGGCCCGGTCGATGATGCCGGTGTCTTCGTAAGCGCGCTTGAACACGACGACACCAGGACCCTCGCCGAAGGCGTCGCAGACTTCCGCCAGCACGGCGCGTCGGCCTTCTGGCGTTGCGGCCGCCGCCATCACCTTGCGGCTGTCATAGATCAGGACGTTTTTTTCGACCGCAGACGCCGAGGGGTAATCGGCAAGCGCGGTCGTCTTTTCCGCAAGGGCGCGAAACTCATCGAGATCGCAGGCGTCTTCGCTCAGCCAGACGCGGTCGGCGCGCAGTTTCTGCTGGTTGTCGGTTTTCATGGCGGGCTCCTCCCTCTTTCCAATGGAGGCACTATACGCCGCGATGCCGGGTGATATAGATCAGAAATCCATCAAAAAACCATCAGGCCGGTCGCATGGCACACCTCTTTCTCGTCAAGGATATTGCCTTCCAGGCCGGGCTCAGCACCGCGACCGTCGACCGGGTGTTGAACGGCAGGCCGGGCGTGCGCCGGCAGACCGAGATGCGGGTGATGGCGGCGATCGCGGAACTGGAGAAGCAGCAGGCCGGCGCGATGGGCAGCGGCCGCATGCTGGCGATCGATATCGTCATGGAGACGCCGCAGCGTTTCAGCGATGCGGTGCGCGCCGCCTTCGAGGCGGAGATGGCGACCTTTCTGCCCGGCGTCTTCCGCTGCCGGTTCCATTTCGCCGAGGTGATGAAGCCGGCCGAACTGGTGCAGCTTCTCGATCGCATCCGGCTGCGCGGCACGCATGGCATCGTACTCAAGGCGCCTGACGTCGCCGAGGTGGCGGCCGCCGTTGCCCGGGCGGATGCGGCCGGCATTCCCGTCGTGACGCTGGTGACCGACCTGCCGAATTCGGCACGCATCGCCTATGCCGGCGCCGACAACCGGGCAGCGGGAGAGACCGCTGCCTATCTGATCGGCGAATTTCTCGGGAATGATGGTGGCAAGGTGCTGGTGACGCTGTCGAGCGGACGGTTCCGCGGCGAGGAGGAGCGCGAAATCGGCTTTCGCCGCATCATCCGCGCCCGCTATCCCGACATCGGAATTACCGAAATCAGCGAGGGGCACGGCACCGATGCCGCGACAGGAACGCTTGCCGCGGTAGCGCTTGCGGCCGATCCCGCCATCAACGCCGTCTATTCGATCGGCGGCGGCAACCGGGCGGTGCTGGCGGCCTTCGACGCGGCCAAACGTCCCGTCCGCGTTTTCGTCGCTCATGATCTCGATGCGGATAATCGCGCCCTGCTTGCGGCGCGTCGGATCGGCTTCGTGCTGCATCATGATCTCAGGACCGATGCACGTTCGGCCTTCCGGGCGATCATGAGTCGGGCGACTGCATTGCCGCGCGCAGTTACGCCCTCGCTTTCATCCGTCGAAATCGTCACGCCCTACAATATGCCCGCGGCCGGGTGAGCCAATTGGCTTTCCTTTAATGCCGAATTCGGGCTACGCTTTAGCACGAGTGAAGGTGAGAACATGGATTACAGCGACGTCAGCACGATTGCAGCCTGGATCACGGAGCAGGGACTGAAGGGCGTTTCGGAAGCCGAACTCATGACCGGTTTCTGCTCGGCTTGCCGGGATGCCGGCCTGCCGCTCGACCGTGGTCTGGCGCTGATGGATACGCTGCATCCGGTGCATGAGGGCCGTGCCTTCCGCTGGGACAGCATCGAGGAAATCCAGACCGAGTTCGAATATGGTCCGACGATCTCGGGGGAGGCGGCGTCGAACTGGCAGCGTTCGGCCTTCTATCATCTTTGGTCTCGCAACGAGCGGGAGATACGCCGGCGTCTCGGCTTCGGCGATCCGATCGATTTCTCCATGCTCGATACGATCGCTGAAGCCGGTCACACGGATTTCGTGGCGATGATGCATCGTTTCAGCGAGGCCGGAACGATCGGCGAGATGGATTGCTTCTTCTCGCATTTCGCGACGAAACATCCCGAGGGCTTTTCCGATCACGACCTCGCCATTCTGCGCAAGCTGGTGCCGGTGTTGGGGTTGGCGATCAAATGTATCGCGCTCGGGCGTATCGCCCGCACCATCGCCGAGGTCTATCTCGGCGAGGACGCGGCGCGCCAGGTGATGGAAGGCAAGATCAGCCGCGGCAAATCGGAGCGAATTTCCGCGGCACTCTGGTTCTCCGACCTGCTGAACTATACCAAGATCTCCGACAGCGTGCCGCCGGAGGAGATCATCCCGCTGCTCAACGACTATAGCGAGGCGGTGATCACGGCGATCCACGAGTCCGGCGGCAACGTGCTGAAGCTGATCGGCGACGGTGTGCTCGCCATCTTTAAGGGCGAGGTGCCAGCGGAGACGTGTCGCGCGGCGCTGAGCGCCGAATCGCTGCTGCGGGAAAAGCTCACCACACTGAATGCCGCGCGTGCGGCCGATGGCCGGGCGACGACCGACGTCTATATCGGCCTGCATATCGGCGATGTCTTCTACGGCAATATCGGGAGCCAGGACCGGTTGGATTTCACCGTTATCGGACCTGCCGTCAACGAGGTCAGCCGGATCGCCTCAATGTGTCGTTCCGTCGATCTCAACCTGTTGATCTCCTCCGATTTCGCCGCGGCGGTACCGGAGCAGCAGCGTACCGCACTCGCCTGCGTCGGACGTTATGCGTTGCGCGGCGTGCAGCGCGCGCAGGAACTGTATACCCTCGACAGCGCCCGGCTGAACAGCTGAGTTCCTGACTGCAAGGCTATCGCAGCAGGCCCTGACCGCCGTCGATCCAGATCGGCGTACCGGTGATGTGCCGCGCGCGCTCGGAGGCGAGGAAAAGGATTGTTTCGGCGACGTCCTCGCTCTTGCCTGCCTTGCCGCCGGCAATCGGGATATCGCCCTCAGGCCAGATGACGGGAACCTCCGTCTCCTCGCGATGGCGGCTGTCGGTATTGGCGCCGATATTGGTCTCGATTTCGCCGGGGCAGACGGCATTGACGCGGATGCCGTGTCGACCGAGTTCGAGGGCGAGCTGCAGGACCATGGCGACCTGGCCCGCCTTGGTTGCGGTGTAGGCGGTGGCGCCCGGCGTGGTGAAGGTACGAGTGCCATTGATCGAAGAGACGACGATGATTGAGCCGCCGTGGCGCTTCAGATGCGGAACCGTCAGATGCAGGGTCAGATAGGTGCCGCGCAGATTGACGGCGATGGTCTTGTCCCATTCTTCCGGTTTCAGATCGTCGATCGGCGCCCACACACCGTTGATCCCAGCATTGGCGACTACGATGTCGAGGCCGTCGAAGGTGTCGGTCAGTTGTTCCACGGCGCCTCGCATTTGAGCTTCGTCGCTGGTATCTGCCGTCAACGCGATCGACTGGCCGCCGGCGGCCTTGATCTCGGCGCAAGTTTTTTCGACTTCGTCGGCGGTGCGGCTCAATGCTGCGACCCTTGCACCCTCGGCAGCGAGCCGCAACGCGGCGGCTTTGCCGATGCCGGAACCGGCGCCTGTTACCAACGCGATCTTTCCCTTCAGCTCCATGGGCGGGCTCTCCTTGCCGTTTTGCCGGTAAGCCAATGCTTCGCATGGCTGTTGGTTCCTGAAGGAGAGCAGGTCGCTAGAGCGCGGTGCTAGAGCCTCCTGAGGAGGCTGTGGCTCAGCGCCCATCTCTCAGGTCCATGGACGGCGGCAAAGAGCAGACCGGCGAGGAAGGTAAAGTGATCGACGAAGAAGCCGAACTCGGCCTGATTCTGCTGCCAATGGGACGGACCGTGGAAGGCGAAAGCGAGGAAGATCACATAGATGGCTGCGAGCAGGCTGGCCTCGGAGAAGAAGGCCCCTGATATGAAAGCGAGCGCCAGCGCGATCTCAAAGAAGGCAGCGATCCAGGTAAGGAATGTCGCCATCGGAAAGCCGGCGGCAGTGATATAGCCCGCCGTCGCGCCGATATCGGCAAACTTGAAGCCGGCGGCCATGAAGAAGACGAAGCTGAAGATGATGCGGGCGACGATGATCGCGATTGCTCTGGCCATCCTGAAATCTCCTCTTTGAGCTTCCATTATGACGGACGAGACCCCCGACATCCTACACGGTGAATGAAAAAGGGCCGCTTGCGCGACCCTATCACTTTGAGTTGCGCATAATCCTTTCCGAAAATCGGTTCCGATTTACGGGGTTATGCGCTCTCACCACTCGGCGAAGCTGCCGTCGGCGTGCCGCCAGATCGGGTTGCGCCAGCGGTGACCTTCCTTCGCGCGCTCGATGACATAGGCTTCGTCGACCTCGATGCCGAGACCCGGACCCTGCGGGATCGAGACGAAACCATCGGCATAGTGGAACACCTCCTTGTTGGAGATATAGTCGAGGATGTCGTTGCCCTTGTTGTAGTGGATGCCGAGGCTCTGTTCCTGAATGAAGGCATTGTAGCTGACGGCATCGACCTGCAGGCAGGCGGCGAGCGCGATCGGGCCCAGCGGGCAATGCGGCGCCAGCGCCACGTCGTAGGCTTCGGCCATCGCCGCGATCTTGCGGCATTCGGTGATGCCGCCGGCATGGGAGAGATCCGGCTGGATGATGTCGACATAGCCGTCGGACAGAACCTGCTTGAAATCCCAGCGCGAAAAGAGCCGTTCACCCAGCGCGATCGGCGTCGACGTATGGTTGACGATATCGCGCAGCGCTTCCTTGTTTTCGGAAAGCACCGGCTCTTCGATGAACATCAGCTTGTAGGGGTCGAGCTCCTTGGCGAGAACCTTCGCCATCGGCTTGTGCACACGGCCGTGGAAATCGACGCCGATGCCGATATGCGGGCCGATCGCCTCGCGGATGGCGGCGATGGTCTCGACTGCTTTCTCCACCTTCTCGTTGGTGTCGACGATCTGCATTTCCTCGCAGCCATTGAGCTTGATCGCCTTGAAACCGCGGGCAACCACTTCCTTGGCATTGTTGGCGACATCCGAGGGCCGATCGCCGCCGATCCAGGAATAGACCTTGATGCGATCACGGAGCTGGCCGCCGAGCAGGGAATGGATCGGCTGGCCGAGCGCTTTACCCTTGATGTCCCACAGCGCCTGGTCGATGCCCGAGATCGCGCTCATGTGGACGGCGCCGCCGCGATAGAAGCCGCCGCGATACATCACGGTCCAGTGGTCCTCGATGAGGAAAGGGTCCTTGCCGATCAAGTAGTCTTCCAGCTCATGGACGGCGGCCTGAACGGTGAGCGCACGGCCTTCGACGACCGGCTCGCCCCAGCCGACGATGCCCTCGTCGGTCTCGACCTTCAAAAACAGCCAGCGCGGGGGGACGATATAGGTGGTGAGTTTGGTGATCTTCATCGCTGTTCTTTCAGTCTCTTCCCGGGTTTGCGATCGGCGGCGCGTCCGCAGATTTGCCGTGATCGGTCATTTCGTTCTGCCGATCGCCTTTTCGGCGGCGGCAAGATCGCGCACCGCAAGATCTAGCATGCGGTTGGCGCATTCGCGGGCGCCTGCTTTGTCGCGCATGCGCAGGGCCTCGACCAACTGGCCGTGAACAAGCACCGCATCCTCGCGATTCTCGACGCCGATATTGGAGGCATGCAGCGCATATTTCAGCGCCGCGTGAATGGCGCTCGACAGGCGGCGGAAGACCTGATTGTGGCTGGCGGTAAGCAGCACCGTGTGGAACATGACGTCAGCATCGGTGAAGCTTTCCGGGTCGCGGGCGCTGTCGCGCATCTGCCGCCAGGCATTGTCAAGATCGGCGATCTCCTGGGCGCTGGCGCGCTCGGCGGCATATTCGGCGGCTGCCGGCTCGATGGTGCGGCGGGCTTCGAGAATGCAGCCGAGCAGGTCGAAATCCTTGATATAGGGACCCATCCATTCAAGCACGTCGGCGTCCAGGATATTCCAGTCGTCCTTGTCGCAGACGGTGGTTCCGATGCGTGGTTTCCCGCGGACGAGGCCTTTGGATTCCAGCACTTTCAGCGATTCGCGAATGACGGTGCGGCTGACGCCGTAGAGTTCGCAGAGATCGTTCTCGCGCGGCAGCGGCGAGCCCGCGGGATAGCGGTCCGCACAGATATCCTGAGCGATCGCCGCCGTGACGTTGCGGCGTACGCGCGGGCGGCGCTCGATGCGGCGGCTTTCGGCCCCGCTCTGTCGCTCGATTGTTTCCAACTCACCTCTCCGCTCTGTCTCGCGTGCTAGGCAATCGAACCTGATTATCCGAATTCGATCCGCATTGCGACGCTTCCTCCCGGCATCTCGTCAATAATCCTATTATTCCAATCATCATACATTGGCAATTGACTGGTATGATGATTTATCATAATTCATTGGACGTTGCCTGGGAGGCAGCTGCTCGGTTTTTGAGAGTTTAGGGAGAGAGACATGCGCTTGTTCAAAGCAGCCATTCTGGCTGGCACTTTCGCCATTCTGGCAGCCGGCTCGGCATTTTCCGCGGACGTCAAGATAGGGTTTATCGTCAAGCAGCCTGAGGAGCCGTGGTTCCAGGACGAATGGAAATTCGCCGACCAGGCCGCCAAGGAAAAAGGCTTCACCGTCGTCAAGATCGGCGCCGAAGACGGCGAGAAGGTCCAGTCGGCGATCGATAATCTCGGCGCCCAGGGTGCGCAGGGCTTCATCATCTGCACGCCCGACGTCAAGCTTGGCCCCGGCATCGTCGCCAAGGCCGAAGCCAACCAGCTGAAGCTGATGACGGTCGACGACCGCCTCGTCAGCGCCGACGGCAAGCCGTTGGAAGACGTGCCGCATATGGGCATTTCAGCCACCAAGATCGGCGAGACCGTCGGCCAGGCGATCGTCGACGAAATCAAGAAGCGCGGTTGGGACATGAAAAATGTCGGCGCCGTGCGGGTCTCTTATGACCAGCTGCCGACGGCCGTCGACCGTGTCGAAGGCGCGATGTCGGTGCTGAAGTCCGCCGGCTTCCCGGCCGAAAACATCTATGATGCGCCGCAGGCGAAGACGGATACGGAAGCGGCGCTCAACGCGGCAACCACCGTTCTCAACAAGCATGCCGACGTGAGATACTGGGTCGCCTTCGGCCTCAACGACGAAGCCGTCCTCGGCGCCGTCCGTGCCTCCGAATCGGTCGGCATTCCGGCGGCGAACGTCATCGGTGTCGGCATCGGCGGTGCGGAATCGGCCATCAACGAGTTCAAGAAGCCGGCGGCGACGGGCTTCTTCGGCACCGTCATCATCTCGCCGAAGCGTCACGGCTACGAGACGGCGCTCAACATGTACGACTGGATCGCCAACGACAAGGAGCCGGCAAAGCTGACGCTGACCTCCGGTTCGCTGGCGCTGCGCGACGACTACGAAAAGGTCCGCAAGGATCTTGGCATCGAGTGATCGTCCTTCCAAGATGATATCGTCCGGCGGCCGCTGAGCGTGCCGCCGGGTCCTTCTCGGCGGAGCGATGATGGCTTTCCTCGAATTCAGCAATATCTCCAAGGGTTATCCCGGCGTGCAGGCGCTGGCGGATGTTTCCTTCACTGTCGAGAAGGGCGCCGTCCACGGCCTGATGGGCGAAAACGGTGCCGGTAAATCGACGCTGATCCGGGTACTGTCAGGCGATCAGGCGCCTGATGGCGGCAATATCCTCATCGACGGCGAGGAGCAGAGATACGGGTCCGTCCGCGACGCCTTCCATGCCGGCGTCATCGTCATCCATCAGGAACTGCAACTCGTTCCGGAGTTGACGGTCGCCGAAAATCTCTGGCTCGGACGCTTTCCGGCCAAGGGCGGCGTCATCCATTCGAAGGCGCTGATCGAGACGGTGCGGTCGAAGCTCGAGGAGATCGGCATCGATGTCGATCCGTCGGCCAAGGTCGCCTCGCTTTCGATCGGCGCACGGCAGATGGTCGAGATCGCCAAGGCTGTCATGCTCGATGCACGGGTGATTGCGCTCGACGAGCCGACTTCCTCGCTCTCCTCGCGTGAAAGCGAAATCCTGTTTTCGCTCATCGACAGGTTGAAGGCGAAGGGGACGGTCATCCTCTACGTCTCGCATCGTCTCGACGAGATCTTCCGGCTTTGCGACAGCCTGACGGTGCTGCGCGACGGCAAACTTGCCGCCCACCATCCTCAGATCGCCAAAACGACGCGTGAGCAGATCATCTCGGAAATGGTCGGACGCGAGATCAGCAATGTCTGGGGATGGCGCGAACGCGCGCTCGGCGACGTACGGCTGGAGGTCAAGGGCCTGTCGGGGTTAAGGCTGTCCAACCCGATCAGCTTCTCCGTCCGCCAGGGCGAAATCCTCGGTTTCTTCGGCTTGATCGGCGCCGGCCGCAGCGAGATGGCGCGGCTGCTTTACGGCGCCGATACCAGGCATCAGGGCCAGGTGACGATCGACGGCGTTGCCGTTTCGCCGAACAATCCGAAGGCGGCAATCAATGCCGGCATGGTGCTTTGCCCCGAGGACCGCAAGTTCGACGGCATCGTCCAGGGCCGGTCGATCGAAGAAAATATCGCGATCTCATCACGCCGGCATTTTTCGCCTTTCGGCATTCTGAGCCCGAGACAAGAAGCGGCGCTGGCCGATCGGTTCATCGCGAAGCTTCGGGTGCGAACGCCGTCGCGCAAGCAGGACATCATCAACCTCTCCGGCGGCAACCAGCAGAAGGTCATTCTCGGCCGCTGGCTGTCCGAGCAGGCGATCAAGGTGCTGGTCATCGACGAGCCGACGCGCGGCATCGATGTCGGGGCGAAATCGGAAATCTACGAAATCCTCTACGAGCTTGCGGCCGGCGGCATGGCGATCGTGGTGATCTCCAGCGAGCTGCCCGAAGTCATGGGCATTTCCGATCGCATCATGGTGATGTGCCAGGGCAGGGTGGCGGCCAATGTCACCCGCCAGGATTTCGACGAGCGCAGCATCCTGACGGCAGCGCTTCCCGACAAGAACGCCGCAGGCACCCTTTAGAACCAGGAATACGGACGATGAATTCGTTGAAAAAAATTCTTCTCGGCGAACAAGGGCTGGTGGTGATCTTCGCTGCCGCCTTCGTGATCGTCTCGCTCTTCGTTCCGAACTTCCTGACCGAGCGAAACATGCTGGGGCTGCTGCAGTCGGTCGTCACGATCGGCATCGTCGCGTGCACGATGATGTTCTGCCTGGCGTCGCGCGATTTCGACCTTTCGGTCGGATCAATCGTCGCCTTCTCCGGCATGATCGCGGTGATGGTGTCCAACGCGACGGGCTCCATTCCCGTCGGGCTGCTCGCCGCCCTGCTTTGCGGCGCCGTCGTCGGTTTCGTCAATGGTATCGTCATTGCGCGCTTTCGCATCAATGCGCTGATCACCACGCTTGCGACCATGCAGATCGTGCGCGGGCTGGCGCTGATCGCCTCCGATGGCCGCGCCGTCGGCATCAACGATCCTGCTTTCTACCAGCTCGCCCTGTCGCGCTTCTTGACCGTGCCGACGCCGATCTGGATCATGCTGATCCTTTTCATCCTCTTCGGTTTCGTGCTCAACCGCACCGTCTTCGGCAAGAACACGCTGGCGATCGGCGGCAATCCGGAGGCCTCGCGGCTTGCGGGCGTCAACGTCGTCAACACGCGCATCTGGATCTTTGCGCTGCAGGGTCTCGTCTGCGGCATTGCCGGCATCCTGCTTGCCTCACGCATCACCTCCGGCCAGCCGAATGCGGCGACAGGGCTTGAGCTTTCGGTGATTTCGGCCTGCGTTCTCGGCGGCGTTTCGCTGGCCGGCGGCCGGGCAGCGATGAGCGGCGTCATCGTCGGCGTGCTGATCATGGGCATTGCCGAAAACGTCATGAACCTCTTGAATATCCAGGCGTTCTATCAGTATGTCGTACGCGGGCTGATCCTGCTGATCGCAGTGCTGCTCGACAATTTGAGGTCTTCGGCTGCGGGGCGACGCGGATGAACCAAGAACGAGCCGGGGACGACATCGAACTGAGGCATGGCGATCTCGCCGTCCGGGTCAGCCGTCGGGGCGCCGCCGTCACCGCCGCGACCTATCGAGACATCCCCTTTCTCGTGGCGGCCGGCGGGCCGGATGGAACGATGGCGAATTTCGCGATGGTGCCGTTCGGCAACCGCGTGGAAGGCAATATCATGTCCTTTGCCGGACGCGACTATGCCTTCCAGCCGAATACTGCCGATCCGCTCTATCGGCACGGCGACGGCTGGCTCGGCCTTTGGCAGCTGGAAGACTCCAGCCCGGAGCATGCGCAATTCTGCTTTTCCCGGAGCGCCGACAGGGTTTCACCTTATGCCTATCTGACCCGGCAGGAGATCCGTCTCGCCGGCGATGCCCTGATGCTGACGCTTTCCGTTAAAAATAGCGGCGAAGCGGCTCTTCCCTTCGGGCTCGGTCAACATCCGTTCTTCGCGCGGACGCCAAAGACGAGGCTGACGATTGCGGCCGATCGTTACTGGAACGAGCGGCCCGACCATCTTCCCGATGTGCCCGGCCCTGTGCCCGATGATTTCGATTTCAGGTCCGGCAAGCTGTTGCCGCAGAAATGGATGAACAATGCCTTCGAGGGTTGGAATGGGCGGGCGGCAATCGCCTGGCCGGAACTTGGAATCCACGCGGCGCTGGAAGCCGACGGTGCGCTCGATCGCTTCATGCTGTATATGCCGGTTAACCGGAGCGATTTCTTCTGCCTCGAGCCGATGAGCCATCTGCCGAACGGCCACCACCTTCCCGATTTCGGTGGGCTCACGCCGCTTGCGCCTGCTGAGGCGCTCGCCGGCACGGTGACGATCCTGATGTCGGCGCTGACGGTTCAACCGAAGGGGTGATAAGATGGGCAGCCGTCTACAGGGCAAGAACATCCTGATCACAGGTGCTGCGCAGGGTATCGGCCTCGCGATCGCAAAGGCTTTCATGCGGGAGGACGCCGCCGTCTTTCTCGTCGATCGCGATGCGGCGCTGCTGGCTCAGGCGGCGAAAGAGCTCCAGAGTAGCGGCGGCCGGCTTGGTTATCTGCCGGCCGATATTACCGATGCCGGGACGATCACGACATTGGTCGCTCAGGCGAGTGAAGAGATCGGACAGCTGAACGCGCTCGTCAACAATGCCGGGGTGAATGTCTTTTCCGAACCGCTCGAGACGACGGACGAGGAGTGGAACCGCTGCTTCGACATCAATCTCAAGGGCGCATGGAACTGCTGTAAGGCGGTGCTGCCGGGGCTGATCGAACAGGGCGGTGGCGTCATCCTCAACATCGCCTCGACGCACGCCTTCACCATCATCCCGCACACATTTCCCTATCCGCTGGCAAAACACGCCCTGCTCGGGATGACGAAATCCTTGGGGCTCGAATATGCCGCCCGAAATATCCGTGTGAACGCGCTGGCGCCGGGCTATGTCTCGACGCAGAAGGTGATCGATTACTGGAACAGCTTTCCCGATCCGGAGGCGGCAAAGGCCGAGACGATGAAACTGCATCCCGGCGGGCGCATCGCGACGCCGGAGGAGATCGCCATGGCGGCCGTGTTCATGATCTCAGACGAGTGCCCGTTCATCAATGCCACCTGCCTGACGATTGATGGCGGCCTCAGCGTGCTGCAGCATCCCGCCTGAAAGGGCTTCGATAGCGCTGATTTTTACAAGCCTGTCGTCTTCTCGGGATAGAGCATTATATTGCCCATCGGGAAGGCTATCTGACCTCCCGCAGGCATGGAGCGGCCCCTGCCGCTTTCTGAAAACACAATTGAAAACAGGAGGACGGCATGCAGATCAATCGCACGGCTTCGGCTCATTGGACCGGTGGCCTCAAGGACGGCAAAGGGCTGATTTCGACGCAGAGCGGCGCCCTGAAGGATTATCCCTACGGCTTTGCGAGCCGCTTCGAAGGCATTGCCGGCACCAACCCGGAAGAACTGATAGGTGCTGCCCATGCCGGCTGCTTCACCATGGCGCTGTCGTTGATCCTCGGCGAAGCCGGCTTTACCGCCGAGCATATGGAAACCTCCGCCAAGGTGACGCTCGAAAGCGTCGAGGGCGGTTTTGCCATAACCGCCATTCATCTCTCGCTCTCCGGCCGTATTCCCGGTGCCGATGAGGCGACCTTCACCGAACTCGCCAACAAGGCAAAGGCCGGCTGCCCGGTTTCCAAGGCGCTCGCCTCCGTTCCGATCACACTCGACGTCAAGGTCGTCTGACCCGTCACTCCATTGACGAAGTGCCGCGCGCTTCTCGCCGCGGCACTTTCCATTTGCTGCCCCCATTGTCGGCGTCCGCCTATTCCGACGTCATCGGCTGTCGGACAGGCCTTCTCACCATTCATCGAGTTATCGCTTCCGCCGGACCGCGCTCGTCCGGCGAGACCTTGTGCTGCGCCCCAGTATGTTGACAAGTAACGTCTGATATTTTATGACTGACGAAATTCGAAAATCGTCAGTCATAATTCGGGTCTCGAAAATCATGAACGACATTGCGGAAAATACGCTCGACATCACGCGGCAGGAGAATGTCACGCGCATTCTGGATGCAGCCGAGCGACTGTTTCGGCACTATGGCTACAGCAAGACGACGGTGGCCGACATTGCCCGCGATCTCGGCATGTCGCCGGCCAATATTTATCGTTTCTTCGCCTCCAAGGTCGAAATTCACCAGGCGCTCTGCGGGCGCATGCTCGCCACCGCCTATCAAATCGCTTACGACATCCGCCATCAGCCGATCAGCGCCAGCGAGCGGCTGCGCCGCTATGTCGAGACCCAGCACCAGTTGACGCTGGATCTGATGCTCGACGAGATGAAGGTGCACGAGATGATCATCGTCGCGATCGAACGCGACTGGCATGTCATCGAGAAACATATCGACCGCGTCCATGATCTCATTGCCGAAATCATCGCCGAAGGCATTGCAGCCGGGGAATTCGCCGAGCAGGACCCGGTCGTTGCCTCGCGCTGCTTCGGCGCTGCGACGAACACGCTCTGCCATCCGCAGATGGTGGCGCAATGTCTTGCGAAAACGAACCGCGCGAGCGTCGACGAGCTGATCAGTTATGTGATCAGGGCGCTGAAGAAATAATGGACGGCAGCCGCCGCCGAAACCCCAAACGATCCAGGAGTGCGGAAGATGTTTTCGCTCAAGACCCTCAGCCATCGCATGCCGTCCGTCGCCAGTCTCGTGCTCTTCGGCGCCATCGGCATCGGCGTTTCCGCCTGCTCGGAAGAGAAGGCTGAGGTCAAGCAAGTCATCCGGCCGGTGAAGGTCGTCGAGATCGCCAAGGCCGGCGACACCCGCAAGCTCGACTATTCGGGCTCGGTCAAGGCACGCACGGAGATGAACCTCGGATTTCGCGTCGCCGGCAAAATCACCGAACGCCTCGTCGATATCGGCGACAAGGTGAAGCCGGGCGACGTGCTCGCTCGGATGGACTCCACCGATTACCAGCTGGCGGTCAAGACGGCGGAAGCCAATCTCGCAGCCGCTGAAAAAGGCGTCGAAACCGCCGATCTCGTGAACAAGCGCAATCAGCAGCTGTTCGACAAGAATGTTTCGCCGAAATCCCAGCTCGAGCAAGCGTCGCTCAGTTACGATCAGGCCGTTTCAAGCCGCGATGCCGCCGTCTCGGCGCTCGATCAGGCGAAGAACCAGGTGAGTTATGCGGAGCTGAAGGCCGACCACAACGGGATTGTCACGACGATCAATGCCGATGTCGGCCAGGTCGTTGCGTCGGGCACTCCCGTCGTCGCCGTTGCCGTCGACGGCGAAAAGGAAGTGCAGATCGCCGTTCCGGAAAATGACATTGCCGAATTCAAGCCGGGCAAGACAGTCAAGGCCAGCTTCTGGGCTGACGACAGGCTGGTGCTCGACGGCAAGGTGCGCGAGGTTTCCGGCAGCGCCGACCAGCAGTCGCGTACCTTTGCGGTTCGGGTGAGCCTGCCGAACGATCCGCAGGTGTTGCTCGGCATGACGGCGACGATCGAGGCCGATGTCAGCAACGGCAACAGCTATGTCTCGATCCCGCTCAGCGCCCTGGCTGAAAAGGACGGTAAGCAGATGGTCTGGACCGTCGACCGCGACACGGCGACCGTGCATGGCCGCGACATCAAGGTCGCCGATTTCACCGGCGACGGCGTGCATGTGACCGAGGGTCTCGATACCGGCGATCTCGTCGTTTCGGCCGGCACGCAGTTCATGAGCGAAAACCTGAAGGTGAAGGTGCCGGACCAGCAGTCGGCCCTGGCTGCCACGGACCAGACCGTCCGCTGAACGCGCCATAAAGAGAGAACAGGACCATGGACGCCACCACCACCGAAAAGCGGCCCTTCAATCTGTCGCGCTGGGCGATCGGACATCCAAGCATCGCCCGCT
Organism: Rhizobium sp. WYCCWR 11152; assembly: GCF_013087615.1. Taxonomy (NCBI): domain Bacteria; kingdom Pseudomonadati; phylum Pseudomonadota; class Alphaproteobacteria; order Hyphomicrobiales; family Rhizobiaceae; genus Rhizobium; species Rhizobium sp. WYCCWR 11152. The sequence continues at coordinate 352,764 of NZ_JABFCP010000027.1, read as the reverse complement.
TCCTCTTCGGGCTGATCATCATCACCGGCGTGCTCGGTCTGATGCGCATGGGCCAGCGCGAGGACCCCGAATTCACCTTCCGCGTCATGGTCGTTCAGGCGATCTGGCCGGGCGCTTCCATCCAGGAAATGGAAGATCAGGTCGTCAACAAGATCGAGCGCAAGCTGCAGGAAACGCCGCATATCGACTGGGTCAAGTCCTATACGCGGGCGGGCAGTGCGATCATCACCCTGCAGGTCAAGGGCGACACGAATTCGCAAGAGGTGGCGGATGCCTTTTACCAGGTGCGCAAGAAGGTCGGCGACATCTCCAGCGAGCTGCCGCAGGGCCTGCTCGGCCCCTATTTCAACGACGAGTTCGGCGATACCTTCATCACGCTGCATTCGATCAGCGGCGACGGCTATTCCTATCCGGAACTGAAGAAATTCGCGATCCAGGCGCGCGACATGCTGCTGACGACGCCGGGCGTTGAGAAGGCGGTCATCATCGGCGACCAGCCTGAGAAGATCTATATCGACGTCTCGTCGAAGGCGCTCGCCGAGCGCGGCCTGACGATCCTCGATCTGCAGAACGCCATCAAGGGCCAGAACAATGTCGATCCGGCCGGCTCGGTCGATACCGGCCTGCGCTCGGTGCGCATATCGGTCGAAGGCGACGTGAAGAAGGCGGCCGATATCCGCGAACTGCGCCTTCGCGCCGGCGGCCAGGTGACGCGCCTCGGCGATATCGCGACCGTCAGTTCCGGGCTCGAAGATCCCTACCAGCGCAAGTACCGTTTCAACGGCCACGACAGCGTTCAGGTCGGCGTCGTGATGGCCAAGGGCTTCAATGTGACCGATGTCGGCAAGGGCGTGGAGGCGACCTATCAGCGCTTCGAGGAGGCGCTGCCCTATGGCGTCGCCGTTGATCAGATCGCCAACCAGCCCGACGTGGTGACGGATGCGGTCAGCGAATTCATGCATGCGCTCGGCGAAGCTCTCATCATCGTGCTGGTCGTCTCGTTCGTGTCGATCGGCTGGCGATCGGGCCTCGTCATCGCCATCGCCATTCCGCTGGTGCTCGCCGCCACCTTTGCGCTGATGTATGAACTCGGCATCGACCTGCAGCGCATCTCGCTCGGCGCGCTGATCATTGCGCTCGGCCTGCTCGTCGACGATGCGATGATCGTCGTCGAGATGATGGAGCGAAAGCTGGAGGAAGGGCTCGTCAAGATCGAGGCGGCAAGCTTTGCCTATTCCTCGACCGCCTTCCCGATGCTGACGGGCACGCTGATCACCACGGCCGGCTTCATTCCCGTCGGCTTCGCCGCCTCGACGGCCGGCGAATATGTGCGGTCGCTGTTCTACGTCGTCGGCATCGCGCTTGTCACCTCGTGGTTCGTCGCGGTCTATTTCACGCCGTGGCTCGGCTATATGATCCTCAAGCAGCGCCATCATGCCGGCAAGCATCACGACGCCTTCGACACCGGCTTCTATCGTCGGCTGCGCGGCACGGTCGGCTGGGCGGTGCGCCACCGCGTCATCGTGCTGCTGCTGACGCTCGGCACCTTCGTCACCAGCCTCTGGGCCTTCCAGTTCATTCCGCAGAATTTCTTCCCGCAATCTTCGCGGCCGGAAATTCTCGTCGATCTCTGGCTGCCCGAGGGCACCAGCATCAAGGAAGTCGAAGTGCAGGCAAAGGCGCTCGAAGCCAAGATGATGGATGATCCCGACAAGAAGTTCATCGCCACCTATATCGGCGAAGGCGCGCCGCGCTTCTTCCTGCCGCTCGATCAGCAGCTGCGCAATCCGAACTTCGCCCAGCTGCTCGTCATGGCCAATGACGAACCGGCGCGCGAGCGGCTGATCGTCAAGCTGCGGACGATCCTTGCGGAAGACTTCCCCGATATTCGCGGCAAGGTCGACCGCCTCTTCCTCGGTCCGCCGACCGGCTGGCCGGTGCAGATGCGCGTCATGGGGCCTGACCGCCAGGAAGTCAGGGAGATCGCCGATCAGGTAAAGGCGCGCTTCCAGGCCAATCCGGAGCTCGGCGCCATCCATGACGATTGGCTGGAAGAGGTGCCGGCGATGAAGCTGGTGATCGACCAGGACCGCGCCCGGGCACTCGGCGTCACCTCGCAGCGTGTGCGCCAGATGCTGCAGACCGCCATGTCAGGGGCTGCGCTCGACGATTTCCGCGATGGTGAGGAGACGGTCTCGATCGTCGCCCGCGAGCCGGATGCCAGCCGTTCGCTGCTGTCGGCGGTCAACTCGGTCTATGTGCCGACGGATTTCGGCGGCTTTGTACCGGTCTCGCAGGTCGCAAAGGTCGTGCCCGTCATGGAGCAGGGCATCGAATGGCGGCGCAACAGGCTGCCGACGATCACCGTGCGCGCCACGCTGCCTGACGATGTGCAGGCGAACGATGTGGTGATGAAGATGTATGCCGACATGAAGGACCTGCGCGACAGCCTGCCTGCCGGCTACCATGTCGAAATTCAGGGCGGCGCCGAGGATGCGGCGGAAAGCCAGATGTCGATTGCCGCCAAGGCGCCGATCATGCTCGCCGTCATCATCGTGCTGCTGATGGTGCAGCTGCAGCATTTCGGCAAGGCGATGCTGGTGCTCGCCACCGGTCCGCTCGGGATCATCGGTGCGGCGGCCGCATTGCTGATCAGCGGCGCGCCCTTCGGCTTCGTGGCGATCCTCGGCGTCATCGCGCTGCTCGGCATCATCATGCGCAACTCGATCATCCTGGTCGACCAGATCGACCAGGATATCAAGGCCGGCATGCATCGGCAGGAGGCGATCGTCGGCGCGGCCGTGCGGCGTTTCCGGCCGATCATGCTGACGGCGCTGACCGCCGTGCTGGCGCTGATCCCGATCTCGCGCGGTGTCTTCTGGGGTCCGCTCGCCTACGCGATGATGGGCGGCATCCTGGTTGCGACCGTGCTTACCATTCTGGTTCTGCCCGCCGGTTACGCCCTTTTCTTCGGCCGGGAGCCGAAGACAAAGGACGAGCCAGGCCAGCATGCCGACGCCATCCAGGAAGAGGCGGATGACAGACATCCGCCGGCGTTGGCAGCAGAGTGAGGACGGCGCGGCGAAAGCCGCGCCGTTTTCCTTGCAGGTCACAGCTTCCTCATCAAAGCGCGTCGCTGCCCACAGCGCCGCGCAGTCTTTACAGCCTGCTCCGTCTTGGAGCTGCGCGCCGATTCCATTGCCGCCTCGAAAAAGCTAAGCTGCGAAAGCATGCCGGGAGACCAACCGCGATCCCGGCCACTCAGCGACGAGGCAGGGCACGACCATGGCCGATTACCATCTGGAAGCAAGCTGGAGCCCGATCGAGGGCAATTTCGGGCGCCTCACCTTCACGCTTTTCAACCTTTCGACCGAACCGCTGTCCGGCTTCTCGCTCGCCTATACATCAGAGACGCGGATTGCCGACAAACATGTCTGCGACGGCGGCAGCCTCAAGCGGCGGGTCGCGCATTTCCATGAATTCCTGCCGCCCGAGGGGCTGAGCGTGCCGCCCGGCGGGCGCTGGCGGTTCACGGTCGAGGGGCTGACCAGGGCGCCGAAACATATGACATCAGGCGTCAAGTCGGCCTATCTGACACTTGGCGACGGGCGCCACGTTCCGGTTGGTTTCGGCGATCTGATGCTCGAAGGCCGGGATGGTGGCGTGGCGCCGCCCATTCTGCCGCCGGGCCGGGCCGAGGAACCCTATTCGCTGCTGCCCTGGCCGCTGGCGCTCGGGCTGAAGGCTGGAGAGCTGCCGGTCGTCCTTTATCCGGCCGCGCGGACGCGGGCCGATGCGGTCAAGGCACTCTCGCTGGTTCTCGCGCTTTACCAGCGGCTCTATCCGGCCGACAACGTGCCGTTTTCCCTCAGTGCCGTCGAAGGCGGGCGGGCCATTCGTTTCGTCACCGAATCGTCGATCGCTGCCTTCGCTTACGAATTGCGTTTTACCGCGCATGAGATCGTGCTTTCGAGTGCGGATGATGCCGGGCGGCATTACGGGCTGATCAGCCTGGCGCAATTGCTGCACGGCGCCCGCGCCGATCGCGAGCACTTCAAATTCCCCAGTTTCGGCACGATCGCCGACCAGCCGCGTTATGACTGGCGCGGCTGCCATCTCGATGTGTCCAGGCAGTTCTATCCGGTGGCGGACGTCGCGCGGCTGATCGATATTCTCGCCTGGAACAAGCTCAACATCTTCCACTGGCATCTGACCGATGACGAAGCGTGGCGGCTGGAGATCAAAGCCTACCCCGCGCTGACGGAGATCGGCGCCCGGCGCGGCCCGGACGAAGTGCTCGTGCCGCAGCTCGGCGACGGGGCGCAAACGCGCGCCGGCCATTACACACAGGAGGGCGCTAGGCGGATCGTTGCGCATGCAGCCTCGCTGCATATCGAGGTGGTGCCGGAAATCGATATTCCAGGCCACAGCATGGCGACGCTGTTCTCACTGCCCGAGCTCGTCGACGGGCAGGAGGCGCCGGACAGTTACCGCTCGGTGCAGGGTTATCCGAACAACGCTCTCAATCCGGCTGTAGAATTCACCTACGAATTTCTCGGCAAGGTGTTCGACGAAATGGTGACGCTGTTTCCCGGCGAATATCTCCATATCGGCGGCGACGAAGTGGCGCATGGCGCCTGGCTTTCCTCGCCGCTTTGCAAGGTGCTGATGGAGCGGGAGAAACTTGCCGGCACCGCCGAGCTGCCATCCTATTTCCTGAAACGTATCAAAGCCATGCTGTCGGAGCGCGGCAAGAAACTCGTCGGCTGGAACGAGGTCTCGCATGGCGGCGGGGTCGATCGTGACGGCACGCTGCTGATGGCCTGGGAAAAGTCCGAGGTCGGCATCGAGCTCGCACAGCAAGGTTACGACGTGGTGATGACACCGGGGCAAGCCTATTATCTCGACATGGCGCAGGCAGAGGCCTGGGCCGAGCCCGGCGCCAGCTGGGCGGGCTACGCACCGCCGGAACATACCTATGCTTACGAGGCTGAGGGCGAGCTGCCGGAGGCGCTGCAGGAGAAGATGCGCGGCATCCAGGCCTGCATCTGGACCGAGAACTTCCTCTCGCGCGCCTATTTCAACCGGCTGGTTTTTCCGCGGCTCCCGGCAATCGCCGAGGCTGCCTGGACGCCTTCGGCGCGCAAGGACTGGGATCGATTCGCAGCGGTCGTTCGGATGTGGCCGATGCTTTAAGGAATCGCAATTCCGGACGGAAAATCGCTTCGCACTTTTCGTGGAACTGCTTCAGGCCGCCTCGGCCTTCAGTCCCAAAAGTGCCGCGCCGATCAGGCCGGGTTCGATGCGGCATTCGCTGCGCACCACCAGCGGGCGCTCGAACTTGCGCAGGATGCGGACGCGCACGGCGTGGTCGAGCTCGGCAAGCAGCGGCTCGACATTGGAAAGCCCGCCACCGACCGGTACGATGGTCGCGCCGGTGATGTTGATCGTCAGTGCTAAGGGCGAGGCGACGAGATCGACATAGACGTCGATCGTCCGTGTCGCCTTCTCCTCTCCATGGCGCCACTGAGCGATGATCTCCTCGCTGGCAAGGTCGAGATCGTGCAGCGTCTTATGCAGGCGCTCCAGGCCGCGGGCGCCGCCGACAGTGTCGACGCAACCCTTCTGGCCGCAGCCGCAGGTATAGGCGGGAATGGCGACGGGCGGATTGCCGGCTGCGGATGCGATGATCGGCCCGTGACCCCATTCGCCGGCAAAGCCGCCGGCCTCGTTGACGAGGCGTCCGTCGGCAACCAGGCCGCCGCCGACGCCGGTACCGAGGATGGCGCCGAAGACGATGCGGTGGCCGCGGCCGGCGCCGAGACCGGCTTCGGCCATCGCGAAACAGTCGGCGTCGTTGGCGATCAGCACCGGCAGGCCGAGCTCGGCTTCGAGGTCGGCTGCGAGCGTGCGGCCGTGGATGCAGGGAATGTTGGCGCAGATCAGGCGCTGTGTATCGGGATCGACGACGCCGGCGATGGAAAGGACGATGCGGCTCGGCTGCTCACCGGTTTCGGCGATGATGCCGCGCAGGGTCTCGACGAAAGCGGCAAAATCATCCCTGGGCGTCGGGCGGCGGCCGAGGGGAACGATGTCTGTCTCGGAGCGTGCGATGCCGCCCTTGATGGCGGAGCCGCCGATGTCGAATGAAATGATCATTGCCACTCTGCCGTTTCTCTGGTCTCCCAGCGTCTGCTTGCATTGTTGGCGGGGAATTTCAAGCGCTCATTCGGCGGTGGTGCCGCCGGCTTTAGGGTCGTGCCGTGTGGCATCCCCTCTGTTCTGCTTGATATCTCTGCCACCGGCGGGAGATGGGACAGGCGGGACGGGTTTCCGTCTTCCATCCGTGATGGCACGTTAGAGAAGTCCGGTGAGCCCACGCCCATCGGCTCCGATCGCAGCCGCAATTTCTAACCCCGCAAGTCATTCAATTGGCATATTGCATCGCCAAAATCCGGCCCTACACTTTCATCAACTGCCGGACCCACGACCATCGATACGAGAGAAAACAGTACCATCCGAAGAGCACGTCCCAAAGGCCGCCGCCTCTCATCCATTTTGCGGCAGATGGCCGCCGATCAGAGCCGCGAACGGATCTCGATCGGCGATCTGTTCAACACGATGGGCGACAGGGCGATCAGCGCGTTGATGCTGATCTTCGCGCTGCCGAACGCCTTTCCCACTCCGCCGGGCACCTCGGCCGTGCTCGGTGCGCCATTGGTCTTCCTGGCAGCACAGCTGACCTTCGGGCTGAAGCCCTGGCTACCGAAGGTGATTGCCAACCGTTCGATGCGCCGGGAGGATTTCGAGACCATTGTCGGCCGCATCCATCGCTGGCTCGCCTGGGCCGAGCGCATGTTGAAGCCGAGGCTTGCGATCTTCGCCGAACCGCCGGCGGAATATCTTGCCGGGGCGGCATGCCTGCTGCTGTCGATCGTACTGCTGCTGCCGGTCCCGCTCGGCAATATCCTGCCGGCCGTCACGATCTCCGTCTTCGCGTTCGGGATCTTGGGCCGTGACGGGCTCTTCGCGCTCATCGGCTTCGTGATGACGGCCGTGTCGCTCGTCGTCGCCGGCGGGGTGATTTACGGTCTCGTGAAGGCGGCGATCTATCTCGTCGTGCAATGGTTTGCCTAAACGGAGTTTGCTTGAGTGATGGCGGTTATTTGGCCGACCTCTTTGCAACAGGCTCGACATTTGCCGGAATTTTGTTTTGATCTGGCGCGATACAGACTCAAATCATGTTCGGCGGCGGCACGCCGGCTCATTTTGCGCGGTAGGCGATAGATGGTGAAAAGATCCGAGACCCCTGCACGGCTCGACGACGCGGCGCGTGCCGGCTGGCTCTATTACGTCGCCGGGCGTACGCAGGATGAAATCGCCGCTGCGATGGGCATCTCGCGGCAATCGGCGCAGCGGCTGGTGTCGCTGGCGGTCGCCGAGCGCCTGATCAAGGTGCGGCTCGATCATCCGATCGCCGCCTGCCTGGAGCTCGGCAGTCAGCTGCGGCGGAAATTCGGGCTGAAACATGTGGAGGTGGTGCCGAGCGATCCCGCGTCGTCGTCGACGACGGTCGGTATCGCCGAGGCGGCTGCGGCCGAGATCGAGCGGTGGCTGAAACGGCCAGAGCCGATCGTCCTCGCCATTGGGACCGGCCGCACGCTGAAGGCGGCCGTCGACCAGCTTCCGGCGATCGAATGTCCCAATCACCGCATCGTTTCGTTGACCGGCAATATCGCCCCGGACGGATCGGCGGCCTACTACAACGTCATCTTCAGCATGGCCGATGCCGTGAAGGCGCGACACTATCCGATGCCGTTGCCGGTGCTCGTCACCTCGGCGGAGGAGCGGGAGCTGCTGCATGGCCAACAGCTGGTGCGCTCGACGCTGAATATGAGCGCGCAAGCCGATGTCACCTTCGTCGGCATCGGCGAGCTCGGCATCGATGGGCCGCTCTGCGTCGACGGTTTTCTGGAGAAGGACGAGATGATGGAGCTGATGCGCGGGGGGGCCGTCGGCGAGATCTGCGGCTGGATCTTCGATGTCGACGGCAGGTTGATCGACAACCCGATCAACGAGCGCGTTGCATCGGCGCCGATCCCGTCCCGCGACGCATCGATGGTCATTGGGCTCGCCAAGGGCAAGCGCAAGTTCAAGGCGATCAGGGCTGCCGTTGTCGGCCATCAAATCAATGCTTTGATCACCGATGAAGAGACTGCTGAGTTTTTGCTCAGGAATTGAGCAAAAAATATCCTAGTTAAATCAATTGGATGAATACCCTCTTCGGCATCGCAGCAACGATTGCCGATTGACATTCGTTATCGTTTGTTGAGTAATTGCCCATGAGCGAAGCGAATGCTCACACCCCATCTTCTGGGAGGAAGATTATGACATTGAAAACTTTTATGCTGGGCGCCTGCTCAGCACTGGCGTTTGCCGGCATGGCTTCGGCCGAGACGCTGACAATCGCAACCGTGAACAACGGCGACATGATCCTGATGCAGAAGCTGACGGATGATTTCAAGGCGAAGAATCCCGGCATCGACCTTGAATGGGTAACCCTCGAAGAGAACGTGCTGCGCCAGAAGGTCACGACCGACATCGCGACCAAGGGCGGCCAGTACGATGTTCTGACGATCGGCACCTATGAAGTTCCGATCTGGGCAAAGCAGGGCTGGCTGGTGCCGCTCGACAATCTCGGCGCCAATTACGACGTCGACGACCTGCTGCCGGCGATCCGCAGCGGCCTGACCATGGACGGCAAGCTCTATGCGGCGCCGTTTTACGGCGAAAGCTCGATGGTCATGTACCGCAAGGACCTGTTCGACGCTGCCGGCCTGAAGATGCCGGACGCCCCGACCTGGGACTTCATTGCCGACGCTGCCCGCAAGATCACCAACAAGGACAAGGAAGTCTACGGCATCTGCCTGCGCGGCAAGGCCGGCTGGGGCGAGAACATGGCCTTCCTGACGGCGATGTCCAACTCCTTCGGCGCCCGCTGGTTCGATGAAAACTGGAAGCCGCAGTTCGACCAGCCCGAATGGAAGGACACGCTCGACTTCTACGTCAAGCTGATGAAGGATGCCGGCCCTCCGGGCGCTTCCTCCAACGGCTTCAACGAGAACCTGGCGCTCTTCCAGACCGGCAAGTGCGGCATGTGGATCGATGCCACCGTTGCCGCATCCTTCGTCAGCAATCCGAAGGACTCGACCGTCGCCGACAAGGTCGGCTTCGCGCTCGCTCCCGACAAGGGTCTCGGCAAACGCGGCAACTGGCTGTGGGCCTGGAGCCTCGCCATCCCAGCAGGTTCGCAGAAGGCCGAAGCGGCCGAGAAGTTCGTCGCCTGGGCCACGAGCAAGGACTACACCAAGCTTGTCGCCGAGAAGGAAGGCTGGCTGAACGCACCTCCGGGCACCCGCACCTCGCTCTATGCGAATGCGGAATACCAGAAGGCGGCTCCCTTCGCCAAAATGACGATCGACTCGATCAACGCGGCCGATCCAAGCAAGCCGACCGTCAAGCCGGTTCCCTATGTCGGCGTCCAGTTCGTGGCGATCCCGGAATTCCAGGGCATCGGCACGGCGGTGGGCCAGCAGTTCTCCGCAGCTCTTGCCGGCCAGCTCTCGGTCGACCAGGCCCTGCAGGCAGCACAGCAGTTGGCCACCCGCGAAATGACCAAGGCCGGCTACATTAAGTAAAACCTCCTGAGCAAGAGGCGGATCCTTGACAATCCGCCCCTCTGGGCCGCCGATTGCCCGAACTGCATCGGCGGCCGCTTTTTTCCAGACAAAGCTGCCTTGCGGCCGCTCCCCGCTTCAGTCCAGATCGGTGATTGCCATGGCAACGTTACATACCCGCTCCTCCGCGCGCCTGATGATTGCGCCCTCCGTGCTGCTCCTCTTTGCATGGATGATCGTCCCGCTGGCGATGACCATCTACTTCTCGCTGCTGAACTACAATCTGCTCAACCCCGGCATGGAAAGCTTCGTCGGTTTTCTGAACTATCAGTACTTCCTGACGGATCCGGCCTTCTTCGCGGCGCTGATCAACACGCTGCTGCTTGTCGCCGGCGTGTTGTTGATCACCGTCATCGGCGGCATCGCCTTTGCGCTGCTGCTCGACCAGCCGATGTACGGCCAGGGCATCGTGCGCATCCTGGTGATTGCGCCGTTCTTCGTCATGCCGACGGTGGCCGCACTGGTCTGGAAGAACATGTTCATGAACCCGGTCAACGGGTTGTTTGCCCATCTTGCCAAGGCGCTCGGCCTGCAGCCGATCGACTGGCTGGCGAATGCGCCGCTGTTTTCCGTCATTCTGATCGTCGCCTGGCAATGGCTGCCGTTTGCCACCCTCATCATGCTGACGGCGCTGCAGTCGCTCGACGAGGAGCAGAAGGAAGCCTCCGAAATGGACGGCGCCGGGCCGATCTCGAAGTTCATCTACATCATCCTGCCGCATATGGCGCGCGCCATCACCGTGGTGATCCTGATCCAGACGATCTTCCTGCTTTCGGTCTTTGCCGAAATCCTCGTCACCACCAATGGCGGGCCGGGCACCGACAGTACCAACCTCACCTATCTCGTCTACGTGCAGGCGCTTCTCCAGTTCGATATTGGCGGCGCATCGGCCGGCGGCATCGTGGCTGTTATCCTCGCCAATATCGTCGCGATCTTCCTCGTCCGCCTCGTCGGCAAGAATCTGGAGGCTTGAGATGGCCAGAAAAGTCACAACGCAGCGCAAGCTCATCGTCACCGCGATCGCCTGGACGCTCGGTATCCTGATCTTCTTCCCGATTCTCTGGACGTTTCTCACCAGCTTCAAGTCGGAGGCCGATGCCATTGCCTCGCCGCCGCAGTTCCTGTTCTTCCACTGGACGACGGAGAACTACGCCGAGGTGCAGAGCCGGTCGAACTATCTCGGCCACTTCATGAACTCGGTAATCATCTCCTTCGGCTCGACGCTGATCGGCCTGATCATTGCCATTCCGGCCGCCTGGGCCATGGCGTTTTCGCCGACCAAGCGGACCAAGGACGTGCTGATGTGGATGCTGTCGACCAAGATGATGCCGCCGGTCGGCGCACTGATCCCGATCTATCTGATGTTCCGCAATTTTGGCCTGCTCGACACGCGCACCGGCCTGGTGATCGTGTTGACGCTGATCAACCTGCCGATCATCGTCTGGATGCTCTACACCTACTTCAAGGAAATCCCCGGCGAGATCCTCGAGGCGGCGCGCATGGATGGGGCGTCGCTGATGAAGGAGATCGTCTACGTGCTGACGCCGATGGCGGTGCCCGGCATTGCCTCGACGCTGCTCTTGAACATCATCCTTGCCTGGAACGAGGCGTTCTGGACGCTTAACCTCACCGCCTCGAAGGCGGCGCCGCTGACGGCCTTCATCGCCTCCTATTCCAGCCCCGAGGGTCTGTTTTACGCCAAGCTCTCGGCGGCATCGACGATGGCCATCGCGCCGATCCTGATCCTTGGCTGGTTCAGCCAGAAACAACTCGTCCGCGGCCTGACCTTCGGCGCTGTGAAATAACATAAAAGGGAGAGAAACATGGGCAGCATTACCCTTCAGAAGGTTTCCAAGGTCTTCGGCGAAGCCAAGGTCATCCCTTCGATCGATCTCGACATCAAGGACGGCGAGTTCGTCGTCTTCGTCGGCCCGTCGGGCTGCGGCAAGTCCACGCTGCTTAGGCTGATCGCCGGGCTCGAGGACGTCTCCGGCGGCAAGATCGTCATCGACGGCAGGGACGCCACCGAAAAGGCGCCGTCCGAGCGCGGCCTTGCCATGGTGTTCCAGTCCTATGCGCTTTATCCGCATATGAGCGTGCGCAACAACATCGCCTTCCCGCTGAAGATGGCCGGCATCGACAAGGCGGAGATCGATCGCAAGGTGAGCGATGCCGCCCGGGTGCTTAATCTCACCGACTATCTCGAGCGCAAGCCGCGCCAGCTGTCCGGTGGCCAGCGCCAGCGCGTGGCGATCGGCCGCGCCATCGTGCGTCAGCCTTCGGCCTTCCTGTTCGACGAACCGCTGTCTAACCTCGATGCGGCGCTACGCGTCAACATGCGCCTCGAAATCAGCGAGTTGCACCAGCAGCTGAAGACGACGATGGTCTACGTCACCCACGACCAGGTCGAGGCGATGACCATGGCCGACAAGATCGTCGTCCTGAACAGGGGCAATATCGAGCAGGTCGGATCGCCGCTCGAACTCTACAGTCGCCCCCGCAACCTGTTCGTCGCCGGCTTCATCGGATCGCCGAAAATGAACTTCATCACCGGCCAAAACGCCGCCGCGCTCAACGCTCATACCATCGGCGTCCGGCCCGAACATGTGCTGCTGTCGATGGAAAGCGGCGACTGGAAGGGCAGGGTCGTGGTCGCCGAACATCTCGGTTCCGACACCTTCCTGCATATCGATGCCGATGGCATCGGCATGCTGACGGCGCGCGGCAGCGGCGATTTCGCCGCCAAAGCGGGCGATACGGTCTTCCTGACGCCGGACCGTTCGCGTATTCATAAATTCAACGAAGGCGGTCTTGCCATCTGAGGCAGGCGGCCGGGCCGGGGGCAGGCATGCGAGCCGGACGATGGCGCCCGGCCGTCTCGGCAAGAAGACCTTCAAGAGGACTGAAACATGACGTGCAAACTATCGCTGGCAACGCTATCGGATGTGGCGCGCACTGCTGCCATCCCTGGATATGACAGGGCGTCGCTGAAAGCCGGCATCGTGCACTTCGGCGTCGGCAATTTTCACCGGGCCCATCAGGCGATCTATCTCGACGATCTCTTCAACGCGGGCACGGATCACGACTGGGCGATCGTCGGCGCTGGCGTGCTGCCGTCGGATGCCGCTATGCGCGAAAAGCTTGCGGCGCAGGATTTCCTGACGACGGTGGTCGAACAGGACAACAACAAGACGGCGGCGCGCGTCACTGCACCGATGATCGACATCCTGCCGGTCGGCGATGCCGCTGCGATCATCGGCAGGCTTGCCGATCCCGAAATCCGCATCGTTTCGATGACGATCACCGAGGGCGGTTATTTCATCGATGCATCAGGCACGTTCAATCCGGCCCATCCGGCGATCGCCGCAGACGGCGAGAACCCCGATGCGCCGAAGACGGTGTTCGGCCTGATCGTTGCCGGCCTGAAGGCGCGCAAGGACAAAGGCATCGGACCCTTCACCGTCATGTCCTGCGACAACATTCCCCATAATGGCATCGTCACCGCCAATGCCGTCGTGGGCACGGCGGCACTTTCGGATCCTGCCTTTGCCGACTGGATCCGCGCGAATGTCGCCTTCCCGAACGCCATGGTCGACCGAATCACGCCGGCGACCAGCCAGCGCGAGATCGATTTCCTCAGGGACAATTTCCAGATCGAGGACAGTTGGCCGGTCTATTGCGAGGAATTCAAGCAATGGGTGCTCGAGGATAAGTTCACCGCCGGCCGGCCGGCGCTGGAAAAGGTCGGCGTGACCTTCGTTGCCGATGTCACGCCTTACGAGCATATGAAGATCCGCATCCTCAACGGCGGGCATGCCGCGATCGCCTATCCGGCGGCGCTGATGGACATTCATTTCGTGCATGATTCCATGGAAGACCCGCTGATCCGCGCCTTCCTCGCCAAGCTCGAGAAAGACGAGATCATTCCGATCGTACCGCCGGTACCGAACACGTCGCTGACGGATTATTTCGCGCTGATCGAACATCGCCTGCTCAATCCGAAGATTGCCGACACCATTCCGCGGCTGGCGCAGGACGGCTCGAACCGTCAACCGAAATTCATCCTGCCGTCGACGCTCGACAATCTGAGTCAGGGCAGGGATGTCGTCGGTCTGGCGCTGGTTTCAGCACTCTGGTGCCGTTATTTCGCCGGCAAGACCGACAGCGGCAAGGATATCGTCTTCAACGACGCGAGCGCAGAGCGCCTGCATGCGGCAGCGCTGAAAGCCAAGGACGATCCGTCGGCCTTCCTCGCCTTCGACGATATTTTCGGCGAAGTGGCGAAATCCGAACTTTTCCGCAAGCGTTTTGCCCATGCTCTCAAAACCCTGTGGGAAAAGGGCACGCGGGAGACGCTGCAGCTCTATCTCGACGGCAAGCTCGCAGTGTAAGAAATTCGGTGGCGGTCTCTACTGCCGCCATTCATCCGGCCTTGCGAGTGAAGCGGGACGGTAACGCGTTCGAATTGAACTCAGGTTGGGTCTTGCATGGCTGATGCTGAAACACGGCTGGTGATCTTCGATTGCGATGGCGTACTCGTCGACAGCGAGCCGATCTCGATCAGCGTGCTCGTCGGGGCGATGAACGATCTCGGCGTCTCGATCACCGAGGACCAGGCCTATGAGCGTTTTCTCGGCCGCAGCCTGTCGACCCTCATCGATACGCTGGAAACCGAATTCAACGTCCATGCCGACGAGGAATTCCTCGAGCGTATCCGCATCGAACTCTACGCCCGTTTCCGCACGGAACTGAAGCCGCTCGACGGTATCGCCGCGGCGATCGACGGGCTAGGCGTTCGCTGTTGCGTTGCCTCCTCCAGCCAGATGGAACGAATCCGGTTGTCGCTATCGGTGACTGGGCTTCTCGACAGGCTGCCCGACATCTTCAGCGCAACGATGGTCAAGCGCGGCAAGCCGGCGCCCGATCTCTTCCTGCATGCGGCGCGTGAAATGCAGGTTGAGCCGGCTCATTGCCTTGTCGTCGAAGACAGCCCGGCCGGCATTGCCGCCGCCAAGGCGGCAGGTATGACGGTCTTTGCCTTTACCGGCGGATCACACGCCAATTTCACCGGATATCGTGCCGAACTCGACCGCCTTTCGCCTGATGTGGTGTTTGACGCCATGCCGGATTTGATACACCTTGTCCGCAACCATAAGCTGGACGGGACCAAGACTTGATGCGTGATCATGTGGTTGCGGTGGATATCGGCACGGGCAGCGCGCGCGCCGGCGTCTTCGATGCACGCGGCCGTCTGCTCGCCAAGGCCGAGCATCCGATCGTGATGAACCGGCCGCGCGAAAACCATGCCGAGCATGATTCCGAAGACATCTGGTCGGCCGCCTGCACGTCAGTGCGCAGGGCGATGGAGCAATCCGGCATCGCCGCCGCCTCGGTCGGAGCGATCGGCTTCGACGCCACCTGTTCGCTCGTCGTCCGTGACCTCGAGGGTCGGCAGCTCAGCGTTTCCACAGGCGGCGAGAGGCGTTTCGACACGATCGTCTGGCTCGATCACCGGGCGCTGAAGGAAGCCGATTTCTGCACGGCGACGGAGCACAGGGTGCTCGAACATTCCGGCCACGTGATGTCGCCGGAAATGGAAATGCCGAAGCTGATGTGGCTGAAGAAGAAGCTGCCCGCCACATGGGAAAAGGCCGGCTACTTCTTCGATCTCGCCGATTTCATGACGTGGAAATCGACCGGATCGGCCGCCCGTTCGCGCTGCACGCTGACGGCGAAATGGAACTATCTCGCCCATCTCGAAAAGGGCTGGCAGCAGGATTTCCTGGAACGAATCGGCCTTGAGGACCTTCAGGCGCGCGGCCACCTGCCGGATGAGACCACGCCTGTCGGAGACAGCGTCGGTCGGCTGACTGAGGAAGCGGCGGAAGCGCTGGGGCTGACTGTGGACTGCCGTGTCGCCGCCGGGATGATCGACGCCTATGCCGGCGCACTCGGCGCGCTCGGCGGCTATGCCGCTGATCCTGTCAAACGCGAGCACCAACTGGCGCTGATTGCCGGCACATCGAGCTGCATCGTTACCTTCTCGCGGGAGCGCAAGCCAAGCCATGGCATGTGGGGTCCCTATTACGAGGCTGTCTTCCCGCAATCCTGGCTGGTGGAGGCCGGGCAATCGGCGACCGGCGCGCTACTCGACCACATCGTGCGCATGCATGCGGCCGGCGGCGAGCCGACGGCGGCGCTGCATCAGAGGATCGTCGCGCGTATCGCCGAATTGCGGGCCGAGGAGGGCGATGCCTTCGGTGCGCGGATCTTCGTGCTGCCGGATTTCCATGGCAACCGTTCGCCGCTCGCCGATCCGCATGCGGTCGGCGTCGTCAGCGGACTGACGCTCGATACGTCCTTCGACGGGCTCTGCGCGCTTTATTGGCGCTCTGCGGTGGGGATTGCGCTCGGCATCCGCCATATTCTGGAAATGATGAAGGAATACGGCTACATGACCGATACGCTCCATATCGCCGGCGGACACGTGAAAAACCCGGTGCTGATGGAGCTTTATAGCGATGCGACCGGCTGCAAGGTCGTGGTGCCAAAGATGAACGAAGCGGTGCTGCTCGGCACGGCGATCGCGGCCTCCGTCGCCTGCGGCCTGTACAAGGATCTGGCGGCGGCCGGCGAGGCGATGTATCCGGGCGCCGACGAACGGCTTCCCGACAAGGCGAAGCAGGCGCTCTACGACCGCGACTACCGCCGTCTTCTCGCCATGCACCGGCACCGCGCCGAATTGGAAACGATGCAATAGAGCAGCGCGTGTCTTTCAGACGCGCTAAAGGAACTCTATCACTCTGAACCTGCGCATAGTCCCTTTAAATTAGTGGTTCGCCGTCTCGCCGAGCACGGTCGCGAACTCCATCATGCGGCGGCGGCGAAGTGCCGCCTCCTCTCCGACTTGGAGGATGACGGATTCCGACAGGCAGTCGAGCAGCGCGATCAGCGGCGGAAGATTGTCGAGATCGGGGGCACGAGCGGGCGGCAGAGGCAGCATGACGTTCGACTGGTCCGCCATCCAGTCCGCTTGCTGCGGCGAAATGAGCACGACCTTATAGCCGTAGCGCCGCGCCGTTCTGGCAAGCAGCCGCGCCTTGGCGAAGCGGCGACAATCGATGATGACGAGCAGTGCGTCGTCGACCGCCAGCCGGGCGAAGAGTTCCGCAAAACGATTGTCGGCGGCGTCGAGCGTGCGCACGCCGTCGCGGGCTTGTGTCAGCCGCTGGCAGAAATGATTGGCCAGGCTTGCGAGCCGCGCATGCGTGGCGATCGACACTTCGCGGGCAGTGCTGATCAAGCCGACGGCTTCCGACCAGTGCGGCTGCGCCGTCAGATGATAGATATGATGGAGGGCCTGGATCTGTTCGGCAACCAGCACGGCCAGCGGTTTGCCCTCCGCGGCGTCGGCATGCAGCTCGCTCATGGCGCTCTGTAATTGCGCCGGCGATGTCGTCACGGTCTCGCGAATCTCCACCTTGACGCTGTCCAATCCCTGATAACCGAGCGAGCGCAGGAAGCGCCCGACGGTCATCGGCGAGAGATCCAGCCTGTCGGCAACGGACGCAGCCGTCTCGAACGGCAGGTCGTTCAGATGTTCGGTGAAATATTTCGCGATACGGCGCTCGGCCGGTGTGCCGGTTTTTGCGTATTGCCTGAGTTTTTGCACAAAGTCTTCCACGGCAGCCTCCCCATCTTCCTCAGAGGCGTTCCGTGGATGCGCTGTTGCGACCCCTTGTCTTTGCAACTATTTCGGAAGCTGCTTCTCAGGCCCGTGCGTATTTCATGTATGTCACAATATTATATTAGTATTTAGTTTTCGACAAGTTTTCTATTACTGAATGCAATTTTATTCTCTCTTGTCGGTGGCCCGCATCTTCCCTACATCTTCGGCGCAACCGGAGACGCCTGAGACATGATTCTTGACGCCGCTCGACTTTCGCTCGCCAATCTGTTCGCAACGGAAACACGCTCTGTCTTCTGGAAGGTGCTCGGCCTGACGGTTCTCGTGCTTGTCGGCCTCTGGTTCGCGCTGCGCGGGGCCTTCATGGCCTTTCTCTTTCCCTGGCTCACGAGCTTCTTTCCCGATATGCCGGATTGGGCGGGGTGGTTCGCTCTCATCTTCGCAATTTTTGCCGGTATCGGCCTTGCTCTCATGCTGGCGTTGCTGCTGTCGCCGGTGACGGCGCTGATTGCCGGTCTGTTTCTCGACGACGTCGCCGAGGTCATCGAAAAGCGCGACTATCCCAAGGACACGCCGGGCACCGCCATGCCGCTCGGTCCGGCGATGGCAAGCTCGATCAAGTTCCTCGGCGTGGTGATCCTCGGCAATATCGTGGCATTGCTGCTGCTGTTCATACCCGGCGTCAATCTGGTCGCGTTCTTTCTGGTGAACGGCTATCTGCTCGGACGGGAATTCTTCGAATTCGCCGCCATGCGCTTCCGTTCGCCGGATGAGGCGCGGCTCTTCCGCGCCAAGCATGCCTCCACCGTCTTTCTCGGCGGGCTGATGATCGCCCTTTTCCTGGCGATCCCGATCGTCAATCTTCTGACGCCGCTTTTTGCCGCCGGCATGATGGTGCATCTGCACAAGCTGGTTTCCGCACGAGACACCGGGTTGCGAGCCTGAGGCTCAAGCGGGCAGGGCGGAGGCGTCGTACATCGCCGCGAATTCGGCGCTCGGCGGGATCGGCTTGATGATGTCGATCAGCACGCCGTTCGGATCGGCGGTGATGAAATGCCGCTGGCCGAAATCCTCGTCGCGGATTTCTCTGAGAATTGGCAGGCCGGCGTTCCGGCAGGCTGTATAGATCGCATCGACATCGGCGACCTCGAAATTGAGGAGCAGGCCGGACACCCTGCCGCGGGCTATGGCCGGGATGGTCTCGTGGCTGCCGTCAAGGATGGCAAGCGCGATATGCTCCTCCTCTGCCGATTGCAGGTGAACATACCAATCGCTTTCGAACAGAGCTTTGAAGCCGAAATGCGTGCAATAGAAGCTGGCGGTGCCGGCAACGTCGTCGGTCATGATGACAGGGTAATAGCTCGTCGATTTCATCTCGTTTTCCTCCTTTTTTTGTTTACATACAATGTGTATGTTTTTGTCTATTAACATACATTCTGTTTGTATGTAAAGAGGTATGCATGAGTCGCAGCAATCGCGAAAGAACGGAGCAGACGAGGCAGGCACTGATCGATGCCGGTCGAGGTCTCTTCGTCGAGAAAGGTTATGCCGAAACCGCGACGCCGGAGATCGTCACGGCGGCGGGAGTGACGCGTGGCGCGCTCTACCACCATTTTGAAGACAAGAAGGCGCTTTTTCGGGCGGTTATCGAATGCGAGGCGCGCGCGGTGGCCGCTGCGATCGAGGCGCGCTCGGCGTCCTACGGCGCGCCGCGTGCCATGCTGATCGCCGGTGCCTCGGCCTATTTCGATGCGATGATGGCGCCAGGGCGCACGCGGCTGCTGCTGATCGAGGCACCTGCCGTTCTCGGCCCGCTGGCGAGTGCGGCGATCGATGCAGAGAATGCGGAAGCGACGCTGAGGGCAGGGCTTGCAGCGATGCTTCCAGAGGCCGGCGCTATGCTCGAACCGCTGACGTCGCTGCTATCGGCGGCCTTCGATCGCGCGGCGATCGCAATCGAGGCGGGCGGTGAAAGGCGGCATTACGAGCAGGCGATCGCTGTCCTACTCGACGGCCTCGCCGATCATCTGCGGCGGTAGCTCGACCAGCGGCGCCGGCACATCCCAACTCTTCTCCGGCGATTTGCAGAGATCGGCGATGATACAGCGCTCGCATTCGGGCCGGCGTGCCTTGCAGGTATAGCGACCGTGCAGGATCAGCCAGTGATGGGCGTGATAGAGGTAATGGCTCGGGATCACCTTCATCAGCCGCGCCTCGACCTCGTCGGGCGTCTTGCCGGGGGCAAGCCTGATGCGATTGGCGATCCGGAAGATGTGCGTGTCGACAGCCATCGTCGCCTGGCCGAAGGCCATGGAAAGCACGACATTGGCGGTCTTGCGGCCGACGCCCGGCAATCTCACCAACTCGTCGCGCGTTTCCGGCACCTTGCCGCCGAATTGGTCGACCAGCATCTGCGAGAGCGCGATGACGTTTTTCGCCTTGTTGCGATAGAGGCCGATCGTCCTGATGTGATCGCGCAGCCGCTCCTCGCCGAGATCGAGCATCTTTTCCGGCGTATCGGCGATCCTGAAGAGCGCGCGCGTCGCCTTGTTGACGCCGACATCGGTCGCCTGCGCCGAAAGTGCCACGGCGACGACGAGTGTGAAGGGGTTGATATGCTCGAGCTCGCCCCTCGGTTCCGGCCGCTGCACCGAGAAGCGGCGGAAGATCTCCTCGCGCTCGGCCAGTGAATAGACCGTGCGCACCACAGCCGCCGGTTTGCGGCGGGCGATCACATTCGCGTCCTGAGGCATCTTGGTCACGGATTTGAGTTTCGGATTTGCCATGGAAACTCTATAATCGGCAGCCATGATGGAAAGCAACGCCGACAGCTTCAACGAGCAGCCTGTTTTCGCTGCCGAGCTCTTTCCCCACCGGTCGCTCGGCCGCCGGGGCTTCAAGGTGCTGCTTGCCCTATCCGGTGCCGTCTGCTTGCTTTACGGCACGTTCTTCATCGCGACGGGGGCTTGGCCGATCGGCTTGTTCTTCGGACTGGATTTCGTGCTTCTCTACGGCGCCTTCTGGCTGAATTACCGCTCCGGGAAAGCGCGCGAACAGGTGACGGTATCGCGCACGGACGTGTCGGTGCGCAAGTTTGCGCCCTCGGGACGGATGGTGGAGCATCATTTCAATCCGTTCTGGACGCGCTTCCTCGTTCGCCGGCACCACGAGATCGGCATCCTTTCCATGCATATCTTCGGCGAAGGCCGGCGCACGGATATCGGCTCCTTTCTCAATCCCGATGATCGCGAAAGCTTCGCCAAGGCCTTCAAGGGAGCGCTGGCGACGGTCAAGCAGCGGATCTGAACCTATCCGGCGGATGCGCAAGAATCGGGTGGTTTGCTCACCGCCTATTGACTATCTCCTGGTTACAAGGAGAAAGACGATGAATATGATTGCCAACCTGCAGACAGACATCACGCCTGACGGCCCTGATTATGACATTGTCCGTCGGGTGATCGAACTCATCACCGAGGATTACCGCGACCAGCCTTCGCTGGAGGCGATCGCGGCGCGGCTCAACCAGTCGCCAACCCAGCTGCAGAAGACCTTCACCCGCTGGGCCGGGCTGTCGCCCAAGGGCTTCCTGCAGGCGGTGACGCTCGACCACGCCAAGCGGCTGCTGCGCAAGGAAGACATGCCGCTGCTCGAGACCTCGATCGAGGTCGGCCTCTCCGGGCCGAGCCGCCTGCACGATCTTTTCGTCACCCATGAGGCGATGTCGCCCGGCGAATGGAAGGCCAAGGGCGGTGGTCTCATCATCCGCTACGGCTTCCACATCTGCCCCTTCGGCGTGGCGCTGATCATGGTGACCGACCGCGGCCTTGCCGGCCTTGCCTTCAGCGATTCCGGCGACGAAAGGGCCTGCCTCGAGGATATGACCTGCCGCTGGCCGAACGCCTGTTATGTCGAAGACCTGCAGGCGACGGTCCCCTACGCCGCTCGCATCTTTGAGCCCGGCAAATGGTCCTCTGACCAGCCGCTGCGTGTCGTGCTGATCGGCACGGACTTCCAGGTGCGCGTCTGGCAGAGCCTGCTGAAAATCCCGTTCGGCAAAGCCGTCACCTATTCCGATATCGCCAACGATATCGGTCGGCCGACGGCGCAGCGCGCCGTGGGTGCGGCAGTCGGGGCAAACCCGATCTCCTTCGTGGTGCCCTGCCATCGGGCGCTCGGCAAGAACGGCGCGCTGACGGGCTACCATTGGGGCCTCACCCGCAAGCGGGCGATGCTCGGCTGGGAATCGGCGCACGCCTGAGTGGCATGCCGCAATTAGTCGAAGTCAAAATTGTTGATCCGGGCGATAATGTCGTCGTCCAGATTCAATAGGGCTTCGGCGATGTCGATGTGACCTTTCGCGACTGCTTGGGCTGCGCCTGCCGACAGGAGCATCGATCTGCTCCACGTTTCATGGCGGTGCAGGCTGACGCAGTCAGTCATGGATGCGATCGCGTGGTGGTAGGCCTCTTCCAGATCAGCAGGTATTTCCGGTCCCCGCCCCGTCATCCGGGCAATTTCGATGCTTGCCGGCAGTTGGTAGAAAGAGAAGTCGATCGGTGCCGTCGTCGCAAGCCCGATCCTGACGATGTGAGGGACCGCCGCGTATGAAGCAGTGTAGGCGTCGCCTTGATGGCAGAGGCTTGACCATAGGCTGAACCAAGGTTCCGCGTCGGGAGACAAGTCTGGTCCGGCCGGCAAGTCCAATGCTCTTAGCAGCGTCGGGGTATCGGCTGCCGGGCCATAGCAATGTCTCAACTCACCCCAACGCTTGTTGTCAAGTGGAAGCATGTGTTTCTATTCCGCCAATTCCAGCAAAGCCCGTGCAGCACTTTCGTCCGTGATCAGCGTGTTGCAGCCGATGCGCTTGATCGTCGCACGGATCGCCACGGCCCGATGGGCGCCGCCGGAAGAGAGCACGATGTGCTTTGCCTCCTTCAGCGTGTCGAGATCGACGGACATCACGCGGCGATTGATCGAGTGGTCGACCGAATTGCCGTCCTTGTCGAGGAAGTTGAACATCGTGTCACAGACGCAGCCGGCATCGATCAGTTCCTGCAGCTCGGCCTTCGAGATCCAGCCCTCCGACAGCGAGGTCGAATGCGGGCCGATATCGCCGCAGCTGACGATCGCCAGATCGA
Source organism: Rhizobium sp. WYCCWR 11152 (assembly GCF_013087615.1). Classification (NCBI taxonomy): domain Bacteria; kingdom Pseudomonadati; phylum Pseudomonadota; class Alphaproteobacteria; order Hyphomicrobiales; family Rhizobiaceae; genus Rhizobium; species Rhizobium sp. WYCCWR 11152. The sequence continues at coordinate 330,202 of NZ_JABFCP010000027.1, read as the reverse complement.
GATTCTCGGCGAGGCGGTAGATCGTGTCCAGCCCGCATTTCTCGATCAGATTGCGCTTCGTCTCGACGGAGTCGACGAGAAGCGGCGCCAGGAACATGTAGCACTCGGCGCCGAGCTGATTTGCCAGCCGCCATGTGTAGTCGATCGGGTTCGTCTGATGCACGGCGACGATGCCGCCCAGCAGCGAGACGACCTTGCAATTGGCGCGGCGCGGCGGCCGGAAGCTCGACAGCGAAGCGGTCATGGTGCGGCCCCAGCCGACGCCGATGGTGTAATCGTCGGGGATGGCTTCGGAGAGGAACTGGCCAAGCGCCAGGCCGACATTTTTAGCCAGCGAATTGACGTCACCATTGACCGGCGCAGGGACGACGATCGCCTCATCGAGGCCATAGGCACGCTCCAGCTTCACCGAAAGTTCAACGCAGTCGCCGATCGAATCGTTGATCCAGATCTGGACTTCGCTGCGTTTCATCGCCTCGTCGAGCAAGCGGATCACGGTGGTGCGGCTGATGCCGAGCTGTTCGGCGACGTCCTTCTGGGTCAGGCCCTCGTTGTAATAGAGCCATGCCGCCCTTAGTCGTAGCGAGGATGCCTCCGAATAGGCCGTGTGCGTGCCGCGTTTGAGCTTGACCACATCTCCTCCGCACGATTTCCTGCCCTAGATCCCTGATAGGATGAAAGGCCTTAGCGACGCTTTTGTTGCTGGGGATAATGACGGGTGTGACACTTATGTCAATTGAAATGCACAAATGTCCTTGACTTTTCATAAGGCGAATGGCGATAGTCCGGGTGACACACGTCGTTCTTGTCCGTCCGAGGAGGACATAGTGCGGGCATGCCGAAAGTCACGACCGGCCTTCCAGCCGCAAGCGGCATCGCTTGCGTACGAACGGCCGTTCGTTCGCGGCCGGAACACGGCCACTGTCCTTCACGTTTATGAATCATCCGTGACGGATGCGCGCATTTTCGCCTGCAGCATGCAAACAACCTGTCGGTAGATCACCTTTGCCCGGCGGAACTCGCGCCGGTCGCAGCCCAAGTTCAACAAGGATTATTGACCATGACATCCAAGCTTGACCAACTTCGCGAGATTACCACCGTGGTCGCCGATACCGGCGACATCGAAGCCGTCGCCCGCCTCAAGCCGGTCGATTGCACGACGAACCCGAGCATCGTGCTTAAGGCTCTCGGCACGCCGATGTTTGCCGACGCCATCAAGGAAGCCGTCGCCTGGGGCAAGAAGCAGGGCGGTAATTCCGAAGCCGTTTCTTCCGCCGTCGCCGATCGTCTCGCCATCTCCGTCGGTGCAGCCCTGGTGAAGCTCGTTCCGGGCCGCGTCTCGACCGAAGTCGACGCCGATCTTTCCTTCGATACCGAGGCTTCGCTTGCCAAGGCGCGCGCCATCATCGCCGCCTACAAGGATCGCGGCATCGACCAGGACCGCATCCTGATCAAGCTCGCTTCCACCTGGGAGGGCATCCGCGCTGCGGAAGTGCTGCAGAAGGAAGGCATCGACTGCAACCTGACGCTTCTCTTCAGCAAGGCCCAGGCGATCGCTTGCGCCGACGCCAAAGTGTTCCTGATCTCGCCCTTCGTCGGCCGCATCCTCGACTGGTACAAGAAGTCGACCGGCAAGGAGTTCACCCCTGAGGAAGATCCGGGCGTCATCTCCGTCCGTGAAATCTACAACTACTACAAGGCGAACGACATCAAGACGATCGTCATGGGCGCCTCCTTCCGCAGCGCCGGCGAAATCGAAGCCCTTGCCGGCTGCGACCGCCTGACCATCAGCCCGAACCTGCTCGACGAGCTCGCCAAGGATGAAGGCAAGCTGGAGCGCAAGCTCTCGCCGGAGAGCCGCAAGCCGGATCCGAAGGTCTCCGTCGACGAGAAGACCTTCCGCTGGATGATGAACGAAGACGCGATGGCGACGGAAAAACTCGCCGAAGGCATCCGCGCCTTCGCCAAGGATCTCGGAACGTTGCGCACCATGGTGCAGAAGGAACTGCAGCTCGCCGCCGCCTGATAAGGCTCGGCATACAATTAGAGCCTTTCCGGGTTAGATTGCAGCATTCTGTTGGCTCAAACGGAGTCGGATGGTCGACCGGCCGGCGCGTGTCGTAGCCCGGCTCTACGGCCAAGCCGGCCGGTCGATCAGCCGGCCCGTTTCAGCCAACCCGAAGGGCCGAGCATCTTTCCGCCAGGTTCAAAGGCGATCGGCTCGGACGTATCTTGGGGTATGCCCTTCGCCAATCGCCTTTGCCCTGACGAAAACCTGCTCCGGCAGAATGCTGCAATCTAACCCGGAAAGGCTCGAAAGGCGCGGCTGCCGGCTGGCAGGCGCGCCTTTTTCATGCTGTTATCAAGGGCATATGCTGTCGGAGACCGATATGGCGGATGAGGAACGGGCAAATTCGCTTGCGGCATTTGCCTACAAGCATGCGAGCTTCGTCATCGCCGTTGTTGCCGGACTGGTGGTCTTCTTGGCTCTCACCTCCCGCGAAGTCAGCGCCGGCAATATCTTGTTCGGCTGGAATGTCAGCGCCGGCGTTTTTGTCGCGCTCAGTTGGCGCAAGATGCTGCGGGCGACGGTTGAAAGCATCCGGAAACGCTCGGCGGATCTCGACTTCTCCGACACCGTCCTGCTGGCTCTGTCGATCGGTGCCGCACTTGCCAGCATTGCCGGGATCGGCCTCGAGCTTCATTCGATCAAGGAGGCGGCACCTGATGTCGCGCTGGCGCGGGCAGGTGTTGCGGTTCTGACGATCCTGATCTCCTGGATCTTCCTGCATACGCTCTTCACCATCCACTATGCCCATTATTTCTATGGCGGGGCGGACGAGGAGGGTGGCCTCAAGTTTCCCGACGGGATCGAAGAACCCGGCTACTGGGATTTCCTCTATTTCTCCTTCACCATCGGTGTTGCCGCACAGACGGCGGATGTCGCGGTCAGTTCGACCAGCATGCGCAAGCTGACGCTGCTGCATGCCGTGCTGTCGTTTCTGTTCAATACGACGATCCTGGCGCTTGCGATCAATGTCGGGGCGAGCCTGCTATAATGCATCTTGCCGAAGCGGGCTAACCACCTGCTCTTCAAACCGGAGGATATGATGGAAAGCGCCTCAAACCGGCCCCGATTGGCCGATCTCATTCTTCTCATCGGCAGGCTTCTGCTGTCGCTGATCTTCCTGCACGAAGCTTGGTCGCTCGCTGCAGATATCACGGCGACTTTCGACATTTTCGCAAAACTGGGGCTGTCGGCGCCGCTGGCGCTTGCCACCATTGCCCTTCAGATCGGCGCCGGCCTTTCGGTTGCGACAGGCTTTCTCAGCCGGCTTGGTGCATTGGCGCTGGCGCTCTTCTGCCTGGCGACCGCCTTGCTCTTTCACACGAATTTAGCGAGCCAGAACGAACTGCTGCATTTCGAGAAGGACCTGGCGATTGCCGGCGGCATGTTCGTGCTGGCGGTTTCGGGTGCGGGATCGATATCGATCGACAAGCTGCTGAGAAAGCGAACGAGCAAAATGCCTCCCTGGCTCAGGGCGGTGTTGTCGTGAATGCCCCCGAAATTCGAAGGTCTTCGGCGCTGAATTTGATGAATTTCGCGGACGCTCCGTGGCGCAATAAAACCGAATAAAACCGAACAAACAGAAGCGTCGATGCGGGCTACACTTTGGGCGACAGGTCAGGAGTGTGCCAGTGATGTCTTCCGCGCAAAGCAATCAGCAAAAGCCAATTCTCGTCTTTCTCGGAGAAGACGCTGCCTGCGATATCGTCTCGAAATTGAATGAGAACGGATATGTCGCGGCGGCTGTGTCCTCGGTGCCGGAACTTTTCGACGCCTTGCGTTCGGACCGATATTTTCTGGCCGTAACGATGCGATCGGATATCGACATGGTCCGAAACATCAAGCCGATACTGGTCATCAATCTGGAGGTGTTCTTCCATACTGTCCAGTCGGCCACGAAGTCCGTCCGCTCCTCGAAGGAGTTCGACAGCGACGCATTTCTGAGAAGGATCGCGGCCCTCACGGAGTCAAGGACAGGCAGGATTAGTGCAGTCCGAAAAGATCCGGCCGCAAACGAGACAGTGATTGCAAGCACGGCGAAGGCATCCCGGTGGCGGGCCGCCACATCTCTTCTGTTAAGTCGCCGCGCCGCGCCCGGCGCAGAACGGGCCGACTAGACGTGGGCGCATTCTCATCCCCGACGGACCGGTCTTCACCCGGCTCAGATCCCCATGACCGCGCCCCGTCTCTCCGGCTGTCCACGCTGCGCAACGTTCCGGACGGATCCTATGGGCATCTTTCTGCCGGGTTTCGTCAGCTTGAAACCGTCGTTCCGAAACCAGAACTTCTTACTTGGTGCGGGTGTCTTTTGATCTTTCAGTTGCTCGGGGCAGCGTCAGCAAGCGGATATATCATCACGGCGTTATTCTTGCTCGTGGCGCTCGGTCGGTTCACCAGAAACATCCTCGATAGACTGACCGCACGGCTGCCGAAGCGCTCGGCATTGAAGCATTACACGACTGCGATCGTCTCTCTGGTGTTCTTTTGCCTGCTCGTCGTTCGGATGTGTTTCATCGCCACCGTCATCATCGACAGCGCCATCCAAGGTGACCATGTGGAAGTCAGCGGTGACCTCGAAAGGCAGTTTTGACGGCGGACTCCGTGTCTGAAATCCCGCAACATATCTCAACATTATCGAATATAGCATTGCACGATACTTGATATCCTGAAGGCGGAGCCGTGTCGGTGCGGCGACAGATCGTGTGGTGGTGACAGGGGCCGAGGCCGCCTGACCGAGACACGGTGAAACGTGGTAATTTCGCGCCGAGAGACATCTTCCCGCTAGAGAACGAATGACGATGGCATATGAAATGGCAGTTCCGAATCAGGCTCATCTCCTCATCGTCGAAGACGATCCCGCCATCGCGGATATGCTGGTGGATCTTGTCCGAAGCAGCGGCTTCGAGGCCTCGTCGGTGGAAAGCGGCGCGGCTATGGATCGAATGATGGCGCGACAGCAATTCGATCTCATCGTCCTCGATGCGATGTTGCCGGGCGAGGACGGTTTTAGCATCTGCAGGCGGCTTCGTGCGTCGTGCTCGGTGCCAATCCTGATGCTGACGGCGCTCCAGGAGGATATCGACCGCATTCTCGGCCTGGAGCTCGGAGCCGATGACTATGTCACGAAACCATTCAACTCCCGCGAGCTGCTAGCCCGGATCAAGAGTATTCTCCGCAGAGCTTCATATGCGCATCATCAGGAGGAAGCACTTGGACCCATGTTGTTTTCGGGATGGCGCATCGATCCAAAAAGCCGCCAGCTCCACGACGCGGATGGAGCGCAGGTTTCCATGACAACCGCGGAGTTCGATATCCTCCTGGCCTTCTGCTGCAATCCCAACAAGGTTTTGACGCGCGAACAGCTCTTGTCGATGACACATGCCGGATCGGCGGGGCCGGTCGAGCGCAGCATCGACGCCCACATCAGCCGGGTTAGGCAAAAGATCGAACCAAATCTGAAAGATCCGACCTTCATAAAGACGGTGCGGCTGGGCGGTTATCTCTTCGCATCCAAGGTAGAGCGTCTCTCTTGAGAAATTTTCGGCAAGCTTCGATCCAAAACCAGATCCTCATATTGGCGACCTTCCTTGTCGTGCTCGTTTCCGTGGTGGCGACCGCCATGGAGCCCTATATCTACGGCCGTCATGATCGCGGGTTTCAAAACGGCCTGTTTGCTGCCAGAGCGGCGATGGTCGCGGAGCAATTTGCCCAGGCAGGTTCAGCGCAAGACGAAGTCACCGTTCTCAAGAGAGCAGCGGCACTCGGTGTTGGGGTCGAGAAATTGTCGCTGGAGCAGCCGTTTGCCGGCAAACAGCAGATGGTATCTCCCAGCGAATTGGTGGCGCGTATCAACACAATGCTCGCCGACAATATTTTTGCGGCATTTCATCGCTTCGTCATCGGTCAATCGCACCCGGATGTCCTGACTGTCAGAATTGACGACAAGCGTGCCCTCGTCTTTCAACTGCCGGTTTTTCCAAGCTATGTCTGGTTTGTTCCGGCAGCCGCGAGCGGGTTTTTGAAAATCGTCATCCCATTGGTGCTGCTTGCATATTTCAGCAGCTGGCTTATCACCGAACCTCTGAGGCACTTTGCCGTCGCTGCAAAGCGAGCGAGCATGGAAGGCAGTTGGGAAAAGCCTTTCGAACCGGACGGCGCAGCCGAGATTCGAAGTCTGGCGGAATCGCTGAACGTCATGAGCGATCGAATTCAGAGCATGGCGGAGGATCGAACAAGAATGCTGAGTGGCGTGGGTCATGATCTCAGGACGCCGCTGACGAGATTGCGGATGCGTGCCGAGCGTTCCGGCGAGCCCGAGCTTCGCAGCCTGATGCTGGCCGATATCGCCACCTTGAGTTTCATGATCGACGAGTGCCTGGCCTTTTTCAAAGACGCATCCACTGCGGAGACGGATCGAAAGGTCGATATCTCAAGCCTGCTGCAGACGATTGCGACAGACTTCTCCGACATGGGCGTCGATGCGAGTTTCACCGGTCCGCGGCGACTGGCCTTTGTCTGCAAACCTCAGGCCCTGACGCGGGCAATTACCAATCTGGTCGACAATGCGTCTCGTTATGCAAAGCAAGTCGAAATCGATCTGCAAGAGAGCGACGACGGCGGGATCAAAATATCGGTGGGCGACAACGGCCCTGGTTTGACCGACGAGGCCAAGGCGAAAGTTCTGGAGCCGTTCTTCAAGGTGGACAAATCCCGCCAAATCGGTGCCAAAGGCGGTTCCGGGCTTGGGCTTGGTCTTCCGATCGCTAAAGGAATTGTCACCAAAGCGCACAACGGACAATTGACGTTACTGGACAGGAAGCCAACCGGCTTGGTCGTCGTAATCGATCTTCCCGCGCCTCACGGGATCCAGCCCGGAGGCTCGCCGTCGATCCCTTCGTCACATTGACTTACTGCCCGTCGTGGCGTCGTCACGCATCGCGCTGCCTTCGCAGCAAAAGATGGTTCGCGAACATTTCCGCATATCATAGCAAACACAGCAACATTCGAATTCCATAAAACCGGTGCCAGCAGATCCTATGCCATTCGGCATTTCCAAAGCTGGAGCCAAGTCCTTGATAAAAAATTTGAAAATCGGCGCCGCACTGATGCTCGCCTGTTCGAGCCTTGCCGCATGCACGACCCCTGACCCCACGGTTTATTCCGGACTTGCTTCGGCATCGCAGCTCCAGCCGAACACTGAGGATAGAACCGGCCGCGTGCCGTATCGCTATCAGACGAAAGTCAACTGGAGCCAGTACAACCGGATCATTGTCGATCCCGTTACCGTCTATAACGGTCCTGACAGTCAGTTTGGCAAGGTCTCCGAAAAAGACAAAGCATTTCTTGCCAATTACATGCAGGGTCAATTCACGGAAAAATTGAAGACGCGCTTTGCTGTCGTCAGCACAACCGCTCCGGCAACTCTCAGATTGCATCTGACGCTGACGGGCGCCAAGGCAACGACTGCGGTCCTCGGAACGGTCACGCGCATCGACGTCGCAGGCGGATTGTACAACACCGTCCAGGCCGCTCGCGGCAGAGAAGGTTCGATGACCGGTTCGGTGAATTATGCCGTGGAGATCTATGATGCTGCGAGCAATCGTCTCCTGTCTTCCTATGTCACCAAGCAATATCCCAATGCGATGAATATCGGCGCCAGCTTCACGGCGATGGATGCCTCCATGGTGGGCGTCCGTAAAGGTGCCGATGCTCTGCTAGCCGAGTTGAAATAGGCGATAGGAGCAAAGGGGCTGTGGCGACCACAGACGGAGAGGGCCGCAAGCGCAAGGCACAGCGGCCCCCGCGACCGCTCACAGGATCGCCTGGCCGGCCATCAGCGCAAGGACAAGGAAGATCAGGAAGATCACCAGCGCGATGCCGAAGAGAACGCGTGCAATCGTCGCAGTCGCTGCGGAGACGCCTGAGAAACCGAAGAAGCCGGCGATGATTGAAATCACGAAAAATATCAGAGCCCATTTCAGCATGACATCATCCTTTGCGTTTGCTTGGGAAAGACGCGGTAACCGGGAAAATGTTCCAGGTCGTTTGAATGGAATGGCGATCCGTGTGGAGCACCCTCCCGGTCCTACTGATGGGCATTGCGTTGAATTTCCTAGCCTTGCCTTTCCCGACGATCAGCCGTGATTGATCATCACGTGGCGTACGGCGGTGTAGTCCTCCAGCGCGTAGACCGACATGTCCTTGCCGTAGCCGGACTGTTTGAGGCCGCCATGCGGCATCTCATTGGTGAGCATGAAATGTGTGTTGATCCAGGTGCAGCCATATTGCAGGCGGGCGGCTGTCTTCATGCCGCGGCCGATATCTTTGGTCCAGACGGAGGAGGCCAGGCCGTAGTCGCTATCGTTTGCCCAGGCAACGGCTTCGTCGGCATCGGTAAAGCGGGTGACCGAGACGACCGGGCCGAAGACCTCGCGGCGGACGATCTCATCGTCCTGCAGGGCGCCCGCGATGACAGTCGGCGTGAAGAAGAAGCCCTTGTCGCCGGAAACCTCGCCGCCGGCGGTGATCTCCATGTGCTTGTGTTCGGAAGCGCGGGCGACGAAGCTTTCGACGCGTTCGCGCTGGCGCCTGGAGATCAGCGGACCGATCTCATTTTCGGTATCGTCGGGCTGGTTGAAGCGGATGCTCGAGACGGCCGAGGAGAGATCGGCGACGAAATTGTCGTAGACCCTGGCATCGGCATAGATGCGGCAGGCGGCGGTGCAGTCTTGACCGGCATTGTAATAGCCGAAGGTGCGGATGCCTGCGACGACCGCATCAATATCGGCATCGTCGAAGACGATGACCGGGGCCTTGCCGCCGAGTTCCAGGTGGGTGCGCTTGACCGTCTTGGCCGCGGCCTGCAGCACCTTCTTGCCGGTGGCGATATCGCCGGTGATCGAGACCATGCCGATCTTGGCGTGATTGATCAGGGCGTTGCCGACACTTTCACCACGGCCGAGGATGACGTTGACGACGCCTTCGGGAAGGATTTCGGAGAGCAGCTTTGCCATCTTCAGCGACGTCAGCGGCGTCTGCTCCGAAGGCTTGAAGACGACGGTATTGCCGCCGGCGATCGCCGGCGCCAGCTTCCAGGCCATCATCATCAGCGGATAGTTCCACGGCGCGATCGAGCCGACGATGCCGATCGGATCGCGGCGGATCATCGAGGTGTGGCCGGGCAGATATTCGCCCGCCGCCGGTGTGTGCAGGTTGCGCACGGCGCCGGCGAAGAAGCGATAACAATCGACGATCGCCGGGATCTCGTCGTTCAGCACGGCATTGATCGGCTTGCCGCAGTTCAAAGCCTCCAATGTAGCAAAGCCTGTGGCGTCCTTCTCGATCGCATCGGCGATCTTCAATAGGTAGCCGGAACGTTCGCCCGGCGTCGTCTGCGACCAGCTTGTGAAGGCTTTTTCGGCGGCATCGACAGCGGCGTCGACCTGGGAGAGCGAGGCTTCGGCAAGGTCGATCACCGTCTCGCCCGTCTTCGGGTTCAAGATGTGCTCTTCCGTCTCCGTGCCTCTTTCGAAGCGGGAACCGATCAGCATTTGGATATCCATGATGTTCTCCCTTTTATTTGCCAGCGCCGGCGATCTGGTCGCCATCGCGGGTGAGGTAATAGGCTGCCAGGATCGGCAGGAAGGTGACGAGCACCACGACCATGGCGACCACATTGGTGACGGGGCGCTGGCGCGGGCGGATGAGTTCTTCGAGCATCCAGATCGGCAAGGTCGATTGCTGGCCGCCGGTGAAGGTGGTGACGATTACCTCGTCGAAAGACAGCGCGAAGGCAAGCATGCCGCCGGCCAGAAGGGCGGTCCCGATATTCGGCAGTATGACATGGCGGAAGGTCTGAAAGCCGTCGGCGCCGAGATCCATCGAGGCCTCGATCAGTGAGCCGGAGGTGCGGCGGAAGCGGGCGACCGCATTGTTGTAGACGACGACCACGCAGAAAGTGGCGTGGCCGAGCACGATCGTCCAGACCGAAAAGGGGATGTCGAACAGGCTGAAGGCGGAGCGGAGCGCAATGCCGGTGATGATGCCGGGAAGGGCGATCGGCAGGATGACCAGCAGCGAGATCGCCTCGCGGCCGAAGAACTTCGTCTGGCTGACGGCTGCGGCACAGAGCGTGCCGAGGACCAGCGCGATCGCCGTGGCGATAACGGCGACCTGCACGGAAAGGCTGAGTGCTGACCAGACGTCCGGCCGGTTCCAGGCGACGGCAAACCATTGCAGCGTCAGCCCGGGCGGCGGCCATTGATAGCTCTTCTCCTCCGTCGTGAAGGCGTAGACGAAGATCAGCAGGATCGGCAGGTGCAGGAAGAGCAGCCCGATGGCAGCGGCGATCTTCAGGGGCAGCGGCGATCTCTTGAGGTCAGAGCGCATCGAACGCCCCCAATTTCCTGGCGAGCGACAAATAAAGTGCCATGATGACGATCGGCACGACGGAGAAGGCGGCGGCGAGCGGCACATTGCCGGCCGTTCCCTGCTGGGCATAAACCGCCTGGCCGATGAAGAGCCTGGACGAGCCGATGATCTGCGGGATGATGTAATCACCCAATGTCAGTGAGAAGGTGAAGATCGAGCCAGCGACGATGCCGGGGAGCGCCAAGGGCAGGAGCACGGTGCGGAAGGTCTGGCGCGGCGTGGCGCCGAGATCCGCCGAGGCCTCGATCAGGTTGCCGGGCACACGCTCGAGGGCCGCCTGTGTCGGCAGGATCATGTAGGGAAGCCAGATATAGACGAAGACGATGAAGGTGCCGAGGTAACTCACCGAAAGCGAATTGCCGCCGATGACGGGCAGGTTCAGGGTCGCGTCAAGCAGCCAGGCGAGATGGAGCTTCTCGAAGATCCAGGTGAGGATGCCTTCCTTGGCGAGGATCAGCTTCCAGGCGTAGATCTTGACGAGATAGCTCGACCAGAGCGGCAGCATGACGCCGAGATAGAAGAGCGCCTTCCATTTGCCTTGCGCATAACGCGCCGCATAGTAAGCGATCGGGAAGCCGATCAGAGCGGCAGCGAGCGTGACCAGCGCCGACATGACGAGGGTGCGGATGATGATGTCGAAATTCGCAGGATTCAGCAGCTGGGCATAGGTCGACAGGGTGAATTCGGTATTCACCAGCCCGGAGAAATCGTCGATCGAGAAGAAGCTCTGCAGAAGCAGGGCTATCAGTGAACCGATATAGATGATGCCGAGCCAGAGCAGCGGCGGCGTCAGCATCAGGAAGAGCAGCAGCTTCGGGTGCCGCCAGAAGGCATCCGACAGTTGGCCGAAGAAACCGCCACGCCCCGGAAGGATCGATGTCTTGCCGCCTGTGATGGTGAGCGCCGTCATGCCGCATCATCCATGTAGTGGATATCGGCCGGTTGCCAGGCAAGGCGGATACCGGCGCCGACATCCGGCACCGGCGCGCCCGCCGGCAGCATGACATGCAGCCGGCTGCCCTTGAGATCGACGCTGAGACGCGTGGCGGCGCCGAGGAAACTTGCACTTTCGACTTTTGCCTCGACGCCGTCGCTTGCCAGCCGGATCGCCTCGGGGCGCAGGCTCGCCCAGCGTTTCTCGCCGCCGAGCAAGGCCATCTGCTCAGGCGCGATGACGTTCGACGAGCCGACGAAATCGGCAACGAAGCGGGTCTTCGGGCAGCGGTAGATATCCTGCGGCGTGCCTTGCTGGACGATGTTGCCATCGTTGAAGACGGCGACGCGGTCGGCCATGGACAGCGCCTCGCCTTGATCGTGGGTAACGAAGACGAAGGTGATGCCGAGCGCGCGCTGCAGGCTCTTCAATTCTTCCTGCATCTGCTCGCGCAGCTTCAGGTCGAGCGCACCGAGCGGCTCATCGAGCAGCAGCACTTTCGGTTTGTTGACGAGCGCGCGGGCGAGCGCCACGCGCTGCCGCTGGCCGCCGGACAGTTGGCCGGGGCGGCGGGCGCCGTAGCCCGGCAGCTTGACGAGCTCGAGGGCATCGCCTGCCGCCTTCATCCGCTCCACCTTGCCGACGCCCTTGACCATCAGCCCATAGGCAACATTGTCGAGGATATTCAGATGCGGAAAGAGCGCGTAGTCCTGGAACACGGTGTTGACGTTGCGGCGATAGGGCGGAACGCCGTCAGCCGTCTCGCCGAAGATCTGGATATGGCCCGCGGTCGGCTGTTCGAAGCCGGCGATCAATCGCAGGCACGTCGTCTTGCCCGAGCCGGATGGCCCGAGCATGGCAAAGAATTCGCCGGGCGCGATCTCGAGATCGACGCCGTCGACGGCGCGAACCTGGCCGAAATGGCGCGACACCTGCTGGAAACGGACGGCTGACGTCATTGGGGGGCTCCGGCTTCTTTGCTTTTCGAGAGGCTGCGGTCTTGGGTTTATGCGACCCCGCCCCAAACCCCTCCCCACGAGGGGGAGGGGCTTAACCTGCCGTACCCATTTGCAAATACCTTGGTGTTTCGGCAGGATTCGACGGTGCCATTCAAGGCCCTCCCTTGTGGGAAGGCGTTGGGGAGGGACTTTACCCAAGTGGACCGGCCCGGTTCACCGTCCGCCGATCACGCCAATATAATCCGACACCCAGCGATGGTACGGCACGCACTCGCTCTGTGTCGTGCATTTGGCGACCGGGGTCTTCCAGAACTTGATCTTGTCGAAGTGATCGAAGCCGTTGGTGGCGCAGCCGCTATCGCCCATCAGCTCGTTGCCCTTGCAGGCCGCAGGAACGGAGGGCACGGCGCCGAACCAGGCGGCAGCATCACCCTGGACCTTGGCCTTCAGCGAATGTTCCATCCACATATAGGCGCAGTTCGGATGTTCGCTGTCGGCGTGCAGCATGGTGGTGTCCGCCCAGCCGGTGACGCCTTCATCCGGGAAGGTGGAGGCGATCTTCTGCTTGTCGGCCTGCAGCAGGTTCACCTGGAAAGGCCAGGAGCCGGAGGCGACGACGCCTTCGTTCTTGAAGTCGTCGATCTGGATCATTGCATCGTGCCAGTAGCGGGAGATGAGCTTGCGCTGGCCGCGCAACAGGTCGAGGGCGGCCTTGTACTGGTCCTCGTTCAGCTCGTAGGGGTCCTTGATGCCGAGATCCGGCTTGTGGGCCATCAGATACATGGCGGCGTCGGCGATGTAGATCGCGCCGTCATAGGCCTGGACGCGGCCCTTGTTCGACTTGCCGTCGGGCAGCGTCTGCTCCTCGAAGACGACGTTCCAGCTGGTCGGCGCCTTGTCCTTGAAGGCATCGGTATTGTACATCAGCACGTTCGGCCCCCAGAGATAGGGAACGCCGTAATGCACGCCGCCGACCGTATACCACGGTCCGTTCTGCAGACGCTCGTCGACGGTCTTGAAGCTCGGGATCAGATCGGTGTTGATCGGCTGGACACGCTTGCCGGCGATGAGGCGGAGCGAGGCGTCGCCCGATGCCGTGACCAAGTCGAAGCCGCCCTCGTTCATCAGCGACACCATTTCATCCGAGGTGGCGGCGGTCTTGACGGAAACCTTGCAGCCGCTCTCCTTTTCGAAATCGGTGACCCAATCGTAATTTTTGTCGGTTTCGCCGCGTTCGATATAGCCGGCCCAGGCGACGATGCTGACCGCACCTTCGCCTTTGCCCAAGGCCTTCAGCGGTTCAGCGGCGATTCCCTGCGTCGCGAAGCTCAGGCAGGCGAGCGCTGCCGTGCAGGATTTCAACAGATTCGTCATCATCCGTCTCCCGGTTTGCCACTTCTGTGGCGGTTTGTTCCCGGATGAAAAGGTGACGCGAAAAAGCCGCTTTCGCAAATTCATTTATCAGAAAGACGATATCGGAAATTCCGATATCAGCGGATGCGGCCGGACCGCAAGCTTTCGGCGATACCGACGAAGTCGCGCGCCGCCTGCGGCAGGCTGGAGCCCTTGCGCCAGACCATGCCGACCTGGACGACCGGCAGCGATCCCGAGACGTCCCGGCTCTCGATGCGGTCGCCTTCCAGCGACCATGGTCGGTAGACCAGATCGGGAAGCAGGGCCACGCCGGCGCCTGTTGCAACCAGGCTGCGCACCGCCTCCACCGAGCGGGTGCGGAAGGCAACATGCGGGCGGGCGCCGAGCGCTGAGAGCAGCTTGCCGGTGTTCTCCTCGATTTCGTCAACCGTCAGCATGATCAGCGGTTCGCGGGCGATGTCAGCGACCGAGATGATGTCGGCCGACACCAGCGGATGGCCCATCGGCAGCCATAGTCGATAGGGCGAAGTTTCGAGGATTTCCGCCTGCAGCGCCATGCGGTCGCGCAGGTTTGATATCACCATCACGGCGACATCCAATTCGCCGCCGACCAGGAGATGTTCGAGGTAACCGCCATTGTCCTCGATGGCGCTGACCTCGATGCCCGGACAGGCGCGCCGGTATCGCGCCAGGAGATCGGAGAGCACATAGCCGGCGACAAGCGAGGTGACGCCGATGTTCAATGTGCCGGAGAGGGCGCTTTGTTGGCCGGAAAAGCTGGTCCGTGCATCGGAGACGGAGGCCAGGATCTTCGTCGCATGACGTAGGAACTGGTGGCCGTTATGGGTGATTGTCAGGCCGCGCGGATGGCGCTCGAAGAGCGCGACGCCGAGGTCGGTTTCGAGCTCCTTCAGCGCTTCCGTCACCGAGGATTGCGAGATCGAAAGGTTCTGTGCGGCTCGCGTCACCGAACCCTGTTCGGCGACGGCGACAAAATATTGAACCTGGCGAAGCGTGAAGGCCATGGGGTTTTAGAGCATGGCGGAACGGGCCGTGGCAAGCGGTCGGAAAAAGCGGACCTTTTTTGGTATTTTCCTAAAATGGAGCGGGCTTCGCATGCCCACTTAAACTTTCGGAAACGTCATTTCCTTAGCTTTCTCAGCACTTGTCCTGCGTTGGAGTTTCAGATGGCGGAGCAGTTGGCGTGAAGGCCTTACTGCGCATATTCCGGCCTTCCCGGAAATTGGCAATCATCATCGGTGGAGTCGCTCTTCTCATGGGCGTGTCCGGCGGTGCGGCGGTCTATGTCGGCAAGGACAGGTTGATCGGTGCAACTGGTGGTGGCTACGGGCTCGAATGCAGTGACGTCAACCTGGTGACGATCCGCAAGCAGGATCATGTCTGGGTGCGCAAATACATCAAGACCGAACCGACCGACGGGATGACGCGCGTCAAGACCGCGCTTCGTGTCGCTCAGGCGGTTTATGCCGCGCAGAAGCCGGATCTGGTGCAGGTGGTGGTGCTCGACGAGAACGGACCGACGTTGCGCGCCGACATTCGCGGCCGGGCGATCGGCGCCGATGTCGTCTATATCCCGCATCCCGACAAGACCGTCCCCGGCCTCGACGACAAGTCCTATACAGCGCGCTACTACGACGGCAAGGCCAGCGAAAACGGGCTGTTCTTCGGCGAGCGCATAGAGATGCCGTTCGACGAGGTCGCCATGATCAGCGCCGCCTTCAAGGACCCCGAGGATTGCGTCGACCCGGTTGCGGTTGGCTCGACGAAGAGTGAGGGCAAGGCAGCAGCCGGCGGACACGGCGCAGCGCCGGAGACCAAGGGACCGTCTGGTCAGGAGCAGGCTGCCAAGGATGCAGCCACTCCCGCAGAGGAACCGTCGGCCAAGAGCGGGCACTAAACCCGAAAAAAATCAGGCGGCAGGCCTGATATTTTCCCTTATCAGCGAGGCGTCGCGCGCCGGCGGCTGGCCGAAGAAACGTGCATATTCCCTGGTGAATTGCGAGGCGCTCTCGTAGCCCACCGAGTAGGCGACCGAGGAGGCGTTTCCGGATTGGGAAATCAGAAGCTGGCGGGCCTGCAGCAGGCGGATACGATTCTGGAACTGGATCGGGCTCATCGCCGTCACAGCCTTGAAATGGCGATGAAAGGCCGAGACGCTCATGGCGGTGAGGGCGGCGAGTTTTTCGACCTCGACCGCTTCGGCATAGTGCTCGCGAACCCAGCGAATGGCGAGCCGTATCCGCGACAGGGCGCTATCGGGTGCTGCGATATCGCGCAGCATCCAGCCCTGCGGTCCCTGCAGCACGCGATAGAGGATTTCGCGTTCGTAGGCCGGGGCAAGGGCAGGGATATCCTGCGGGCGCTCCATGAGTAGCAGCATCCTCAGCCAGGCACCCAGAAGTTCCGGCGTCATGCGACAGACGGAATAGCCGCCGGTTTGTTCCTCCTGGTAGGATTGCGGCGTAAGATCCAGGAGAAGCGCTGCGACCTTTGCCGGGTCGAGCGATAGGCTGACGCCGATATAGGGTCGGTCGGGACCTGCCTGCTGCACCATGCCCGTCGCCGGCACATCGATCGATATCACGAAGTAGCTCGCTGAATCGTAATAATAGTCCTGACCGGCGATCGTCAGCGTCTTGCTGCCATCAAGGATCAAGTTGACCATCGGCTCATAAACGGCGCCGAGCTTGTGTTCGGGGATCTCCCCCTTGACCATCAGGATACCGGGTATGCCGGTTTCCGTCGGGCGGTTTTCAGCGTGGGCCGTCAAGCGGCGCATCTCTTCGAGCATTGTTTGCATGGCGAAATCCTGACCCAGCAAGTGACACGGCGCAAGGCAAAAGCAGGAATAGGCAAGAACGAGGCAGTTTCCGGCGGAGTGCAGGCCGGCTGTTTCCCATAGCTTCCGGCCATCGAAGCAAAGGAGACAGAAATGAAAATCGCAATCATTACCGGCGGCAGCCGCGGCATTGGTCAATCGGCAGCGCAGGAATGCGCAAGGCGCGGCATGGGTGTCATCCTCACCTATAACAGCCACAAACCAGGTGCGGATGAAGTCATCGCCGCGATCAAGGCAGAAGGCGGTCAGGCCGTTGCGCTTGCCCTCGATGTCGGTGATGCCGACAGCTTTCCGGCCTTCGTGGCGGAGGTCAAAAGGCTGCTTTCCACTTATTGGGGCCGGGATACGTTCGATTGCCTCGTCAACAATGCCGGTTTCGGCATGTTCAATCTCATGGAGACGGTGACGACGGGCCAGTTCGACGCTCTGATGAATGTCCACCTGAAAGGGCCGTTCTTCCTGACGCAGGTCTTGTTGCCGCTGATGGTCGATGGCGGCGTGATCCTCAATGTAACGAGCGCTTCCGTTCGCGTCGCAACAGCAGGTGTTGCACCCTATGCAGCCCTCAAGTCCGGACTTGAGACGTTGACCCGCTATCAGGCGAAGGAGTTCGGCGATCGCAGGATCCGCGCCAATGCTATCTCGCCCGGTCCTATCCGCACCAATCTTGCCGACGCTGCACTGGACAAGAACCCGGAGTTCGCCGCGTTGCTTGCCTCACAGACGGCTCTCGGCCGTATCGGCGAAGCCGAGGATGTCGGCCGCGTCATCGCCATGCTCGCGTCCGACGACGGCGCATGGATCAATGCGCAGACGATCGAGGTCGCCGGCGGCTACATGATCTGAGTGTGGTGACGAGCGCGATCATGACACAAGCCAACGAAATAACGTCATTCCGGTTGAAGGGCCGGCTGACAGTGTCTTGGTCCATCGGCTCGGTTTTTCACCAGTCTGCCTAAAACAAAACGGAGCGTCCTTTCGGGCGCTCCGTTTTTCATTTAAAGAATGTTGTTCTCAGTCGGTTTTGCTGCGGCGGGCCGGGAAGAGGATGACGTCGCGGATCGACGGCGCATTGGTCAGAAGCATGATGAGACGGTCGACGCCGATGCCGAGGCCACCTGCCGGCGGCATGCCCTGGTCGATCGCGTCGAGGAATTCCTCGTCCAGCTGCTTTTCCTTTTCGCCGCGGGCATGCGCCTGTTCGAGCTGCTCGACCATGCGGCGGCGCTGCTCTTCGGGATCGTTGAGTTCCGAGAAGGCGTTGCCGAGTTCCCAGGCATTGCAATAGGTCTCGAAACGCTCGACCAGGCGCGGCTCGCCCGGCACTTCCTTGGCGAAAGGCGAAATATCCTTCGGGAAATGCGTAACGTGCGAGGGTTGGATCAGCGTCTGCTCGACCTTCTCTTCGAAGATGAAGGCGAGGCATTCACCCCAGGTCCAATCCTTCTCGACCGCGAAGCCGGCAGCCTTGGCGGCGGCGCGGGCCTCTTCATCCGTCTTGATGGCCCGGAAGTCGATACCAGTCGCTTCCTTGACGGCGTCCGGCATCGGCACGCGCTTGAACGGGCCCTTGAAGGACATGGTCTTGTCGCCGAAGGGAAATTCCGTCGTGCCGTGAATGGAAAGCGCCAAGCTTTCGAACAGCCGCTCGACGAGGTCCATGATGTCCTCGTAGTCGGCATAGGCCCAGTAACACTCCATCATGGTGAATTCCGGATTGTGCCGGGTGGAAACGCCCTCGTTACGGAAGTTCCGGTTGATCTCGAAGACCTTGTCGGTCAGCCCCGAGACCAGCGTGCGCTTCAGGAACAGTTCCGGCGCGATGCGCAGGTACATGTCGAGCTTCAGCGTGTTGTGATGCGTCTTGAACGGCTCGGCGGTGGCGCCGCCATAGACCGAATGCAGCATCGGTGTCTCGACTTCCATGAAGCCGTCATTTTCCATGAAGCGGCGGATACCGGAGAGGATCTTCGAGCGCTGCTGGAAGCGGAGCTTCGAATCCTCGTTGGTCATGATGTCGAGATGGCGCTTGCGATAGCGCAGCTCGATGTCGGAGAGGCCATGCCACTTTTCCGGCATCGGCAGCAGCGACTTGGTCAGCATCTCGATCTTCTGGGCATTGATCGTCAATTCGCCGCGCTTGGTGCGGCGTACGATGCCGGTGACGCCGATGATGTCGCCGATGTCGATCATCGGCAGCAGCGCACGGGCTTCTTCCGGGGTCGTGTCCTTGTGACTGAAAATCTGGATCTTGCCGCCGGCATCGTGGATGTCCATGAACATGCCAGAGTTGCGCGACGAGTATACGCGGCCGGCGACAGTGACGACATCCTGCGTCTCGACGTCAGGTTCCAGATTCTCGTACTTCGCGATGAGCTCGGCATTGGTCATCGTGCGGTGGAAATGCGCCGGATAGACCTCGCCGACCTGCTCGCGCAGCAGCTTCAGCTTCTGAGCGCGCACTTCCGTCGCGTCGGAGGAAAGGGTGTTTTCAGTCTTGTTGTCAGCCATTGTCGAAATCCTCTGACTGTTCTTACTTCGAGCCGACGAGGGCGGCGACCGCCTGCGAGGCGAGCTTCAGGCGCTGACGCACGACCGACCGGCCGAGGATTGCCATGGAATCGAAGAGCGGCAGCGAGCGCGACGAGCCGGACACGGCGACGAAGAGCGGCGAGACCACGACCTTCAGCTTCTTGCCCATGCGGTCGGCGATCGCGCGCAGCTCCGCCTCGATCGTCTCGACGTTCCATTCCAGGATCTTTTCGAGATCCGGCTGAACGGTGTTGAGGATCTCCAGGATCTCTTCCGGCGGCGACTTGATCTTGGCGAAGTCGGAAGGCTGCAGGCCAAGATCGGACTTCAGCAGGAAGCCGGCAAGATCGGGCAACTCGCCGAGCTTGGAAATGCGTGTCTGCGATAGGCGCAGACCTTCCTTCAGGCGGTCGTTTTCCATCGCCCAGGTCAGCACACGCACCTGGAATTCCTCCTCGGAGAGCTTCTCGCGGATCCAGCGGCCGTTCAGCCAGTCGAGCTTTTGAATGTCGAAGATCGCACCGGCCTTGGAGAGGTTTGCCGGGTCGAACTTCTCGGAGAGCTCGTCCATCGTCAGGAGCTCTTCGCCCTCGGCGATCTGGATGAAGAACAGGCCGAGGAAGTTCATCAGCGCTTCTGGGATATAGCCGAGCGCGGAGTAATAGGAGATCGAGGTCGGGTTCTTGCGCTTCGACAGCTTCGACTTGTCGGCATTGCGCATCAGCGACAGATGCATGAAGACCGGCTGATCCCAGTCGAAATAGCGATAAAGCAGGATGTGCTTCGGCACCGAAGCCAGCCATTCCTCGCCGCGCGCCACATGGGTGATCTTCATCAGATGGTCGTCGATGACGTTGGCCATGTGATAGGTCGGCATGCCGTCGGCCTTGACGAGCACCTGCATGTCGACCGAATCCCACGGAATGGAGACATCGCCGTAGACGCCGTCCGTGAAGTCGCAGGAGCCTTCGGCCGGGATCTTCATGCGGATGACGGTCGTCTCGCCGGCGGCCATACGCGAGGTGACTTCCTCGGCCGCAAGATTCAGGCAGAGACCATCGTACTTCGGCGGCTTGCCGGCGGCGCGCTGGGTTTCGCGCATCTGCTCCAGCCGCGCGGGTGTGCAGAAACAGCGGAAGGCATGGCCCTTGTCCAGCAATTCCTGCCCGTAAGGCTGGTACATTTCCTTGCGGTCGGACTGGCGATAGGGGCCGTAGGGGCCGCCGATATCAGGGCCTTCCTTCCATTCCAGCCCGCACCATTTCAGGGCGTCCAACACCTTCGTTTCGAATTCCGGGGTCGAGCGCGTCGCATCGGTATCCTCGATGCGCAGGATGAACTCGCCGCCATGCTTCTTGGCAAAAAGGTAGTTGAAAAGAGCGATGTAAGCGGTGCCGACATGCGGCTCGCCGGTCGGCGAGGGAGCGATGCGGACGCGGACGCCGGTAGCTGTCCCGGAAACTGTCATTGTGTGTGCCCGTCAATGAATGCCGGACGGCTTTCATGGGAAAGCGACGCACGGCCGGAAGGATGCAGATAGCTTCATCGGCAAACCGGCCGGAAAAAGGGCATGCGCCCGCACTATCCGCCGATCGTCCGTTCGGCTGGCCTTAGGCCATATTCAACCGGGCGCGTCAAGAAAAACACGCCAGGAATGGCCTGATGGCAATGCGTGAGGGCGCGCCGGTTCCGCCGCGCCCTCCAGCCCAAGCCTCAATGCGCGGCGTCGCGTTTTCGCTTGCGGGCGTTGCGCGCGAACATGTTCAGCACCTCGACCAGCGCCGAGAAGGCCATGGCGGCGTAGACGTAGCCCTTCGGCACATGGAAGCCCATGCCTTCGGCGATCAGCGTCGTGCCGATCATCAGCAGGAAGGCGAGCGCCAGCATGACGATCGTCGGGTTCCTCTCGATGAAGTTGGCAAGCGGGGTCGCGGCAACAAGCATGACGGTGACGGCGGCGACGACGGCGACCACCATGATCGGCAGATGTGGCGTCATGCCGACGGCAGTGATGATGCTGTCGACGGAGAAGACGAGGTCGAGCAGCAGGATCTGGCCGATGGCCGATGCAAAGCCTGTCGTGGCCGAACTTGCGATGAAGTCCTCGCCGTGATCTTCCGGATCGACGCTGTGGTGGATTTCCTTGGTGGCCTTCCAGACGAGGAACAGACCGCCGGCAATCAGGATCAGGTCCTTCCAGGAGAAGCCGTGGCCGAAAGCTTCAAACAGCGGTTCGGTCAGTTGCACGATCCAGGCGATGGTGCCGAGCAGGGCGAGACGCATGACGAGCGCAAGACCGATGCCGATCTTGCGGGCCTTCTCCCGGTGCTCGGGCGGCAGTTTGTTGGTGAGAATGGAAATGAAGATCAGGTTGTCGATCCCGAGAACGACTTCCATCACCACCAGCGTGATGAGCGCCACCCAGGCGGCCGGATCCTGAATGAGCGTCATGATTTCCTGCATCAGCATATATCCCCTTTGCGTCACATGAGTAATGACGCTCGCAATGTAATGTCGCCGGCCTTCCAGGCAAGCGCCGCAAGGGGGTATACGAAACCGATGTGACTTTTATTCCCTAGAACAGGATTTAAGGCCGGGTCGGCCTTAAATTTGAATCCTGCTCTAAATTAAAGAGTTAGAGCAGGATGTCGTCCGAAAACCGCTCGCACTTTTCGGTATCATGCTCTGATCGGCAACCAGATTTCGGTGACGCCCATGCCGGTATAGGGGTCGAAGCGCTCGTCGTAGCGTTCGAACATGTCGGGTGTCTCGCCGTGCTCCAGGCCGGAGGTCGGCCACCATGCGCCAAATATCCGGTTCATCGTCGCCGGAATGCCGGATACATGGCCACGATGAGCAAAGACGACGTAACGCTGGCCTGGAAGCTTGAGCGTTGCAAAATCGGCCGGCAGATCGCCGGCATCGGAAATTTCGACCGCGGCCATATAGCGGAATTTCTCTGCTTCACCATCGATATGGGTGCAGATGCCGTAGGCGACGTTGCCTTTCTGGCCGGAGATATGACCGAAATGGGCATTGAATTCCTGCCAGAGGGAGGGGATGGCGGCATTGCCGCCATAGGGGTAGGTCTCCTGCAAGCCGGCAAACAGCATCGGTTGAAGGGTTTCGAAGCGGGGCGGTTCGATGTCGTTGAGGTGGGCGGGGTCCATTCTGATCGGCTCCAGCAAGGTAAGGTTACGGGCGTGCCCCTGTCTGCGCACCGCATCCGGCGTCATGCCGAACTGGTCGCGGAAGGCACGGGTGAAGGCTTCGTGCGAGCCGTAGCCGGCGCAAAGCGCAACCTCGAGAATGGTGGATGAACCGCCGACCAACGCCGGCACGGCGCGGCTGAGGCGGCGCCCTCTTATATAGCCGCTGATCGAGTGACCGGTGACGAGCCCGAAGACGCGCGACAGATGGTAGCGCGACAATCCGGCTGCTTCCGATATCTCTTCCAGCGATATATCGCTTTCGAAATGGCTCTCGATGAACCAGATCGCCCGTCCGACGGCGCTCATCCTTATTCTCCTGGTTGCGGCTTCTTCCTTAAAGAAAAGCCGGCAACCGGATTTGATCGCTATTGCGGAATTTTGGCCGATGGAACGCGGCGGTCAAGGATGCGGTCTGACGGTCTCGTGCCGGCGTGCGCCGTAGGCGGCCATGAAGACCCGGATGGCGCCGCGGATGACGCGCTCGATTTCGTCACGCGGCGGCGGCTCTTCCATGCTTCCGAACAGGCGGAGCTTGAAGAAACTACCGCTGGCGAGATCGAGAAATTGACCGGCGGCCAGATCGATGTCGTCGATCTCAAGTGCGCCTTCGGCGATGTGGCGTTCCAGGAAATCGCGCATGATGGTGCGCAGGTTTTCCGGGCCTTTGAAGAAGCGTTGACAGAGCACCGGCATGCGGTCGCGAACGCCGAGAACGGTGCGCATCGCGCTGATGACCTTTTCATCGGTCATATGGGTGACGAAGCTTATCCCGAATTCGTACAGGCCGGCTTCGGGGTCGTCATGTTCGGCAAGCGCCGTGCGCACGGCCGCCACGAAGGCGGCGCGCTCGGTCTCGATCATCGCCGAAAACAGTTCTTCCTTGTTGGTGAAATAGACGTAGAGCGTTCCCTTGGAGACTCCGGCCTCGCGGGTCACGTCGTTCATGCTGGCGGCGTCGAACCCCATCTTCATGAAGACGCGCTTGGCGCCGGCGAGAATCTGCTGGCGCTTGGCCGGATCTTCGCCTGCGGCAAATCGGCCTCCGGCAGCGGGAGGACTGAATACGGCGGCGTGGTCGGGTTTCAGCGTCATGTCCTCTTAACTGTGTTGACGGTTTCGCATGTTCTCTAAAAGAAATCGAACCGATTGGTTCTATACATCTTGATATGGCGATAAAACAGGTTTAAGTCAACTGAACTGAACTGAACCGAACCGTTCAGTTCGATTATTTACTCCAGATCGGTAAAGTGGCTATGTCGAGCAACCAGAAGAGCAACGTCGCGCGTATCGTCAGCGAAAACGCCGGGACCGAAGAGGTCAAGGCCGAGGTCGCGGCTGTAGAAGCTCCGACGGCGGAAGCCCGCGAAGTTCCCTCTGCTCCTGCACAGTCGGCACCGGCTTCGGTCGCCGCACCCGCGGCTGCGAAGAAGCGCCGCAGCCCGGTGCTGCCGATCGTCGTGCTTGCCCTTCTCGCGGGCGGCGGCTGGTATGGTTACGAATGGTGGACGAACGGCCGCTTCATGGTGTCGACAGACGACGCCTATATCGAAGGCGATATCGCAACGATTTCGCCGAAGGTCACGGGCTACGTCGCGAAGGTGAACGTTGTCGCCAACCAGGAAGTCAAAGCGGGCGACGTGCTTGCCACGCTTGATAACGGCGATTATCAGAACGCCCTCGACTTGGCCCAGGCCCAGATCGTCACCGAACAGCTTTCGCTGCAGCGTATCGACGCGCAGATCGAAGGTGCGAATGCGAGCCTCGTGCAGGCGCAGGCGCAGAAGGTGGCACTCGAAGCGGCCGTTCGGGGTGCCGAGATCACCCAGAAGCGCCAGACCGACCTTCAGGCGAAGTCGGTCGGCACCGCCGCCGATCTCGACAACGCCAATATCGCCCTCGACCAGGCCAAGGCCAATCTTGCCGGCGGCGACGCCAACATCACCGCCGCACAGGCCAACATCACCATTCTCCGGGCTCAGCGCAAGGAAGCCGAAGGCTCGGTCCGTTCGCTTGAGATCTCGCGCGACAAGGCCGTCCGTGACCTCTCCTTCACCGTGCTCAAGGCGCCTTATGACGGCATTGTCGGCAACCGCTCCGTCCAGGAAGGCGACCTCGTTTCTCCCGGCCAGCGCCTGATGGCGCTCGTTCCGGTGCGCCAGCTCTATATCGACGCCAATTTCAAGGAAACGCAGATCCAGCATCTGGTGCCGGGCTCGAAGGTCAACGTCCAAGTCGATGCCTATAGCGATCATCCGATCGTCGGCACCGTCGAATCGATCTCGCCGGCTTCCGGCTCGGTCTTTTCGCTGCTGCCACCGGAAAACGCCACCGGCAACTTCACCAAGGTGATCCAGCGCGTGCCGGTGCGTATCGCGCTGCCGCAGGATGCGCTCGACAGCGGCCGTCTGCGCGCGGGCCTGAGCGTCGTCGTCGACGTCGACACCCGTACTGCGCCGAGCAAGTAAGCCTTCAGGAAAGGCAGAGGTGATCTGATGGCCGGGAGCGCGACAGCAACGGCGGGAACGATGCCGACGGCACCCGCCCATGCCGACGAGCGCATGGATCCGAAGAAGCTCATCGCCTTCTTCGCGATGGTGCTCGGCATGTTCATGTCGATCCTCGACATCCAGATCGTCTCGGCCTCGCTTGCGGAGATCCAGGCCGGCCTTTCGGCCGGCAGCGACGAGATCGGCTGGGTGCAGACGTCCTATCTGATCGCAGAAGTGATCATGATCCCGCTTTCGGGTACGCTGGCGCGCATCATCTCGACGCGCTATCTTTTCGCGATCTCGGCCGCCGGCTTCACCATGGCGAGCGCGCTTGCCGCGACGGCGACGAATATCGACCAGATGATCGTCTACCGGGTCATCCAGGGCTTCATCGGCGGCGGCATGATCCCGTCGGTGTTTGCGGCAGCCTTCACCATCTTCCCGCCGTCGAAGCGCAGCATCGTCTCGCCGATCATCGGCTTGATTGCGACGCTGGCGCCGACCATCGGCCCGACCGTCGGCGGTTATCTCAGCCATGCCTTTTCCTGGCACTGGCTGTTCCTCGTCAACATCGTGCCCGGCATCATCGTCACGATCGTCACCTGGAACTTCATCGATTTCGACAAGCCGGAACTGTCGCTCTTCAAGAAGTTCGACTGGTGGGGTCTGATCTCGATGGGTGTCTTCCTTGGCGCGCTGGAATATGTGCTCGAAGAGGGCAATTCGAACGACTGGTTCAACGACAGTTTCATCACCATCGCAGCGGTTGCCTCCGGCGTTGCAGCCATCGTCTTCTTCTATCGCGCCTTCACGGTGGATTTCCCCGTTGTCGACCTCAAGGCCTTTTCGAACCGGAATTTCTCCTTCGGCTCGGTGTTTTCCTTCGTCATGGGCATCGGCCTCTATGGTCTCACCTATATCTATCCGGTCTATCTCGGGCGCATCCGCGGTTATGATTCACTGATGATCGGCGAGACGATGTTCGTCTCCGGGCTTGCGATGTTCTTCACCGCGCCGATCGCCGGCCGGCTGTCGACCAAGATGGATCTGCGCCTGATGATGGTGATCGGCTTCGTCAGCTTCGCCGCCGGCACCTTCATCATGATGCATCTGACGGCGGATTGGGATTTCTACGAGCTCTTCATCCCGCAGATCCTGCGCGGCTTCGGGCTGATGATGTGCATGGTGCCGATCAACAACATCGCGCTCGGCACGATGCCGCCCTCGCGCATCCGCGGCGCGTCGGGCCTGTTCAATCTGACCAGAAATCTCGGCGGCGCCGTCGGCCTTGCCGTCATCAATACCGTGCTGACCAACCGGCAGGACGTGCACTACGAGCGGTTGCGGGAGAATATGGACTGGGGCAATCCGGCAGCGATCGACCAGATGAACAACATGGCCGCCAACTTCAACACCTATGGCATGGATGGCGCCTCGGTTGCGATCAAGCAGATGGTCGGCCTTGCCACCAAACAGGCGATCATTCTTTCCTTCAGTGACGTGTTCCTGATCCTGACCGCACTCTTCCTTGCCATGATCCTCGGTGTCGCCATGATCAAGAAACCCGCGCCGCAAGGCGGGGGAGGCGGTGGCGGCCACTGACCTCCGGCCTGCCGCCCCTTGAAAAGGCCCTCTTCGGAGGGCCTTTTTGTTTGCCGTTTCCAGGCCGCTATGTCATCAGGTCGATCATCGCCACCGGATCGGTCCGAAGCGAACATGCCGGGAAAACGATGCGGAAACCCGCCCGTTCGATTTTTTGATTTACGTACATCAAAATTGGCGCTAATGGTCTCGTCAGGAGGAATGATGAGGCCAACCGTTCACGATATCGCCGCCGCCGCCGGTGTCAGTCTGGCGACTGTCGACCGGGTTCTCAACCAACGTCCCGGTGTGCGCCACGTCACGCGGGAAAAGGTCGAGACCGCGATCCGCGAGCTCGGTTATGTCAGAGACGTCGCCGCCGCCAATCTTGCCAAGGGCCGCACCTATCCGCTGGTCTTCATCCTTCCGGCAAGCGATAATTCCTTCATGCACGGGCTCAATGCCGAGATCCGCCAGGCAGTCCTCCGATCGTCGGCCGAGCGCACCGATATCCGCACCATCGAGGTGCCGGCCTTCGATCCGGCCGCCCTCGTCTCCGTGCTCGAAGAGCTTTCCCGGGAAAAGCCCTGCGGCATTGCGCTGGTTGCGACCGATGCGCCCGAAGTACGCGCCGCCGTCGACAGGCTAGTGCGCGAGCGCTTTCCCGTCGTCACCCTGGTTTCCGATCTCACGGGGTCGCTGCGCCATCACTATGCCGGCGTCGACAATATCGCCGCCGGCCGCACAGCCGCCCGCCTGCTCGGACGATTCCTCGGGCCGCGAAAGGGCGAAATCGCCGTGCTCGCCGGTTCCATGCTGGTGCGAGACCATCGCGAGCGGCTGGAGGGCTTCACCGCTGTCATGGCCGAGGAATTTCCCGATCTTGCGATCCTGCCGGTTCTCGAAGGCCGCGACGACCCGGAGGTCGCCCACAGGCTCGTTGCCGACGCGCTCGGGAATGCCAGCATCATTGGCGTCTACAGCCTCGGCGCCGGCAATCGCGGGCTGATCCGGGCGCTGAAGGAGAAGGCCGTCGATCGCATACTGACCGTGATTGCCCACGAGCTGACCGCCCATACGCGCGCAGCACTGATCGACAATACGATCGATGCGATCCTCAACCAGGATGCCGGCCATGAGGTGCGTAGCGCCATCCGCGTGCTGAAAGCCAAGGCGGACGGGCTTGCCGTCATCGAAGCGCAGGAGCGCATCCGCCTCGACATATTCCTGAAAGACAATCTGCCGTAACGGCAAAGGGAGAAATACCACATGTATCTGGGTCTCGATCTCGGAACCTCCGGCGTCAAGGCGATGCTGATCGACGGTGATCAGAAGATCGTCGGCTCGGCCAACGGTTCGCTCGACGTGTCGCGTCCGCATTCCGGTTGGTCGGAGCAGGAGCCGGCCCACTGGGTGCGCGCCACGGAAGAGGCTGTCGCCGGCCTCAAGGCAAAACATCCGAAGGAGCTGGCGGCGGTCAAGGGCATCGGCCTTTCCGGCCAGATGCATGGCGCAACGCTCATCGATGCGACCGACAAGGTGCTGCGCCCGTGCATCCTCTGGAACGACACGCGCAGCTACGTCGAGGCCGCAGCACTCGATGCCGATCCGCGCTTTCGCGCGCTCACCGGCAACATCGTCTTCCCCGGCTTTACGGCGCCGAAGCTCGCCTGGATCGAGAAGCATGAGCCCGATGTCTTCGCCAAGATCGCCAAGGTGCTTCTGCCGAAGGACTATCTGCGTCTCTGGCTGACCGGCGACTATATCTCGGAAATGTCGGATTCGGCCGGCACCTCCTGGCTCGACACGGGCAAGCGCGCCTGGTCCTCCGAACTGCTGGCCGCCACCAACCTTTCCGAGGAGCAGATGCCGGCGCTCGTCGAAGGCACCGAGCAGGCCGGCAAGCTGCGGTCCGAACTGGCGGCGCAATGGGGTGTATCAGGTGATGTCGTCGTTGCGGGTGGTGCCGGCGACAATGCGGCCTCGGCCTGCGGCATGGGCACGGTCAGCGATGGCGCCGCCTTCGTCTCGCTCGGCACATCAGGCGTGCTTTTTGCCGCCAACGGTTCCTATTTGCCGAAGCCGGAAAGCGCCGTGCATGCCTTCTGCCACGCGCTGCCGAACACCTGGCACCAGATGGGCGTCATTCTGTCGGCGACCGACGCGCTCAACTGGCATTCCGGCGTGACCGGCAAATCGGCCGCCGATCTCACCGGCGAACTCGGCGAGACGCTGAAGGCTCCCACCGGCGTCACCTTCCTGCCCTATCTCTCCGGCGAGCGCACGCCGCATAATGATGCCGTCATCCGCGGCGCCTTCATCGGCCTTGAACATGAAAGCAGCCGTGTCGTTCTTACCCAGGCGGTGCTCGAAGGCGTCGCCTTCGCCATCCGCGACAATCTCGAAGCGCTGCGTTCGGCCGGCACCGACATATCCCGGGTCACGGCGATCGGCGGCGGTTCGCGCTCGCGTTACTGGCTGGCGTCGATCGCGACCGCACTCGGCGTTCCGGTCGACCTGCCGGCTGACGGCGATTTCGGCGCGGCCTTTGGTGCCGCCCGCCTCGGCCTGATTGCGGCAACGCGCGCGGATCCGATTGCGGTCTGCACGCCGCCGGTGACGGCAGGCACGATCGAGCCGGCGTCGGCACTCAGCGGCGCTTACGAGGATGCCTACAAGCGTTATCGGGCGCTTTATCCGGCGATCAAGTCGCTGGCGCATTGAGAACTGGAGCCCAGCGGCCCCCGCATCCGACCCTACGGGCCACCTTCTCCCCTCGGAAGAAGGTGCCGGCAAGCGGATGAGGGGCTCTGGCGTAGGCCAACAATTCAGAACTTCGAAAAGATACGAACCCAAGGAGAACCAACATGAGCACCGGATTTTTCGGCGATATCCAGAAAGTAAAATACGAAGGCCCCGACAGCACCAATCCGCTGGCCTTCCGCCATTACCAGCCGGACGAGATCGTCATGGGCAAGCGCATGGAAGACCATCTGCGCTTTGCGGTGGCCTACTGGCACACCTTCACCTGGCCGGGCGGCGATCCCTTCGGCGGGCAGACCTTCCTGCGTCCATGGTTCGAGGACACGATGAAGGCCGCCAAGCTCAAGGCCGACGTCGCCTTCGAATTCTTCTCGCTGCTCGGCTCGCCCTACTATTGCTTCCATGACGCCGACGTGCGTCCGGAAGGCAAGACTTTTGCCGAGAACACTAAAAACCTCAACGAGATCGTCGATTATTTCGCCGAGAAGCAGGCCGCAACCGGCACCAAGCTGCTCTGGGGCACGGCGAACCTCTTCTCCCACCGCCGCTATATGTCGGGCGCTGCGACCAATCCGGATCCCGATGTCTTCGCTTTCGCAGCCGCGACGGTAAAGACCTGCATCGATGCCACGCAGAAGCTCGGCGGCGAAAACTACGTGCTCTGGGGCGGCCGCGAAGGTTACGAGACGCTGCTCAACACCGATATCGGCCGCGAGCTCGACCAGCTCGGCCGCTTCCTCAACCTCGTCGTCGAATACAAGCACAAGATCGGCTACAAGGGCACAATCCTGATCGAGCCGAAGCCGCAGGAGCCGACCAAGCATCAGTATGATTACGACGTCGCGACCGTCTATGGCTTCCTCAAGAAGCACGGCCTTGAAAACGAGGTGAAGCTCAATATCGAGCAGGGCCACGCGATCCTTGCCGGCCACTCCTTCGAGCACGAGCTGGCGCTTGCCAATGCGCTCGGCATCTTCGGTTCGATCGACATGAACCGCAACGACTACCAGTCCGGCTGGGATACCGACCAGTTCCCGAACAATGTTCCCGAAATGGCGCTCGCCTACTACCATGTTCTGGCAGGCGGCGGCTTCAAGACCGGCGGCACCAATTTCGACTCGAAGCTGCGCCGTCAGTCTCTCGACCCGGCGGACCTGCTGATCGGCCATATCGGCGGCATGGATTGCTGCGCCCGCGGCCTGAAGGCCGCCGCCAAGATGATCGAGGACAAGGCTCTGTCGCAGCCGCTCGCCGATCGTTATGCCGGCTGGGAATCCGCCGAGGCGCAGAAGCTCTTCCGCGGCGAGTATTCGCTGGGTGAGATCACCCACTATGTCGAGAGCCACGACGTGAACCCGCAGCCAAGATCCGGCAAGCAGGAACTGCTGGAGAACGTCGTCAACCGTTACGTCTGACGATCAGCGCCGGCGGCCATTGGTCGCCGGCGCAATTTTGCCGGCTAAATGCGCCTTAAGCGCTCAGTGATACGGGTTCAACGCTTCGACCAGTTGCGCGACGGCGCCGAGACGGAGTTTCGGACCACCAGATCCGGCCGCAGCAGGATTTCCGTTTCGGTCGGCCGGCCATCGGACAGAAGTTCCAGCAGCAGTGCCATTGCCTGCTTGCCGATCGCCGTTCTCGGCTGGCGGATCGTGGTCAGCGGTGGGGATATAAAGACGGCCTGTGGTACATCGTCGAAACCGGTCACCGAGAAATCCCGCGGAATGTCGTAGCCTCGCGCGCCGAGCCCGACCATGACGCCGATCGCCGTCTGGTCGTTGACGCACATGAAGGCGGTTGGAAGCGTGTCGCGCATGAAAAGCTGTTCGACCGCATGCCGCCCGCTTTCGATCGTCCCGTCGCCTTCCAGCACGATCCTGTTGTCGGGCGGGATGCCGGCGGCATCGAGACCGGCATCGTAACCCATACGGCGCCTGGTATAGGCAAGCCGGGTGCGCGAATCGCCGATGAAGGCGATCTTGCGATGCCCTTCGGCCAGCAGCAGGTCCACCGCTTTGCGAGCGCCCTCGGTATCGTCGACGCCGACATAGGGAATGCCGCCGTTGAAGACGGGCTCGAAAACGCCGACGCTCGGCGGCAGCCGCGCGGTCATCGTCTGATGCCCGAAGGGCAGGATGCCGGTGAAGAGGATCAGCCCGGCAGCCTGGTTGGAATTTAGGAATTTCAGATATTCGAGGCCGCGCTGGGCGTCGTTCTGCGTGTGGCCGATCAGGATGCCGTAGCCGTGCGCGCGCGCTTCGTTCTCCAGCCCGACGAGAATGTTGGAGAAATTGGGATCGCCGATATCGGGCGCTACCACAAGGATCATGTTGGAACGGCCGAGCCTCAGGCTGCGCGCCATAGCGTTGGTCGTATAGCCGGTGATGGCGATCGCCTGGTTGACCTTGAGGCGCGTGGAGTTGGCGACCTTTTCCGGCATGTGGATTGCCCGGGAAACCGTCGCGATGGAGACCTCGGCGATCCGGGCGACGTCTTCGATGGTTGCGGGCGTGGAATTCGACACTGAGCTCTGCCTTGGGCTGTCTTCGCCGCGACACTACACAGACTTGTCGAGAGGTCAAAGGCGGGCTTCAACTGATCTGTGTAAATCAGCGATGTAAACCTTTACACGATGTATGTAAAGGTTTACATAAGGCGCCAGAGCGGACCGGGAGCCGCTTTGGGGAGGATCAGATGACCGTGGAGACCGCCGACACCGCACCCGTGGTGCTGTCCGCCAGGCGCATATGCAAATCCTTCAGTGGAGTGCAGGTCCTCTTTAGCGTGAACTTCGATCTCCGCGCCGGCGAAGTCCATGCGCTCATGGGTGAAAACGGCGCCGGCAAGTCCACGCTTGTCAAAGTTTTGTCCGGTTTCGAACAGCCGAGTTCCGGCGAAATCCTGCTCGATGGGAAGCCCGTCGTCCTGCCGCCCAACGGCGCCGCCGAGGCGCTCGGCATCGTCATCATTCACCAGGAATTCAACCTCGCCGACCATCTGACTGTGACGGAGAGCCTGTTCCTCGGGCGCGAAGTCACGCGCTTCGGCGTGCTTGACCGCAAATATATGCGGTCGGAGACCCGCAAGGTTCTCGACGTGCTCGGTTCGCATGTCGGTGAGAATGCGCTGATCAGCACGCTTTCCATCGCCGACAAGCAGATGGTCGAAATCGCCAAGGCAATCAGCCGCGACGCGCGGGTGGTATTCATGGACGAGCCGACCGCCGTGCTGTCGCGGGAAGAGACCAGTATGCTCTTCAAGCAGGTTCGCAAACTGCGCGACCAGGGTACCAGCTTCGTCTTCGTGTCCCACAAGCTCGACGAGGTGATGGAGTTGACCGACCGCGTCACCGTGCTGCGGGATGGCCAGTGGATCAAGACATCGCCGACATCCATTCTGGACGGGGAATCGATCGCGCAGTTGATGGTCGGCCGCGAACTTTCCAGCCTCTATCCCGCCAAGGTCGAGCCTGATGTCGACGAGGAAATCGTCCTCAGCGTCGCCTCGGTGTCGACGGGCTATGTGAAGGATGCGAGCTTCGAGGTGCGCAAGGGCGAGATCATCGGTTTTTCAGGCATGATCGGCTCCGGTCGCACCGA
Source organism: Rhizobium sp. WYCCWR 11152 (assembly GCF_013087615.1). NCBI lineage: Bacteria > Pseudomonadati > Pseudomonadota > Alphaproteobacteria > Hyphomicrobiales > Rhizobiaceae > Rhizobium > Rhizobium sp. WYCCWR 11152. The sequence continues at coordinate 297,401 of NZ_JABFCP010000027.1, read as the reverse complement.
GCTGATGGAAGCGATCGCCGGGTTGCGGACCCGTCTCGAGGGCGAGGTGATCATCAAGGGGGAAACGGTTCCCTCCGGCGACGTGCATGCCGCCAATCGGTGCGGGCTCGCCTATATGACCAAGGACCGCAAGTCGAAAGGCCTGCTGCTGCGCTCCGGCATGGTGACCAATCTGACGCTGCAATCGCTCGGAAGGCATGCTCGTCACGGCTATCTCAGCCCGGGCAGTGAAGCGGCCGCAATGGCAAAGGCCAAGCGCCGCTTCGACATCAGGGTTCGTGACGGCAATATAGTCGCCGGCCGCATGTCGGGTGGGAACCAGCAGAAGCTGCTGCTGGCCAAGGTCATGGAGACCGAGCCTGACATCATCATCATCGACGAGCCGACGCGCGGCATCGATGTCGGCACCAAGCAGCAGATCTATCATTTCATCTCGGCACTCGCCCGGGACGGCCGGTCGATCATCGTCGTGTCGTCGGAGATGCCGGAGGTCATCGGCCTCTGCACCAGAGTGGCGGTGATGCGCGAAGGGCGTATCGTCGGCGTGCTCGAGGGAGACGAGATTTCCGAGCAGGAGATCATGCGTTACGCCGCCGGGCTCAAGAAGAAGGCGGCCGCCTGAGGGCTGAAGCAGGCTTCGCCGATCAGGACGACACATAAGATGCCCAGAAAATATGGGGCGGGAGGTTGATTTTGGAAATGAGTGTCAACGAGGAGACCAGGGAAATCCGGCGCCGATCCTGGCGGGATGTCGACCTGCGTGCAGTCGCGCCTTTTGTCGCCCTGGCACTGCTGCTGATCGTCGGAGCCCTGGTCAATCCTAATTTCATCGGCATCACCAACCTTGCCAATGTCGCGACACGCAGCGCCTTCATCGCCATCATCGCGGTCGGTGCGACCTTCGTGATATCTGCAGGCGATCTCGACCTGTCGGTCGGCTCGATGGTGGCCTTCGTCGCCAGCCTGATGATCCTGCTGATGAATTCGGGCGCCATCGAAAACCCGGCCCTGATGCTGACGGTCGCGGCCGTCTTCACCATTGTCGCAGGTGCGCTTTGCGGCCTGGCGAACGGCCTGATCACGACGGTGGGCAGGATCGAGCCCTTCATCGCGACGCTCGGCACAATGGGCATCTATCGCGGCCTGACGACATGGCTGTCGCAGGGCGGCGCGATCACGCTTCGCTCCGCCGATATCCAGACGCTCTATCGTCCGGCTTATTTCGGCAATATCGCCGGCGTGCCGGTGCCGATCGTGGTGATTTTGGCGGTGACGGCGGTTGCGGCCTTCATCCTCTATCGCACCCGCTACGGGCGCCATGTCGTCGCGGTCGGATCGAACAGCGATGTCGCTCGCTATTCGGGCATCGCGGTCAACCGCGTCAGGACGATTGCCTTCGTCATCCAGGGACTGTGCGTCGCCATTGCCGTGTTGCTCTACGTTCCCCGTCTCGGCTCGACGTCGGCGACGACAGGCATCCTGTGGGAACTGCAGGCGATTACGGCCGTCGTCGTCGGTGGTACGGCGCTGAAGGGCGGCGCGGGCAGGGTCTGGGGCACGATCTGCGGCGCCTTCATTCTCGAACTCGTCGGCAACATCATGCTGCTTTCGAATTTCATCAGCGAGTATCTGATCGGCGCCATCCAGGGTGCGATCATCATCATCGCCATGTTCGTCCAGCGCTCGCTGGTGCGTAAATCATAAATTGGCAAATCATGAATTGACCGGGCTTACAGGGCGTCCGGTCCCGTATGGAAAAGTCCCTGAAGTTATTGGGAGGAAATAGAATGCGTAAATTGATGTTGGGCCTGGCGGTTGCGGCGGTGACGTTCGCCGGCGTCGCTCACGCCCAGGACAAAAAATTCACGATCGGCGTATCCATTCCAGCCGCCGACCACGGTTGGACGTCGGGCGTCGTGTTCCATGCCGAACGTGTCGCCAAGCTGCTGATGGCCGAACATCCCGGTCTCAATGTCATCGTCAAGACCTCGCCGGACGCCGCAAGCCAGGCCAACGCCGTGCAGGATCTCGATACGCAGGGCATCGACGCCCTCGTCATCCTGCCGTCGGACCCGGATCCGCTCGTCAACGCCATCAAGGAAGTCAAGGGCAAGGGCAAGTTCGTCGCCCTCGTCGACCGTGCGCCGAGCAACAACGACAATTCCGTGCGCGACCTTTATGTCGCCGGCAACAATCCGGCTCTCGGCGAAGTCGCCGGCAAGTACATCAAGGACACAACGCCGGACGCCGAGGTGGTGATCATCCGCGGTCTGCCGATCCCGATCGACCAGCAGCGCCAGGACGGCTTCGACAAGGGCATTGCCGGCTCGAACGTCAAGGTTCTCGACCGCCAGTACGGCAACTGGAACCGCGACGATGCCTTCAAGGTCATGCAGGACTACCTGACCAAGTACCAGAAGATCGACGTCGTATGGTGCCAGGATGACGACATGGCCGTCGGCGTTCTGCAGGCGATCGAGCAGGCCAAGCGCACCGACATCAAGTATGTCGTCGCTGGCGCCGGCTCCAAGGACATGGTCAAGAAGGTCATGGACGGCGACAAGCTGATCCCGGTCGACGTTCTCTATCCGCCGGCAATGGTCGGCACGGCGATGGAGCTGACGGCGGCGGCCCTCTACGATCAGGTTCCGGTTCATGGCAGCTACATTCTCGATGCGACGCTCGTCACCAAGGAGAATGCCAAGGACTTCTATTTCCCGGATTCGCCGTTCTAATCCATCGACTTGAGACATGCGCCCATTCGAAAGGATGGGCGCATTTTTTATGCTTCCATACAGTGGCTGGCCGAAAATGCTGCACGTACCTCTTGCCCGCCAAAGCCCATCGTGATTAGCTCGCAGCCATATCGCATCTGGCCTCGCGCCAAATCACGAGCCAAGGGCGAGGAGGCGCCTTGCTCCCGCCAAATAGCGTGCTACAACATCTCAGAAACGTTTACGGTCGATATTCAGGGAGGAATCTGACATGAAGACGATCAAGGGCCCCGGCCTTTTCCTTGGCCAGTTCGCGGGCGATACTGCTCCTTTCAACTCTTGGGACGCGATCACCAAATGGGCGGCCGACATCGGTTACAAGGGCGTCCAGGTGCCGACCTGGGCCAGCCAGCTGATCGATCTGAAGAAGGCTGCCACGTCCAAGGCCTATTGCGACGAATTCGCCGGCAAGGCTCGCGAAAACGGCATCGAGATCACCGAACTCTCCACTCACCTGCAAGGCCAGCTCGTCGCCGTTCACCCGGCCTATGACGAAGCCTTCGACGGGTTCGCTGCACCGGAGGTGCGCGGCAATCCGAAGGCGCGTCAGGAATGGGCAGTCGAGCAGGTCAAGATGGCGCTGACGGCATCCAAAAACCTCGGGCTCAAGGCGCATGCGACCTTCTCCGGCGCGCTTGCCTGGCCCTTCATCTACCCCTGGCCGCAGCGTCCTGCCGGTCTGGTCGAGACTGCCTTCGACGAACTCGCCCGTCGCTGGACGCCGATCCTCAACCATGCGGACGAGAACGGCATCGACGTCTGCTACGAGATCCACCCGGGCGAGGACCTGCATGACGGCATCACCTTCGAGATGTTCCTGGAGCGGGTGAAGAACCATCCGCGCGCCAACATGCTCTACGATCCCTCGCACTACGTCCTGCAGTGCCTCGATTATCTCGACAACATCGACATCTACAAGGACCGCATCAAGATGTTCCACGTCAAGGATGCGGAGTTCAATCCGACCGGGCGCCAGGGCGTCTACGGTGGCTATCAAGGTTGGGTCGAACGTGCCGGCCGGTTCCGTTCGCTTGGCGACGGCCAGGTCGATTTCGGCGCGGTGTTCTCGAAGATGACGGCGAATAATTTCGACGGCTGGGCCGTGGTCGAATGGGAATGCGCGCTGAAGCATCCGGAAGACGGTGCCCGCGAAGGCGCCGAATTCGTCGCCGCGCATATCATCCGCGTCACCGAGAAAGCCTTCGACGATTTCGCCGGCAGCGGCACGGACCAGGCGGCGAACCGGCGGATGCTGGGGCTTTCTTAACAGCACACACCGGTTGGTGGCTCTTGCCCCTCACCCTAACCCTCTCCCCGTAAAAGACGGGGAGAGGGGACGTGCCTTGCGAGAGCGAGCGGGGAACGGAGAGGGTGCGACACGGTCCCTTCGCCCCGTTTACGGGGAGAAGGTGGCGGCAGCCGGATGAGGGGCGCATCCGCACCAAGTTTAATTTCAGGAGGAATCAATGGCAATCGAAGCATCATCCGAACAGACACGCGAGCCGCGCATCCGGCTCGGCATGGTGGGCGGCGGCGCGGGCGCGTTTATCGGCGCGGTACACCGTATCGCGGCACGCATCGACGATCAGTACGATCTCATCGCCGGCGCGCTGTCGGCTTCGGCCGACAAGGCGATCGCATCCGGCCGCGACCTCGGCCTCGATCCGTCGCGGACCTATTCCAGCTATCGCGAGATGGCGATCCGCGAGGCGAAGCTGAAGAACGGCATCGAGGCGGTGGCGATCGTCACGCCGAACCATGTGCATTACGATGCGGCCAAGGAATTCCTCAAGCGCGGCATCCATGTCATCTGCGACAAGCCGCTGACATCCAACCTTGCCGATGCGAAGAAGCTGAAGAAGGTCGCCGACGAGAGCGGGGCGCTCTTCGTGCTGACGCATAATTACACCGGCTATCCGATGGTGCGCCAGGCGCGCGAGATGATCGCGAATGGCGAACTCGGCGACATCCGCGTCGTCCAGGCCGAATATCCGCAGGACTGGTTGACGGAAGCGGTTGAACAAACCGGCCAGAAGCAGGCCGCCTGGCGCACCGATCCGGCGCAGTCCGGCGTCGGCGGCTCGACCGGCGATATCGGCACGCATGCCTATAATCTCGCCGCCTTCATCACCGGCCTGGAGCTCGACAGCCTCGCCGCCGATCTCGACAGTTTCGTTCCGGGCCGCCGGCTGGACGATAATGCGCATGTCATGCTGCGCTTCAAGGCGAAGGGCTCTGAGAAGCCGGCCAAGGGCATGCTCTGGTGCAGCCAGGTGGCGCCCGGCCATGAAAATGGCCTGATGGTGCGCGTCTACGGTACCAAGGGCGGGCTGGAATGGACCCAGAAGGACCCAAACTACTTGTGGTACACGCCGTTCGGCGAGTCGAAGCGGCTGATCACCCGGGGCGGCGCCGGTTCAGGCGCTGCTGCCGGTCGTGTCACGCGCGTGCCATCAGGGCATCCGGAAGGTTATCTCGAAGCCTTTGCGACGATCTATACCGAAGCCGCGCATGCGATCAACGCCCGCAAGAAGGGCAAGGCCGTCGACAAGGCAGTGGTCTACCCCACCGTCGATGACGGCGTGAAGGGTGTGGCCTTCGTCGAAGCCTGCGTCGCGTCTTCGAAGAAGAATGGCGCCTGGGTCAAGCTCTGAATTTAATGATCCGCGTCATTGCCGTCGCCCAATGAAAAACGCCGAGGCGACCTCGTCTGAAGTCGCCTCGGCGTTTTTGTTTTATTTCTGATCAGGCCGCTGCAGTGCGGCCACGCTTTAGCAGGTTGTCGACGCTCAACGGTCCGGCACCTGCCGCCACCAGATAAAGAAACACGAAGCAGAACAGGATTGCCGCCACGCCGCCGTTCTGGGCGGGATAGATGCCCTTCGACGCATGCCCGATGAAATAGGCGAAGGCCATCAGGCCCGAGAGCACGAAGGCTGCGATACGGGTCTGGAATCCCACCAGGACCAGGAAGCCGAGCGTGAGTTCGATAAGCCCAGCAACCCAGGAAAGCGAGCCGACGGGCGGCACGCTTGCCGCAATCGGAAAATGCAAAATCTTCTGCGTTCCGTAGCTGAAAAGCACAAGCGACGAGACAATGCGCAGCAAGCTCAGCAAATGGGGCTGCAGCAGATGGATCGAAGACAGCATTGGATTCCTTTCATATTTGTGATGCCATTTCCCGTGTAAAGGTCGTGGTCCCAACAGCAAGTCACGACTGCTGACATTGCCGTTATGAGTGGGGGAGGGTGGAGAAGTAGGCGTTTCCTGCAACGTTGCAGTTTTTCTCGACGCCGACCTGTACTTTGCCTTCACGCTTGGCTAAATCCCGCCAAACGGCCTCAACCTAGAGATAGGATTTACAGATGATCGATCCGAAGAAACTCGCAGAGCGCTTTCCCGGCGACTTCACCTTCGGCGTCGCCACCGCCGCCTTCCAGATCGAAGGCGCCAGCAAGGCCGATGGCCGCAAGCCATCCATCTGGGATGCTTTCTGCAATATGCCCGGCCGTGTCCATAATCGCGATAACGGCGATATCGCCTGCGATCACTATAATCGCCTGGAGCAGGACCTCGATCTCATCAAGGAGATGGGTGTCGAAGCCTACCGGTTCTCGATCGCTTGGCCGCGCATTATCCCCGACGGTACGGGTCCGGTGAACGAGGCCGGCCTCGATTTCTACGACCGGCTGGTTGACGGCTGCAAGGCGCGCGGCATCAAGACCTTTGCGACGCTCTACCATTGGGACCTGCCTCTGTTGCTCGCCGGCGAGGGCGGCTGGACTGCGCGCTCGACTGCCTATGCGTTTCAGCGCTATGCCAAGACGGTGATGAGCCGCCTTGGCGATCGCCTCGACCGGGTCGCGACCTTCAACGAACCCTGGTGCATCGTCTGGCTCAGCCACCTCTACGGCATCCATGCTCCCGGCGAGCGCAACATGCAGGCCGCCCTTCATGCCATGCATTACATGAACCTTGCCCACGGTCTCGGCGTCGAGGCGATCCGCTCGGAAGCCCCCAACGTGCCGGTCGGGCTCGTGCTCAATGCCGCCTCGATCATTCCTGGCTCCGATAGCCCAGCCGATCTTGCCGCCGGCGAGCGTGCGCATCAGTTCCACAACGGCGCTTTCTTCGATCCCGTCTTCAAGGGTGAATATCCGCAGGAATTCATCGCGGCGCTCGGCGACCGCATGCCCGTCATCGAGGATGGCGACCTGAAGCTCATCAGCCAGAAACTCGATTGGTGGGGCCTGAACTATTATAAGCCCGAGCGGGTCACCGACGATGCCGAACGCAAAGGCGATTTCCCCTGGACGGTGGAAGCGCCGCCGGCAAGCGACGTCAAGACCGATATCGGCTGGGAAATCTATGCGCCGGGCCTGAAGCTCTCGGTCGAGGACCTCTACCGCCGCTACGAGCTGCCGGAATGCTACATCACCGAGAATGGCGCCTGCGACAACACCGATGTCGTCGACGGCGAGGTCGACGATACGATGCGCCTCGACTATGTCGGCGATCACCTCGAAATCGTTGCCGGCCTCATCAAGGACGGCTATCCCCTACGCGGCTATTTCGCCTGGAGCCTGATGGACAATTTCGAATGGGCGGAAGGCTACCGCATGCGCTTCGGTCTCGTCCATGTCGATTATGAGACCCAGGTACGCACGGTAAAAACGAGCGGCAAATGGTATCGCGAACTTGCGGCCAAATTCCCGAAGGGCAATCACAAACCGGGTTAGGGGCGCGTCCTCAGGCGGCGACACAAAAATAGCTCGTCAGAAGCCTGCAACAGCCGGTTGCTTAAACGTTTTTGAACCCTTGGCTGGCAAAGTCCGACGGTCAGGGAGTCGTAATGCAGACAGCCGGAAAGTCGCAGAGCAAGGGATCGGGAATAGGCCGTCACATCACCGTCACGGGCGTGCTTTTCTCCTTCGCGGTCATCGTCGCAGTCGTCACCATCATGGTGCTGACGGCGCTTGAACGTGTGGCCGAAAATTCCAATGTTCTCGATGACGAGCGCTCGCGCGAAACGACGATCGGCGCGTTGAAGACCTTCGAGGATCAGCTCGGCGCGACGCTTGACGATTACGCCGCCTGGGATGACGCCGCCGTCAACGTCTACGCAGCCGACGGTATGGCCTGGACGGTGAGCAACTACGGCGAGATGTCGGTCAACAGTTCGCTTTTCGACATGGCGATCGTCATCGATGCCGAGAAGAAGGCGATCATGGCGTATCGCGATGGCAAACCGATGGCGGAGTCGCTCACGGATTTCTTCGCGCCTTCGCTCTGGACTCTCTTCGACACGGTGAAGGCGGCCGGCCAGGCCGATCGTCCTCAGGCGATCGGTTTCGTCACCACCAAACGGGGCATAGCCGCCGTCGGTGTGGCATTGGTGCGGAAAAAGTCCGGTGCGCTGGATGTGCCCGCCGGCCAGCAGCGCTATCTCGTTTTCGCCCGCCATCTCGATGACGACAGGGTGACCGCTCTCGGCCAGACCTATGTCATCGGCGGGCTGAGGCTGGCGCCGCCGAGTTTTGCGGCCGACTACCTCGTCCCGATCGTCGATCCGACGGGGGCAACGCTCGGCAAGCTCGTGTGGATCTCGCGTTCACCCGGCGATATCGGCTATGCGCAGGTGCGGCCGATGGTCATCCAGGCGCTCGGCCTCGTCGGATTGTTCTTCGTGGTGCTGCTGGTCATCGGCTGGCTTGCCGGCCGCCGCCTGAAGGCGGAGGAAAACAGCGCTCGCGAGGAGGCGCTGCGCGACAGGCTGAGCGGCCTTTCCAATCGCGACGGTCTCGGGCTCGCCGTCGATCGTTTTGTCGTCGAAGCACGCCAGACCAAGCGCAACGTGCTGCTTCTCTATCTCGACCTCGATGGCTTCAAGGAAGTCAATGACAGCTATGGCCACGGCACCGGCGACCAGTTGATCCGGGCGGTCGCGGCCGGGCTCGCTGTGCTCATTCCGCAAGGTGCGGTTCTCGCCCGCATCGGCGGCGATGAATTTGCCATCGCCTTTCTCTCCGACAGCGAGAATGCCGCCGCCCTGCAGCTTGCCGAGCAGATCCTCGATTTTCTTGTCGAGCCGCTGGAGATCGGTCGCCGTGTCGTCGTCGTCGGGGCAAGCATCGGCATTGCCATGTCGCCTTCCGGGACGATCGGGCGTGAGGAGCTGGTGCGCCGTTCCGACCTTGCCATGTACAAGGCGAAGGAGGCCGGCCGCGCGCGCATGACGCTCTACGATCCGTCGATGGACGCCGATCGAGAGCAGCGCAATGCGCTGGAGCTGGATCTCCGGATCGCCATCGAAAGCGGCGACCTGACGCTCGCCTACCAGCCGCTGATCGATGCGGCGACGCATGCGATGACCGGTGTCGAGGCGCTGGTGCGCTGGAACCGCCCAGGCCATGGCCCTGTTTCGCCCGAGCTGTTCATCCCGATCGCCGAGACCAGCGGCCTCATCGAATCGCTCGGCCTGTTCGTGCTGCGCAAAGCCTGCGAGACGGCCAAGCAATGGCCGGACCTCAATGTGTCGGTCAACGTCTCGCCCGGCCAGTTCCGCAATCCCGCCTTTACCGACTATGTGCGCTACGTGCTGAAGCAGACGGAGATCGAGGCCGGCCGCATCACGCTCGAGATCACCGAAGGCTACATGATCCAGAATCCGCAGCGCACCCGCCAGTCGATCGAACGGTTGAAGGCGCTGGGGGTCAAGGTGGCGCTCGACGATTTCGGTTCCGGCTTCTCCTCGATCGGTTATCTCAGACAGTTCGGCTTCGACCGCATCAAGATCGACCGCTCGCTGGTCATGGGTGTCAACGACAAACGCCAGCGCGAGATGCTGCAGGCGACGGTGGCGCTCGCCCGCTCGCTCGACATTCCGGTGACGGCCGAAGGCATCGAGACCGAGGAGCAGGCGATAGCCATGCGTCTTTTCGGCTGCGACTGCCTGCAGGGCTATTTGTTCGGAAAGCCTGTGACATCAGACCTCATCACCGAGATGTTGAACGAGCGACGTGCAGCGGAGCCGGAAGCTCGGCGGCGCATCCAGGCGGCAGGCTGATCCAATCAGAATTTTGGCTCAGCTGCCGATATGTCGCTGGCCGCGCTTTTTCGCGAGGGCGATCTGGTGCTGACGCTGGCGGTAGCGCAGCCGGTCTTCTTCCGTGCGCGTGTCGTAGCAGTGGCTGCAGGAAACGCCTTCCTCGTAAAGCGGCGAAGTCATTTCCTCGGCAGTGATCGGGTTGCGGCAGGCGTGGCAGAGCCGGTGTTCGCCTTCCTTCAAACCGTGCTCGACGGACACGCGCTCGTCGAAGACGAAGCAGGCGCCATCCCAGAGGCTTTCCTCCTGCGGCACTTCCTCCAGATATTTCAGGATGCCGCCCTTCAGATGATAGACCTCGTCGAAGCCCTCAGCCTTCATGAAGGCGGTGGCCTTTTCGCAGCGTATGCCGCCGGTGCAGTACATGGCGACCTTCGGCTTGTTGTGCAGACCGGGATTCTGACGCACCCATTCCGGAAACTCACGGAAGCTCTTGGTCTTCGGGTCGAGCGCGCCGCGGAAGGTTCCGATCGCCGTCTCGTAGTCGTTGCGGGTGTCGATGACGATGGTGTCGGGATCGGAAATCAGCGCGTTCCAGTCCTTGGCCGCCACGTAGGTGCCGACCACCTTGTTGGGGTCGATATCTTCGACGCCCATGGTGACGATTTCCTTCTTCAGCTTCACCTTCATGCGCAGGAAGGGCATTTTCGAGGCGCGGCTTTCCTTGTGCTCCAGGCCCGAAAATTCCGGCTGGGCGCGCAGGAAGGCAAGCACGGCGTGAATGCCGGCATCCGGGCCTGCGATCGTGCCGTTGATGCCTTCATGCGCCAGAAGCAGCGTTCCCTTGACGCCGTTCTCCTCGCAAAGCGTCTGCAACGGTGCCTGCAGGTCGGCAAAGCGCGGCACGGAAACGAAATGGTAGAGTGCGGCCACGAGGAACGGGCTGGTGTGTGTCAGGCTGTCGGTCATAGGCCGGAAATACAGAAAATCGGTGGGCCGCGCAATTGCCTTCGCCAGTGGCGGCCTTGACCGGTGACCGATTACGCTCGCGCCTGCCACGCGGAAAACGGCCGCACGCCGAAGCTCCGGTCGGGGATTGCGTCGAGAACGCTGATGAATTCGATCGAGTGCCCGTCCGGATCCTTGAAATAGATAGACAGCGCCGGCATCCAGCCGAGAACCACCGGCTCCGTCACCGGTTCACCGGTAAAGCCGAGAGGTTCCACACCCTTTGCCCTGAGAATGGCGGGCGCCTGCAGCATGCCGCCGGCGGTCATGCGGAAGGCGATATGCAGCCGCATCTTCAGCGGCCCGCTTCCGGTTTCCCAAAGGCCGAGCATGCCGGTCTTCCTGTCGTCCACCCAGAGGAAAGCGACGTTGCGCTCCTCGAATGAGGCTGCCGGTTCGAGCCCAACGACATCGCGGTAAAAGTCCGTGGAGGTCTTGAGATCGGCAACGGTCAGATGGGTCTCGTAGAGCCCGAGCACCTTCGGCATTGCGGCATTTTCGGCGGTCATATTTTCCTCGCGGGTCAAGTTTCTGCTTGTTCGACCACCGCAAGCTAGGACCTCAAGATTGGTTGAGGTCAATAGGGTTCCTTGTGATATTGCCGATGCGATGGGAAATGCAGAGCTGCGCGCAAGCACTTCCGATTTCGCGGGCTCTCAATTCCCGGCCATCAGCCAGAGAAGCTCGATGCGCTGGGCTTCCTCGTCGGCATCATCGGCGAACACGGCTTCGGCTTTGACCAGCGCTTGCCGCCGGTCTTCCTGCTGGCGGAAGATGATGATGTCGAGCAGATGCGCTAGGTCGTCATTGCGGGTGAAGAGCTGCGGTTCGGCCTCGACCAGTTCGGAGAGCACGGTGAGATCGTGGATGTGGCCGAGATCCTCGACGAGTTCCTTGGCCGCATCGCGCTTGGCCTTCATCGCGCCCGGCCAGACGTCACGCAAAAGCGCATGGTAGAGCCGATAGTCGTAGGTGCGTTTGCGCAGATCGTGGAAGTCGTCGGCCGATGCCTCGCCGTGGCAAGCCGCAAGCGCGGTCTTGGCCTTCCGCGCGGTACGGCGCCAACTTTTTGCCAGCATGCGTGCATTCTTGCGGTGGCCGCGATCAAAGGAGACGGCGTCCAGGGCCGTGATCGCCTCCTTCAGAACGTCGGAGGTTTCCGCGAGCCGCTGTTCCAGGCCGCTTTCGGCTTCCGCCATCCAATCACGGCGCCCTTCGAGAATGGTGACGATGCGGCCGAGCGCCTCGCTCTCCTCGTTCCCGCGGGCTGCATGCTGCAGATACTGCGCGGTGCCGATGAGGGCTGCAGCATCGCGGATCGCCGAAAGCGAGCGTGCGGCATCGCGCAGCCTCGCATTTTCCTGGGCCTGAAAATCCGGCACCTCGCGGGCCACGAGGCGGTAGAGCGAGCGTAGTCGCTTCAGGTTCTTGCGGAAAGAATGGATCGCCTCATGCGCGCCGTCCGGGCGTTCCCCGAGGACAGTGATAGCGTGTTCCAGCTGCTTGGTCGCAGCGTTACGGAACGCTTCGGTGAAATCGGCGTCAGGCCGAATGCGATAGGCCATGCCTGTCGTGCCCGTATTCTGTGGCAAGGGCCTGGTTGGAATAGCGGAAATCTCCGGTCACTTCGCGGCCGAGCCAGGTGGGCAGGGCCGGATCGTCGGTTTCCGCCGCCATCTCCACCTCGGCAATCACCAGTCCGCGATGCTCGCCGGTAAAGACGTCGACTTCCCAGACGAAGTCCTCATGCGGAACGCGATAGCGCGTCTTCTCGATGACGACGCCGATCGCGTTCTGCAACAGCTCTTCGGCATCGGCGATCGGGATGTCGTATTCGAATTCGTCACGGGTGATGGTGCTTCGGCCGATCTTGATCGTCAGTTTCGCATTCCTGCCGTCGAGGATGCGCACGCGCACGGAACGATCGTCCATCGAGGCAATGTAACCCTGCCTGAAGACAGATTTCGTCTCGACGGCGGAACGCCATCCATCGCTGCGTACAAGAAACTTCCGCTCGATCTCTTTCGCCATGCCGGTGAACCTTTTGTGACGATTGCGGCACGGTAGCCCAATTTCCAAGCATTTCATACCCTTCTCGTCATGCGGTCCGGTTTTATCTCGACAAGGTTCCGCGGGGGCGTTATTCGGGGTCCGAATTCAATCGTTTCAAGGAGGTCGCGCGACCATGGGCGAGAAAACAGAGAAGCTCCTTTCCATCCTGAAACTCCAGCCTGTCGTTCCGGTATTGATCGTCGACGATGCGAAGACGGCGGTGCCGCTGGCCCGCGCGCTCGTCGCGGGCGGCCTGAAGGCGATCGAGATCACCATGCGCACGCCGGCAGCGCTCGAGGCCGTGCGCGCCGTCGCCGCAGAGGTCGAGGGGGCCGAAGTCGGCGCCGGCACGATCCTCAATGTCGCCCATTGGGAAGCCGCCGTCGAGGCCGGTTCGAAATTCATCGTCAGCCCGGGCACGACGCAGGAACTGCTTGATGCCGCTGCCGATTCCGACGTGCCGCTGCTTCCGGGGGCTGCGACCGCCAGCGAAGTCATGGCACTGCGCGAAGAAGGCTACCAAGTGCTGAAATTCTTCCCGGCGGAGCAGGCCGGTGGCGCCGCCTATCTCAAGGCGCTGTCCTCGCCGCTTGCCGGCACGCTGTTCTGCCCGACCGGCGGTATTTCGCTGAAGAACGCCAATGATTATCTCTCGCTGCCGAACGTCATTTGCGTTGGCGGCTCGTGGGTGGCGCCGAAGGAACTGGTCGCGGCCGGCGACTGGGCTGGCATCACCAAGCTCGCGGCAGAGGCGGCGGCGCTGAAGGCCTGAGTTTCGGCTGGGGCGGGTGAGTCTCATGGCTCAATCCCGCTCCCCCTATTTGTATTTCACCCGTCGCAAACCTATGTACTCCTCCAGTTTCAAATAGGGAGATGACGAGGAATGTTCGACGCAAAGAAGCTTCTCGACCAGTTTTTGGGTTCGCAGGTGCCAGGTCTTGGCGGTTCGGTCCGCGACAGGGCCGGTGACGCCGTGCAGACGGCAAAGAACAATCCGCTGGCGACAGGTGCGATTGCAGCCGCGCTTCTCGGCACCAAGACCGGTCGGGGTATTGCCGGCAATGCACTAGCGATCGGCGGTCTTGCCGCGATTGCCGGCCTCGGCTACCAAGCCTACAAGAATTACCAGGCGGGGCAGGCGCCCGCAGCCCCCTCGGATGCACCGTCGGCAAACAATCCGGTCCTTCTGCCGCCGCCTGTCGAATCTGGTTTCGGGCCAACATCACCTGCCGGCAGCAATGAGTTCGTGCTGGTGCTGATCCGCGCGATGATCGCCGCCGCCAAGGCCGACGGCCATATCGACGATGCCGAACGCGCCCTCATCATGGACAAGGTCAAGGCCGCCGACGTCAGCGGCGAGGCTGCGGCCTTCATCGAGCATGAACTCGCTTCGCCGACGGATATCGATGCGCTGGTTGCTGCGGCGGTGACTGAAGAACAGCGCGTCGAGCTTTACACCGCCTCGCGGCTCACTATCGAGCCGGATTCGCGTGCCGAGCGCGGTTATCTCGATCTGCTTGCCGGCCGCCTCGGCCTTGCCGACCAGTTGGTGGACCATATCGAGGCGACGGTGTCGTCGGCCAAGACGACCTTGTCACAGTGACATCTAAAGCATGTCGCGCAAAAGTGTGCAGCGGTTTTGCGACAACGACATGCGTTGGAAATAAGGCCTAAAGCGCGACGCGCTTTAGGCCGGTTGCCTTTGCCGGGCGGCTGGCCTATCCACTCTTCGGAAAAGAGGAGTGAACATGCGCGATCTTGCAAATTTCAACGGCTGCCCGGCGCCGAAGCCGGTCACGCTGAAGGGCCGCTTCGTCACCGTCCAGCCCTACCGGCGTGAGGAACATCTCCAGGCGTTATGGGATGGCCTCGGTGGCATGGGCATCAACCCGTTGCTTCTCTATTTCGCGCAGGACGATTTCTCCGGCATCAACGATTTCGCCAACTGGCTGGAAACCGTCTATACCAAGTCCGGCTGGCTCACCCATATCTTCCGCGACAACGCCAGCGGCAAGATTGTCGGCATGGCGAATTACATGCGCGCCGACCCGGCAAACGGCGTCGTCGAGATCGGCGGGGTGGCGCACGGGGTCGAGATGAAGCGTTCGCCGCTTTCGACCGAGGCGCATTACCTGATGGCCAAACACGTCTTCGAGGATCTCGGCTACCGCCGCTACGAATGGAAATGCGACAATAAGAACGAGGCGAGCAAGACGACGGCGGCGCGTTACGGCTTCAGCTTCGAAGGGGTCTTCCGCCAGCACATGATCTCCAAGCATCGCAATCGCGACACCGCCTGGTTCTCGATGATCGATGCCGAATGGCCGATGATCAACGATGCCTTCGAAGCCTGGCTTTCGCCCGGGAATTTCGACGCCGAGGGCAACCAGGTTCGCCGCCTGCTGGATATCCGCGCCGATCTCGAAAAGGAAAGGCTCGCGTGAGCCCGGAGAGCCGCTCGCAGGCAATCGCCGCCGCCATCATCCTGCTCGGCGCTGCCCTGGTCATCTATTTCCTGCCGACCATCGTGCTGTGGATCGGCAATTTCTCGCCGACGCTGGCAATCGTCGTCGGCGTCTGCCTGATCATGGCGTTTTTCGCAGTCTTCTGGCTGCGGGCGCGTTACCAGCGCGGCCGGGGAAAGTAATTTTATCCCTGCAGCGAGGCTCCGAGCAGCAGGGCGCCCATCAGCATGACAAGCACGGCGCCGAGGATTTCGATGGCATTGCCGACCCAGATCGAGGCGGTCGAGCCGCGTCCGGAGAGGCGGACGGCCGCACTCTTGGCCGTGACGGCAAGTGTGGCAAGCAGGGAAACGGTGATCGCCGTGCCGAGCGACATGGCGGCGACCGAAAGCACGCCGCCGAGATAGAGCCCGTTCAGCAGTGAGAAGGTCATGACCAGAAGTGCGCCGGAGCAGGGGCGCAGACCGACGGCAACGATCGCCGACCAGGCCTCGCGGGCGCTGAACCTGTCGCCGCCGAGCAGGGCCGGATCGGGCACATGGGCATTGCCGCAGGTCTCGCAGACCATGCCGGGAACGAAGGTGTGGCCGGCTTCCACAGCCTGCGCCTTGCCGTTGAAGGCATAGGCCTGGCGTTCGGCCACATTGTCCTTCCAGTCGAGCATCATGCTGACCGGGCCGGCAGGCGTCGCCATCAGCCGGCGGCGCGGCATATTGCCAGCCATCGAGCGCAGTTTGCGAAACAGCAGCCAGCCGCCGAACAGGATGACCATGACGAAGCTTGCGATCTCCATCGCGTGGGTCGCTGCCGTCAGCGTAATGCCGGTGCCACGCAGCACCAGCCAGGCGCCGCCGACCAGCGCCACCGCCATCACGCCCTGGACGAAGGCCGAAATGAAGGAAATCACCACGCCGCGCTTCAGCTCGACCTCGTTGGCGATCATGTAGGAGGAGATGACCGCCTTGCCGTGGCCCGGGCCGGCGGCATGGAAGACGCCGTAGGCGAAGGAGAGGCCGATCAGTGATGCCAGCTGCCACGGGTCTTGGCGCATCGCCTTCAAGGCGCCGGTCAGCGCCCTATAGAAGGCCTGCTGCTCATAGTTCACATAGAGCAAAAGCGGCGCGAGCGGCCCGCCTGTCGGCTGAAAGCTCGGCTCCGCCGTACCGATGCCGAGCGGCGATTGCGCATGGGCGAGGCTTGCAGCCGTTACCAGCGCAAGGGTTGCAGCGGAAAGGATGAGGGGCAGGCGTTTCGTCAGCATGTGACCTCCAGCCGGGTGGCGAAGAGTTTGGACATGTTGGTGCCGGTGGGATCGTTGAAGAAGGCGTCCGTCAGCGACTGCTTGTTTTCCGAGATCACTTGGTCGGCATCCGGCCGCACCACCTGATGTTTGCAAGCCTTGAAGCCGTCTCCGACGATCGCCAGCTCGGTGTCGGTGGGAAAATCGATTGAGGTGTAGAGCGTCGGGTCGTAGACGCCGAAGGTGAGCCTGCCCTTGAGCGGCATCTTCTCCACCGGCTTTACCGCAAAGAACATCAGCAGCTGGCCATCCTTGTAGTCGACATGGATGATGTCGGGCTTCTGGACGGTGATGTTCTTCCCGTTGATCGTCAGGTTCATGTAGTAGTCGTAATCGGCAAGAGACTTCTTGACCGTGTTGCCGACCTCGGTCAGTTCGTTCGGCTCCAGCTTCAGGTCGGTGTTCTTGTCGAAATCCATGACCACGGAGGACGAAAAGACCTCGTCGAAGCGCCAGACATTGCGCAGTTCCTCGACACTGCCGTCCTTGCCGGCCACGACTTCGAGGCGCGCTTCCACGAAGATGTGCGGATGCGCAAAGGCGGCGGCCGGCGCCAGCGAAAGAAGCGCGGCCATCAGTATTGTTGAATGTCTCATCTATTCCGCTGCCTTGTTCGCTGCCCCTGACTTCTTGCCAGAAATTGGGACGGAATTGGGACCGGGCTCGGCATCGGCTTCGCGGGGCAGGATGCCACTGCATAATTCCTTAAATCGGAATCGATTCAAGGATAAAATTATGCAGCATTCAAAGTGCTACAGCGTCCTTTGCGCGTCTGAAAAGACGCGCGGCGCTGTAGAGCGGGGCGGAATGTCGCATCGCTTCGCAAGGGCGCCGGCTTACGGATGCTTCTTGAACCAGTTGTGCAGGTAATCGACGAAGATTCTTACCTTGGCCGGCAGGTAGCGCCGGTGCGGGTAGACGGCATAGATGCCGCGGTCGGTCGGGGTGTAATCGTTGAAAAGGGTCACCAGTTCGCCGCTCTCGATCGGCTTGCGGGCGATGAAATCTGGGATGAAGGCTACGCCGATGCCGGCCAGTGCTGCGCGTAATGTCGCATGCGGGCTGTTGACCTCTATCGGTCCGGAAACGGCGACGGCGAACGAGGTGTTGTCAGGATTGTGGAAGCGGATGCTCGCCTGGGTGCGCGCATTGGTATCGACGATGAAGGGGACGCTGGAAAGGGCCGACGGGTGATCGAGATCGGGATAACGCTCGAGAAATTCAGGGGTGGCGCAGATATGGATGCGGAAATCCGAGATCTTGCGGGCGATCATGCCGGAATCTTCGAGCTTGGTGATGCGGATCGCCACGTCGAAGCCTTCCTCGATCAGATCGACGAACCGGTCGTCAGCGGCGATCTCCAGCGAAAGGTCGGGGTTCTCCTTGGCAAAATCGATCAGCGACTGGCCGACATCGGCATCGACGAAGGTGCGCGGCACCGAGATGCGCAGCCGTCCCTTGAGCTGTGCATTGTTTTCGCGCACGAGATCGGCGAGGTTATCGATCTCCTTCAGAATATCGGAGGCGGTACGGTAATAGGTATGGCCGGCCTCGGTCATCGAGAACTGCCGGGTGGTGCGGTTGAGCAGCAGGGCGCCGAGCTCGTCTTCCAATTCGCGCACATATTTGGAGAGCAGCGCCTTGGAGCGGCCGGTGCGCCGTGCCGCGGCGGAGAAGCCTTCGGCCTCGACGACATCGATGAAGGCGCGTATGCGGGTCAAGGTATCCATGGCACCCCTCAGGCTGTTTCGGAATGTTGAACAAATTGGCTCGTCTTGTTCAATAATTTTTTTAGCCTTGAGATCAAAAAATCGCTTGATTATGAAGGCGAATATTCTTATTTCCCACTCAGCCCAAAGTCGCACGTGCCCATGGGTGTCCGCCGAACCCTCGAATTGGTGAGGAAATCGGTAAGGTACCTGGAATTAACCCCTCCAGTCGCTATTCCGGCCAACCGGAAAATGCGAGGACGCCTGAAGCAACGACGGTGCGGGCCTTTTTGTTCTCTCCCTGCTTTCCATCAGCGGGGGTTACTGAAGAGGCACACCATCATTGCCGGAAGTGCGGTTGGGATTCTCCCTCCAATCCATGGCAGACAAAGCCGAACTTACACCGCATCGCGGCGTTGGTTCACTATCTGCGCATCGAGCGCTTGCTATGGTTCCGGGGTCTCCACCGGCTGGTTCCAATGCGAGCTATCGTATGCCCTTTGTCCTCCGGTTCATGCCGGAGCTCTGGAATTGGAAGAGGGAATCGATATGACCACCCAGCGCATCCGCGACTTTCTCGCAACCCGACGTCCCGACGGTCCCTGCCTCGTGGTTGACCTCGACGTCGTTCGCGACAATTTCCACGCCTTCCGTCACGCCATGCCGGACAGCGCCATCTATTACGCCGTCAAGGCCAACCCGGCCCCGGAAGTGCTGAAGCTGCTCGCAGGCCTCGGCTCCAATTTCGATTGCGCATCCGTTGCCGAAATCGAAATGGCGCTCGAAGCCGGTGCGACCGCCGCCCGCATCTCCTACGGCAACACGATCAAGAAGGAACGTGACGTTGCCCGCGCGCATGCGCTCGGCGTCAGCCTCTTTGCCGTCGACAGCCACGAGGAAGTCGAGAAGATCTCGCGCGCCGCTCCCGGCGCCCGTGTCTTCTGCCGCGTGCTCACGGATGGCGAAGGCGCCGAATGGCCGCTGTCGCGCAAGTTCGGCTGCGTTCCGCAGATGGCTGTCGACGTTCTCGTCTACGCCCATCAGCTTGGCCTGCAGTCCTATGGCGTCTCGTTCCATGTCGGTTCGCAGATGACCAAGGTCGATGCCTGGGATTCGGCGCTTGCCGATGCCAAGCGCGTCTTCGTATCGCTTGCCAAGCAGGGCATCCACCTGCAGATGGTCAACATGGGTGGCGGCTTCCCGACCAAGTACCTGCGTGACGTTCCGTCCGCAGAAGCTTACGGCAAGTCGATCTACCAGGCGCTGCGCACGCATTTCGGCAACCAGATCCCGCAGACGATCATCGAGCCGGGCCGCGGCATGGTCGGCAATGCCGGTGTCATCAAGGCGGAAGTCGTTCTGATTTCGAAGAAGTCGGACAATGACGATGCCCGCTGGGTCTTCCTCGACATCGGCAAGTTCGGCGGTCTCGCCGAGACGATGGACGAAGCCATCCGCTATCCGATCCGCACGGAACACGACGGCGACGAGATGGAGCCCTGCGTCATCGCCGGTCCGACCTGCGATTCCGCCGACGTGCTTTACGAGAAGAACCTCTATCCGCTGCCGATCTCCCTTTCGATCGGCGACGAGGTCCTGATCGAAGGCACCGGCGCCTATACGACGACCTATTCGGCGGTCGCTTTCAACGGTTTCGACCCGTTGAAGGCCTACGTCATCTAAGGTCGTTTCCGCCGGCCCCGTAACCAATCGGGGCGGCAACTTCACAATTTTCCTTCATCGCCGCTGATAACGGTATTGGGTACGGGAGGCCAAGATGGCCGCTGTTCTTGATTCTGTCCGCGCATTCTTTGCGCCTACCACTTTCGCCATCGACGCCGAAAATCCCTCGGATGTCGTTGCGCGTGAAAACCTGCTCGACCGCGTCATGGGCGCGGGTCGCCGCAAGAAGTCGTCGGAGAAGATCCGCCGCAACCGCGTTCCGGCCGAGGGTCTTGCGCTCGTCGCGCGCGATCGCGACGGCCATGTCATCGGCTCGGTGCGGCTCTGGAACATCGAGGCCGGCGTCAATGACGAAGGCACGCCGATCAATGCGCTGCTGCTTGGACCGCTCGCCGTTGCGCCCCATCAAGGCGGCAAGGGCATCGGCTCGGCGCTGATGCGCGCGGCGATCCTCGAAGCGAAGAAGCGCGGACACGGTGCCGTTTTGCTCGTCGGCGATGCTGCCTATTACGAGCGTTTCGGCTTCTTTGCCGAAAAGGCTCGCCATCTCGTCATGCCGGGTCCGTTCGAACGCTCGCGCTTTCTTGCGCTCGAGCTCACGGAAGGCTGGCTTGACGGCGCGGCCGGCATGATCGTCCCCTCGGGACGCATGCTGGCCAGCGCGCCGGTTCGCCGCGCAGCCTAGAACAGGATGATTTTAGGCCGGGTCGGCCTAAAATCTGACTCCTGTTCTAAATTAAAGAGTTAGAGCATGATGTCGTCCGAAAACCGCTTACACTTTTCGGCATCATGCTCTAGCGCATCGGCCCGAAAAGACGCGCGGAGCCGTAAGACTACGCCGACCGGCCGGCCAGGTTGGGAATTTTTCCCCCGGCTGGTAATATCCGCGCCGTTTGACCACGCAGGCAGGCGGGCCTGGTGTGGTTGCGGCGCGGATTGTCTTTCTGGCGAGTGAAGCGGCGCGGTCGCTAGCTCCCCGACGCACGCGGAAACACAATCGCGTGAAATGGGTCGCCGGCACGCGAACATATCGCGGCGATATCCTATGTTGCATCGCATGATCCGCCTTCTTTCCCTTCTGCTTTTCTTCTGCCTGTCGCTTGCCGCAACGGGGCCGGCGGCTGCCCAGAGCACGGCTCCCGCCGTCGGCGGGCTTGGTCCGCGTCTCGATCGCGCGGCGAGCGACCCGGCGATGAGGCCTCTCAAGACGGTGATTGTCGCTCGCGACGGACGCGTGCTCAGCGAACGTGGGTTCCATGGTCATTCGCCGTCGGAATCGACCAATATCAAATCCGCTTCGAAGTCGATCATCTCGGCGTTGGTCGGTATCGCCATCGACAAAGGCATGCTGACGGGGCCGGATCAGAAGATCGCGCCGATCCTGAAGGCCGATCTCCCTGTAACGCCCGACCCGCGCATCAACGACATCACCATCGGCAATCTTCTCTCGATGCAGGCTGGGCTCGATCGTATGTCGGGGGCGAACTACGGCCGCTGGGTCTCCTCGCGCAACTGGGTGCGCTTTGCGCTGTCGCAGCCTTTCGTCGATCAGCCCGGTGGCGAGATGCTCTATTCCACCGCATCCACGCATCTGCTGTCGGCCATTCTCACCAAGGTCGGCCGGCGGCCGACGCTGGTGTTGGCGCGCGAATGGCTCGGCCCGGTCGACGGTTTCCGCATCGGTGCATGGGAGCGCGATCCGCAGGGCATCTATCTCGGCGGCAATCAGATGGCGATGAGCGCCCGGTCCCTGCTTGCCTTCGGCGAACTCTACCGTAACGGCGGCAGGACCGCCGACGGCCGCCAGATCGTACCTGCCGACTGGATCGCCCAGTCGTGGCAGCAGCGCACCAACTCACGCTTCTCCGGCGATGAATATGGCTATGGCTGGTTCACGCGGCAGATCGGCGGCGAGCAGGTGCACTTCGCCTGGGGTTATGGCGGGCAGATGCTCTACATCGTGCCGTCGCTCGATCTCACCGTCGTCATGACCTCGGAAGAGAGCGGTCCGTCTGCCCGAAATGGCTACAGGGACTTGCTGCACGGTCTGTTGGCGGACATCATCGGCTCGGTGCGGGCCGCTTGACGACAGGGCCGCGTGTCTTTCACACGCGCCAAGGGTGCTGTAGGATTTTGAATGATGCAGCGGGGAAAAACCCGCGATCGTTAAATTTTTAGCGAAGGCTCCAATCAAACCGCAAAACGCTTCCTGTAAGTTCCGCGAGAATTTCGGGAAAGCGCCATGCTGCTGGATCTCAGGACAATCTATTTCATTGTTGCCGTGAGCTGTTTCGTGCTGGGCATTCTCCAGCTTGCAGCCTATGCGACGGGTCGCTTCGAGAGGTGGCCGCTGTGGTGGGGCTTGAGCAACCTTCTTGTCGGTGTCGGCTCGTTTCTCGTCGCGCTGCGCAATCTCGTTCCCTACTCTGTCTCGGTCGACGGCGGCAATATCGTCACCATCGCCGGCTACATGCTGATGTTCTTTGCCGTGCGCGTGTTTTCGGGACGAGCGCTCGACCAGCGCACTTTCTGGCTTGCCATCTTGCTCGTCAGCGTTCCTGTCGTCCTCATCGTCAGCGATCCATCGGCAGTCTCGGCGAGGCTCCTCTACGTCTCCGTCATCTGCTGCCTCTGCGATCTTGCCGTTGCAAGGGAGGCAATCAGCATTGTCCGGCGCGAGAGGCTTTATTCCGCAGCCTTGCTTGTCGGCCTCTACGCCTGCACTGCCGCGATCTTTGCCGTTCGCAGCATTCTCGCGGCGACCGGTGAGATCGGTGGGCCGGATCCCTTCGGCGGCAGTGCAATACACAGCTGGATGGCAGTATCGGCGGTCGCGTTCATCATGCTGCGCAGCATGGCGATGGTGCTGATGGCCGCCGAGCGCAGCCGAAATCAGCTGACCGAACTCGCTCACCACGATCCGCTGACCGGCGCGCTCAATCGCGGCGGCCTTGCCCAGCATCTGCCGGCTCTCGGTTCCCAGCCGGTATCGCTGCTGATCATCGATATCGACCATTTCAAGCAGCTGAACGACAGGCATGGCCATGCTGCTGGCGACGACATCCTGCGGCTTTTCGCCAGTGTTTCGAGGGGCATCATGCGCTCGGACGATCTGCTTGCCCGTCAAGGTGGGGATGAGTTCCTGGCGGTGCTGAAAAACGTTTCCCGGGAAGATGCCGTGGCAATTGCCGAGCGCATCCGTCTCGCCTTCGCCGCTGCCGTCATGCAGCAGCCGGATCTGGCCGTCTTTCCGACGCTGAGCGTCGGCGTTGCCGCGCGTGCGGAAAGCGGTGGAGACTTTGAACGGCTGATGCAGAAGGCCGATGAGGCGCTCTATCGTTCGAAGCGCGAAGGCCGCAACCGGGTCGAAGTCTTTGGAGAAAATCAACAAGCTGCTTAGGAACGGGGCAAACTCGTCTATCTCAGAATGATCCTAGATATTCTGGTCCATCGTCTCGGCCGGGATTTCGTCGGCGCGGTGGACGCGCACGAGCGTTGCCGGCACGCCGGCGACCGTGCAATGCTCGGGGACCGGCTTCAGCACGACGCTGCCGGCCGCGACTTTGCTGAAGGCACCGATTTCGATATTGCCGAGGATCTTGGCGCCTGCGCCGATCATCACGCCGTGGCGGATCTTCGGGTGGCGGTCGCCGGTCTCCTTGCCGGTGCCGCCGAGCGTGACGTTCTGCAGGATCGATACTTCATCCTCGATGACAGCCGTTTCGCCGATGACGATGCCCGAACCGTGGTCGAGCATGATGGATGCGCCGATCCGGGCCGCCGGATGGATATCCGGGCCGAAGACCAGCGAAACGAGATTGGCGAGCCAGCTGGCGATCTCCTGACGGCCGGCGATCCAGAGCGCATGGGCGATGCGATGCGTCTCAAGCGCATGAAAGCCCTTGAGATTGAGAAGTGCGTGCAGAAATGTCGTGCAGGCCGGATCGCGCTCGCGCACGGCGATGAGATCGGCCTCGACCTTCCGCATGATATCGTCATCAAGTGTGGACAGGATGAGATCGAACAGATCACCCGTTTCCACCTGCGCTACGGAGAGCCGCGCGGCCAGCACGCGGGCGATGATCTCATCGTTGTTGGCAGTGTCCGTTACCTGAGCGGCAAGCAGCCGCTGCAATATCGGCTCGCGCGCGGCAAGCTCGGCCGCCTCGGCGCGGATCACGGTCCAGACGGATGCGTCGCCCAAAGGCTGCGGCTTTTGCTCGGCCAAACCGAGGCCGGTCGATTTCGGCATTCCCGTTTCCTTTGTCAGCCTGGGCGTCGCGCAAAGCGCCTCCGTGCGGCTCATGTTTCGCCCGGGCAAAGCATTTGGCAAGCCCTGAGCATATTCTAGCCGCCAGACGGTTGCAGGCGAAGTGTCAGCTCCGGAAGCCGGCGCCAATGATAAAGCACGTCAGGCTCCAGTTCTTCGTTGTCGGCGCCATCGGTCTCCTCTTCGGCGGTAAAACCGTGCTGTTCGTAGAAGCTGCGAGCGCCTGCATTACGCTTAAACGTCCAGAGCCTGATCTCGTTCATCTCCTCCTTGGCGCAGCCGAGGAGGGAAGAGCCGATACCCATGCCCTGGAACCCGGGGAGAACGTAAAGCTGCTCTATCCAGTTGTCGCCATAGGCGATGACGCCGACCAGCCGGTTGCCCATGGCAGCACCAAGGATGGTGCAGTTCGGCAGCAGATGCATGCGCCAGTACTGCTCCTCTTCCTCGGGCGTATGCACATCCGGCAGCCAGGGCAGCCGTTCCCACAGGGTGACACGTCTGATTCCGGCCGCCGCCTGCATGTGATCGGCGGTGAGCGCCATGATTTCGGGTTCCGTCATGGCGTCGTCCGTTGCCGGCAATGGGTCTCAAGCCGAAATATCGATGACGCCGCAATCGCCGGCTTCGGAGCCGAAGGCGAGCAGCTTGCCGTTTTTGCTCCAGCTCATCGCCGTGATCGCGCCCTTACCAGGTCGGCGCAGCAGCGCTTCCTTGCTGTCGGTGATGCGCACGGCCAGGATCATACCGTCGATGAAGCCGATGGCGAGGATGTCTTCGAGCGGATGGAACTTCACCGCGGTCGCCATGATATTGGCGCGGGTGCCGAGCTCCATCGGCGCCTTGCCCATCGGCCCGTCCTTGCCCTGGAAGGGCCAGACGATTGCCGCGGGCGCGCCTGAAGACGCGAGCCACTTGCCCTTGACCGACCAGGAGAGCGATTTCACCTTGGAGGGGTAGCCGGTCATGCGCATGTGGCGGGCTTCGGTGCCGGGCTTGATGTCGAGCTTCCAGCCGTGCAATGCGTTTTCCTGCATCGAGGTGACCAGGAAATTACCATCAGGCGAGAAGGTGACGCCGGTATGCGCACCCTTCCATTCCAGATCGATCGGCTTGGCGTTCATGCCGATCCAGTGCAGCGACACGCCGTTATAGCGCGCCGCCGCGATGCGCAGGCCCTTCGGTGCAAACGCAAGGCCTTCGACGGTGCGCTCTTCGGGGAATTCCTTGGTCGTGCCGTCGGCAAGGCGCACGAGCGCACTCTTGCCGTAGGAGTAGGCAACGGCGCCCTGCGGGCCGGCTGCCACTTGCGAAATCCATTTGCGCGGCGCGGTCGCGATCTCGCTGACGCTGCCGTCGGCGGCAATGCGCAGCACCTTGCCGTCTTCGCCGCCCGAGATCAGGCTCTCGCTGTAGGGATCGCGGATGGCGGTGAGCATGCCCTGGTGGGCTTCAGAAACCCTGTCGCCGCCGTCCAATCGGTGGAATGTACCGTTTGCGCTTGCGAAGAAGGGAACATCACCTAAAAATTCGACGGCCAGAACGTGGCCGTCGAGATCAAGCGGTGCAACTGTCGGCATCAGGCGGCTGCCTCGCACGCCTTGAAGGAGGTTTCGAGCTTCTCGCGGTCGAGTTCGCGGCCGATGAAGACGAGACGGCTCTCGTGCTTTTCGCCTTCCTTCCACGGCCGCTGGTGGTCGCCCTCGATGATCATGTGCACACCCTGAACGACGTAACGCTCGGGATCGTCCTTGAAGGCGATGATGCCCTTGAGACGCAGAATATTCGGCCCCTGCGTCTGGGTGATTTTCTGGATCCAGGGGAAGAAGCGCTCCGGGTTCATCTGGCCGCCGCGCAGCGACACCGACTGCACCGTCACATCGTGGATCGCCGACATCGCGCCATGGTTATGGGCGCCATGGTGATGATGGTCGTGGCCGTGCTCATCATGCTGATGACCGTGATGATCGTGATCATGGTCATGATGGTGGTGGTCGTGATCGCAATCGGGGCCGCAGACATGGTCGTCATGGCCGTGCTCGAGGAAATGCGGATCGTTTTCGAGCGCGCGTTCCAGGTTGAAGGCGCCCTGATCGAGCACGCGGGCGAGGTCGACGCCAGAGCGGCTGGTCTTGTAAACGCGGGCAGCCGGGTTGATGGCGCGGACGATATCCTCGATCACATCAAGTTCTTCCGGGGTCACGAGGTCGGTCTTGTTGATGATGACGACGTCGGCGAAGGCGATCTGGTCTTCTGCCTCGCGGCTGTCCTTCAGGCGCAGCGGCAGGTGCTTGGCATCGACGAGGGCGACGACGGCGTCGAGCTCGGTCTTGGCGCGCACATCGTCATCCATGAAGAAGGTCTGGGCCACCGGCACCGGATCGGCAAGGCCGGTCGTTTCGACGATGATGCCGTCGAAGCGGCCGGGGCGGCGCATCAGGCCTTCGACGACGCGGATCAGGTCGCCGCGCACCGTGCAGCAGACGCAGCCATTGTTCATCTCGTAGATTTCTTCGTCCGACTCGACGATCAGGTCGTTGTCGATGCCGATTTCGCCGAATTCATTGACGATGACCGCATATTTCTTGCCGTGATTTTCGGAGAGGATGCGGTTGAGCAATGTCGTCTTGCCGGCACCGAGGTAACCGGTGAGCACGGTAACGGGAATGGGCTTCTGGGTGGAGATCGCGTCGGTCATGAGAACCTCTAGGATTAGGCGTGCGGCCGAGCGGCTTGGGATCGGCTGCTTGAACGGTTGGTCTCATATAATGGCTTGAGCGTGGCAGTTCAAAGGGTTTTATAATGTTATAAGATCACATCGTTTGCGCGGCGCAGGCCCACCTTCACCGGAGCTGTTCGACGTCGAAGGCATCGACATCTTCGAGCAGTTCCGTCAGTCCCTTCACCGCATGGGTAATCAGTGCCTCACCCTTCTCTGCCGTCGCGGCCGCGGCGTTGCCCGCAGCGCCTTGCGTGTTGAGATCCGACATCTTCCAGCCAAAGGCGTGCGGCCCGTAGGCGCGCAGATGCTTGAAGCGCACGGCGAATTCCGTCTGTCGCGAGGAAAAGTCCGCCGCCTTCGCCATATCCACCTTATCGGGATGAAGCGCCAGCATCACCGAGGTCTCGATATCGCCGCCATGGATGCCGATCGCCTTTTCCTCCGGCGTGACCACGCCATCCGGCGCGCCGAAACGGGTCCAGCTCGTCGCCACCGCCAGCATGGCAAAGCGGACCCGCGCCTCGGTCGCGACAATGGTCATGACGGGCGAATTGCCGCCATGGGCGTTCAGCATCACGAATTTGCCTATGCCCTGCTTTGCCAGCCCCTCGGCGATGCCGAGCCAGCGGTTTACCGCTTCGTCGAAGGCAAGCGTCTTCGTTCCTTCAACATCCATATGCTCTATGGAATAGCCGACAGATTCGGCGGGCAGGAAGGTGACCGGCAGGCCGGCGGGCAAGGCCATCTTCAATCGTCCGGCGATACCTTCGGCAATCAGGGTGTCGGTTTCGAAGGGCAGATGAGGGCCGTGCTGTTCGTGGGCGCCG
Source organism: Rhizobium sp. WYCCWR 11152 (assembly GCF_013087615.1). Lineage (NCBI taxonomy): Bacteria > Pseudomonadati > Pseudomonadota > Alphaproteobacteria > Hyphomicrobiales > Rhizobiaceae > Rhizobium > Rhizobium sp. WYCCWR 11152. Next base: position 269,546 of record NZ_JABFCP010000027.1, on the reverse strand, counting down.
AGCGGCAACACGGCGATCAGATGGCGCCCGTCAGGTGCAAAGGCCGGGTTGCTGTCCTCGAAGCGCGGCGAAGGCGTCATCATCCGGTGGTTGCCTCTTGTTTATGACGAGATCCTGAGCAATGTCATATCGCAGCGGCGTCGGGGCTTAAAGATCAAAGGGATGGCTATGGGAAAGAAGCACAAGGACGGCAAAAAGAACAAGTCCAAGAAGAAGGACCAGACCGAGTATACGCTCGTCGATCTCTCTCCGGCGCTCACCCAGGCGGCGCGTTCCATGCGGACGGTGCTTTCGCGCAACCTGCTTGAAAGCGGGCTCTATGCCGGCCAGGACGGGGTCATCCTCTCGCTTGCCGAGAGCGATGGCATGACGGCCGGCGGTCTTGCCCAGAAGCTCGGGGTCAAGGCGCCGACGATGACGCGCACGATCGGCCGCATGGAGGCGCAGGGCTTTCTCGAGCGCAAGCCCGATGCGGAAGATGCCCGCCTCACCAAGGTCTATCTCACCGAACTCGGCCGCGGCAGCGTGCAGGGGATCGAGATGGCGGCCTCGGCCTGCGACAGGCTGGCGACGCAGGAATTCTCCGAAAAGGAAATCCGCAATCTCGTCCGCCTGCTGAAGGCGATCGATGCCAATCTGCAGGCCGAAGCCATTCATATCGAAGAACCGGACGAAGACTGAAATTTCCCTGAAAGACGAATTGCTTCCACCGATTAAATCTTTTAATTAAACATTTTAAGGGCCGCGCCGGTTTGCTGGCGGGGTCTTGCTGCTTACGTGCTGCCTGGAGGAGGACACGTGGTCCAGAAGATCAAGCTTTCGACAATCGCCGAAACGCTCGGCATTTCAACGGCGACCGTATCGCTCGCCTTACGCGACAGTCCGCTCGTCGCCGGCAATACCCGGGAGAAGATCAAGGAACAGGCGCGCGCGCTCGGCTATATCTACAATCGCCGCGCCGCCAGCCTTCGGACCTCGCGCTCCGGCATCATCGGCGTCGTCGTGCACGACATTATGAACCCCTTCTACGGGGAGATCCTGAAGGCGATCGAAAGCGAGCTCGACCGCAGCCGCCACACCTTCATCCTTTCCAACCATTACGACAATGTCGAGAAGCAGCGTACCTTCATCGAGACGCTGCTGCAGCTCGGCGGCGACGGCGTCATCATGTCGCCGGCGATCGGTACGCCGCCGGAAGACGTGCAACTGGCGGAAGACAACGGCATGCCGGCGATCCTGGTCGCCCGCTCGATGGAAGGGCAGGACCTGCCGACCTATCGCGGCGACGACAGCTACGGCATCTCGCTTGCCACCAACCACCTGATCGGCCTCGGTCATCGCTCGATCGCCATGATCGGCGGCACGGACCAGACATCCACCGGCCGCGATCGCTACCAGGGCTATGTCAATTCGCTGCGCAAGGCCGGCATCGAGGTCGATCCGAACCTGCGCATTCCCGGTCCGCGCTCGAAACAGGGCGGTTTCGAAGCTGCAGTGCATTTCCTTTCGCTGCCGCAGAAACCGACCGCAGCCGTTTGCTGGAACGATCTCGTGGCGATCGGTCTGATGAACGGCATTGCGCGCGCCGGCCTGGTGCCGGGACGCGATATTTCCGTCACCGGCTACGACGATCTCGAGGAGGCGTCGATCGCTACGCCTGCGCTAACGACCGTCTGGAACGGTCAGGCCGAGGTCGGGCGCCTGGCCGCCCGGGCGCTGCTCGATCGCCTTGCCGGCAGTCATGAGCCTGACGGTATGCATCTGATCAAGCCGGAAATGCGCATTCGCCAGTCCACCAGTCCCCATCGGCCGCGCGCCTGAACCACGACCGCCATCCAAGAGGAAAAGCCATGTCCCGCATCGCCATTCTCGTTCCTGGGAAGATACACGAGCGTGTTCTCGAAAGGTTGAAGGATCGTTTTGAGATTATCGCCGTCCCGCGCGAGGAGAAGCTTGCGCTCGACGGCGAGATTGCCGGCCGCATCCGCGGCGTCGCCGTATCCGGTTCCTTCCCGGGCGCCTGGATGGACCAGCTGCCGCATGCCGAAGTGATCGCCAATTTCGGGGTCGGTTATGACGGCGTCGATGTGAAACATGCCGCCGAAAAAGGCATTGTCGTCACCAATACGCCTGATGTGCTGAACGATGAGGTCGCCGACACGGCGATCGGCTTGCTGCTGAACACGGTGCGCGAGTTGCCGCGGGCCGAAGCATGGCTGCGTGCCGGCAACTGGAAGCCGGGCACGGCCTATCCGCTGTCACGTTTCTCGCTCAAGGGCCGCCATGTCGGGCTTTACGGCCTCGGCCGCATCGGCCTCGAAATCGCCAAGCGGCTAGAGCCGTTCAAGGTCAAGATCAGTTATCACACGCGTTCGCATCATGCCGATGTGCCCTATGATTATCACCCGACGTTGAAGGGGCTGGCGGACGCGGTGGATACGCTGATCGCCATCGTTCCGAAGACGCCGCAGACGCACAAGACGATCGATGCCGATATTCTGGCAGCACTCGGCCCTGACGGCATTCTCGTCAATGTCGGCCGCGGCTGGACGGTGGACGAGGAGGCGCTGAGTGCCGCGCTTGCTTCCGGCGCGCTCGGCGCTGCCGGTCTGGACGTCTTCTATGAAGAGCCGACCGTGCCGGCCGACCTGCTGGAACCGACCAATGCCGTGCTGCTACCGCACGTCGCCTCCGCGTCCGTGCCGACACGCAATGCAATGGCCGATCTCGTCGCCGACAATCTCATTGCCTGGTTCGAGAAGGGTGCGGCGCTGACGCCGGTGCCGGAGACGCCACAGAAGGCTTAGGTGGTTGGCACGGCGGACGATGCTTGCCAAGTAACGGATATGGCGCTTCGCCGACGCCGCGCCTTCAGGCGATCGCCTGCACTGACATGACCGGCAGCTTGGCCGCGGCATAGCTGCGGACGGCGTCGCCAAAAGCGGCGAACAGCTGGTTCGAAGACTTGTCGGTTTCAGCCCAATATTCGGGATGCCATTGCACGCCGACGGCGAAGGCCTTGGCGTCGATAACGGAAACGGCCTCCACCGTGCCGTCTTCGGCGATGGCTTCCACCTGTAGGCGTGGGGCGGTTCTGGCGATTGCCTGGCGATGCAGGGAATTCACGCGGATCTCGCCCGGACCGAGAATGCCTGCAATGCAGGAGCCTTCCTTGACATGGACGGTCTGGCGAATGGCGTACATGCCGTCCCGGTCGACGCCTTCTGGCCGGCGGTGGTCCCAGATGCCGGGTTGCTCCTGGATCTCGCTTGCCAGCGAGCCGCCGAGGGCGACGTTCAGCTCCTGGATGCCGCGGCAGATGGCAAGCAGCGGGATGGCGCGGTCGATGGCGCGGCGGATGAGCGGCAGGCTGGTGGCGTCACGGGCGGGGTCGAACGGGCCGTCCTTGTCATTCGCCTCGGTACCGTAGAGCGAGGGATGAACATTGCTGGCCGAGCCGGAGACCAGCAGACCGTCGACGCGGTCGAGGATCGCATCGGTATCGTAGCCCTCCTCGAAAGCGGGGATGATGAAGGCCATGACACCGGATGCGTTCAATGCGGCGCGCAGATATTGATGCTGCACGGCATGCCAGGTCGCGCCGTCGAAGCTACGGATATCGGCAGGAATGGCAACGATCGGTTTCGTCATATCAGCCCCAGTCAAAATCTTTGTGCTCGTCGTTTCTTCCGCCTGAACGGCCGTCAAGTCAACGCTTGGCTGTATCAGGTGGCAAAATTGCGAGGGAAGCGGCACCCTGCCTTCCCGGCTTACGGCTAAGCCGCTGATTCTGATAGATACGTGCGCGTTGCCTTATTGCCGTCTTGATGCCAAAGGCTAATAGACTAAAGCTTGAATCGCGGCTTGCGCCATGCTTAGGTTTGCCCTTGCTGCGGGTAGGGGTGAGATCGGCCGCGCAGTGTCATCTATATGGGAGGTTTTTGATGGATCGTCGTTCGTTTTTCAAGAAGGCGGGAACCGCCAGCGCCGGTGCGGTTGCCGCAACGGCATTGGCAGCGCCTGCGATCGCGCAGGAGAATCCGAAGATCGCGTGGCGCATGACGTCGTCGTTTCCGAAGAGCTTGGATACGATCTATGGCGGAGCCGAGGATATCGCCAAGCATGTCGCCGCCGCGACGGACGGCAATTTCACGATCCAGCCTTTCGCGGCCGGTGAAATCGTGCCGGGCCTGCAGGCCGTCGATGCCGTTGCCGCCGGCACGGTCGAGGCAGCCCATACCACCTCCTATTATTTCGTCGGCAAGGACCCGACTTATGCCATCGGAACGGCCATTCCGTTCGGGCTGAACAGCCGTCTGACCAATGCCTGGTACTATGAAGGCAACGGCAATAAGCTGATGAACGAGTTTTATGCCACGCAGGGCATGTATGCCCTGCCGGCCGGCAATACCGGTGCGCAGATGGGCGGCTGGTTCCGCAAGGAAATCAATACGCTCGATGACCTCAAGGGCGTCAAGATGCGCATTGCCGGCCTTGCCGGCCGCGTCATGGAGAAGGTCGGCGTTATCCCGCAGCAGATCGCCGGCGGCGACATCTATCCGGCGTTGGAAAAAGGCACGATCGATGCGGCGGAATTCGTCGGTCCCTATGACGACCTGAAGCTCGGCTTCCACAAGGTGGCGAAGTACTACTATTATCCGGGCTGGTGGGAAGGTGGCCCGACGGTGCATGGGTTCTTCAATCTCGAAAAGTGGAGCAGCCTGCCCAAGCATTATCAGGCAGCGCTGACCGACGCCTGCGCCTTCGCCAACACCAACATGCTGGCGAAGTACGACACGAAGAACCCAACCGCGCTGAAGCAACTCGTCGCGGAGGGCGCGACGTTGCGCCCTTTCAGCCAGGAGATCATGGAAGCCTGCTTCCAGGCAGCGACGGGCATCTACAGTGAAATCTCGGGCACGAACCAGTATTTCAAGAAGATCTACGACGACCAGACCGCCTTCAAGCGGGACGCCTATCTCTGGATGCAGCTGTCGGAATACACCTTCGATACGTTCATGATGATCCAGCAGCGGGCCGGAAAGCTCTAAGCTTTCCGCCGTCGACGCGTGCGCAATAACAAAACCCCGGATCTCCATCCGGGGTTTTGCTTTTGCTGGACTAGAGCCTTTCCGGGTTAGATTGAAGCATTCTGTTGGCTCAAACGCAGTCGGATGGTCGACCGGCCCGTTTCAGCCAACCCGAAGGGCCGGGCATCTTTCCGCCAGAGCAAAGGCGATCGGCTCGGACGTACCAAGGGGTATGCCCGTCGCCAATCGCCTCTGCCCTGACGAAAACCTGCTCCGGCAGAATGCTGCAATCTAACCCGGAAAGGCTCTATTTGGCCGGTGGCGGCGGTGCTCCCGGCAGGCCGTTCAGCGGCGGCAGGGTCAGGCCTGGGATCTGCGGTGAGCCATTGCCGCCGCCGCCCAGCGGCGGCAGGCCGAGCTGGCCGCCGAAGCCCGGGACTTCGATCTTGATCGAGTTCGGGTCGACCTTCGGGCCGTGATCCAGCCAATAGGTGACCGATTGCGGCCAGAAGATCACGATCGCCACCAGGATCAGCTGCATACCGACCCAGGGGAGAGCCCCCATGTAAATATCCGAGGTCTTGACGTCCTTGCTGGCGATCGAACGCAGGTAGAAGAGTGCGAAGCCGAAGGGCGGATGCATGAAGCTCGTCTGCATGTTCACGCAGATCAGGACGCCGAACCAGATCAGGTCGATGCCGAGACTGGAGGCGACGGGGGCGAGCATCGGGATGACGATGAAGGCGATCTCGAAGAAATCGAGGAAGAAGGCGAGCACGAAGATGAAGATGTTGACGAAGATCAGGAAACCGACCGGGCCGCCCGGAATGCCCGACAGCATGTGCTCGATCCAGCGCGAGCCGTCCATGCCCTGGAAGACCAGGCTGAAACAGGTGGAGCCGATCAGGATCATCACCACCATGGATGTGATGTGCGTGGTCGATGACATGGCTTCGCGGATCAGCGGCCAGGTGAGGCGGCGATTCATGGCGGCAAGTACAATGGCGCCGACGACGCCGAGCGCGCCTGCTTCCGTCGGCGTTGCAAGACCCATGAAGATCGTGCCGAGCACCAGGAAGATCAGCACGATCGAGGGGACCATGCCCATCAGCACCTTCGCGAGCAGAGCCCAGTTGAAATCGCCTCGCACCTCTTTTGGCAGCGGCGGCATCGATTTCGGCCGGATAATCGACATGACCAGGATGAAGAGCACGAAGATCGTCACCTGCAGGATCGAGGGGCCGATCGCGCCGAGATACATGTCACCGACCGACCTGCCGAGCTGATCGGCGAGAACGACGAGCACGAGCGAGGGCGGGATCACCTGCGTGATCGTGCCCGAGGCGGCGATGACGCCGGTGGCAAGGCGCGGATTGTAGCCGTAGCGCAGCATGATCGGCAGCGAGATCATCCCCATGGTGATGACGGAGGCGGCCACCGTGCCGGTAATCGCGCCGAGTACGGCGCCGACGAGGATGACGGCATAGGCAAGGCCGCCGGGTATGCCACCGAAGAGCTTGCCGGTGCCTTCGAGCAGGTCCTCGGCCAGGCCGCAGCGCTCCAGCACCGCGCCCATGAAGGTGAAGAAGGGAATGGCGAGCAGGAGGTCGTTGGAAAGGATGCCGAAGAAGCGCAGCGGCAGAGCCTGCAGGAAGACCTCGCCGAAATGACCGGTGACGATGCCGATGATGGCGAAAAACAAACCGACGGCGGCGAGCGAAAAGGCGACCGGAAAGCCGTAGAGCATGAAGATGATCATGCCCAGGAACATGGCCGGCGGGATGATGCCGAAATCAAACAAATCCGTGTCTCCCAGCCCGCGTTACTGCAGCGGCTTTTCGTATTTCGTATCGATGCTGATATAGCCGGTGAGCGCTGCGATCCGCTTGACCAGTTCCGAGAGGCCCTGAAGGGAGAGCAACGCGAAGCCGGCAACGAGGATCAACTTGACGGGCCAGCGGATCAACCCACCGGCATTGCCCGATATTTCCCCCTGATGATAGGAGAGCGCGAAGAAGGGCCAGCACAGCCAGGTGAGATAGACGCACGCGGGAAGGAGGAAGACGATGAGGCCGACGATGTCGATGCAGATCTTCGCCCTGTCGGAAACAGAACCATAGATCAGATCGACGCGAACATGCTCATTGTTGCGCAGCGCATGCGAGGCGCCGAGCATGACGACGAAGGCGAAGAGATACCACTGGATCTCCAGCCAGCCGTTCGAACTGTAGTTGAAGGCATAACGGACGATGGCGTTACCGGCGCTGATCAGGCAGCAGAACAGCACCATATATTCGGAAAGTTTGCCCATGAACTGACTGATCGAATCGATCAGCCGGCTTGCGGCCAGAAGTACCGACATTCGCCTCCCCTTGTTCTTGTCCCGCCGGTTTTCCGGCAGTTTTCCCACTTGCAATCGATGTAGACCACGGCCTTTGAAATTGGAAGGATAAATGCCTCGCGTTGGAGTATAGTCTTAGACGCATCGGCCTCGCCGTAGGGCCGTCAAATATTTCAACAACCCAGGCGTGGATAAATTATTTCAGTAATCTCGCCGGTAGGCTGCATTAACTCGCGTAGGCTGTGCAGTTCACCCTGTGGTTTTAGAAAATTTGACCAAATGTTTGATTCCATTGAAATCAATTTTTAAAGGGTTGGGCTTAGAATTCCCGCGCACAGGGAAAGTGTGGATGAAGCCAGATAACCCGAACAGGGTCCCAATAGATGTGTATCTGTCGTTTGTGAGTTCCCTCTCTGGGAATCGCATGACGCTTCTTGTTGGCGTGATTGTACATGTTGCGACGTGCCTTGCCGTGGCTGCCAAGACACAATACTCCATCTACATCCTGCTGTCGGTCGCCTTCCTTCTGGTCTTCGGCGCTCGCATGGCCATCTTCCGGCAGTTCGATCGTGTCGACAAGCAGAGCCTGTCGCACGCCGGAATCGAACGGTGGGAGCGGGTTCTCGTTGCCAGTGGAGCCTGCACCACGGCGCTCCTCGGCATCGCCAGCGGCTACGCCATCTTCGTCGTGCGCGATTCCTTTGCAGAGCTTGCCTGCATTTCCGTCACCATGGCAACCATGGTTTCCGTCGTCGGCCGCAATTACGGTTCGCGCTTCGCAGTCGACCTCCAGACGTTCTTCTGCTGCCTGCCGATGATCGTCTGCAGCCTGCTGGTGCTAGATTTCTATCGCGGCGTGTTGTCGATCCTCCTCATTCCTTTCTGGCTGACGACGCGGGCCATGGCAAACGGCGTGCGCGATTTTCTCTATGAGAACGTCATTGCGCGCCGGGAAATCACCATCATTGCCGACCGTTTCGATACGGCGCTCAACAACATGCCGCACGGCCTCGTCATGGTCGATGCCGAAAACCGCATCCAGGTGGTCAATCGCAAGGCCTGCGAGCTTCTGAAGATCGGTGCGCCGGAGCGGCTGAAGGACCGCGACCTCGGCGCCGTGCTGCGCTACGGCGCGCGCTACAGCTTCATGGATGCCTCGCAGCCGGAGCTCATCCTGCGCCAGCTCACCCAGGTCGCCGAGGGCAGCCTGTCGCGCACGCTCATTCATTTTCCCGAGAGCCTGTCGCTCGAATTCTCCGCCAGCCGCAGGGCCGACGGCGGCGCCGTGCTGATCTTCGAGGACGTGTCAAGCCGGGTGAAGGCGGAGCAGAAGATCCTGCACATGGTGCGCTTCGACGCGCTGACCGGCCTGCCCAACCGGCAATATTTCGGCCAGTTGGTGCAGGAGTATTTTGCCAAGTATCCGAAGAAGAACGGGCCGCTCGGCTTCATGGTGCTCGATATCGACGAGTTCAAACATGTCAACGACATGCGCGGCCATGTGACCGGCGACCATCTGCTCTGCGCTATCGCCGCCCGCATCAAGCAGGCTTCCGGTAATGCCATCCTCGGCCGGCTGATGGGCGATCAGTTCATTCTGTTCTTCCCGCGTGCGAAGGAGCAGGTCTCGCTCGACCGCGAAATCCGCCGCGTTCATGCCGCGATTCAGGGTAACTACGAGGTCGACGAAGTGACTTTTCTCGTTTCGCTCAGCGCCGGCTACGCGATTCTCGAAAGCGACGCGTTCGCGATGGACGAATGGAGCGTCAAGGCGGATCTTGCTCTGTTCGAAAGCAAGTCGCGCTTCAAGGGCGGCATCTCAGGATTCGAGCGGGAGATGGACGGCCGCTATATCGAGCAACAGAAGCTGAAGGCGGATCTGCGCGACGCGGTCTCGGCGCAGGCGCTGCATCTCGTCTTCCAGCCGATGTTCCGGGCCGACGGCTCGCGGATCGAATGTGCCGAGGCCTTGGCGCGCTGGGTGCATCCGGAGAGGGGCTCGATCCCCCCCGATGTCTTCATCCGGCTCGCCGAAGATATGGGCATCATCTCCGACATCACCCGCTTCGTGCTGTTCAAGGCGTGCAGCGAATGCATGAACTGGCCGGAACATATCGCCGTTTCGGTCAACCTTTCGGCGCGGGATCTGCGCGATGCCGACATCCTTTCGGTGGTTGCCGAGGCGCTTGCCCATTCCGGCCTCGCCGCGGCACGACTGCATCTCGAAGTCACCGAGAGCTGCCTGATCGACGAGCCGGCGGCGGTGCGCGCCATCCTGGCGGAACTCAGGTCCCGCGGCATCACCATTGCCATCGACGATTTCGGCACCGGTTTCTCCAGCCTCAGCTATCTCGACACGCTGCCGCTTGATATCGTCAAGATCGACCGGTCCTTCGTGCGCAACATCGTCGAGGATGCGCGCCGCCTCAAGCTCTTGCGCGGCACAGTCAATCTCGCCCGCGAACTGGGCCTGAAGATTGTCATCGAGGGCGTTGAGACCGAGGAGCAGCTGGCGCTGCTCAACAAGCACCGCAGCGCCGATCTCGTGCAGGGTTACGTTTTCTCGCGGCCGGTGCCTTCCCAGAACATCACGCTGCTACAAGAGGGCATCGGCCGCCGCACCGTCCAGCGCCGTCGCAACAAGGTCGCCTGAGCCGCCTGCAAGTGACTGGTTATCCAGCCGAAAATCTTGCGCCCCGTTAACCTTAATAATTTAAATCCAACGCAAATTCTTAGATTTTCTTGCCTATATGCCGCCGGTATATGATTAATGATCCGTTAACGAGCGGATCGAGAGAATGTCAGACACACTTTTTACGCGTGGCGATTTCAGCAGGAAAATCCTGGAAATTCTGGATAATGTAGAGTATCGCCGCGTCGAAAGCGGCGAAGACATGGAGGAAGTGGAGCGGCTGCGCTACAAGGCCTACAGGGCCCACGGCGCGCTGTCGCTTGCCCCGGAAGGGCTATTGGATGATGTCGATTTCGACAGCCATGCCTATATCTTCGGTCTGTACTATTATGGCGAACTGGTCAGTACGATCCGAATTCATTATGTGACGCCGGAGCATCGTATCAGCCGGTCCGGAGAGGCCTTTCCCGAGGCGATGGATGAGCTTTTGGACGCCGGGCTGACCTTGATCGACCCGGCGCGTTTCGCGGCCGATCCGGAGTTCACCGCCGACATGCCATGGGTTCCCTATCTGACGCTGAGACCCGCCATCGTTGCGGCAGCGTATTTCCGGGCGGACCGCGTTATTCAGTCCGTCCGGCCCCCGCATGCCGCCTTCTACAAGCGGGTCTTCTATGCCGATACCATCGTGCCCGGCCGGCTGGCGGAGAGTTACGGGGTTGACGTGACGCTGATGGCGACGAACGTGATCGAGGTCGGGCGCAAGCTGTTGACGCGCTATCCTTTCTTCATCTCCAGCGCCAGCGAGCAGCGCATGATGTTTTCGCGCAATCCCAACGACACGCTGCCGCCGCTCACCATCATTCCGACGGCGCGTTTCGTGCCGCCAGGCGAACTTGGCACCGATCTGCCGCTGTGATTTCCCTTTCTCCGCGATAGAGAGGCGATGCCGTCAGGGCAGATGAGGGGTGGACGACAGGCGAAAACCGCATCTGTCGCCGGATCTCCTTTCATCCGACCGTTGAGGTCGTCTTCTCGTCCGGATGAGGTCGCTGCGAGGCGCGCCTGCGGCATTCTCATGCATTGCGCTTTCGCCTGTCATTGTGTAATCCCTGCACGCAGGGATTTCCCTCGCCTAGAGGGAAATTAGGCAGCGCAGAGGCATTTCAGGGAGACGATATTTATGGCCGAACATCATACCGGACCGGTCGAGACCGGCGCGCCGATGGATTACAAAGAACATGAAAAGACCTACGACATGTTCATCGCCAGCGCGAAATACGGCTCGATGCTTCTCATCGTCCTCCTGCTTGCTATGACCGCCGGTTTCTTCGGCGGCGCCGGCCTTCTCGGCGGTCTCTTCGTCTTCATCATTCTACTCGCTGCCGGCATCTTCCTGCTCCGCTGATCGCGTAGATTCAGAGGGTCAGAGCGTCTTTTGTGCGTCCGAAAGGACGCACGGCGCTTTGAGGGGAGGAGAGCTTCTCCGAAGCTTTTTGAATGAGGTGCTTGGCCTGCGCAGGGAAGCCTGCGGCGGTCTGGCTGACCCGGAGGAGGGGGCAGTTGGGCAATATCGTTTTCGTTGCAAGGGAAAACACGGGCGAGGAGACGCGCGTCGCCGCCTCCGCTGAGACCGTGAAGAAGATGAAGAGTTTCGGCTTCGACGTCGTCGTCGAAGCCGATGCCGGTGCGGCTTCGCGCATTCCCGACGGGGAGTTCGAGGCCGCCGGTGCCAGGATCGGCAGTTTTGCGGATGCAGCCTCGGCCGACGTGGTGCTGAAGGTGCGCCGTCCCAGCGGATCGGAAATCTCCGGCTATAAAAGCGGCGCCGTGATCATCGCCATCATGGATCCCTACGGCAATGACGAAGCGATCGCGGCACTGGCAAGTGCCGGGCTTTCGGCTTTCGCGATGGAACTGATGCCGCGCATTACCCGCGCCCAGTCCATGGACGTGCTGTCGTCCCAGGCCAATCTCGCCGGTTACCAAGCCGTCATCGAGGCAGCGGCGGTTTATGACCGCGCCATGCCGATGATGATGACGGCAGCCGGCACCGTGCCGGCTGCCAAGGTCTTCGTCATGGGCGCCGGTGTCGCCGGTCTTCAGGCGATCGCGACCGCGCGCCGCCTCGGCGCGGCGGTCTCGGCCACCGACGTTCGCCCTGCCGCCAAGGAACAGGTCGCTTCGCTTGGCGCCAAGTTCATCGCCGTCGAGGATGAAGAGTTCAAGGCGGCGGAAACGGCCGGCGGTTATGCCAAGGAAATGTCCGCCGACTATCAGGCGAAACAGGCGGCTCTGGTTGCCGAACACATCGCCAAGCAGGATATCGTCATCACCACCGCGCTGATCCCCGGTCGTGCGGCGCCGCGCCTCGTTTCGCGCGCCATGCTCGCCTCGATGAAATCAGGTGCGGTCGCCGTCGACCTCGCGGTCGAGCGCGGCGGCAATATCGAGGGCGTCGTCCCCGGCGAGATCGCCGATGTCGAAGGCGTCAGTGTGATCGGTTTCGCCAACATGCCGGGCCGGGTTTCGGCCAGTGCCTCGGCGCTCTACGCCAAGAACCTCGTGACCTTCCTCGAGACCATGGTCAACAAGGAAACCCGGAGCGTCGTCGTCAATCTCGACGACGAACTCGTCAAGGCGACGATGCTGACCTATGCCGGCGATGTCGTTCATCCCGCCTTCGGCGGCGCGAAGAAGGGAGACATCTGATGGCCAGTGAAGCAATGGACAGAGCGCTGGAGCAGCTCGACCAGGCGGTGACCGCCGTCATCACGGCGGCGGCCCAGGCACCGGAAGCGGCAAGTGCTGCGACCGGCGGGGCGATCGATCCCTTCGTCTTCCAGCTCGCGATCTTCGTATTGTCGATCTTCGTCGGCTATTACGTCGTGTGGTCGGTGACGCCGGCGCTGCATACGCCGCTGATGGCCGTCACCAATGCGATCTCCTCCGTCATCGTCGTCGGCGCGCTTCTGGCGGTCGGCATCTCGACCAGCGGGCTTGCCACCGGCTTCGGCTTCGTCGCCCTGGTGCTCGTCTCGGTGAACATCTTCGGCGGTTTCCTCGTCACGCAGCGGATGCTTTCGATGTACCGCAAGAAGGACCGGTGAGGGACTGATGACCAATATCGCAGCCTTCCTCTACCTCGTCTCCGGCGTGCTCTTCATCCTGGCGCTGCGCGGCCTGTCGCATCCGGCCACCAGCCGCAAGGGCAATCTCTACGGCATGATCGGCATGGGGATCGCGATCCTGACGACGCTGGTGCTGGCAACCCCTGATTTCGGCGGCTTCGTGCTGATCGTCCTTGGCCTTGCCATCGGCGGCAGCGTCGGCGCCTATATCGCCCGCACCATCGCCATGACCTCGATGCCGCAACTAGTCGCCGGCTTTCATTCGCTGGTCGGGCTTGCCGCGGTGCTGGTGGCGGCATCTGCACTCTATACGCCTGCTTCCTTCGGCATCGGCGAGATCGGCCAGATCCACACCGAGGCGCGCATCGAGATGGCGCTCGGCGTCGCGATCGGGGCGCTGACCTTCACCGGCTCGATCATCGCCTTCCTGAAGCTCGATGGACGCATGTCCGGCAAGCCGATCCTGCTGCCCTACCGGCATGTGATCAATGCGAGCCTGCTGGTGCTGATCGTGCTCTTCATCATCGGACTTGCCGCCACCGAAAGCCATTTCGACTTCTGGGCCGTCGTGGCGTTGTCGTTGGCGCTCGGCGTCCTGCTGATCGTGCCGATCGGCGGGGCCGATATGCCCGTCGTCGTCTCGATGCTGAACTCCTATTCGGGCTGGGCCGCGGCCGGCATCGGCTTCACGCTCGGCAATCTGGCGCTGATCATCACGGGCGCGCTCGTCGGTTCCTCCGGCGCGATCCTCTCCTACATCATGTGCAAGGGCATGAACCGCTCCTTCGTCTCCGTCATCCTTGGCGGTTTCGGCGGTGAGACGGCGTCCGGCGGACCGGACACATCAGACAGGACGGTCAAGCTCGGCTCGGCCGAGGATGCGGCCTATCTGATGGCCAATGCATCGAAGGTCATCATCGTGCCGGGATACGGCATGGCGGTCGCCCAAGCCCAGCATGCGCTGCGCGAGCTCGCCGATAATCTCAAAAAAAACGGCGTCGAGGTGAAATATGCAATCCACCCGGTCGCAGGCCGCATGCCCGGCCACATGAACGTGTTGCTCGCCGAGGCGAATGTTCCCTACGACGAGGTTTTCGAGCTCGAGGACATCAACTCGGAATTCGCCCAGGCCGACGTTGCCTATGTCATCGGTGCAAACGACGTCACCAATCCGGCGGCGCGCGACGACAAGACCTCGCCGATCTACGGCATGCCGATCCTCGACGTCGACCGGGCAAAGACCTGCCTCTTCGTCAAGCGCTCGCTCGGCTCGGGTTATGCCGGCATCGACAATACGCTGTTCTACAAGGACGGCACGATGATGCTGCTGGGTGACGCGAAGAAGATGACCGAGGATATCAACAAGGCGCTCGCGCATTGATCTACGCCAATGCAGCCGCCCTTCGGGCGGCTGTTTGATTTATGCGGCACGCCACTGCTGTCTGCCTTCTGGCCGGCCGCTTTTTGTCAGGTCTCTCCCGGCACGAGTGTCATCTTTTCGACGCCGATCGCCAGGTTCAGGCCTTCCTGAGCCTGGACGTTCAATGGCTGCAGCATGAAGGCCTTGTCGGTGCCGCCGGCGATGATCTTGGCGCCGGCGCCTGCACCGATGCTCGCATCGGCGCCGATCCCGTAATATTCGCCGGCAAGGGCGAATTGCGGGATATCCGTGCCGGTCTTTGCCAGCACCTGCCAGATCATGACGCTCTTGCCGGTCTGGCCGATATCGAGGCCGAATTTCTCGATTTTGCCGGCATAGACTGCCTTGGCGCCGCCGGCCGCCGACGTGTAGGTGCAGATAAGGTTCTTCTGCGAGGTGACGATCAGACCCTGGCCGCCATCCGATCCACAAACCAGACGGCCAAGCGTGACATAATTTTCCGCGCCCGCCGGGCTCGCCCAGGCAGCGGCTGTCAGTGCCGCGGCTGCGATCATCGTTTGCTTGAACATGGTCTTTCTCCTTTGGAATGACCTGTCCGAAACGGGTGGAGGTAGCGATTGTTCCGAGGCTTTTATTCCCGCTCCAGCGTGGCGCGCTGCGCCGTCAGCACCCATAACAGGCCTTCCGGCCGGAAATCGATCTCAACCGTGCCGCGGAAGGCGGAGGCGGCATGAGCCTTGATAACGGTCGTGCCGAAGCCCGAGCGCGACGGCTCGGTGACCGGCGGGCCGCCGCGTTCTTCCCAGGTGAAGCGGAGCAGGGCATCCGGCTTGTCTTCCTCGCTGACATCGCGCCATTCGAAGCGGACACGGCCTTGCGGTACGGAGAGCGCACCGTATTTCACCGAATTGGTGGCGAGTTCGTGCAAGGCGAGGCCGAGATTCTGCACGGCATCCGGTTTCAGCACGAAGTCTTCGCCGCTGATGTCGATCTGCTCGCGCGATTGCGGGAAGGCGTGCAAATGGATGTCGACGACCCGCCGCAGCGATACCCCTCCCCATTGTTCGCTGGTCAGGAGTTCGATCGAACGCACCAATCCCTCAAGGCGGTCGGCGACCGCGGCGCGGAAGGTCTCGACGCTGTCGGACTGCTTGGCGAGCTGGCGCATCATTGCCTGGGCAAGTGTCAGAAGATTCTTGGTGCGGTGGACGAGTTCATGCATGACGAAACGCAGCCGGTCCTCGGTCTGGCTACGGTCGAAAGAGGCATTCGAAAGGGCAATCGCCACCTGGTTCGCCTCGATGACGCTGGTCTCGACCGGCGAAACGATATGGCCTTCGCCCATCCGGTTTGCCATGTCGGCGATATCGCGGATGGTGGTGCGCACCTGTCTTGCGACGGCATAGGCGGCCAGCACGGCGACAAGCACTAGTGCCACGCCGCCGATGATCAGGAAACGCCAGGTGCTGAGGATCGAAGCCTGCGCGATCGGTCCCCAGATCACCGTCTTCCACGACCAGCCGGGAATCTGAGCATAACCGAGGAGCATGTGCGGCAGGATCGTTTCGTCCTCGAAGACGCCACGGGAGACGGTGAGCGCCGGCAGAATGCGCGGATCGAAAGGTGTGCCGGGTTCGAGATTGGCGGGGCCAGTGGCCGCGACGACGTGGCCGCTCTCATCGATGACGGCGGCCGACCAGCCGGGGCCAAGGCCCTCGGTGGTCACGAGCTTGCGCAGATCCTGGGCGTTTTGCGTGATGATAAGGGCTGCGACCGGCTCATTCTTCCGCGGCAGCGTGACGTTATAGACCCATTCGCCGCTGGTCCGGCCGCGAAAGACGTCGGACGCTTCGATGCGACCGGACGCCATGACCGCCTCGAGTGCGGGGATATTCGCCGTCTGGCCGAGCGGCGTGCCGAACGCCCGACGGGTGTTCAACAACTGCTGGCCGCTGCGGTCGACGGCGATAACGAAAAGCGTATTGTCTCTGAGGGCCGTTTCCGTGCGCTCATGGAAGGAGGCGAGATTGCCGTTTTCAAGCTCCGGTGAACTCGAAAGCAGCCGCAGCGTCGTCGCCATGTCCTGAAGCTGGCGGTCGATGATGCGTGAAAGGGCAAGCGCATCCTGGGCCGTCTCTCGCTTCAGCGTCGAACGCTGGTTGTCCTCCAGCTGCAGCAGAAGCAGCGCCACGAAGGCGAAGATCGGCAGTGCGATCGCCACGGCCATGGCGACGAGGTAGGTGCCGATCGAAGCCTTGGGAAAGAACAGCGCTACGATTTTCATCTGTTACGCCACATCGCATGCGCACATGCATAATTCCTTAAATCGGAATCGATCTAAGGACAAAATCATGCGGGAATTCAAAGTGCTAAAGCGTCCTTTGTGCGTTTGAAAAGACGCGCGGCGCTGGAATGCGCTTGGCCCGCAACGGTTTTGGCTTGCGGCCAGGAAAGCAAAGATCCGCATCTCTCGCAAACCGCCCCCAACACGTGTTCGACCATCCGATAGCGGGCTATCGAAGCAGGCCCATGTTAGGGGGAGCAAGAGCAGGTTGCAACACACTATGACAGGCGATCGACGACGAAGGACGCTTTTTCGGCTTCTCTTTGCAGGGCGGTGCGGCCGGCTTGCGGCAGCATCGTTTCCTCCGCCCGGCATGGCACGATATCACCTCGATGATATCTAACGGCCGGAAGATTCGTTTGAACCATCTGAGGTTTGGCCGCAGCCCCGATGGGCGGTGCCACCGGCAAGAGGCGGTTGCGAGCCGCCCGATGCTTCGGGCCGCCCAATGATGTCCTTAGCCGGCTGGGGCGACGCCGACGCGAGCAAGGCCGTCACGAGCCGGCTGGTACTTCGGATCGAGGCCGATCGCATGGCGATAGGAGCGGGCAGCCTTGGCCTTGTCGCCGCGGCGTTCGTAGACGAGCGCCTGATTGGCCCAGGATTCGGCGATGTTGCCGTTAAGCTCGATTGCATGGTTGAAATCGGCAAAGGCGTTGTCGTCGTCGTTCAGCGCGACATAGGAAATGCCGCGGCCATTATAGGGCTCGGCCGAATTCGGCGCGAGCGAGATCGCTTTCGAGAAATCGTCGATCGCCTTATCCTGCTGATTGCGCTTCTGATAGAGCAGGCCACGATTGTGATAGGCGCGGCCATCGGTGGTACCGAGCTGGATCGCCTTGTCGAAATCGTTGAAAGCCTGGTCGTCCTGTCCAGCCATGCGATAGACATTGCCGCGGCCGATATAGGCGACGTCGTAGCTCGGATTGATCTGCAGGGCGGCATTGTAATCGGCAATCGCCTGAGCCTGCTGGCCCATGTTGCGATAGACGAGAGCGCGGTTGGCGTAAGCCTGGAAAAACCGCGGATTGATCTGCAATGCCGTGTTGAAATCGTTCAGCGCCGGGCGGAATTGGCCGGCGCGGCCATAGGCGGAACCACGGACGTTGTAACCTTCGGGATCCCTCGGATTGGCGTTGATGACCGCCGTCAGAGACGCGATATTCTCTTCCGAACCCTGCGCCTTGTCGATGCGGATTACGGCATCCGTGGTATTGGTCGTCTCGCAGCCGGCGAGGCCGAACATTGCCGCCAGCGCCAAAGCGGGCAGGAATGCGGTTTTCTGCAAGCGCAAAGCGCGGGACGGATTGAAGGTGTTGACAGCCATTCGGGCTCGCTTTCCCCATACGGCATATCCGGTACGCGGATATGCGATCTTCAGCGGCAAACTAAAAAAGGCGGCGGCGAACCCATCGCCCCCGCCACAATGCATCTGAAAACGTCGAAAAAACGACGGCAACGCTCAGCGTGCTGCGACCAGACCTTCGCGCTGGGCGCGCTTACGGGCCAGCTTGCGAACGCGACGAACAGCTTCAGCCTTCTCGCGAGCACGCTTCTGCGACGGCTTCTCGTAGTAGTCGCGCATCTTCATTTCGCGGAAAATGCCTTCGCGCTGCATCTTCTTCTTGAGAGCGCGGAGAGCCTGATCAACATTGTTATCGCGGACAAGTACCTGCACGAGAATCACGTTCCTTTGGTTGGTTGATGCCGGAGGCGGCGCAGCGGCCAGAGGCAAAACAATAACGTTCGCGCGGCCGGAGCCTTGCGATTGGTGATGCGAAATAGCAGATCGGGTACGGGAAGTCCAGATGGATATGGGAGGCGAGCGGAAAAATCACGCCTCGCCTGATATCCGGTCATGATCGGGCCGGTTCGGGCGCAGCTTCATCCAGCGCGGCGATGGCCTCCTTGAGAGCTGTCCTGGCCCTTAGGCGATCGGCAGGCTCCAGCCGGCTCATATCCAGGTGCAGGTCGAGGCCGGAGAGGTGCTCACTCAGAACGCGGCTCTTGTGGTCCGCACCGAGTGTCAGCCCATCCACCCCATAGGGCACGATCTCGCGCTGTATGCCCTTCATCGTGATCGGCGGCAAGGGGTGAGCGTCGACGATTTCGTTCACCAGCGCATAGGTTTCGTAGCTGATGACGATCTCTCCTCCCTGGGCGATCGATTGCAGCCGGGCTGCGAGATTGGCCTCCGCCCCGATGATCGTATAGTCCATGCGGTCGCTGCTGCCGAAATTGCCGACGTTGCAATAACCGCTGTTAATTCCCATGCGGACGACGAAAGGCTCTTCGGTGCCGTTTCTGCGCCATCTGTCCTTGAGTTCGCCGAGACGGCGCTGCATGTCGACGGCCATTCGCAGACATGCTTTCGCGTCTTCCTCCGGCCCGTTGGTTTCGGGATCGCCGAAGAAGACCAGCATCGCGTCGCCGATGAATTTGTCGACCGTGCCTCCGTGCTCCAGCGCGATGTTCGACATCTCGGTCAGATATTCGTTGAGCATCTCCGTCAGGGCTTCCGGCTGCAGGCGCTCGGTCGTCGCCGTGAAGTCCTTGATGTCGGAGAAGAAGATCGTCAGGCGCTTGCGCTCGGTATGGACGACGACGTCCTTCTGCCCGGAGAAGATGCTCTTGTAGATCTGCGGCGAGAGATAGCGCGAAATCTTCATGGAAACGCTAGCGAGGAATTCGTTCGCCGCTTCCAGGTCCTGGTTGGCGCTATGGATGGCGCGCGTCTGCTGCCGCTGGAGCACAATGAAGCTGATGCCGATGATGGCGACGAAAAGAAAATAACAGAGCAAGTATTTGAAGGCGAAGACGTTGCTCGCATAGGGCTGCCTGATGACGACTTCCTGAATGCCGCGTACATCGCCCACTTTCCAATCGGTCTTCGGGCTTTCCGGATGGGTATTGTGACAGGCAACGCAGGCCTGGCCCATGACGACGGGGGTGATGAGCCGCAAGGTATCGGTCAATCCGACGCGGGTGAGATCGTTCAGCGTCTGCTGCGGATTGGCACGCAACGCGGCGAGCGCTTGTCTCTCGAAATCGTCGAGCTCGTGGGATGCGCGGCTCTTGAACGGCAGGTCGGATACGAAACGGTAGGTGATATTGGCCTGCTGCTCCTTGATGACGTCGCCGAGTTCCAGGGAGAGCGTGGCCGGCAGCGGGATGGCGCCTGGAATATTCGCGTAAGTGTGTGAAACGACCGTGCCTCCGGTCGCGCCGCTGGCATGGGCGGCGAGAACACGGCCCACGACATTCGCGGAATAATAGGAGCGGATGCTCGATATCAACGAGCTCATGTCGCGCGCCTGGCGGCGCAGGGTATTCCCCGAGAGATCGCTGATATCAAGCCAGACGGCAAGTGGCAGCCCTGCGAGCATTGCCAGCACGACGACAATCAGCCAGTAGCCGCTGCGGCGTGCGGCGGATTCGGAAATCACGGCGACCTTCATCCCTCTCTCGAAAAGCATCCGATTTCGATCGTTACAAGAACATTTCGCTGCGCGCCGGGCAAGGTCGAAGCCTTGTCATCCAGGCAAAAGCCCGGCCAAAACTGGAGGCGTGGCCTTATTGAAGACGGTTCCCTGCCGTCCGCCGGAAAGCGAAATGCGGGAGGCTGAAAAGACGGCGTCCTTGATGCATCTGCGAATGGCGTTTGGACCGAAAGCGGCGTAGCCTGTCTGCCGGCAGGTGCGGGCCGTTCTGTCGGCCGTCGGAGGGGACAGCCGGTGAGATCATGACGCGCGTGCAGCAAATCGGTGTCGTTATCGGCCTGGCGATCGTGGCTATGCTGACGATCCTCCGGGCAGGCGATCCCGGGATTTTCAAGCTGATCCGGGGCGTGACTTTCGATGAGTATCAGCGGCTGGTTCCCAGGACCTTCGAGCCGATGCCCGTCCGCGTGATCGACATCGATGAGACGTCGCTGCGCGAATTCGGCCAGTGGCCGTGGCCGCGGGACCGCATGGCTCTGCTGGTGGACCGGCTTTCCGAGATGGGTGCCTCAGCCATTGCCTTCGATGTTCTCTTCGCCGAGCCGGACCGGCTGTCGCCGCGCAATGTTGTGCGCGACGTTGCCGGTGTGGATCCTTCCTTGGCCGAGAAGCTGCCAGACAATGACGAGATATTCGCCCGTTCGATTGCCGGAAAACCCGTCGTGCTCGGCTTCGGTCTTTCCAACGAGGGCAACTACCGGCCGCCCGTCAAGGCGGGCTTCGCCTTCACCGGCGAAAGTCCTGTCTCGGCTCCGCCCTATCTCGGCGCCTCGACGCCGCTCAGACCGCAATTGGAGGCCAATGCGGCGGGGCTCGGCCATATCAGCCTCAACCCCGGCAATCCCTCGCCGGTGGTGCGGGCGGTGCCGCTGTTCCTGACAGACGGTGAACAGCTCTATCCGAATCTCGCGATCGAGGCTCTGCGCGTGGCGCAGGGGGCGTCGACCTATGTGCTATCGGGCGCGCCCGATCGCGCCGGCATCATGACATCGGCAAAGATCGGGGATTTCGTCGTGCCGCTGACGGCGGCGGGCGAACTCTGGCTTTATGTCAGCCCCGACCGGGCCGAGCGGTACATATCCGCCCGTCAGGTGCTCGCGGTCGACGGGGCCTCTCCCGAGGTCGCGGCCGCCATCGACGGCAGCATCGTCTTCATCGGCACATCGGCGGCCGGCCTGCAGGACATCCGCGTCACCGCGCTCGGCGAGAATGTTCCCGGCGTTTCGCTGCATGCGCAGGCCGTCGAGCAGATCCTCTCCGGCCATTTCCTGTCGCGGCCCGACTGGGCCGACGGGCTGGAAATCCTGCTGATCGCGGTGCTCGGCTGCCTGCTCGTCGTGGTGACGACCTTCGTCAGCCCCGCCGTCGCTCTGATCTGCGGGCTGCTGATCACGGCGATGGCGCTGGTGGCGTCCTGGCTCTCGTTTCTTTATGCAGGGCTTCTCTTCGATCCACTGGCTCCGATCGTCAGCGGATCGATCATCCATTTTGCCGCGACCTCGTTCAAGATCCTGGTGATCGATCGAGAGCGACGCGAGGTGCGGCGCGCCTTCGGACATTATCTTTCCCCAGCGCTGCTCCACCGTATCGAGCATAATCGCGACGCATTGCGTCTCGGCGGAGACGACCGCGAGTTGACGATGATGTTCGTCGATGTCAGGAATTTCACCGAAATGAGCGAGCGGCTGGCGCCGACGGATGTCGTCGCTTTCCTGAACACGCTGCTCGATGCGTTGAGCCGCCATGTCGTGGCGAATGAGGGCACGCTCGACAAGTTCATCGGCGACTCGATCATGGCATTCTGGAATGCGCCCGTCGATGTGGCGGATCACGAAGCCAAGGCTGTTCGCGCAGCGCTTGCCATGCGCGAGACACTCGCCGAATTGAACGCCGGCGACGCCTTTGGCTTCGGGCCCGATCAGCAAGTCAGCATCGGCATCGGCATTCATACTGGCCTTGCCTGCGTTGGCAATATGGGCGCCAAGACCCGCTTCAACTATTCGGCTGTCGGAGATGCCGTCAACGTTGCGGCTCGAATCGAGTCCTCCTGCAAGGAGGTCGGCTTCGATATCCTCATTTCCGACAGCACGGCACGGTCAGTGCCGGGAATGGCGCTGATCGAGGCCGGCGCGCTCCCGCTAAAGGGGAAGAGCAGCCGGACACAGATCCTCGCCGTTGTCGGCGATGAGCGGGTCGCAGCATCTCTGGAATTTGCCGCGCTCAAGGTCGTCCACAATCAGTTGATGCAGGCCCTGCAATCACACTCAAGGAATAGCCGAAAGCTTATCGGTACGGCAAAGCTCAGGGCTGTGCAGGTGATCGGCGGTCTGGCTGAGTTCTACGAGCGCGTATCCCGCAGAGCCGATCATTTCCGCGAGGTGCCGGAGGAGGTCGAAAAAAGCGCCGCAGATTGACAGGGCTCAGCGACCGCGATTGAAATTATGACCCCTGTCGCGGTTCCGATCGTTGTCGTGATCTCGATCTCGATCATGGTGGCGCTCGTGCCCCCGATGATCCAAACCGTGATTTCCGGGCTTGCCATCATTGTCATGCCGGCCGTGGCCATCATGCTTGTCGGGCCTATCCGGCTTGTCATGATGGGGCTTATCGTGGTGCGGCCTGTCATGATGAGGCTTGTCGTGATGCGGCTTGTCGGGCTTGTTCGGCCGCTCCTTTTGCGGCTCGGCCTGTCTCTGTGGCGGATCCTGCCTTTGCGGAGCAGGCGCAACTGCCGGCGGAGGCCGCGTCCTGTCTTTTCTTTCCGGCGCGGCTGAGGCCATATTGCAGCCGCCGAGCATGCCGATGCCGCCCGCAAGTCGCTGATTGCCGGAGAGGAAGGGTAGGGCGCGCTGATTTCCGAGCGTCGCGAGGATGCTGGGGTCGACCCGGCGTGCCGCGGACATATCGCCATTCGGCTTGGCCACCACGCAATCGCAGCGTTGCTGTAGTTGCCGGCAGCCGCCCGGGCCGCAGAAACGGGCAGCACCATTCAGCAGCACGACGGCGGTCGTACCATCCGGGCCGACGTAGAAATCGAAAGCGGTGCCACGCACGCCGATCGTGCCGGCGGGAGTCAGGATCTGGTAGGCCGAGGAATTGGAATTGCCGCTGACCCAGCGGAATGTGCCCTTTGCCGCCCTGATCGTCAGTTTCTTGACTGATTGGGAATCATCGAAGACATATTTGTCGATCACGACCGACGAACCCCAGCCGACCGCGAGCTTCGTGCCGTCACGAAACACGAATTGGCCAAGCCCCGATTGCGATGTCTTGATGCGTTCGTTGCGATGGACGCGGGTGTCGACCTCGATCGGCCCGCTCTGTCCCGTCACCTGTGTCTTGATGACGACGGCCTGGCCGACCGGCTCGGCGGCGAGCGCCGGCCATGCGCCGTTTAACGCGATGCAAAGCATCGCGACCGATACTGCGCGCCAACCCCACATGATACACGTACCCCCGGGAACAGGCGATTGTTAACATTTTAGCAATTGCTTGTCTTCTAACCCTCTTGGGTTAGGGCCGGGCCGGCGGCTAAGCGGAAATGCAGACGCTTGGGTCATCGGCCTGGAAGGGCATTCTCATCAGTGTGTCGAAAGCAAAGCTCTCGTGCGTCGCAAAAGAACCGTTGTGCCGCATTTGGATTTGCGATTTGTATGAGCGCGGAGAACAGGCCCTTTCCCGAAGGAGAAGAAGGCGGATGCGGAAATATTCGGTTTTTGCCGTGGCACGGGAGGCCCTTCGCGGCCACAAGGGCTGGGAGAAGCAGTGGACTTCGCCTGAGCCGCGCGCCGAATATGACGTCGTCATCATCGGCGCCGGTGGCCACGGGCTGGGTGCCGCCTATTATCTCGCCAAGGAGCACGGCATCACCAATGTGGCGGTGATCGAGAAGGGCTGGCTCGGCGGCGGCAATACCGGGCGCAACACCACCATCATCCGCTCGAACTATCTCTACGAAGAGAGCATGCACATCTACGAGCATTCGATGAAGCTCTGGGAGGGGCTATCCCAGGAGCTCAACTACAATGTGATGTATTCGCCGCGCGGCGTAATGATGCTCTCGCACAATATTCACGACCAGCAGTCCTTCAAACGACATATCCATGCCAACCGGCTCTACGGCATCGACAATGAATGGCTGACGCCGGAGCAGGCGAAGGCCTATTGTCCGCCGCTCGATATCTCGGCCAGCGCGCGCTACCCGATCAACGGCGCAGCCCTGCAGCGGCGCGGCGGCACGGCCAGGCACGACGCGGTTGCCTGGGGTTATGCACGGGCGGCCTCAGACCGCGGGGTGCACATCATCCAGAATTGCGAAGTGACCGGCATCCGGCGCGGTCCGGACGGACGGGTGACCGGGGTTGAGACCTCGCGCGGCTTCATCGGCGCCAGGAAGGTCGGCGTGTCGGCGGCCGGCCATACGACGACAGTCATGCAGATGGCCGGCGTGCGCGTGCCGCTGCAATCGAGCCCGCTGCAGGCGCTGGTTTCCGAGCCGCTGAAGCCGATCTTTCCCTGCGTCGTCATGTCGAACACGGTGCATGCCTATATCTCCCAGTCCGACAAGGGAGAGCTCGTCATCGGCGCCGGCACCGACCAATACAATTCCTATTCCCAGACGGGCGGGCTGCAGATCATCACCCATACGCTGGATGCCATCTGCGAGCTCTTCCCGATGTTCCGCCGCGTCAAGATGATGCGGCAATGGGGCGGCATCGTCGACAATACGCCGGATCGTTCGGCGATCCAGTCGAAGACGCCGGTTCCCGGGCTTTACGTCAATTGCGGCTGGGGCACCGGCGGCTTTAAGGCGACGCCGGGCTCGGCCAATCTCTTCGCCCATCTGATTGCTCGCGACGAGCCGCACAAATTCAATGCCGGGCTGACGCTGGAGCGCTTCCGCAGCGGCCGGCTGATCGACGAGGCGGCGGCGGCGGCGGTGGCGCACTGATGTGGACGGCGGCTCTCCTGACGATCGGGATCAGCGGCGCGGCAATGCCGGCCGGTGACGTCTTTCCCGGCGTCGGAGATTTCCGCCTGCAGAAGATCCACAGGGCCGCCGGCGAAAGCGAATGGCCCTTCGTTGCCGAGAGCGGCACGCTGCTTTGCGCGATGGTCCTGCGCCAACCAGCCGTCTATTTCGTGCCCGAGGTCGCCGGAACGCCGGGACGTGCCTTCGTGATCGACAACGATATCACCATGATGGCTTTTGCGAATATCGGCATGACCGGTGTGCTGGAGCCCTACGACAATTTCGAACAGCTTCTCAAGCGCCTCGTTCCCTATGTGACGATGGGAAAGCGCCTTTGCAATCAACCTCCCGGAACCAATGTTTCCGGATCGGAACTCTAAGACGGGTAACACATGCTGCTGATCTATTGCCCCTACTGTCAGGAAGAGCGCTCCGAGCTCGAATTTCGTGGCGCGGGTGACGCGCATATCGCGCGGCCCGCCGATATCGCCTCGATTTCGGACGAGGACTTCGAGTCCTATTTCTTTATCCGCGACAATCCGAAGGGGCTGATCTTCGAACGCTGGCGGCATATTCACGGCTGCGGGCGCTTCTTCAATGCGGCGCGCGATACGGTGACCGACAAGTTCATCGTGACCTACAAGGCGGGTGAACCGAAGCCTGAGATCGGTGCGGCGGTCCAGCAGCATGGGCCTGTCGAGACATATGAAGCCGTGGAAGGAGAGGCGCAATGAGCGGCGCGAACCGTATCGCCGGCAAGGGGCGCCTGACACCGGCCAGGACCGCGCGCTTCAGCTTCGACGGCAAGAGCTATACAGCGCTCGAAGGTGATACCGTGGCCTCGGCGCTGATCGCCAACGGCGTGCATCTTCTGGGACGTTCGTTCAAATATCACCGGGCCCGCGGTATTCTGTCGGCAGGGGCCGAGGAGCCGAACGCGCTGATCGACGTTTCCCGCGATGTGGCGCGCAAGCAGCCGAACGTGCGCGCCACCGTGCAGGAAGTCTTCGACGGCATGATCGTCAGCTCGCAGAACCGCTGGCCCTCGCTTGCCTTCGACATCGGCGCGGTCAACAATCTGATGTCGCCGTTCTTCGCCGCCGGTTTCTACTACAAGACCTTCATGTGGCCGCGCGCCGCCTGGAAACACGTCTACGAACCGCTCATCCGTCGCGCTGCCGGCCTCGGCGTCGCACCGACGGAGGAGGATCCTGACCATTATGCCAGCCGCTATGCCCATTGCGACGTGCTGGTGGTCGGCGCCGGTGTTGCCGGGCTCTCGGCGGCGCTGGCTGCGGCCGAGACCGGCGCGCAGGTGATCCTTTGCGACGAGCAGGCGGAAGCCGGCGGCGCGTTACGCTACGATCTCGGGGTAAGGATCGACGGACAGGACGGCAATAGCTGGGCACAGAAGGCTGTGGCGCGTCTGAAGGCGATGGACAATGTCGAAGTGCTGGTCCGCACGACCGCCTTCGGCTACTACAACCACAATTTCGTCGGTCTTGCCGAGCGCGTCACCGATCATATCGCCAAGCCTTCGCGCGATCTGCCGCGCGAGCGGCTTTGGCAGGTCCGGGCCAAGCGGGTCATCCTTGCCACCGGCGCGATCGAGCGGCACATGGTATTTCCGAACAACGACCGGCCGGGCATCATGCTCGCCTCGGCGGGGCGGATGTATCTCAATCATTACGGCGTTGCGGTCGGGACCAAGGTCGGCATCTACACGGCGCACGACTCGGCCTATGAGGCGGCCTTCGATCTGAAACGATCAGGTGTTTCGATCGCCGCCATCGTCGATAGCAGGCAGGCGCCGGGAGCGGCAGTGCTGGCAGAGGCGCGGGCGCTCGGCATCGATGTTCTGGCCGGCCAATCGGTCGTCAACACGTCGGGGCGGCTGCGCATCTCGTCAATGACCGTGGCGCGTAACGGCGGCGGTTCGCCGCGCAAGATCGCGGTCGATGCGCTGCTGGTTTCGGCCGGCTGGACACCGTCCGTCCATCTGTTCTCGCAGTCGCGCGGTAAAGTGGCCTTCGATGCAGAAAGCCAGCGTTTCCTGCCCGGCTCCTATGCGCAGGACTGCCTCTCGGTCGGCGCCTGCAACGGCACCGACGACCTGCAGCGGACGATCGAGGAATCGCTTGCCGCCGGCGAGCTGATGGCGCAGGCCACCGGCAGAAGCAGCGGCGAGAAGATCGCAATTTCGGCTGAGCAGGCTTATGACTGGACGGGCGGGATGATCGGCGCTGCCGAAGGCGCCGGGCCGAAGACCAACGCCAAGGCCTTCATCGATTTCCAGCATGACGTCTGCGCCAAGGATATCCGCCTCGCCGTGCGCGAGGGCATGCATTCGATCGAGCATATCAAGCGCTTCACGACCAACGGCATGGCCTCGGACCAGGGCAAGCTCTCCAACATGCATGGCCTGGCGATTGCCGCCGAAATGCTCGGCAAGGAAATCCCACAGGTCGGGCTCACCACTTTCCGTGCGCCCTATACGCCGGTCACCTACGGTACGCTGATCGGTCATTCACGCGGAGAGCTGTTCGATCCGACACGCAAGACGCCGCTGCACGGTTGGGAAGAAGCCCATGGCGCGGTCTTCGAGGATGTCGGCAACTGGAAGCGTGCCTGGTTCTATCCGCAGGCCGGCGAGACCATGCACCAGGCGGTCGCTCGCGAATGCCGGACGGCACGCGAGGCGGCCGGTATCTTCGACGCCTCGACGCTCGGCAAGATCGAGGTGGTGGGGCCGGATGCTGCGGAATTCCTCAACCTCATCTACACCAATGCCTGGGATACGCTGAAGCCCGGCAAGGCCCGCTACGGCATCATGACCCGCGAGGATGGCTTCGTTTATGACGATGGCGTTGTCGGACGCCTGGCGGACGACCGCTTCCACGTCACGACGACGACCGGTGGCGCGCCGCGTGTTCTCCATCATATGGAAGATTACCTGCAGACGGAATTCCCGCATCTGAAGGTATGGCTGACCTCGGTGACCGAACAATGGGCTGTCATCGCCGTACAGGGGCCGAAGGCGCGCGAGATCGTCGCGCCGCTGGTCGAAGGGCTCGATCTTTCGAACGAGGCCTTCCCGCATATGAGCGTTGCCGAGTGCACGGTCTGCGGCGTGCCGGCGCGGCTCTTCCGCGTCTCCTTCACCGGTGAGACCGGCTTCGAAATCAATGTGCCGGCCGATTACGGCCAGTCGGTGCTCGAAGCGGTCTGGGCCAATGCCCAGCCGCTCGGCGCCTGCGTCTACGGTACGGAGACGATGCACGTTCTTCGCGCCGAGAAGGGCTACATCATCGTCGGGCAGGATACCGATGGGACGGTGACCCCCGATGACGCCGGACTTTCCTGGGCGGTTTCGAAGAAAAAGACGGATTTCGTCGGCATTCGCGGGCTGAAGCGGCCGGATCTCGTCAAGGATGGGCGCAAACAGCTCGTCGGCCTCGTCACCAAGGACCCGAAGCTGGTGCTCGAAGAAGGCGCGCAGATCGTCGCGAGCCCGAACGAGCCGAAGCCGATGACCATGCTCGGCCATGTCACATCAGCCTATTGGTCAGAAAATTGCGGCAGGTCGATCGCCTTCGCGCTCGTCGCCGGCGGCCGGGCGCGGATGGGCGAGACGCTCTATGTGCCGATGCCGGACCGGATGATCGCCGTCGAAGTGACGGATCTGGTATTCTTTGACAAGGAAGGGGGCCGCATCCATGGCTGATGTCGCAATTCGCAAACCGGCGCTTGCCGGACGTCTCGGCGGCTCCGCAGCGGTACGGCTGACGACCGCTCCCACTGCCAGCCGGGTGGCGCTGCGCGCGCCGGCGGGATCGCTGGCAGCAATTTCCTCTGCTCTCGGCCTGGCGCTGCCGGATGCCCCGAAGACATCCGGCCGAGCCGGCGCCCGATCGGCGCTCTGGATCGGGCCGGACGAGTGGCTGGTGATCGACGAGGCCGGCGCCGATCTGATGGCAGCACTTTGCGGTGCCGGCACGCTGCATTCGGCGACCGACGTTTCCCACCGCAATGTCGCGATCATCGTCTCGGGACCGGGTGCCGAGGCGACGCTTTCGGCCGGCTGCCCGCAGGATCTGTCGCTTTCTTCCTTTCCGGTCGGCGCCGCATCGCGCACGATTTTCGGCAAGGCGGAAATCGTGCTTTTCCGTACGGAAGAAGACACGTTCCGTGTGGAATGCTGGCGGTCGTTTTCGGAGTATGTCTTCGGGCTGCTGAACGAGGCGGCTGAAGACGCGGGGCACTGAGCCCCAGCGGGGCGTGCGCTCATTCAAGAGGTAAGCGAATGCTGCATCATGCCTCCCTCGGCGTTTCCGACATCGAGCGGTCGGCGGCATTTTACGATGCTGCCCTTGCCGCGCTCGGTTATATCAGGGTCTGGGACGATATCAGGCCGGGGCAAACAGGGCAGGCAATCGGCTACGGCCTTCCCGGCGGCGGGGACAAACTGGCGATCAAGCATACCCCGGACGGCCAGCGTGCGCCCGGCCCGGGTTTTCATCTGGCGTTTGCCGCGCCGAGCCGCAAGGCAGTCGATCAGTTTTATGTGGCGGCAATCGCGCAAGGCGGCAGTGACAATGGCCGTCCCGGCCTGCGGTCCCATTACGGTGAGCATTATTATGCGGCGTTCGTCATGGATCCCGACGGGCACGCTCTCGAAGCCGTGTTCAATTCGGCTGAGTAACAAAAGCAGTTTTGCTTAGACGTCCTCGGGACGGTCCTTTGGGTCGAATTGGATGATGGTGATCCATTTTGCCGTCAGTGCCGGCTTCTTCTCGTTTTCGATCTCGATCGCGACGTCATAGGTGGTCATCAGCATGCCGGCGCCGCGGAAGCGGGCTTCGGAGAGCAGGAAGCGGCCGCGGACGCGGGCGCCGCTTTTCACCGGCGTCATGAAGCGGACGCGATCGAAGCCGTAGTTGATGCCGAGGGTCTGCTCGCGCACTTTCGGCAGGCAATTGTAGTTCATCGTCGACAGCAGAGACAGGGTCAGGAAGCCGTGGGCGATGGTGCCGCCGAACGGACTCTCGGCCGCCGCGCGCTCAGGATCGACGTGGATGAACTGATGGTCGTCGGTCGCCGACGCGAAGGCGTCGATCATCGTTTGGTCGACGGTGACCCAATCCGAAAGGCCCGTTTCCATGCCGATCAATCCCCGCACGTCGGAGAGTGAAATTTCCGTGACCATGAATTCCTCGTGAAACAAGCCGCCGCGGCAAAGCCTTATCGTGCATTTGTGACGATTGCGACAAGGATTTGCGCGAGGGAGGGGAGGCGGTCAATTTTCTACGAAAAAGGCAATCGAGCGCGGCTCGACGGTTGCGCGGCCACCGGTTTTATTTGCTCCATCAGGGGTCAACTGGCGCCAGCCCGGTTCGCCCTCAGAAGGCAGCGTGAAAAATTGGCGGCTCCCCGAGCGATTGAAAAGCACGCCGAGCCGGGTCTGCCTGCCGCGAGAGGAGCGGTCACCGGTCGATAACAGCATGCCGAGGGTGGAAAGCGACGGCGTCTCCCATTCGGCAACGGTCATCGGCTCGCCGGAGAGCGAAATCCATTCGACATCGCCGTTTCCTGACAGGAAGTCCGTTTCAGAGAAGACGGTGAAGCGGCGACGCAACCCCGCAACGAAGGCGGTGTGGGCGATGAGATCCCCGTCCAACGCTTTCCAGTCCAGCCAGGTGATCTCGTTGTCCTGGCAATAGGCGTTGTTGTTGCCGTGCTGGCTGCGGCCGCCCTCGTCGCCCGCCGTCAGCATGATGCTGCCGCGGGTGGCAAAGAGCGTTGAGATCAGCGCCATCACATCGTCCCGGCGACGCTTGCGGATCGTCGGATAGACGGTTTCCCCCTCGACGCCGTTGTTCCAGGAGTGGTTCTCGTTATGGCCGTCACGATTGTGTTCGCCGTTGGCGTCGTTGTGCTTTTCAGCATAGGAGACGAGATCGATCAGCGTGAAGCCGTCATGGGCGGCGAGGAAATTGACGCTGCGCGTCTCCTTGCCGTCGTTGCGGGAGAAGATGTCGGAGGAGCCTGCGAGTGCGGTTGCCAGCGCGCCGGTCTTCCAATCGTCGCCGCGCCAGTAGCAGCGCAGGTCGTCGCGAACCCGGTCGTTCCATTCAAGGAAGGGCGGCGGGAAATTGCCGAGCTGGTAACCACCCGGGCCGATATCCCAGGGTTCGGCAATCATGATCCGGTCAGCAAGCACATCGTCGGAGAGGATCGCGGCCAGTGTTCCGTCGCGTTCGAAGCCCGTCGCGGTGCGGCCAAGCACCGGGGCGAGATCGAAGCGAAAACCGTCGACGCCGGCGTTGAGCACGAAATGGCGCAGGCTGTCGATGACGAGGCGGCGAACCTCGGGATGATCGCAGGCGAGGGTGTTGCCGGTGCCTGTGTCGTTGACGAGTTCGCCCGGGCAATTCTGGGCGTGGCGATAATAATGCAGGTTGTCGAGGCCACGCAGCGACAGCGTCGCGCCGTAACGGTCGCTCTCGCCGGTATGGTTGAAGACGAGGTCGAGGATGACGGCGATGCCTTCGGCATGGAGGGCCGCGACCGTCTCGCGCAGCTCCGTCATGCCGCCGGGGACGAGCCGCGGATCGAGCGCCATGAAGGCGACGGGATTGTAGCCCCAGCCGTTGGTGAGGCCGAGCGGCGGCAAATGGCGTTCGTCGATCCAGGCAGTGATCGGCATCAGTTCGACGGCATCGACGCCGATCCGCTTCAGATGCGCGACGACGGAGGGATGGGCAAGGGCTGCGACCGTGCCGCGCTCAGCCTCCGGCACGTCGGGATGAAGAATGGTGAAGGGCCGCACCGCCACCTCATAGATAAAGCCGCCTGGCTTGAACAGCGGCTTGCGGATCGCGGCTCGGGTATCGGTGGTGACGATCGCCTTCGGCATCAGATCCTGGCTGTCCTCGCCATAGATGCCGAGGCGGGGATCGTAGCGGAACGGCCTATCGATCTCCTTGGCGTAGGGATCGATCAGCAGTTTGGAAGGATCGTACCAGAGGCCGTTATCGGGCGCATAGATACCGTCGGCGCGATAGCCGTAGCGCGCGCCCTGCTTCAGTCCGTCGACAAAGAGACGATGAAAGTAGTTGCTGTCGCGCGCCATCGGCAGGCGCGCGAATTCCCTGTTGCCGTCATCCTCGAAGAGGCAGAGTTCGATCTGTGCGGCATGATGCGACCACACGGCAAATTCGACGCCGGTCTCGAAGACGATCGCGCCGGCTTGCGCCGAACTGTTCCCCCGCATGTTCCCCCCGGATCAGGTGATCACGGTTGGCGCATCGCGTCCCGTGCGTTCACGAATGCTGGCTATGCTTTCGGCGGCGGCGATCAAATCGGCGAGCGCTTCCTGCGTTTCGATGTTGTGGCGAGTCGAATCCGGCTCGTAACGCTCGATATAGACACGCAAGGTTGCGCCAGACGTGCCGGTGCCGGACAGGCGGAAGACGACGCGGGAGCCGCCCGCGAAGAGCACACGGACACCTTGATGCTCGCTCACCGATTTGTCGATCGGATCGTGGTAGGCGAAGTCGTCGGCCTTCTCCACCTTCAGGCTGCCGAAGCTCTTGCCGGGCAGAGTGGGAAGCTGGCTGCGGAGATTGTCCACCAGGCCGTTCGCCGCATCGGTGTCGAGGCCTTCGTAATCATGGCGTGAATAATAATTGCGGCCGTAGGTCTGCCAGTGCTGCGTGACGATGTCGGCGACGCTCTCGCCGCGCACGGCAAGAATGTTCAGCCAAAGAAGCACGGCCCAGAGGCCATCCTTTTCGCGGACGTGACTGGAGCCTGTGCCGGAGCTTTCCTCACCGCAGATCGTCGCCATGCCGGCGTCGAGAAGGTTGCCGAAGAATTTCCAGCCGGTCGGCGTTTCGTACATGCCGATGCCGCGCTTTTCGGCAACGCGGTCAGCAGCACCCGATGTCGGCATCGAGCGGGCGATGCCGGCAAGGCCGCCGGAATAGCCGGGGGCGAGATTGGCGTTGGCGGCGAGGATCGCCAGGCTGTCGGAAGGCGTGACGAAGATGCCGCGGCCGATGATCAGGTTGCGGTCGCCGTCGCCGTCGGAAGCGGCGCCGAAATCGGGCGCGTCATCGCCCATCATCTCATCGAAGAGTTCCTTGCAGTGCACCGGGTTCGGGTCCGGGTGATGGCCGCCGAAATCCGGCAGCGGCATGAAATTGCGCACCGAACCCGAGGGAGCGCCGAGACGATTTTCGAAGATTTCCTTGGCATAGGGGCCGGTGACGGCGCTCATCCCATCGAAGGCAATGCGGAAGCCGAGGCTGATCAGATTGCGGATGGCGCCGAAATCGAACAGCTCTTCCATCAGCGCGGCATAGTCCTCGACCGGGTCGATGACCGAGAGGATCGTGCCGCCGGGAAGCTCGTCCTTGCCGATGCGGTCGAGATTGACGTCGGCGAAATCGGCGATCTTGTAGCTGTCGATCGTCTTGGAGCGCGCATAGATCGCGTCGGTGATCTTTTCCGGCGCCGGGCCGCCATTGTTGATGTTGTATTTGATGCCGAAGTCTTCGGTCGGGCCGCCGGGATTGTGGCTGGCGGAGAGGATGATGCCGCCGAAAGCCTTGTATTTGCGGATGATGTGGGAAGCGGCCGGCGTCGACAGGATACCGCCCTTGCCGACCATGACCTTGCCGAAGCCATTGGCCGCGGCCATCTTGACAGCCTTCTGGATCACTTCGCGATTGTAGTAGCGTCCGTCGCCGCCGATGACCAGGCACTTGCCCTGATAGCCTTCCAGCGAATCGAAGATCGACTGGATGAAGTTCTCCGCATAGTTCGGCTGCTGGAAGACCGGAACCTTCTTGCGCAGGCCCGACGTGCCGGGTTTCTGATCCAGATAGGGCGTGGTGGGGACGGACTTGATCATTTTAGGTCACATGCCTTTCGAGACGAGGCTTGAATAGAGGGCAGCGTAGCGTTCGGCGCTCTTCTCCCAGGAGACATCCGATTTCATGCCCTGCTTTTGCAATTGGGTCCAGAGTTTTCGGTCCTGATAAAAATGCATCGCACGGCGGATTGCCTGTAGCATGCCTGTTTCGGTCACGGGGGCAAATTGTATGCCGGTTGCGACTTTCGCTGCAAGTGCGGCGTGATTGGCGTCGATCACGGTGTCGTTCAAACCGCCGGTGCGGGCGACGATCGGCACGCAGCCGTAACGCAGGCCGTAAAGCTGGGTCAGGCCGCAGGGTTCGAAGCGCGAGGGGATGATGATCGCATCGCAGCCGGCCTGCATCAGGTGCGACATTGGCTCGTTATAACCGATCGAAACGCCGATGCGGCCGGGGTGGCGGCTGGCGGAGGCGAGCAGCGCGCCTTCAAGGGCGGCTTCGCCGGAGCCGAGCACGACGAGCTTGCCGCCCATGGCGACGATCTCATCGGCGATGTTGGCGACGATATCCATGCCCTTCTGCCAGGTGAGACGGCTGATGACGCAGAAGATCGGGGCGTCGTCATTGTCGAGACCGAAGAATTCGGCGATCGAGCGCCGGTTCTCCTCGCGATTCTTCAGCGTCGTCTGGCCATAATGGGTGTGGACGACAGGATCGGTCGCCGGGTTCCAGATATCGGTGTCGATGCCGTTGACGATGCCGTGCAGATCGTCGATGCGGCTGGCGATGACGCCCTCGAGCCCCATGCCGAATTCCGACGTCAGGATCTCATCGGCATAGGTCGGACTGACCGTCGTGATCGCATGGGCAGTCTTGAGACCGCCCTTGAGGAAGCCGACAGTGCCGTAATATTCGATGCTGTCGGTGGCGAAGGCATGGGCAGGCAGGCGCAGGCCGGCAAAGATCTCGGAACCGAACTGACCCTGGAAGGCGATGTTGTGGATGGTCAGCACGCTCGGCAGTTCCGGCGTCGGGTAATAACGCATATAGACCGACGTCAGCGCCGCCTGCCAGTCGTGGGTGTGGACGAGATCCGGCCGCCAGCCGGGCAGCAGGCCGGCGGCGATCTCGGAGGCGGCAAGCGACAGGGCGGCGAAACGACGCCAGTTGTCGGGATAGTCCTTGCCGAGCGGATCGAGATAGGGTCCGCCCGGCCTGTCGTAATAGGCCGGCGCATCGAGGATGAGCAGATCGAGGCCCTCGTGCTGGACCTCCAGCACGGTCGCCCGCTCACCGAGCAGGTCGGGGAATTCGAGCCTGACGACGGCGTCGCGAATGACCTTCATCACGGCGGGATAGCCGGGCAGAAGGGTCTTGGTCTCGACTCCGAAGGCTTTCAGAGTAATCGGCAGGGCGCCGGACACATCGGCCAGACCCCCTGTCTTGATCAAAGGGAAGACTTCGGACGAAACCGAAAGAACTTTCATAAGTCAGATATCCAGCTTGTCGATCATCGGTTGCGTGATCAGGCAGATGCCGCTTTCCGTTCGCCGGAAGCGCTTGGCATCGAGCTCGGGATCCTCGCCGACGACCAGGCCTTCCGGAATGACGACACCATGGTCGATCACCACATTCTTGAGCTGCGCGCGCCGTCCGACCTTCACGTTCGGCAGGACGACCGCTCCTTCCAACTTGGAGAAGGAGTTGGCCCTGACGCCCGTGAAGAGCAGGCTGTTGTTGAGCATCGCGCCCGAGATGATGCAATCACCTGATACAACGGAGGAGGTGGCCGAGCCGCGGCGATCCTCGTCGTCATGGACGAATTTCGCCGGCGGGGTGATCTCGGCATAGGTCCAGATCGGCCAGGACTTGTCGTAGATGTCGAGCTCCGGAACGATCGCCGTCAGGTCAATATTGGCC
This sequence comes from Rhizobium sp. WYCCWR 11152, assembly GCF_013087615.1. Lineage (NCBI taxonomy): Bacteria > Pseudomonadati > Pseudomonadota > Alphaproteobacteria > Hyphomicrobiales > Rhizobiaceae > Rhizobium > Rhizobium sp. WYCCWR 11152. Next base: position 233,416 of record NZ_JABFCP010000027.1, on the reverse strand, counting down.
TGCCAATAGGCGTCGATCGTGCCGACGTCGCGCCAATAGGGCTCGTGCTCGAAATCGGAACGGACGCAGGACTTGGCGAAGCGGTGAGCGACCGCCTTACCGTTCTTGACGATATAGGGGATAATGTCCTTGCCGAAGTCGCGGCTCGAGGTCGGGTCGGCTGCGTCGCGGCGCAGCGCATCGAGCAGGAACTTGGTGTGGAAGACGTAGATGCCCATCGAGGCGAGGGCGAAATCCGGCTTGTCGGGAATGGGCGGCGGATCGGCCGGTTTCTCGACGAAGGCGATGATCTCGTCCTTCTCGTTGACATGCATGACGCCGAAGCCGACCGCTTCCATGCGCGGCACTTCCAGGCAGCCGATGGTGACGTCAGCGCCGGAATCGACGTGCTGCTGCAGCATCCACTCATAGTCCATCTTGTAGACGTGGTCGCCCGCAAGAATGACCATGTATTCGACGCCGTAATCCTGGATGATGTCGATGTTCTGATAGACGGCGTCGGCCGTGCCTTCATACCATTGCGTCTCGGAGACGCGCTGGCTGGCGGGCAGAATATCGAAGCTCTCGTTGCGCTCGGGGCGGAAGAAGTTCCAGCCGCGCTGCATGTGGCGGATCAGCGAATGCGCCTTGTATTGCGTGGCGACGCCGATGCGGCGGATGCCGGAATTCAGGGCGTTCGACAAAGCGAAATCGATGATGCGGGCCTTGCCGCCGAAATAGACGGCCGGCTTGGCACGCCGGTCGGTGAGTTCCTTGAGACGGCTTCCCCTACCGCCCGCCAGAACATAAGCCATTGCATCGCGGGCAAGTGGCTGAACGCGCTTTTCTACCATTTTCTCCTCCCACCAGTCACTAATTTTCAGGTTCAAGCATGATTGTCGCCAAGGGCGGCAAGGTGATCGAGCAGGTGATTTCGCCGCCGGCATCGACGGCCTGCACGCGCCCGCCATTGCCCTTGCCGCTGCCGCCGTAGATGTCGGCATCGGTGTTCAGGATTTCCCGCCAGCGACCTGCGGACGGCAGGTGGATCGAATAATTCTCGCGATAGACAGGGGTGAAATTGGTGATGACGGCGACCGGCTTCTGGCCCGGCGCCTTGCGCAGCCAGGCAAAGACGGAATTCTGGTGGTCGTCGGCGACCAGCCATTCGAAACCTTCGCCCTCGCAGTCACGCTCATGCAGCGCCGGCTTGCTGCGATAGGTGAAATTGAGGTCGCGCACCAGGCGCCGCATGCCCTCGTGCATACGATATTGAAGCAGGTTCCAGTCCAGTGCCTTCTCTTCGCTCCACTCGCTCCACTGGGCGAATTCCTGGCCCATGAACAGCAGCTTCTTGCCGGGATAGCCCCACATATAGGCGTAGTAGGCGCGCAGATTGGCGAACTTCTGCCAGTCGTCGCCCGGCATCTTGGCGATCAGCGAGCCTTTCCCGTGCACAACCTCGTCATGCGAGAGAGGCAGGACGAAATTTTCCGAATAGGCGTAGAGCAGGCCGAAGGTCAGTTCGTTGTGATGGTGCCCGCGATAGATGGGATCGCGGCTCATGTAGCTCAGCGTGTCGTGCATGAAGCCCATGTTCCACTTGAAGCCGAAGCCGAGGCCGCCTTCATGGACGGGTTGCGAGACCTTCGGCCAGGAGGTCGATTCCTCGGCGATGGTCATGACGTTGGAATTTTTGCCGTAGATGCGGATGTTGAGATCCTGCAGAAAACGGACCGCTTCGAGGTTTTCGTTGCCGCCATATTCGTTCGGGATCCATTCGCCGTGCTTGCGCGAATAATCGAGGTAGAGCATCGAGGCGACGGCATCGACACGCAGACCGTCGAGGTGGAATTTTTCGGCCCAGTAGAGCGCGTTGTTAACGAGATAGGAAACGACCTCGGTGCGGCCGAAATTGTAGATCGCCGTGCTCCAGTCCGGGTGGAAGCCCTTGCGCGGATCTTCGTGCTCGTAGAGTGCCGTGCCGTCGAACCAGCCGAGACCGTGTTCGTCGGTCGGAAAATGCGCCGGCACCCAGTCGAGAATGACGCCGATGCCGACCTTGTGGCAGCCGTTGACGAAACGGGCAAAACCCTCCGGCTCGCCGAAACGAGCGGTCGGCGCATAGAGGCCGGTCGTCTGGTAACCCCAGGAGGGGTCGTAGGGGTACTCGGTGATCGGCAGGAATTCGATATGGGTGAAGCCCATGTCGGCGCAATAGGGGATGAGGCTGGAGGCGAGTTCGTCCCAGGACAGCATCGTGCCGTCCTGCCGGCGTTGCCAGGAGGCGGCATGCACCTCGTAGATCGAGATCGGCTGGCGGCGCTTGTCGGTCTCGCGCCAGTGCTTCAGATGGGCTTCGTCTTCCCACTCCTGCTCCAGCTCGGCGGCGGTGACGGAGGCGGTCTTCGGCCGCAGCTCGCTGCGGCGCGCGAAGGGATCGGCCTTCAGGGGCAGCAATACGCCGTCCTGGCCGCGGATCTCGAACTTGTAGGCAACGCCGACCGGTACGTCAGGGGCAAAGATTTCCCAGATGCCGCTATCGGAGCGGAAGCGCATCACGTGGCGCCGGCCGTCCCAATTGTTGAAATCACCGACGACGGAGACGCGCTGTGCGTTCGGCGCCCAGACGGCGAAATGGATGCCCTGGGCGCCGTCATGCTTGATGAGGTGGGCGCCCATCTTGTCGAACAGGCGCAGGTGCGAACCCTCGCGGGCGAAATAATCGTCCATCGGTCCGAGCACCGGACCGAAGCTGTAGGGATCGGTGACCGCCCATTCGGCATCGCCGCGCCGGGCGCGGTAACGCACCGGCAGGAGTTTGGTGAGGGAAACCGGACCGCCGAAGAAGCCATCGGCATGGAGCTGCTTCAGTTCGCCGATGACGCCGCCGTCGAGCGTCATGGCGGTCACCTCCTCCGCGCCCGGGATGAAGCACCGGGCGACGAAAGCGTCGCCGGCCTGGTGCACACCGAGGACGGCAAAGGGATTGGAATGCGAGCCGGCAAGGATTGCCGTGATTTCATCTGCCGAAATTTCCCAGGAAAGCTTTACTTCAGGGACGGTTTTCGGCGTTTTCATCCGGCTCTCCAGATTTCGTCTGCATATTGTCTGATCGTACGGTCGGAAGAGAACCAGCCCATCCGCGCCGTATTGTTGATCGTCTTGGTGTACCAGGCGGACTGGTTGGTCCAGATCTGGTCGACTTCGCGCTGGGCCTGGGCGTAGGCGTCGAAATCGGCCGCGACCATGAACCAGTCGTGCGAATAGATGCCGTCGATCAGCGACGTATAGCGGTTGCGGTCATCGGGCGAGAAGACGCCGGAGCCGATGGCGGCAAGCGCCTGGGCGAGTTCGCGCGATCCCTCGATGATGGCGCGGGGATTGTGGCCATCACTGCGGACTTTCGAGACCTCGTCGGCCTTGAGACCGAAGATGACGATGTTGTCCTCGCCGACATTGTCGCGCATCTCGACATTGGCGCCATCGAGCGTGCCAATCGTCAGCGCGCCATTGAGGCCGAACTTCATGTTGCCGGTGCCGGATGCTTCCATGCCGGCGGTCGAGATCTGCTCCGAGAGGTCGGCGGCCGGAACCATGACTTCGGCGAGAGAGACATTGTAGTTCGGGACGAAGACGATCTTCAGCAGACCGCGTACCGACGGGTCGTTGTTGATCGTGCGGGAGACGTCGTTGATCAGCTTGATGATGAGCTTGGCATTATAGTAACTCGGCGCCGCCTTGCCGGCGAAGAGTTTCACGCGCGGCACCCAGTCGAGCTCGGGATGCGAGCGGATCTGGTCGTAGAGCGCGACGGCCTCGATGATATTCAGCAGCTGGCGCTTGTATTCGTGGATGCGCTTGATCTGGATGTCGAACATCGCCGACGGGTCGAGCTTCACGCCCATGCGGCTGGCGACGAGGTTGGAGAGTGCCACCTTGTTGGCGCGCTTTATCGCTGCGAATTTCTGCTGGAAAGCCGGATCGGAGGAATGCACGTCGAGCGCACGCAGCTTCTCGGCATCATCGAGGAATTCGTCGCCGATCGCCTCGCGGATCAGGCCGGTGAGGCCGGGATTGCACTGCTGCAGCCAGCGGCGCGGCGTGATGCCGTTGGTCTTGTTGTTGATGCGGTCGGGATAGAGCTTGTGCAGATCGGCGAAGACCGTGACCTTCATCAGGTCGGTGTGCAGGGCCGAGACGCCGTTGATCGAATGCGAGCCGACGAAAGCGAGGTTGCCCATGCGCACGCGGCGGTCGCCGCTTTCATCGATCAGCGAGATCGAGCGGATTTCCCCATCGGAGAAGTTCTTGCCCTTGCGGGCGTCGATCAGGATCTTGGCATTGATCGCATAGATGATCTGCATGTGGCGGGGCAGCAGACGTTCGAACAGCGGCACCGCCCAGCTTTCCAGCGCTTCGGGCAGCAGCGTGTGGTTGGTGTAAGAGAAGGTGCGGCGGGTGATGTCCCAGGCCTGGTCGAAATCCATCCCGTGTACGTCACAGAGCAGACGCACGAGTTCGGCGACCGAGACGGCGGGGTGAGTGTCGTTCAGCTGGATCGCCACCTTGTCCGGCAGCGAGGTGAAATCGTCATATTGCTGCAGATGGCGGCGCAGGATGTCCTGCAGCGAGGCCGACGAGAAGAAGAATTCCTGGCGCAGGCGCAGCTCCTGGCCGGCCGGGGTGGCGTCGGCAGGATAGAGAACCCGGGTCAGGCTTTCGGCCTTGTTGCTTTCGCGCAGCGCCCCGATGTGATCGCCGGCGTTGAAGGCATCGAGCAGGATCGGATCGATCGGCTGCGCCGACCAGAGGCGCAGCGTGTTGACACGTTTGCCGCGCCAGCCGACGGCCGGCGTGTCGAAGGCGGCGGCGATGACGCGCTCTGCCGGTTTCCAGACGTAGCGCGGCTGGTCGTCATGGGTGGTGATGAATTCGACGGCGCCGCCGAAGCCGATTTCATAGGCGCTTTCGCGGCGCTCGAATTCCCAGGGATTGCCGTGGGCGAGCCAGTTTTCCGGCAGTTCCACCTGCCAGCCGTCGGCCAGCTGCTGGCGGAAGAGGCCGTGGACATAGCGGATGCCGTAGCCATAGGCCGGAACCTCGACCGTCGCCATGCTCTCCATGAAACAGGCAGCCAGTCGGCCGAGGCCGCCGTTGCCGAGTGCGGCATCCGGCTCCAGGCCGGCGATGACGTTGACGTCGACGCCGAGCGAGGCGAGCGCATCGCGCACCTCCTCCATCAGGCCGAGGTTCGAGATGGCGTCGCGCATCAGGCGGCCGATCAGGAATTCGAGAGAAAGATAATAGACGCGCTTGGCACCGGTCGCATAAACCTCGCGGGTGGAAGCCATCCACTTGTCGATGATGCGGTCGCGCACCACCAGGATGGTCGCGGTCAGCCAGTCATGCGGCTTTGCCACCTTGGCATCCTTGCCGATGCGGTAGGTCAGACGTTCGATAATTTCTTCAGCGAGAATTTCCGGCCTTGAACTGCGAGGGGCGGGGGAGGGGATGATCGGCTTGGAAACAGTGTTCATCGTCAGGTCTCGCCAATTTTAATTTGGTTTCAGGATGTTATGCCTGATTTAATCAATTTGTCGCTTGCGCCGCCGACAGTTTATGCATCGTTACTAAGCACTTGCAACAAAGGATTTGGACAAACAAAAAATTTGCGAAAGCTTCATATTCAAGCGGGCCGAGGGGGTTGATTTCAATCGCTTTTCCCGATCTGATGGGTGGGCTAGCGATAACAAAAAGCCGCTCCGGTTTGTTCCGGAGCGGCTTTTTGTTCGGCTTTTCGCCGGGACCTATCGTCAGTTCGTCAGACGCGTCAGCTGTGCGGAAGCCTTCGCTCCGATCGCCTTGAAGGCGGCAAGCAGATCTTCCATCTTTTCCGCCTGGAAATAATGCGCGTCATCGGAAGCGCAATAATGCAGCAGTGCCTGTCCCCCCGCGGGCGCCATAAAGGCGATCGTATAGATTTCGATGCCTTTCGATTTCGCGTCGTCGCATGTCTTCTTCGTCGCGGTATCGTAGGAACGGCCGCCGCTGCTATCATTGTTATTGTCGCCGTCCGTCATGAAGACGATGTACTTCTTCGGTACCTGCCCGGTTTTCTGCTGGTGGGCGGCGTCTTCGGCGTCATTCCCTGCAGCGTTCTTAGCCGTCAGGGACGAATAGGACGTGTTCATTGCGCCACTGGAGTTCGTGCCGCCATCCGCTTGAAGCGCGTTGACATAGCTGGAGACACCTGCGGTTCCCCAAGCAAGACTGCTAGGCGTGTACTCCTTGATATCGTAGGATACCGCGCCTGTGCGTACGTATTCGGCATTGGGATCCGCGCTATTGAGCTGACCAAAAAGATTGCCGGCGGCGATCTTCAGCGCTTCTATCTTAGTGTAATAACGCGTACGCGTGCCGGTGCAGGTGTCGTAGATTGTCTTGCCCTTTTTGTTGAGGTGAGGGTTGCAGTTATACGTGTATGATTCCGTCGTGACGGTGGCGGTAGGGTCTCCCATCGACCCTGATTTATCGAGCGCGAGATACATCGAGATGGAGCCCTGGGTTTGCGAATGGCCGCTAACCGTCGTGCCCGACGTCGAAAGATGCTGCGTGCTGAAGCCGACCGCTTGCATGAGCGGATTGACGGTGAGATCGTAACTCGGTGAAACAGTTACCTGGTAGGATGTCGACTTTCCCGATGTCGTTGTCCGGACATCGACGCCTGTCGTGCTCTTGATATCGACGCTGCTCTGCATGTAATTCGCCATTTGCCCGGCGACGAAATCCCGCGCGAAGGCCTCGGCCTGCGAGGTTTGGATCGTGCCGTTTGCTAGGGCGGTCGCGGTTGCCAGCGCGGCCGAATCGGCGGCTTCCTGCAACTGCTGCTTCGAAAGCAATATATCGCCCACCTGGATCGCCATGCCGGCGGCACCAAAAAGGACGGGCAGTACGATCGCCGTCATTATACCGAAATTGCCGCCACGGTCGCCAAGCATGCGACGCAGGCAGGGATGCAAAAAGGAGGTGCTCATCATGTTCACCTGTATAGGAGGCCCTGTGAGGTGATTTACGCACGCTCCTCCTTTCCGCCGTCCTTACGGCGTCAATAGAATTTTAACGAATCGTCGGATTTTTCCAGTTTTGGGATTATTTCAGCGGGATCACGTCGACCGCCTGGACGGCGCGTTGGCCGCCATAGCTTTTCAAGACGCCAATGACGGGAACGACGTCGGAATAGTCCCGGCCATAGGCGACGACGATGTGGTCCGTGCCGGCGGGGATGTCGTTGGTCGGGTCGAGCTCGATCCAGCCGTTCGTCTCACCGCACCAGATCCTGACCCAGGCATGCATGGCGTCTGCGCCTTCCAGCCGTTCCTTGCCGGGCGGCGGGATGGTGCGCAGGAAACCGGAGACGTAGCCGGCCGGAATGCCGAGGCTTCTAAGCGCGAGGATCATGATGTGGGTGAAATCCTGGCAGACGCCGCGCTTCAATGTGAACGCCTCGAGCGGCGCCGTGTCCACCGTCGTCGCGTCGGGGTCGTAGGTGAAATCCTTGTTGATGCGGGTACAGAGCGCATGGGCGATCTGCATCGCCGTCAGATCAGGTATCGCGCAGTTTCGCGCATAGTCGGCGATCTCGCGGGCTTGGGTCAGGCGCGGGCTTTCACCAAGGAAATGGTGCGGCGAATCCGGCGCCAGAGACCAGATGCCGGCGACCTCCTCCGGCAGGTCGGCAAGCAGCGGCGAGAAATCGGCGGCGATCGGCTGGCTTTCCACCTGCACGCGGGCCTGCATGCGAATGTCGAGCGTCTCGTGCGGCGCGCGCAGCATGAAGGAGGTGGTGGGATGATGGAAGAAATCGACGAAATGCGACTGCTCGTCCGGCGTCGGCGAGATGGTGATCGAGCCGGCGACCAGGCGCTGTCGATTGGTCAGCGACAGCGGCATCAGGCGGATGACGTGGCGGGCGCCGGAGGCCGGCACGTCGTAGATGTAACCCATGCGGAGGGAGAGATCGTAGAGCATCGCCGTCACCCGAGATAGGTCTGGGCGAGCAGATCGGAAAGCTGCTCCAATTCGCGCTCGAGCCGTTGATAGACCTCGACCCCCATGCCCTCCGGCGTCATCACTGCCAGGCCGGAATGGAGCCGCATCGCCTCGCGGTAGAAGGGCGACATCTGGCCGTTGATCAGGGCATTCGGCAGCTGCTCGACCTCGTGGTGGATCTCGTTCACCTGAAAGAGGACCGAGCGGGGGTTCAGCGGGTCGAGCGCCAAGAGGTCGGTGACGGTCAGCCGCGCCGTGTTGACGTTGTAGCGGCGGCGGTGGGTCATGACGCTGTCGCCGATTTCGAGCAGCATGTCGAGCGCGCCGTCGGGCGCGTCCGGGCCGGACATGTGGCCGAGCAGGCGCGTCATGTGCAGGCCGCGCTCGATATAGCGGCCGAGCGAGAGGAAGCGCCAGCCGGTGAAGCGATACATGTTCTCGTGCACGAGGCCGGCAAAGCCCGCAAGCTTGCGCAGAAGGATCGTCATCGCATGGCTGGCGTCGTCGCCGGCAGCGACGGTGACGTGGAAGCGGCGGGCAGTCTTGGCGAGATCGTTGAGTGCCAGCCAGCCGTCCGGCGAGAAACGGTCGCGGATGTTGCTCGCCGAATAAACGGCGCTGTCGATGTTGCGCAGCAGTGTTTCCGGCACGGCCTCGGCGGTATCGATATCGACGGCTGTGAGATACTCGGAGACATCGGCGAGCAGCGGCTGGCTCGGATCGGCAGCTTCGGCGTAACGCGCATGCCAGGCGCGCAGGATGCGCAGCGCCCCTTCGGCACGTTCGATGTAACGGCCGAGCCAGAACAAATTGTCGGCTGCCCGGCTTGGCAGGCTGCCCGGCATGTTGCGGGTAAAGCTGCCCTCGGCCGGCAGCAGCGTGTGGCGCTCGACCGGCTTGTCGCTGACGATCCAGACGTCGGCGGCCGCTCCGCCCGACTGCATGGCGATCGCCGCGACATCGGCGCCGGAGCCGATGCGGGCAAAACCTCCGGGCATGATCTGCCAGCCGTTTGCCGTGCGGGCAGCGAAAACGCGCAGTGACATCGGCCGCGGCACGAGCTTGCCGTCCACCCAGGCGGGCGTCGTCGACAGCGTGACGACCTCCTGGCCGACCAGTTTCGGGCCGTCCGAACTCAGCCAGTCGGTGATGGAATCCTTGGCGGCCGCACGCAGCGACGAGCCGAGTACGGACTCGCCGTTGTCGTCGAAGAAGGGTGCCCGGGAATAGGCCGGGCCGATCACCATCTTCTCGATGTTCTTTGCGACGTGCTCGCGCTCTTCCTTCTGACCGCACCACCAGGTGGCGATCGAGGGCAGTTGCAGATCCTCCCCCTGCAGACGGTGGCAGATGGTCGGCATGAAGGCCAGAAGCGCCCGGGTTTCGAGAACGCCGGTGCCGAGCGCATTGACGATGGTGACGCTTTCGGCGCGCAGCGCTTCCACCAGGCCGGGCGTGCCGATATGCGAATTCTGGTTCAGCTCCAGCGGGTCGGCAAAGGCCGAATCGAGACGGCGCCAGAGCACGCCGATCGGCTTCAGGCCGGCGACGGTGCGCACCATGACGCGGCCCTTGACGACGGTCAGGTCCTCGCCCTCGAGCAGCATGAGACCGAGATAGCGGGCGATATAGGCGTGCTCGTAGTAGGTCTCGTTGGCGGGGCCTGGTGTCAGCACGGCGATGCGGTCGTCGCCCGAATGTTTCATGCCCTGAAGTGCGTCACGGAAAGCGCCAAAGAAGGAGGCGAGGCGGTGGACCGGGGTTTCGGCGTAGATATCCGAGAAGGCCCGGGTCGTCGCGACGCGGCTTTCCAGCGCGAAACCGGCGCCTGACGGTGCCTGCGTCCTGTCGGCCAGCACCCACCAGTTGCCGTCAGGTCCGCGGCCGATCTCGAAGGCGCAGAAATGCAGATAATGGCCGGAGCCCGGCCGGATGCCGGCGAGCGGGCGCTGGAATTCGGGATTGGCGGCCATCAGCGCCGGCGGCAGGACCCCTTCCTCCACCAGCCGGTTGTCGCCGTAGATATCGGCAACGATCGCCTCCAGCAGGTCGGCGCGCTGGACGAGGCCTGCCGACAGCGTCTTCCATTCGCGCTCGTCGATCAGCACCGGGATATGCGAAATCGGCCAGGCGCGTTCGCCGGTGCCCTTGCTGCCATAGGCGCGGTAGAAGACGCCGGCATCGCGCAGGTAGCGGTCGGCGCGGGCAAAACGCTCAGTGAGATCCTTTTCCGGCATTGCGCTCAGATGCGAGAGAAAACGCTGCCAGACCGGGCGGACCGCGCCTTTGTTGTCGACCATCTCGTCAGCGGTGCCAGGAAGCGGTGCATAGTCGAAGGCCGCACCCTTGCCGATGCGGTCCTCTGCCTCTCCCTTGCGCTCCGCTGCCGGCCTCTTACCCATCAAAACTGAAACCCTAACCCCCCGGCCCTAACCTTTGGCCTTAAATTCCGGCGGGCCGCCGCAGATCCAGCGTCAGCGGGAATTCCGGCGAACCCGTCTCGACGCGCGGAATGTATCCGCCCGCCGTATGCCCCCACGGCTCGAAGCGGGTGAGTCGTCTTGCTTCCGCCTCGTTACCGTTGACCGGGAAAGTGTCATAGGTCCGGCCACCCGGATGGGCAACATGATAGATGCAGCCGCCGATCGAACGGTTCGACCATGTATCATAAATGTCGAAAGTCAAAGGCGTGTTGATCGGCAGGACGGGATGCAGACCGGAGGACGGTTGCCACGCCTTGTAACGGACGCCGGCGACCGACACGCCGGCGGTGCCGGTCGGCGTTAGCGGCAGGGTGCGGCCATTGCAGGTGACGGTGTAACGCGCGGCATTGCTGGTTTCGAGCCGCACCTGAAGGCGCTCGACGGAGCTGTCGACGTAGCGGGCGGTGCCGCCCGGCGCGCCTTCCTCGCCCATGACGTGCCAGGGCTCCAGCGCCTGGCGCAGTTCCAGCTTCGAGCCCTCGTATTCGACTTCGCCGCAGAAGGGGAAGCGGAATTCGAGCTGGGCCTTGAACCATTCCGGGCTGACGTCGAAGCCGTTTTGGCGAAGGTCGGCAAGCACGTCGAGGAAGTCGGCCCAGACGAAATGCGGCAGCATGAAGCGGTCGTGCAGGGTTGTACCCCAGCGGACGAATTTGCCATCGACCGGGTTGACCCAGAAGCGGGCGATCAGCGCGCGCACCAGCAATTGCTGGGCAAGCGACATGCGCGCGTTCGGCGGCATCTCAAAACCGCGGAACTCGATGAGGCCGAGCCGTCCGGTCGGGCCGTCGGGCGAGAACAGCTTGTCGATGCAGATCTCGGCGCGGTGGGTGTTGCCGGTGACATCGGTCAAAAGGTTGCGGAGCAGGCGGTCGACAAGCCAGGGCAGCGGCTGCTGGCCGCGGCCGGGGGCAGCGATCTGCGCCATGGCGATCTCAAGCTCATAGAGGCTGTCGTGACGAGCCTCGTCGATGCGTGGCGCCTGGCTGGTCGGGCCGATGAACATGCCGGAGAAGAGGTAGGAGAGCGAGGGATGGCGCTGCCAGTGGAGGATCACGCTCTTCAAGAGATCGGGACGGCGCAGGAAGGGGCTGTTGTTCGGATTGGCCGCGCCTACGACGACATGGTTGCCGCCGCCGGTGCCGGTATGGCGACCGTCGATCATGAACTTGTCGGCACCGAGCCGGGTGGCGCGCGCCTCCTCGTAGATCGCCGTTGTGATGTCGACGCAGTCCTTCCAGTTCGAGGCCGGATGAATGTTGACCTCGATGACACCGGGATCCGGGGCGACGCGGATGACGTTGATGCGCTCGTCCTGCGGCGGCGGGTAACCTTCGATATGGACGGGAAGCTTGAGCTCGGCGGCGGCGTTTTCGGCTGCGGCGATCAGCTCGAGATAATCCTCGATGCGCTCGACCGGCGGCATGAAGACGCAGAGCCTGCCGTCGCGCGGCTCGACCGACATGGCCGTGCGCACGGCGCCGCGGAGTTCGCCGAGCGTCTGTTCGATCCGGCCGCGATTGCTCTCGTCGGCATGGAAAGAGGCTTCCGGCATGGCCCGGCCGGCCGGTACGAAGACATCAGGCAGCGGTTCGCGCGGGATCGTCGGATCGGCGGGGTGGATATAGGGATAACGCGCCGGGGGAACATAGGGCAGCGTGCCGAGCGGCAGGCGGTAACCGATCGGACTGTCGCCCGGGACGAGGAAGATCTTGCCGCGGCGGGTGCGCCATTTCTCGCTGACCCAGACTCGGCTTTCCGCCGCCTTGGCATTCCATGCCTGGACCGGAAGGATGTAACCGGTCGCGGTCGTGAGGCCGCGGGCGAAGACGCGGGCGATGCGGTTGCGTTCCTCAGGATCTTTCAGCTTCGAATTCGCCGGATCGACATTTTCGGGAAGGTTGCCTTCCTTGATGATCCAGTCGGCCGGATCTTCATAGGCCGGCTGCACCATGTCAGGCTTGATCGCCAGTTCCTTAGCGATCGCCGTCAGGAGCTTTTCGGCATCCTCGGCGGTGACGCCGGTATCCTTGCCTTCGGCGGCGACCAGATCGAGGTTCTGCCAGACCGGCTTGCCGTCGCGGCGCCAGTAGAGCGAGAAGGTCCAGCGCGGCAGACTTTCGCCCGGATACCATTTGCCCTGGCCGTAATGCAGGAAACCGCCGGGCGCGAAGCGTTCTTGCAGCTTGCGGATCAGGACGTCGGCCTTTTCGCGCTTGGTCGGGCCGACGGCGGCGGTGTTCCACTCCTCGGACTGGAAATCGTCGATCGAAACGAAGGTCGGTTCGCCACCCATCGTCAGATGTACGTCCTCGGCTTCGAGGATACGATCGACCTTCTCGCCGAGTTCGTTGAGCTCCTCCCAGCTTTCATCGGAAAAGGGTTTGGTGATGCGCGGGTGCTCGGCGACGCGCGAGACCTTCATGTCGAAGGCGAATTCGGTTTCGGCCTCGCCGAAATAACCGCCGGAAATCGGAGCGGCGTTGCGATAATGCGGCGTGGCGGCAAGCGGGATGTGGCTTTCGCCGGTCAGCAGGCCAGAAGTCGGATCCAGGCCGACCCAGCCGGCGCCGGGCAGATAGACCTCAGCCCAGGCATGCAGGTCGGTGAAATCGACTTCGGTGCCGGAGGGACCGTCAAGCGCCTTCAGGTCCGGCGTCAGCTGGATGAGGTAGCCGGAGACGAAGCGGGCGGCGAGGCCGAGGTGGCGAAGGATCTGGACGAGCAGCCAGCTGGTGTCGCGGCAGGAACCTTTGGCGCTTTCCAGTGTCTCCTCCGGCGTCTGCACGCCGGTTTCCATGCGGATGACATAGCCGATCTGCCGCTGCAGGCGGGCATTCAGGCCGACGATCATATCGACCGTCGGCTGGTCGGGCGACCAGTCGAGCGTCGGCAGCAGCGCCTTGAGGCGCGGACCGGCCGGCTCCGGCGTCATGTAGATCGACAGATCTTCCTGGATCGTTTCAGGGTATCCGAAGGGCCACTTGGTTGCCTCTTCCTCGACGAAGAAGTCGAAGGGATTGTAGACCGTCATGTCGGCGACGAGATCGACCTCGATCTTGAACTCGGTCACCGGGTCCGGAAAGACGTAGCGGGCAAGGTAGTTGCCGTATGGATCCTGCTGCAGGTTGACGAAATGGTTGGAGGGCGTGACCTTCAGCGAGTGGCTGAGCACCCGTGTCTTCGAATGCGAGGCAGGTTTCAGCCGGATGATCTGTGGGCCGAGGCGGACCGGCTTGTCATAGGTATAATGCGTCAGATGATAGATGCTGGCTTTGATCGACATATTTCTCTTTTTATCCGGCTCGCATCGTCGTGCGGCTTGCTGTTCCCGAAAATCAGTGTGTGCAATGCAGCGAAAGAAAGCAAGGCGGAAAGGTCGACGGCTTTTACGCTGCCTTGGCAAAGGTGACTGCCGCCTTCAGGCCCTTGCCGTCGGTGCCCGACTCCAACGTCAGCGCGGCATTGAAAAGATTGGCGATTTCTTCGACGATCGGCAGACCGAGGCCGGCGCCGGGCGCACCGGACTCATTGCCGCGCGAAAAGCGCCGGCGCACCGCCTCCAGCTTCTCGGGCGGAATGCCGGGACCGTTGTCCTCGACTTCGAGGCGGATCGTCTCTGACGCGGCAATGATACGGACGGTGACCTCAGCTCCCTTGCCGGCATAGGCGATGGCATTGCCGGCAAGGTTGCGCAGCATTTCGCCGATCAGCAGCGGCTCGGCGCGGACCATCGCCGGGCTCTCGCCCTCGAAGCCGAGATCGATGCCGGCGACGGCGGCCGTCGGGATCTGCTCGCCGGTGATTTCCTGGGCGATGGCGGCGAGATCGATGGCGGAAGCGGTCAGCGCCTCCTTGGCAGTGGCAGCGTCGATCTTGGCCATCAGGAGAAGCTGGGCAAGGATGCGCTCGGCGTGCGCTACCGCCTGGTCGCCCTTCAGTGCTGCCGCCTGCGCCTCGTCAAGCGAGCCGGCACGGGCGGAAAGGGCGAGCTGGGTGCGGATGATCGCCAGCGGGGTGCGCAGCTGATGGCTGGCATTGCCGGTGAAATGGCGGAGCGCATCGAGCGCCGACTGCAGGCGGACCATGAAGGAATTCACCGTATCGACCAGCGGCTCGACCTCGCTCGGCACGGTCTGCTTGATCGGATGCAGGTCATCGGGGCTGCGTTCACCGATGGCGTCGCCGAGCTTGTAGAGCGGGCGCAGAGCCACCGTGACCGAGATCCAGACGATAACGGCTGCGCCCGCGATCATGAAGGCGAGACGGAGTGCGGATCGGACGAGGATCGCCTGCGCCAACTGCCGGCGGGCGATGGTGGTTTCGGCGACCGTCACCACGAAGGGCACGGAGCGGATGCCCGTCGAGGCCGAGCGCTCAAGTGTGGCGATGCGGATCGGCTCGCCGCGGAAGCTATCGTCGGCGAAGGCGGCGGCATCGCCCGGCGTCTTCTTGAGGACCGGCAGCGACTGGTAGCCGGTGATGAATTGGCCCGGCGGACCGTCGACGCGGTAGAAGACGCGATCCTGCGCGGCCGAGGTCAGCATCTCAAGTGCGACATAGGGGATATCGACCTGCAGCGTGCCGTCCTCGGCGACGACGACGCGCTCGGCGATCGCCAGCGCGGAACCGGCGAGCACGCGGTCGGAGACGATATTGGAGGTCTGGACCGCCTCGCGATAGGTATCGGCAAGGGCCAGCGTGCCGATGACGGCGGTGGAGACGAGCAACCAGAAGAGCAGCCGGCGCCTGAGGGAATAGGCGGCTTTCATGAGGCCTCGGGCAGCTTGTCGAGATAATAGCCAATGCCGCGGGCGGTCTTGACGGTCAGGCCGTGCGGCGACAGTCGCTTACGCAGGCGGCTGACATATTGCTCGATGGCGTTTGCGGAAATGTCGTCGTCGAAGGCCGTCAGCGATTGAATGATCGCCTCCTTTGCGACGACCTTGCCGGCCCGCATGAAGAGGATTTCGAGCAGGCCGAGCTCGCGGGCGGGAATATCGAGCGGCGTTGCGCCTGATGAAAAGGTGCGGGAATTGAGATCGAAGGAGATGCCGCCGAAGCCGACGGTCGCCGAGCGCAGCCCGGCCTGGCGGCGCAGCAGCACGCGCACGCGGGCCTCGAATTCGGCGATATCGAAGGGCTTGATCAGATAATCGTCAGCGCCGAGATCGAGCCCCTTCACCCGCTCTTCCGGTGTGCCGCGCGCGGTCAGGATGAGGACGGCCGCCTGGTTCTGCCGGGCGCGCATGGCGCGCAGCACGTCGAGACCGTCCATCTCGGGCAGGTTGAGGTCGAGGATCACCAGATCGAAATTTTCCGCTGCGATGACCGCATTGGCAGA
This sequence comes from Rhizobium sp. WYCCWR 11152, assembly GCF_013087615.1. Classification (NCBI taxonomy): domain Bacteria; kingdom Pseudomonadati; phylum Pseudomonadota; class Alphaproteobacteria; order Hyphomicrobiales; family Rhizobiaceae; genus Rhizobium; species Rhizobium sp. WYCCWR 11152. The sequence continues at coordinate 217,558 of NZ_JABFCP010000027.1, read as the reverse complement.
CGCCCCGTCATGGACGACATCGACGGCATGGCCCGTGCCGCGCAAGATCGCCGACAGGCCGTCTGCCAACGCGATATTGTCTTCGGTGAGCAGGATGCGCACGGATGTTTCCCCTGTTTTTCAAGGGAGATTACAGAGATGAAGCAGGGATGTCACAGCGATTTTCAAGCTTACAGCGCCGCGCGTCCTTCAGACGCGCAAAGGACGCTGTAACACTTTGAATCTACGCATCGTGCTTTCCGAAAATCGATTCCGATTTTCGGGCCGATGCGCCAGTGAACGGCCTGGAAAGGTTCGACCTCAGCTCCCGGTCCTTTCGATCCGTTCGCGCTGCATCATTGCGGCGGCGAGCAGCTTCCGGAAGCGGGGATCGTCGCGGATGTTGTCGAGGTCGGAATCATTGTCGAACCATTTGATATGGTAGACGGAGCTGTTCGGCAGCAGCTTCTCCAGCAGATCGATCGCCTGGTCGACGTCGCCGAGGACGGAGTAGACGCAGGCGAGATTATACTGCGCGACGATGTCGTCGGGATCGATGGCGATCGCGCGGTCGGCCCAGTCGCGTGCCCTTGCCGCGTCGCCCATATGGGCAAGCGCCAGCGCGCCGCGGTGGGCGGGGCCGGAATTTTCCGGATTGAGGTTGAGGGCGCGTTCGGCGCGCAGCAGGCCGAGGCGCGCCCAGTTTTCCGTATCCAGCACCCGACCGAGCGAGCGATAAGCGGACATCAGATGGATCGGCGAGACGTAGTCATCAGGGCGGATTGCGGCGGCGCGGGTGAAATATTGCACGGATTCGGCGAAGTTGCCGTGCATGAAGAAGAACCGGGCATAGTGGAAATTCGCCTCGAAAAGGTTCGGGTCGAGCGCCAATGCACGTTCGAAGGCTGCCGCCGCCCTGTCGTCATAACCGCTCTGATGCAGGGCCAGGCCGTGCGAGGCATGAGCCTCGGGAAGGTCAGGATCGAGCGCCAGGGCGCGGGCGCTCATCTCGAGGATGCGCCTCAGCGGCACGTCGTCAGGCGCCCAGTCACGGATCGCCGCGTCGCAATCGGCGATGCCGGCATAGGCGCGGGCATAATCCGGATCGAGCTCCACCGCCTTGCAGAACATGCGCCTTGCGAGCTGCAGATAGGATTTGGTCCAGGTGTGGGAGAGCTGGCGGCCCCTGAGATAATAGGTATAGGCCTCGACATTGGCGGTCGGCTCAGTCGCGATCGCCTTCTTCTCTTCCGGCAGCAGGCGCACCTTCAACTGGCCGACGATCGCATGGGTGATCTCGTCCTGGATGGCGAAGATGTCGGTCATGTCACGGTCGTAACGCTCGGCCCAGAGATGGTCGCCATTGGCGGTGTCGATCAACTGGCCGGAAATGCGCACGCGATTGCCGACGATGCGCACACTTCCCTCGAGCACGTAGCGCACGCCAAGCTCCTGAGCGAGCCGCTTCACCTTTACCGATATGCCCTTGTAGGTGAAAATGGTGTTGCGCGGCACGACGTGCAGGCTGGAGATCTTGGAGAGATCGGTGATGATGTCTTCGGTGATGCCGTCGGAGAAATAATCCTGGTCGGCATCGCCGCTCATATTGGTGAAGGGCAGCACGGCGATGAAGCAGGTATTGCGGTTCTGCGCCACCAATCTGGCGGAGGAAGGCGGCGCCAAGCTGACGGTATAGACCTGAACGGGCTGCCTGATGTTCTTCAGCATATGTTCGCCGATGAATTCGAAGCCGAGATTGAGGCGCGAACCGACCTGGTCGCGTACCGAGGCCGACACGGCGATGCCGCCCGGCGCTGCGATGCGCTCGAGCCTGGCGGCGAGATTGACCCCGTCTCCGAATATGTCACCGTTCTCGACCACGACATCGCCGAGATTGATGCCGATACGGAATTCGACGCGCTCGTCCTTGGGCACGTTCTCGTTACGGGCCGCCATGCTGCGCTGGATTTCGGCGGCGCAGGCGACCGCATTCACCACGCTCTGGAATTCGGCAAGGATGCCGTCGCCGGTGAGTTTGACGATCCGGCCCTTGTAATCCGAAATACGAATGTCGACCAGCTCGCAGCGATGGCGGTTCAGCGCCTGCAACGTGCCGGATTCATCGATGCCCATCAGTCGGCTGTAGCCGACGACGTCTGCAGCAAGAATAGCGCTCAGTCGTCGTTCCATGACCCCTCCCATGGATCTTCCTAGTTTAGTCTAGCTTTTTATAGAGTTTTTGTCGCGTAGAGTCGTCCCCCGAATAATAATTCGGGCGGTCTCGACGTTTTTAACGCGGCGGCGCGACCATATAACGTCGTCGATCTTCATCAATACTCTGAATGGGTGAATGGTGGAGCCAATCCCTAATCCTTTGTGAGCAAAAGACAATTCACATCGGAGAAAAATGGAATGTTCTGCTTTGGCCGACACTTTCTGAATCGACATCATAAAACCGATCGCCCACCGATTTAAGGCTTGAGCCGGACCCAGGACATAGCTTGGAAGACGAATCGCGAGGCTATCCAACGCGGTATGGAATGTGATTCGCGGCTGCTTGGGAGATTGCCGTGAGGCCAGCGAAGGGTATTGTGGCGACGGTTTCAAGCGCAACGAGGGTTGGAATGACAGGTTCGGCCCGGAATTTTCTGGAGTTTCATGACATTCCGGAGGCCGGGCTTCGGTCGATCATCGGTCGCGCCGGTGAGCTTGCCAAAGCCTGGGATGAGCGTGCGATGCCGCAGAGCCTTGCGGGCAAACGCGTCGCGCTGATTGTCGATGACGGCGGCTGGCGTAATACCACCGCCTTCGATCTCGGCATCCAGGCGATGGGCGGTATCTGCGCGCATGTGCCGATCGGCTTCAATGCCAGGGAGGAAACCGGCGATATCCAGGGTTATCTCGGCAACTGGTTCGACATGCTGGTGATCCGCACCAGGGAGCTCGCGACATTGAAGGCGGTGGCGGCAGCCTCGCCGGTGCCTGTCATCAATGCGCGGACACGCTCCAACCATCCCTGCGAGACGCTCGGCGACCTTGCCTATATCAAGGGCCGGCGCGGTTCGATCGACGGATTGAAGGTCGTTGGCGTGGCGGCGGACACAAATATCCTCCGCTCCTGGGCCGAAGCGTCGATCGCATTGCCGATCGAGGTGGTGCAGGTCTATCCCGAACGCTGGCACATCAGCGACGCCGCGTTGCTCAATGGACGCTTCCGCGTGAGCACCGATATGGGCGAGCTATCGAATGCCGACGTCGTCATTACCGATTCATGGCCGGGCGATGCCGCCTCGGACGCGCTCGCCGGCTACCGGATCGGGGCCGATGTGCTCGATCGTTTGCGGGAGGATGCGATCTTTCTGCCGTGCCCGCCGGTTACGCGCGGCCAGGAGGTGACGGCGGAGGCGATGGCGCATCCGCTCTGCCAAAGCCGCGTCGCCAAGGCCTTTCTGTTGCATGCGCAAAATGCGCTGATGGAGTGGGTCGCGACCTAGAGCGATTCAGCTTTTAACGGAAGCGCAGAACCGCTCTATCCTTTTGTCTTTACGCAATTCCCGGCAAAAGCTCTTCGCGCTTTGCCTGGGAAAACCGCTACACACTTTTCCTGCCTCGTTGAGCGATGGCGTTGGATATGATTTTGCCATCTTGGCTCTTGCGTGCTGTGTTGAGAACATCCATCGGATGCGATGGCCCTTTCGGTGCGGCGTCGCAGCCAGGTCCGGACCTCGGTTTCAAGGCTGTCGCGACTGGCGATGCGGCGGTCAAGACATTGGCGGCACAGGACGCCGACCTCGATCTCGACCATATTGAGCCAATTGGCGTGCTTGGGCGTGTAGTGGAACTCCAGACGTCGCAAAATCCGGCGCTCCTCGGCGGCTGGGAAGGTCTGATAGACGGCGGAGGTCGTGTGGGTTGATAGGTTATCCATCACGACACGAACCTTGTCGGCGCCGGGATAGTCGACGTCGACAAGGCGCGCATGCAGATGGCCAAGTCCTCATTGGCGCGGCGGCACCGCCGTCTTCTGGAGCCCATCGGCAACATTCCACCAGCCGAAGCTGAAGAACGATACTACGTCATGCTGGACGCGCCAGCCATGGCCGCATAGCTTAAACCAAACGGTCTCCGGCAAACCCGGGCGGTTCCCCTTGAACGAGAGAACACACAATGCTTGGTTTCCTACGACGCAAAGCAGAGCCGGACCCATCACCCAAAATCCTGCGGGTTCCGTCGAAAAAGTTCAACGCCGCTGTGGGTGCTGCTATGGCGGCCATTCATGAGTTAGAGGAGATCACGACACGCGCAAAGTCTCGGATGAGCGATCAAAAGAGACCAATCGGGCAAGGAGACCTTGAGGAAGTCCTACGAATGCTGTCCGATGCAAAGCGGCGAATTGATAGTGAAATGGAAGATGAAATAGCAAAATCTGACGATCAAGGTGACACTGAATGGAACAAGGACGGATATGATCTACTTGTGGCTCCAACTTTTCGAATGGCCAACTCACCCCAGGAAATAATTGATCTTACGTTGAGAGCTTCAGACGGTGGCGCTAAGAGTGCCCGATTGGTGTATCAACTGGTAATTGCAGAGATGGATGTTGCTGTTGCGCGTTATTATGTGACGCTAAACACAGGCATCAAAACTGAATAGGAGCAAACCAGCTCAAATGTGGTTTGGATGCATAGGGGACACCTAGGTCGCGAAGTTGGGTCGCCTAGTAGGTAAAGTGCTCCCCGACCCCAAATGCCACTCAGCCCGCCCGCGTTCGCCCAGAGAATGGCTTCCTCCGTCGGCCCAATCCCGCTCCTTGAGCTCCCGGATGGCGATGGACGCCTTGTCGGCCAATGCAGTGAGTTTGTCGATCAGGGTATCTGCTCGATCGTTTGTCGGAGGGTGCGATCTCCCTGCCGTGCCCGCCGGTTCGGCGCGGCGAGGAGGTAACGGCGGGGGCGATGGAACATCCGCTCTGCCGAAGCCGTATCGCCAAGGCTTTTCTGCTGCATGCGCAGAATGCGCTGATGGAGTGGGTCGCTGCCTAGTCCGGCGCCCTTGCTCCTCTGGGCGCGCTCAGGCATTGTTGCGGCATGAGGAGAGTTTTCATCTTGCTGCTGGCGTTCTGGCCGGGCTTCGCGCTAGCCGATCAGGCCTTCTATCCGGCGAAGTCGGGCAATGCCGATGCGCCGGTGCTGACGGTTTATTCCTCGCTCGACGAGCCCCTGGCGCAGCCGATGATCCGGGGTTTCCTGGACGCCAATCCCGATATCGCAGTCAAATATGAGGACATGCTGACCGGCGACATCTACGACCGGATCGTCCGGGAGACGGATGACGGCAAGAAGACGGCGGATTTCGCCTTCTCCTCGGCGATGGACCTGCAGGTGAAGCTTTCCAACGACGGATATGCACAGGTCAGCAACCTGCCGATGAGTGCTGCATGGCCGAAATGGGCGAACTGGCGCAACACCGCCTATGCGCTCACCTTCGAGCCGGCGGTGTTTGTCTATCACAAGCCGAGCTTTGCGCATGAGCCGGTGCCCAGTTCGCGGGCTGAATTCGTCGACTATCTGAAGCGCAAGGGCAACGAGGTCTATGGGCGGATCGGCACCTACGACATCGAGCGTTCCGGCGTCGGCTTTCTTTTCATGGCGCGCGACCAGGAGCAGTTCGGCGATATCTGGTCGGTGATCGGGGCGATGGGGGCTGCCGGCGTCAAGCTTTATTCGACGAGTTCGGCGATCCTCGAACGCGTTGCCGACGGGCGCTTCGTGCTCGGCTACAATATTCTCGGCTCCTATGCGGCCGATTGGGCCTCGCGCTATCCCGATGTCGGCATCGTGCTGCCGAAGGATTATACCGTGGTGATGTCGCGGATCGGGCTGGTGCCGCAGGCCGCCGCCGAGCCGGAGCTTGGTCGGCGTTACCTCACCTTCTTCATGTCGAGGGAAGGGCAGACGATCATGGCGCGCGAGCTGCAGATCCCGGCCGTCAGCCCCGAGGTGGCAGGAGAGAATACCGCCAATACGCTGCAGGAACTGCTCGGCGCCCAACTGCGACCGGTGCCGGTCAGCCCCGGGCTGATGGTCTATCTCGACCAGGTGAAACGGGCGCGGCTGATTGCGCACTGGAATGAGGTTCTGCGGACGCAGTGAAGGCGTCAGCTTTCAGCCGGTTCACCCTCCTTGCAGAGCTTTGGATCGCTCCGCCTGTAGCTCTCGCCAGATGAGGCTCGCGGCCATACTTCGTGGCCGCTGGAAGTACTGGTCATCCGGCAGCGAAGAACCGGGATTTAGATCCGCGCCTGCCAATTACGGCAAAAAAGTGTCGTCTCCTTCTGGATATCTCGCCGATGTCAGCTAAATGACAGGTTGTTGTGGTCGCTTTGGCTACTTCTTCTCCGTGGAGGCGGAGAGTTGAAGCCTTGGGAGGTATTCCGCTCGTCATTCAGGACGCTTGCGTCCGCTGGCCGGCCATTCCTCCCGATTCCCTTGAGAATAACAGGCGGTTTGCTCAGCCGCCGACGGAGGACACATCGTGAAGCATACATTCATCGCAACCCTTCTTGCAGCGACCATCGCGCTGCCGGCCTATGCGGCCGATTACACCATCATCGCGCCCGCCGCTCCCGGCGGCGGCTGGGACCAGACGGCCCGTTCGCTGCAGACCGCGCTGCAGCAGGAGAAGATCTCCGGCAACGTGCAGGTCCAGAACGTCCCGGGCGCCGGCGGCACCATCGGCCTTGCGCAGTTCAGCAGCCAGGCTGCCGGCAACCCGAATTCGCTGATCGTCGGCGGCTATGTCATGGTCGGCGCGATCCTCACCAACAAGTCGCCGGTGACGCTCAAGGATGTCACGCCGATCGCCCGCCTGACCGGCGAGTATGAGGCTGTCGTCGTTCCTGCCGCGTCCGAGATCAAGACCATGGCCGATCTGGTCGCGGCTCTGAAGAAGGATCCGGGTGCGGTTTCCTGGGGCGGCGGCTCTGCCGGCGGCACCGACCACATCGCCGTCGGCCTGATCGCCAAGGCTTCCGGCGTCGATCCGACGAAGATCAACTATGTCGCCTTCTCCGGCGGCGGTGAAGCGCTCGCCGCTATTCTCGGCGGCCAGGTCACGGCCGGCGTCTCGAGCTATAGCGAGTTCGAATCGCAGGTGAAGTCAGGCACGCTCCGTCTTCTCGCCGTATCCAGCGAAAAGCGTATCGACGGTGTCGATGCCCCGACACTGAAGGAAGCCGGCACCGACGTCATCATCCAGAACTGGCGCATGGTTGCTGCTGCCCCCGGCCTGTCGGCAGAGCAGGTGGCAGCCGTCACCGCCGATTTCGAGAAGCTGCACAGCTCCGCCACCTGGCAGGAAACGCTGAAGACCAAGGGCTGGGCCGACACCTATCTGTCCGGCGATGCCTTCAAGGCGCAGCTCGAAAAGGATGTCTCGGCCACTGAAGGCATTCTCAAAGACATCGGACTTGTTCAATGAGCGAGGATAACGCCTCCTCGGCAACCGAACGCCGCCCTGATTGGGCGGCGTTCATCATTGCCGTTTTCCTCTTCGCCATCGCCGGCGTGATGGCCTGGGATGCGTCGCATCTGAAAACGATTGCGCAGTACGACCGCATCGGTCCGGCGACAGTGCCTCAAGTGGTGGCGTTCGGCCTCTTCTGTCTCGGGATCTGGACCGCCTTCGAAGCCTGGCGCGGCGATTTTCCCGAACGTGACCGGCAGGAAGTCGCACCCGTCATCTGGATCGTCGCCGGTCTTGCCGGCCAGATGCTGCTTTTGCGCGTCGCCGGCTTCTCGATTGCGACAGGCGTGCTGTTTGCGCTGACGGCACGCGGCTTCGGCAAACGCAAGCTCTGGATCTCGCTGCCACTTGGCATCGTCTTCAGCTTCGTCGTCTGGGCGATCTTCTCGCAGCTGCTGCAGCTGACACTGCCGGCCGGCCCGCTCGAACATCTGTTCTTCTGACCGCGCGGGACGCGCTGTCAGCTCTTTTGATTTTGCGCGGCGCCCGGTTGCGAAACGCACGGCCGGAAATGCCGCTTGGGACACCAAGATGAGCACATTCGAATTCCTATGGCAGGGTATCCTGGTTGCGATGCAGCCGATGAACCTGATTTATGCGATGGTCGGCGTGACGCTCGGCACCGCCGTCGGCGTGCTTCCCGGCATCGGCCCGGCTCTCACCGTGGCGCTGCTGCTGCCCGTCACCTACAAGCTCGATCCGGGCGGCTCGCTGATCATGTTCGCCGGCATCTATTACGGCGGTATGTATGGCGGTTCGACGACCTCGATCCTGCTCAACACGCCAGGCGAAAGCGCCTCGATCGTCACCGCACTCGAGGGTAACAAGATGGCGCGCGCCGGACGCGGCGGACCGGCGCTGGCGACAGCGGCGATCGGCTCCTTCGTCGCCGGCCTGATCGCCACGCTCGGGCTTGCCTTCATCGCGCCTTACATCGTCAAGCTGGCGCTGGTCTTCGGGCCGCGCGAGTATTTCGCGCTGATGGTGCTTGCCTTCGTCACCGTTTCATCGGCCTTCGGCGATTCGGCATTAAGGGGTCTGACCTCGCTGTTCATCGGCTTTGCGCTCGCCATGGTCGGCATCGATCAGCAGACCGGGCAGGCCAGGCTTTCCTTCGGCATTCCCGACCTGCTCGACGGTATCGAGGTGACGACGCTGGCCGTGGCGATGTTTGCGATCGGCGAGACGCTTTATATCGCGGCGCAGGGCAACCGGATCGCCGAGAAGGTCGAGGCGGTCAAGGGTTCGCTCTGGATGAACGCGGAGGACTGGTCACGCTCGTGGAAGCCGTGGCTGCGCGGCACGCTGATCGGTTTCCCGATCGGCGCGATGCCGGCGGGCGGCGCCGAAATCGGCACGTTCCTCTCCTATGCGACCGAAAAGCGGCTGGCGAAAAACCCGGAAGAGTTCGGCCATGGCGCGATTGAAGGCGTAGCCGGTCCCGAGGCGGCGAACAACGCATCTGCCGCCGGCACGCTGGTGCCGCTTCTGACGCTCGGCCTGCCGACGACGGCAACGGCGGCGATCATGCTTGCCGGCTTCCAGCAATACGGGCTGCAGCCGGGGCCGCTGCTGTTTGCCACCAATCCGCAGCTCGTCTGGGGGCTGATCGCCAGCCTGCTCATCGCCAATGCGATGCTCTTGGTGCTGAACCTGCCGATGATCGGGCTCTGGGTGCGGCTGCTGACCGTTCCGAAGCCGTGGCTCTATGCCGGCATTCTGCTGTTTGCGACGCTCGGGACGATCGGCGCCAATCCGTCGGTGTTCGAGCTCGGCATGCTGCTCGCCTTCGGTCTGCTCGGCTATGTGATGCGGCTCTTCGGCTATCCGATCGCGCCTGCCGTGGTCGGCCTGATCCTCGGGCCGCTTGCCGAACAGCAGCTGCGCCGGGCGCTGGCGATCAGCCAGGGCGACGTCACGACGCTGGTGATGTCGCCAATCGCGGCAGGCCTGCTTATCGTTGCAGCGGCCGCCTTCCTCATCCCGCTGATCCTGCGGTTGCGCGGCAGGGGACAGGTGCTCTCGCAGCTGGCGGCAAACGAAGACTAAAAGAAAAAGACGACCCACCCCCTCCCTCGAGGTCGGCCATGGAGACATGCGCCGGCCTCCTGTTTTTGCATGGCCGAGGTGATTTTCTGAGCATTGTGGAGGTCTATGCGCGATGCCATCTATGAATAGTCAATCATAGAGCAAGAGGAAAAGGACAATGTCCGCACTTCGCAATTCAGTCCGTACTGGCTTCTTTGGCCGCGCATTCGCCGTCCTTGGTGCAGCAAACGCCGTCAGCGCTGCTGTCGAAGCCGGCCGCCGCCCGCGTGCCAATGACCTCACCACACTCGGTATCGACCCAGCCTCCTTCGGTCAGGTCTCCCGCTAAGACCTTCAAGCCATGCATGAATGAATTAGCCCGCAACCGGATGGTCGCGGGCTTTATTTTTAGCTGCATGGGCGTCGCGCACTGCGGCTTCTTACATCGTCAGGCGCGAAGCTCCTCCTGCCGGGCGCCGTGATCCTCCACCCTTTCGCGTCTGTTGTGGCGGATGGACGACCAGAGGGACAGGCCGATCAAGGCCGCGCCGCCGAGCCCGGTGATAACCTCGGGGATATGCACCAGGGTCTGCGCATACATGATCACCGAGAGGATCAGGATGGCGTAGAAGGCGCCATGCTCGAGATAGCGGTATTCGGCAAGCGTTCCCTTCTCCACCAGCATGATCGTCATCGAGCGCACGTACATGGCGCCGATGCCGAGGCCGATCGCGATGACGAAGAGGTTCTGCGTCAGCGCGAAGGCGCCGATGACGCCGTCGAAGGAAAAGCTTGCATCCAGCACCTCCAGATAGATGAAGGCGCCTAGACCGCCCTTGGCGGCGGCACTCATCGTCTTTTGCGAGGCATCGAGCAGCCCGCCGACCACCTCGACCGCGAGGAAGGTGAGCAGGCCGTAGAGGGCGCAGTTGACGAAGACGGTCGCTTCCTCCCCGCCGATCAGCCAGGAGAAAACCAGCATCAGCGCCAGCACGACGGCGATTTCGATACCCTTGATGGCGGCCGAACGCGCCATCACCCTTTCCAGGCCGGGAAGCCAGTGGATTTCCTTCTTGTAGTCAAAGAAGTAGTTGAGGCCGACCATCATCAGGAAAGTGCCGCCGAAGGCTGCGATCGGCAGATGCGCGTCGTTCATGATACGGGCATATTCGGCCGGCTCGCGTGCGGCAAGCACCAGAGCATCCCAAGGGCCGATCTGTGCCGCGATCGCGACGATTGCCAGCGGGAAGACGATGCGCATGCCGAAGACGGCGATGATGATGCCCCAGGTAAGGAAGCGCTGCTGCCAGACCGGCGTCATCTCCTTCAGCTTGTTGGCGTTGACGATGGCATTATCGAAGGAGAGCGAGATCTCCAGCACCGCAAGCACCGTGCAGATGAAGAAGACGGTCGCCATGCCGCCGATCGTACCGGTCGTCTGCCAGCCGAGCACCGCGCCGAGAACGAGGCCGAGGGCAGTGACGATGAAAGCCCAGCGGAAATAGCTGAGCGAGGATTGGGTCACGGGTTGATTCATGGCCGCACCTCGCGGCCGCAAATCGTGTTGAAGAGGGTCGATTTAGTGGAAAAACGCGGCACGCCACAACGGGCACGCGGGTCAGGCATGGTGAGCTTGTTCATCGATGAAAAATCCGCCGGCTAAGCTGCAGGCGGTACCGACATCACGAGAGCGCCGTAAAACTCTCGCCAGAGGGGCCCGGCACCAAAGTTCCCCGTCAGCCGATGTCTGGAAGGCTGCGGGATAGGCACTAGGTAATGAACTTCGCGGGCCAGTCAAGGTCGGTCGTCACACTGCGATTGGGTGATTTTTTTGGAACCAACCTGATGCCCGCCCGTTAGGCCCTGGTTGAGCTTAAAAAAGGAGGCCGATGATGCACACTTCGACCCATCTTCCCGACAAACGCACGGAGGCGTCCGACCGCATGAAGCGGGCGAAGCCGAACCGCATGCAGAAGGCGCAGGTGCTGCCGCCGCATCATGTCGACCTGACGCTGACGCCCGGCGTCTACCACGACATTCACGTCCCGGCCCATGTTACCGGCGCCGATCTTTCCAAGGGTGGCCCCGACATCAAGGGCCCCGACGTTAAGACGTCAGGGAATGCAGAGACCAAGAAATAACGGGTATTCCGGAAGTCTCCGGCGCTGACGGTAGATTTGAAACAGGGTGAAAAACATATGACGATCAACTTTGTGCCCCGCGAGATCTTCATCCGGCACGAAAATGAATGGCAGGCCATACGCGAGGCGGCGGACGAGCGCGTCGATATCGGCAAACGCCAGAAGCCGCTCTTCGCCATCGGCGGCACGGCTTCGGTTGGGAAAAGCGATCCTTCGGCAACACGCGCTGAATGACCGACAGACAATGACGCCGACAACACTAGCGCCCGGCATGATACCGGGCGCTCTGTTTTTCTATTTGTGTTCATCGCGATCGACACGCTGTCCGGAATTAAAGCCGAATCGTTGTTCGAGTTTACCGAAGGCGAAGAGTACGCAGATGGCGACGATCGTCGTGAAGAAAGCGATCGGCCAATAGCCGAAGCCCATGGCGAGGCCGATGGCGCCGGAGAGCCACATGCCGGCGCCCGTCGTCAGCCCTTGCACCCGACCTCTTGCAAAGACGATCATGCCGGCGGCAAGAAAGGCGACGCCGGCGGTCACGGCCTCGATGACACGTAGCGGATCGATGCGCACCTGCTCGTCATCGGTAAAACCCGGCATGTGCACTGCCTCGATCGAGATGATGGCGAAGAGGGCAGCGGCAAGACTGATCAGAATATGGGTGCGGAAGCCTGCCGGGCGGTCGCGGGCCTCACGCTCGAAGCCGATCAGCCCGCCGAAGACGATGGCGCCGAAGAGGCGGGCGAAAATGACGGGATAGTGGATACGCGACTCCGGTATTATGTCGGCGATAATAAGATCCATGGATTTTTCCCCCAGAAAGATGGAATTTTTCGCTGGCTAACGTCTGAGCGCGGAATTTGTTCAGCTTTTTCCCCGCTGCGTTTCGGTAGTGCCGTTAGCCTTTCCGGTGCGCGCCGGCGTGTTCATGTCATTTTAGGGAAAGTTTGGCGAACCAGGCATCATCCTGTCGCCGCGCCAACCTTTCGGAAAGGATTGGGCAGCGATAATCCCGGCCTCACGGGAATCGGACAGATGGCCAAGACAGCGACACGCGGCCGCCGCAAGGCGCCGGCGAGAGGAAAGAGCAAAGCGCGCAGCAGCGGTGGCGGATTGCTGCCCTGGGCGGTGATCGGCATTGCCGCGATCGGCGGCATCGTCGCCCACGACCATTGGAAGAGCATCCAGCCGATGCTTGCAAGACCATCGACGCCGATCACACGGGACACGGCGGAGCCGAGGCCTGTCGTCAGGAAGGACGCGCCGCCGAAGCAGGTAGCGCTTGCCGCACCCACGCCGAAAGTCGCAGTACCGCAGCCGCTGCCGCCGGCCGCGATCCCGACGCCGATGATCCAGCCGATAAAGGCAGTGCAGCCGCCGGCTTCCGATGCCGTTTCGCAAACCGGGACAGTCGCCTTCGGCTATTGCGGGCAGGGCGCCCATATCAATTGTGTCGGCGACGGTGGCGTCTTCTGGTACAAGGGCGAGAAGATCGTGATTGCCGACATGGCAAGCCCGGTGGTCGACCAGGCGCGCTGTGACGGCGAGCGCCGGGTGGCCTTTGCCGCCAAGTCGCGGCTGCTGGCGCTTCTGAACGCCGGACCCTTCACCATGAATGCGGCGGGTAAGGCCGAGCCCTCTGGCGCGCCGCGCGTCGTCTCGCGCGACGGGCGCTCTTTCGGCGCGCAACTGATCAATGAGGGCCTGGCACGCAAGCCAGGGGCCGCCGGCAGTGCCTGGTGCGCTTGAGGGCGGCTACTTACCCTTCTTCACCAGCTTGCCGCCAGTGCGGAAGCTGCCGGTGAAGGAGGAGTCCTTGCTTTCGGCGGTGCATTCGACCGCGATCGGCTTGCCGGCATAGGGATTGCCGAAAGTGCAGAAGCCGGCGACCTTGACCTCTCCGGTCATCTTGTTGCCGACACCCGTGGTGACGAGGCTGAGCGGCAGGCGGGCATTGCCATTGGAGGCAGGCTTGATGCCGCTGCCGTCGCCCTGGAAGCCCAGCGCCTTGCCATCCGAGGTGAAGATGAAGGTCACCACGCCATTGGCCAGCGTGACGCTGGCAAGCTCGTTCTTGCAGCCCTTGGTGGCGTCGAATTTGGCGACGACCAGCTTGGCGCATTTGCCGGAAAGCGTAATGACGCCGGGCGCACCAGGAAAGGTCTCTAAGGGCGCGGCCGGCGCGGCAGAGGCCGGCAAGGCGAGGACGGCGGAAAAAAGGGCGGCAGCGGCAAGCGCGTATAACTTCATTTCGATCTCAAACCCCATGTCGTGGCCCCATGTCGTAGCGAGGCGAATCACTACCTCACCCTCGGTTCGCCATGGCATGGCTCTGTGTCCGAATTTGGCGCCGTTATTGCTGAGGCGCAAAAATTTTGTCGGCCACCGGGCTCGCTCGGCGATCGGCGGCAGATGAATGAAAAGTTGGTTGAGCTTGCTGGTTACAAGGTCCGGCAATGACACAGGCTGCCGGACATCGGCAACGAACCGATGTGAAACGACAGTGGCAAGGCACTCATCGAGTGTGCCGTCTTGGACGCACGTCCGGTCAAGGGGAATGGGCCCAGGCAGGGAAGTCCAGGCCCATTCTTTCCCGATCGGAGGTCAGTCAGATCAGGAATTTGTAGCTGCCGGTCCAGAGCATAATGCCGAAAAGTGTGAACGGTTTTCGGACGTCATCCTGTTCTAGCCGGCAGCCTTTTATCAGAACGCGCGCTGCAGGCGGAAGAAGCCCGAGGTAACGTCGCTAGCATTGTCCGGATCGAGGTACTGAACCGAAATCTTGGTGGAGAGGTTGTCGACGATCTGGTAATCAACCGTCAGACCGACCTTCCAGGCATCATTGTCGTCGTTGAACTCGCCAGCAGTGATGCCGTAGTTGTTGTAGTACTGAACAGCCGGGGTGATCTTCAGCTTGTCGGTCGCCTTGATGGCGTATTCAGCAGCGATCGCCCACTCAGCCTTGTTGTAATAGGCGTTCGGGTTGCTCGCGTAGACAACTGCGAGGCCGAGCGTGCCCGGACCGACAGCAACCGTACCCATAGCGCGGACGGCGCCTTCTTCGTTGTCGGTGTCGTAACCGGCAGTGATCTGGTAGCTGAATGCACCAGCCTTGCCGCCGAGACCGACTGCAACGCCAACGTTGTTGGCGGTTTCGCCGTCATAGAACGGGCTGTCTTCCAGCTCATCAACGCTGATGCCAGCGTAGAAAGCGTCGGTTTCGTACTGATAACGGATGGAGTTATGCAGCGTTACCGGAGAACCGATATCGTCCGTTTCGCCGGAGAGACCATCGTCCCACCAGCTGTAGAACAGACCAGCGCGGAAGCCGGCGATGTCGATGTAGGCGGAGTCGAGAATGGCCTTCTGAGCCGAAGCGTTGTCAGCATTGAACTGCATGACGATAACGCCGGTCAGCGGACCATATTCGGTGTCGCTCTTGGCCGTGAACTGAACCTGACCACGCGTACGGGCGTCCCAGTCCGAGTCGTTAGCGACAGAACCACCGCCGCCGGCGCCGATCGAGCTGGCGTTCGGAGCAACGTCAACCTGGAAACGGATGTAACCGTTGATCTTGAGGCAGGTTTCGGTGCCCGGGATGTAGAAGTAGCCGGTGCCGTAGGCGTCGCAGACGCGAACGTATTCAACCGGTTCCGGCTCGGCAGCAACGATAGCGTCAGCAGCCTGAGCGCCGGATACTGCTGCAAGTGCTGCAGCGGAGCCGAGAAGAAGGCTCTTAATGTTCATGGAATAACCTCCAGTTCAGATGCAGAAGGATGAAGACCGTTGCCATCGGCAGTCCCTACGTATCTTCAACCCGTGTGAGCGAAGCGGCGCCTTTTGACCCGGTGCCTGCCTCGCCGCGGTAGTTACACAGCGGCATGTTGCGTCGCAATAACGATGTCGATCATGACAGCAGGGCGGGGCTGCTATGTTGCTGAAATAACACGCATTTTGTCACAAACTCGTCATCCGGCCGTCACAAAACCGGCGGCTCTGGATGCTTGACCAACGAGGGGCTGAAACTTGAATACGCTAATGCAAGTGACGAGCGCGTGAGCATGTTCTCATATGCGATCGCGCCGTCGCTGCAATCAGTACGAATCGGACAAAGCCCAACGACCACTATCGTTTGCCAAGACATGCCGATGTCGGGCCACAGGTTCGAACTGGCAGTGATCGGTGACTGACGATACGTCGCCTCGACGAGAAGCGAAGAAGGTCTGGCACGCACTTTTGCTGGAATTGCTCTATTTGCCCTTTCGCCAGCTTGCCGGCCGTCGCTCGGGCGTCAAAACGGGGAGAGCTGTCGTCTCGCTAGGGATTTTTGAAATCGTCCCAGAGGATCGCTGCCCCAGCCGCGAGGATCGTGATCGGGATCAGCCAAAGCTTGATGCTGATGGGTTCGACGACATGAAACTGCATATAACAGAAACCGAGGAGGCCAGCCCCAACCAGGGCGAGGCCGAGGATTATGGATATCGCTTTACGTGTCCGCGTTCTTTGCGTCATACGTCCCCCTATTTCCCACGTATGGGGCTATCCCACAGCCATTGAAATCCGGCCTGGATCATGGTCGCGGATCAATCACGTGCAAGCCTTCGCTCCGCAAAGTGCTGGATCTGGAGCTCGCGCCAGGCTCAGGAAAGAGAAAATCCCCAAGGCGGGGATTTGTCAACGATGTCAGGGAGATCGGATGGTGGGCGTGACAGGGATTGAACCTGTGACCCCTACGATGTCAACGTAGTGCTCTCCCGCTGAGCTACACGCCCATCCGATGGCGGCGCATAGATCACAAAACCTTTGGAGCCGTCAATAGGCTTTTTTCAGTTTTGTGACGCGCCGGCCGGCAAGCCTTACGCGGCAAGCATCTTGTTGACCTCGTCGACGAGATCGCGCAGGTGGAAAGGCTTGGAAAGGACCTTGGCATCCTTCGGCGCCTTCGAATCAGGGTTCAGCGCCACGGCGGCAAAACCGGTGATGAACATCACCTTCAGGTCGGGGTCGAGCTCGGTGGCGCGGCGCGCCAACTCGATGCCGTCCATCTCGGGCATGACGATATCGGTCAGCAGCAGGGAAAACGGCTCCTCGCGCAGCCGGTCATAGGCGCTGGCGCCATTGTCATAGGAAAGGACCTTGTAGCCGGCCTTTTCGAGCGCTTTCACGAGGAAGCGGCGCATGTCGTTGTCGTCTTCGGCGAGAAGTATCTTCTGAGTCATCAATCCAGACCGCGATCCATAGGTTTTTGGTGGGCTGCCAGGCGTTTACACTAGTCTTTATCCGGTAAACAACCGGTGAATTGCCTGTGCGTGACCGCCATCCCGTCTACATAGTATGGACTTGCGGCCGGGCAACTGGCAACATGGGCCAAGCAGTCAGTTCATGACATGGTAAAGAGGGCCGAAAGTGCCGGAAATACGCGAATACGAGCTTTTTGAGGTTCATGAGCCCGTGTCGCAGACCATTCCCTTCGTCTACAACTCCCCCCATAGCGGCCGCATTTATCCACCGGAATTTATCGCTCAGTCGAGGCTGGAAGGCATCGCCATCCGCCGTTCCGAGGATCACTATGTCGACGAGCTCTTCGGCTCGGCCGTCGCACTCGGCGCGCCGCTACTGGCAGCCAACTTCCCGCGCGCCTATCTCGACGTCAATCGCGAGCCTTACGAGCTCGATCCGCGGATGTTCGACGGGTTGCTGCCGCCCTATGCCAATGTCAATTCGCTGCGGGTCGCCGGCGGGCTCGGCACCATTCCGCGCATCGTCGCCGAGAACATGGAGATCTATGCGCGGCGCCTGCCGGTGCAGGAGGGGCTCGATCGCGTCGAAGCGGTCTACAAGCCCTATCATGCGGCGCTTCGCCGGCTGATCGCGCGAACGCATGTGCAGTTCGGCTTCGGCGTGCTGATCGACTGCCACTCAATGCCCGGCAATGTGCGCGTTGCCGGCAGCACTGCACGACCTGATTTCATCATTGGTGATCGCTACGGCACCAGCGCTTCCGCCGAACTTTCGCGCGCGGCCATCGCCATCCTCGAGGAAATGGGCTTTGCGGCGATCCGCAACAAGCCCTATGCCGGCGGCTTCATCACCGAACATTACGGCCGGCCTTCGCGCGGCCTGCACGCGCTGCAGATCGAGGTGAACCGGGCGATCTATGTCGATGAAGTGACGCTGCAGAAACGCGAGGATTTCGCCGCAGTGGCCGACGCCGTTACGGACTTCATGCAGCAGATGGCGGAATATGTCGAGAAATTTGCCGGCGACCGGGCGCTGGCCGCCGAATAGATCTCTTTTTCGATGTTGCTGACGTCTGGCCTTCGTTTTCCGGCCAAAAAAAACCGCGCTTGTGAGCGCGGCTAAGTCTAGGGAGGAAACACCCAAGGAGGGTATTTACAGTCAGAAGACTGTATGAAGACGCTACTTTTGCATTGCACAAATGTCAAGCAATATATTGCGCTGCGATATCTTTGGGCAGTTAGAGCCAAATTGCCTGCTGCATTTGCATTCCCGTTGCTTTTCGCTATGAAAAGCGCCATTCCCGCCAGCCAAACGGATCCAACATGTTTCCTGACCGTTCGTTCTTCAATCGCCTGGCGGAGGCTGCTCGAGCCGAAACGCTTCCGCGCTTCCGCTCCGGCCTCGATGTCACGAACAAGCTTTCCTCCGGTTTCGATCCGGTGACGGAGGGCGACCGGGCGGCCGAACTCGCCATCCGGGCGCTGATCGAGGAGAGTTTCCCCGGCCACGGCATTCTCGGCGAGGAACACGGCAATGTCGGGCTCGACCGCGAATATGTTTGGGTGATCGATCCGATCGACGGCACGCGCGCCTTCATATCGGGTGTGCCGGTATGGGGAACGCTGATCGGCCTGCAGAAGGATGGCAGGGCGATCATGGGCATGATCGAACAACCCTTTACCGGCGAGCGTTATTTCGCCGACCAGAACGGCTCGATCTATACCGGGCCGGAGGGCGAGCGGCGTCTGGCGACGCGCCAGTGCGATGCGCTTTCGAACGCCATCCTGTTCACCACCTCGCCGCATCTCTTTGCCGGCGAGGAGATGGAGAAATACCGCGAGATCGAGAGCCAGGTGCGGCTCTTCCGCTACGGCTGCGACTGCTATGCCTATGCGCTGCTTGCCGCCGGTCATGTCGATCTCGTCGTCGAAAACAGCCTGAAGCCTTATGATGTCGGCGGCATCATTCCCGTCATCGAGGGGGCGGGCGGCATCATCACCACCTGGGACGGCGGACGGCCGGAAAACGGCGGCTCGATCATCGCTGCCGGCAGCCGCGCAGTCTACGAACAGGCAATCGCCATCCTGCAGCGCTAACCCCGACCGGCCGCGCTGATCCCGGTCAGCAACGCTGACCCCCCGTCAATAACGCTAATGCGTCTCACGTGCCGAGGGCTGCGACGTCCTGGTTTTCTTCGGCATCGCTGCCGGGAATGAAGGCGTGGAAGGCCGCAAGGGCGGCGGCGCGGTAGATATCGCGCTCCTGAAAGATCTCGTGACGGGCGCCGTTGATCGGCACCAGCTGGCCGGCACGGAAATAACGCGAAAGCCGCTCCTGCGCCGTATAGGGCACGACACCGTCGCGCGTCGGGGCGATGACGATGGTCGGGATGGTGATCGAGAAGAGATGGTAGGGTGAGGTGACCCGGTCCATCGTGCGAAAAGCCTCGATCAGCCAGCGGGCCGTCGGCGGCCCGAGCGTCAATTCCGGATAGGCCTTCATCATTGCGACATTGCGCTCGAAGCGGTGTTCGTCCGAGGTCAGCGGGTTGTCGCTGAAGTTCGGCTCCTTCAGTTTCGAGGTCAGCGGCAGGAAGCCGAGGCCGACGGCAGTCAGCGTGCCGGCGAGAGCGCGGATGACGCGGGGCGAGGCCGACTGGCCGGTCAGGCCGATGAAGGGCGCCGACAGCACC
The DNA here is from genome assembly GCF_013087615.1 of Rhizobium sp. WYCCWR 11152. NCBI lineage: Bacteria > Pseudomonadati > Pseudomonadota > Alphaproteobacteria > Hyphomicrobiales > Rhizobiaceae > Rhizobium > Rhizobium sp. WYCCWR 11152. Next base: position 197,950 of record NZ_JABFCP010000027.1, on the reverse strand, counting down.
ATGCGATCGATACGGGTGGTGAGATAGGGCGCGGCGGACAGTGCGATCAGGCCGCCTGTGGAATGCGCAAGCAGATAGAAGGGCAGGCGGGTATCCGGCAGCACCACCTTTTCCAGGAAGGTATCGAGATCACGCTCGTAATCGGCAAAGCGGCGGATGTGGCCGTGGTTGCGGCGCTTCATGAGCCGTGACGAACGGCCCTGGCCGCGCAGGTCGAAGGTCGCGACCCAGAGACCCTTGGCCGTGAGGTCGCGGATCGTCTCGAAATATTTCTCGATATATTCGTTTCGGCCGTGCAGGATGACGACGGTACCTTTGGCAATCTGGCCACTCGAGCGGAAGACGGCGTAACGCAGCTGCTGGCCGTCATGGGTTTCGAAGAACCCCTCCGTGCGGTTTTCCGGGGCGGGATTATCGGGCGTCGAATAGAGAACCTGATCCATGACTTTGCCAATGCGCCGCTGCTGACTGCTTCGCATCAGGGATAGCGCATGGCATCCGGCTTGGAAAGCGGTGGGGAAAAGGGCCGGCAGGAGCATGAGGGTGCTCGCGGCCGGCCGAAGTTGAGACTGAAGAAGAAGGGACGATGCACTTCAGCCATCGGGACCAGATTCACCCGACGCCTAAATTCCTAAGCGAATGCGCCTGAACGCGCTCCGAACCGGTCGTTCATGCGGGGTTCACGGGGCGATCAACGCGATTCCGAAAAGGTCTTGAACTCCTCGAATCCCATCACCATCTCCTTTCTGCGGGTGCCGAACAGGGCCTGCGCAACCGTCCCAAGGCCGCCAAAGATGGGGTCTCAGGGGCATTTCATCGCAACACGTCGCTTCCACAGGAGGACATCATGCGTCACGTAGACTTCTCTCCCCTTTATCGTTCGACCGTCGGTTTCGACCGGCTCTTCACCATGCTCGACAGCCTTGCCCAGCCGGAGCAGGCGCAGACCTATCCGCCCTATAATATCGAGCGCACCGGTGAAAACACCTATCGCATCACCATGGCCGTTGCCGGTTTCGACGAGACTGAACTTTCGATCGAAGCCCATGCCCATGTGCTGTCCGTGAAGGGTGAAAAGAACGAGGAACCTGCCGAAAGCGGCGAATTCCTCTATCGAGGCATTGCCAAGCGTGCCTTCGAGCGCCGCTTCCAGCTTGCCGATCATGTCGAGGTGACCGCCGCTTCGCTGAAGAACGGCCTGCTGCACATCGACCTTCTGCGCAATATTCCCGAGGCCATGAAGCCCCGCAAGATTACGATTGCCGCAGAACCGGTCGAGGCTCCGAAGGCCATCGAAGCGCAGATCATCAACGGCTAATCAGATCCTTATCGGATAAAACGAACGGCGCTCCATCGGGGCGCCGTTTTTGTTGTTGCTTAGGCCGGGCTGCCGGCCTCTTTCATCTCTTTTTCCGTTGCGCGGCGGGCCGCGGCGGCGGCGTATTTCTGGGCAATGACGGCGCAGACCATCAGCTGGATCTGGTGGAACAGCATCAGCGGCAGCACGATTGCGCCGATCGACTGGCCGGCGAAGATGACGTTCGCCATCGGTACGCCGCTTGCGAGGCTCTTCTTCGAGCCGCAGAAGGTGATGGTGATCTGGTCGGCCTTGTTGAAGCCCAGCCACCGGCTGCCGAACATCGTCAGCACCAGGACAATTGCCAGCAGAACCATGTCGGCGACGATGACGACGGCGATATCGGCGATCGAGAAGGTGTGCCACAGGCCCTCGACGACCGCCGTGCTGAAGGCGAGGTAGACGACCATCAGGATCGAGCCGCGGTCGACTGGCATCAGGATCTTCTTCTTGGCGCGAATCCAGTCGCCGATCCAGGGCTGCAGAATCTGGCCGATGATGAAGGGGGCAAGCAGCTGCAGCAGGATCTGCTCTAATGCGTCGAAGGAGAAGCCGCCATGGCCGCCGACGGAAAACAGCAGGCCGACGAGCAGCGGTGTCAGGAACATGCCGAAGATGTTGGATGCAGAGGCCGAGCAGATGGCGGCGGGCACATTGCCGCCCGCCATCGAGGTGAAAGCGATCGACGACTGCACCGTCGACGGCAGGACGCAGAGGAAGAGGATGCCGAGATAAAGCGGCTGCGGCAGGATCGTGTCGGGGATCAGTCCGAGCGCCATGCCGAGCAGCGGGAAGATGCCAAAGGTCGTCAGCAGGATGACGATATGCAGGCGCCAGTGCAGCAGGCCTGATATGACCACGTCGCGCGACAGGCGGGCGCCATGCAGGAAAAACAGCAGCGCGATAGCGAGATCGGTGGCGATGCCGAAATAATCCGCGAACGTGCCGCGCGCCGGCAGCAACGAGGCAAGGATGACGGTGCAGACGAGCAGGATGGTGAATGTATCGGGCAGAAAGCGGCGCATGGCGGTCTCGCGGCTTGATAAAACAGTCATTGTTCTGTCGTCCATTATGATCCAGGATGCAAGGAATAACAGTTATCGAGAATCTGGATCATGCTGGACCTTTCGCAATTGCGCAGTTTCGTCGCCGTCGAACAGATGGGCAGTTTCACGCTCGCCGCAGAAAGGCTGGGTCTCGGGCAGTCGACAGTCAGCCAGCACATTCAGCGGCTGGAGGCAGCGCTCGGGCGCAGGCTGCTGGCACGCGATACGCATAAGGTGATGCTGACCGGCGATGGCGAGGCGCTGTTGTCACATGCGCGCGCCATGCTTTCGATCGAGGGGCAGGTACGGTCGCTGTTTAAGAACAACAGCCTGCGCGGCAGTCTGCGGCTCGGCGTGTCGGAGGATTTCGTCACCAGCCAGCTGCCGGCGGTGCTCGAGGATTTCGTGCGTTCGCACCCTTCGGTCGACCTCGAGCTGACAGTGGCGCTGTCCGGCGTTCTTTACGAGATGCAGGACAATGGCGAGATCGATCTGGTGCTCGCCAAGCGCCGGCTCGGCGATGCACGCGGAAAACTCGTCTATCGCGAGCCGCTCGTCTGGCTGGCGCGCGATCCCGAGCGTGTGCTTGCCACCGGCCCTTTGCCGCTGATCGCCTTTCCGCCGCCGAGCGTCACACGGGTGATCGCGCTCGAAGCACTCGGACGAAACGGGGTGCCGTGGCGGATCGTCTGCACCTGCGGCAGCCTGAGCGGGCTGACGGCGGCGGCGCGGGCCGGGATGGGCGTGCTGGTGCAGCCACGCAGCATGGCGCCGTCCGGTCTGAAGGAGATCGCTGCGGGAAGACTTCCGGTGCTGGAGGATGTGGAATTCGTGCTGGTGCCGCGCAAGGGCGCGGACCAGGCACTGGTTTCAGCACTGTCCGAGGATATTCTGCAAAAGGTGAGGGGACTGCGATCGGCGTGAGTCCTTGCCGTCACCGAAGGGCCTGCCGGGCCGGCAAGCCTTTCGGGCAGGCGATCAGGCGGCCAGGCACTTCAAGAAGCCATCGACATCCGCTTCTGTTGTCGCGAAGCTGGTGACGAGGCGGATCAGGGTTTCGCTTTCGGAAACGAGTTCGGGCATTGCCGTCGGGACTGGCCATTCGTAAAATTTAGCGCCCTTTTCCTCCGCAGTTTTTGTGGCACTTTTGCTGACGACGGCAAAGACTTCGTTGGACGCGGTCGGCCAGGCCAGGCGGGCGGAGTTGCTGGTGGCGATGCCGGCGCGCAGCCTGTCGGCCATGCCGTTCGAATGGCGGGCAAGATCGAGCCAGAGACCGTTTTCGAAATAGGCATCGAACTGGGCGGCGATGAAACGCGACTTGGAAAAGAGCTGGGCGGCGCGCTTGCGGATGAAGGGCATTTCCCGGGCTTGATCCGGATTGAAGAAGACGATCGCTTCGGCACACCAGCAGCCGTTCTTGGTGCCGCCGAAGGACAGCATGTCGACGCCGCGCTTCCAGGTCATTTCGGCCGGGGTGGCGCCGAGTGCGACCAGGGCGTTGGCGAAGCGGGCGCCGTCCATGTGGAGCGGCAGATTGCGCTTCCTTGATATGGCGGCGATCTCGCCGATCTCCGGCAGGGAATAGACGGTGCCGATCTCGGTCGCCTGGGTGATGGTCACCGCGCTGGCGCGGCCGTGATGGACGGCGTCCTCGGGAAAGCTTGCGATCTTCGCCGAAAGCTTTGCCGGATCGATCTTGCCGGCTTCGCCGTCAACGGCAACGAGGCGGGCGGAGCCGGAGAAAAATTCCGGCGCGCCGCATTCATCCTCGATTACATGGGCCTCCGAATGGCAGAAGGTGATGCCGCCGGGCCGCTGGACACTTGCCAGCGACAGGGAGTTGGCGGCTGTGCCGGTGGCGACGAAGAAGATCGAAACCTCACGCTCGAAGATCTCGGAAAAGCGGGCCTCGACCTTCCTGTCGAGATCGCCGGCGCCATAGGCGGCGGCAAAGCCGGGCGATTCCGTCAGCAGACGTTCGGCAATGGATTTGTGGGCGCCGGCCCAGTTATCGGAAGCAAAGAACATGTGGGGAAACCGTGAGAAAGGAAGGGGTTGGCAAGTCCGCAGCGGACATTACGCCAAAGCTTCACAGGATCAAGGTTGTCGCCCGCGACACATCACAGAAATTGAACTACGCAATCAATAAACAAAATAGTACCGTTTGACGTAATTTTATTTCGTCAGCACCACTGGCCAGGTAATCTTCCGTCGCAATTTGACGTTTTTTGACGGAGCGCTCTTGCGGAGCTGAATGCTTTCTGGCATAGAACTGATGAATTAGGACAGTGTTGCTGTCCTATTTTGGCCTTTATGACCGAAGAGGCGCCGAAAGCCCTGGAACAGACCGGCTTTCACGCTATAGTTCTTCCGAGCGCCAAGCCTCAAGGGCGGCGCGCGGAGGCGAATGGCAGGCGCGGAACGCGACGGTTTGCTTTCCTTTAAAGCAGATGTCTGCGGCCGATCTTCACAATGCAACAGCGCTGTCATGCGCCGAACCTATCTTCGGGTTGCGGCGCGGGACGAAAAGCCGCCCGCGGCCCCGCGGGCTTCGACAGGAGGAAAGATGATGACGAAGACGCCATCCATGGAAGTTGACCGGTTTGCTGCTGCAGAGCTGCGCGCGACGGCCAATATCTCCAAATCCGCCTCCGGCCTGCCGAAGAAACAGGGCCTCTACGATCCGCGTAACGAACATGATGCCTGCGGCGTCGGCTTCGTCGCGCATATGAAGGGCCAGAAGTCGCACCAGATCGTCAAGGATGGCCTGTTCATTCTCGAGAACCTGACGCATCGCGGCGCCGTCGGCGCCGATCCGCTGATGGGTGACGGCGCCGGCATCCTGGTGCAGATCCCCGACCGTTTCTTCCGCGAGGAGATGGCCGAGCAGGGCATCACCCTGCCGCCGGTCGGCGAATATGGCGTCGGCCATATCTTCATGCCGCGCGATGAAAAGCAGATCGAGCACTTCAAGAAGGTGATCAAGGATGTCATCACCGAGGAAGGTCAGGTCTTCATCGGCTTTCGCGACGTGCCCGTCGACAATTCCTCGCTCTCCAAGGCGCCGGCCATTGCCGCCACCGAGCCGCATCATGTGCAGGTCTTCATCGGCGCCGGCGAGGATGCCGAAAACAACGACGAGTTCGAGCGCCGGCTGTTCACGCTGCGCAAGGTGATCTCCAACCGTATCTATGACGAGTTCGACGGCGAGGAGAGCAATTTCTATCCGGTGTCGCTGTCGTCGGCGACGGTGGTCTACAAGGGCATGTTCCTGGCTTATCAGGTCGGCGTCTATTACAAGGACCTGTCGGATCCGCGTTTTGAAAGCGCGGTCGCCCTGGTGCACCAGCGCTTCTCGACCAACACCTTCCCGTCATGGAAGCTCGCGCATCCCTACCGCATGGTCGCCCATAACGGCGAGATCAACACGCTGCGCGGCAACGTCAACTGGATGGCGGCGCGCCAGGCGTCGGTCTCCTCACCGCTGTTCGGCGAGGACATCTCCAAGCTCTGGCCGATCTCCTACGAGGGGCAGTCGGACACGGCCTGCTTTGACAACGCGCTCGAATTCCTGGTGCGCGGCGGTTATTCGATGGCGCATGCCGTGATGATGCTGATCCCGGAAGCCTGGGCCGGCAACCAGTCGATGGCGGCCGAACGCAAGGCCTTCTACGAATATCATGCGGCGCTGATGGAGCCCTGGGACGGGCCGGCTGCCGTCGCCTTCACCGACGGCAAGCAGATCGGCGCGACGCTCGACCGCAACGGCCTGCGGCCGGCGCGCTACCTCGTCACCGATGACGACCGCGTCATCATGGCGTCCGAAGCCGGCGTGCTGCCGGTTCCGGAGGAGAAGATCATCCAGAAGTGGCGCCTGCAGCCGGGCAAGATGCTGCTGATCGACATGGAAGAAGGCCGCATCATCTCCGACGACGAGGTGAAGTCGCAACTGGCGACGGCGCATCCCTATCGCAGCTGGCTCAACCGCACCCAGCTCATCCTCGAAGACCTGAAGCCGGTGGAACCGCGGGCACTGCGCCGCGACGTCTCGCTGCTCGACCGCCAGCAGGCCTTCGGCTACACGCTCGAGGACACACGCATCCTGATGTCGCCGATGGCGACGACCGGCCAGGAAGCGATCGGCTCGATGGGCACGGATACGCCGATCTCGGCGATGTCGGAAAAGCCGAAGCTGCTCTACACCTATTTCAAGCAGAACTTCGCGCAGGTGACCAACCCGCCGATCGACCCGATCCGCGAGGAACTGGTCATGAGCCTGGTTTCCTTCATCGGGCCGCGGCCGAACATTCTCGACCATGAGGGGGCGGCCAACGCCAAGCGGCTCGAGGTTCGTCAGCCGATCCTGACCAATGGCGATCTCGAAAAGATCCGCTCGATCGGTCATACGGAAGACCGTTTCGACACCAAGACGCTCGATTTCACCTATGATATCGAGCGTGGTGCCGAAGGCATGCCCGAAATGCTCGACCGGCTCTGCGAGCGCGCGGAAGCGGCCGTCAAGGGCGGCTACAACATCATCGTGCTCTCCGACCGCCAGATCGGGCCGGACCGGATCGCGATTCCTGCTTTGCTCGCCACAGCTGCCGTGCATCACCATCTGATCCGCAAGGGGCTGCGCACCTCGGTCGGTCTCGTCGTCGAGACCGGAGAGCCGCGCGAAGTCCATCATTTCTGCCTGCTTGCCGGCTACGGCGCCGAGGCGATCAACCCCTATCTCGCCTTCGACACGCTGCTCGACATGCATGCCAAGGGCGAATTCCCGAAGGAAGTGGATGCTTCCGAAATCGTCTACCGCTACATCAAGGCGGTCGGCAAAGGCATCCTCAAGGTCATGTCGAAGATGGGCATCTCGACCTACCAGTCCTATTGTGGCGCGCAGATCTTCGATGCGATCGGCCTGCAGTCGGAACTGATCGACAAGTATTTCTTCGGAACCGCGACGATGATCGAAGGCGTCGGCCTCGAGGCGATCGCCGCGGAAACCGTCGCCCGCCATAATGCGGCCTTCGGCACCGATCCGCTTCTTGCCACGACGCTCGATATCGGCGGCGAATATGCCTACCGCATGCGCGGTGAAAGCCATGCCTGGACGCCGGATGCGGTCGCAGCCCTCCAGCATGCCGTGCGCGGCAATGCCGAGGACCGCTACCGCGAATTCGCCGACATGGTGAACAATTCGGCGCTGCGCATGAACACGATCCGCGGGCTCTTCAAGATGAAGAGCGCCGAGGCGCTCGGCCGTACGCCGGTATCGATCGACGAGGTCGAGCCGGCGGCCGATATCGTCAAGCGTTTCTCGACGGGGGCGATGTCCTTCGGATCGATTTCCAGGGAGGCGCATACGACACTGGCGATCGCCATGAACCGGATCGGCGGCAAGTCGAACACCGGCGAGGGCGGCGAAGAATCCGACCGCTATATACCGCTGGCCAATGGTTCGATGAACCCGGAGCGTTCGGCGATCAAGCAGATCGCCTCGGGCCGCTTCGGGGTGACCACCGAATATCTCGTCAATGCCGACGTGCTGCAGATCAAGGTGGCGCAGGGCGCCAAGCCTGGCGAAGGTGGCCAGCTGCCGGGTCACAAGGTTGACGCGACGGTTGCCAAGACCCGCCACTCGACACCGGGCGTCGGCTTGATTTCGCCGCCGCCGCACCACGACATCTATTCCATCGAAGATCTGGCGCAGCTGATCTACGATCTGAAGAACGTAAACCCGACTGCCGATGTTTCGGTCAAGCTGGTCTCGGAAGTCGGCGTCGGTACGGTCGCTGCCGGCGTCGCCAAGGCGCGCGCCGACCATATCACGGTCGCCGGCTTCGACGGCGGCACCGGTGCCTCACCGCTGACCTCGCTCAAACATGCCGGCAGCCCCTGGGAAATCGGCCTTGCCGAGACCCAGCAGACTCTGGTGCTGAACGGCTTGCGTTCGCGCGTCGCCCTGCAGGTGGACGGCGGCCTGAAGACCGGCCGCGACGTTATTATCGGAGCGCTGCTTGGAGCCGACGAGTTCGGCTTTGCCACCGCGCCGCTGATTGCCGCCGGCTGCATCATGATGCGCAAGTGCCATCTCAACACCTGTCCGGTGGGTGTGGCGACCCAGGATCCGGTGCTGCGCAAGCGCTTCAAGGGCGCGCCGGAGCACGTCATCAACTACTTCTTCTTCGTCGCCAACGAAGTGCGCGAAATCCTCGCCTCGCTGGGCTTCACCCGGCTCGACCAGATCATCGGCGCCTCGGAGCTGCTGGAGAAGGACGAGATGCTGAACCACTGGAAGGCGAAGGGCCTCGACTTCAGCCGCATCTTCCACAAGGTCGACGCTCCCAAGGAAGAGACCTTCTGGACGAGCCGGCAGAAGCACCCGATCGACGACATTCTCGACCGCGTGCTGATCGAACAGGCGCAGCCGGCACTGACGGCCAAGACGCCCGTTGCCTTCGAGGTCGGCATCAAGAACGTCGACCGGTCGGTGGGCGCGATGCTTTCCGGCGAGGTCGCCAAGCGTTATCGCCATCGCGGTCTGAAGGAAGACACGATCAACGTGACGCTTCGCGGCACGGCGGGGCAGAGCTTCGGCGCCTTCCTGGCGCGCGGCGTCACCTTCAACCTGATCGGTGACGGCAACGACTATGTCGGCAAGGGCCTTTCGGGCGGCAAGATCATCATCAGGCCGCCGGAGAATTCGAGGATCGTCGCCGAGGACTCGATCATCGTCGGCAACACCGTGCTTTATGGTGCGACCGAGGGCGAATGCTACTTCCGCGGTGTGGCGGGCGAACGTTTCGCCGTGCGCAATTCGGGCGCGATCGCCATCGTCGAGGGTGTCGGCGACCATGGCTGCGAATACATGACCGGCGGCGTCGTCGTTGTGCTCGGCGCCACGGGCCGCAACTTCGCAGCCGGCATGTCCGGCGGTGTCGCCTACGTGCTCGATGAAACCGGTGATTTCGCCAGCCGCTGCAACATGGCAATGGTCGAGCTCGAGCCGGTGCCCGAGGAGGACGACATGCTGGAGAAGCTGCATCATCACGGCGGTGATCTCATGCACAAGGGACGCGTCGACGTCTCTGGCGACATGACGCGCCATGACGAGGAGCGCCTTTACCAGCTGATCTCCAACCATCTGCATTATACGGGCTCGGCCCGCGCCACTGAGATCCTCGACAACTGGGCCGATTACCGGCCGAAATTCCGCAAGGTCATGCCGGTCGAATACCGGCGTGCGCTCGAGGAAATGGAGCGCAGCCGGATGGGCATCGCCGCGGAATGAATTGCACCGGACATCCGTCACCTGACGACTGCAGGTGACGGGTGACGAAAATATCTCGATGACCCGTGACGATCACACCGACGGCGAAGGCTGTCCAGATCGCCCGGATGTCTTTCAGGGGATATGGTCCAATGACGGTCAAGACAAGCAACTTGCCCCGGGTACCGGGACTGACGATAGACAGATTGGCTGCGGTGAGGCGGTCATGAGGGTAAGGGACGAAGATATGGGTAAGGTAACAGGGTTTCTGGAAATCGACCGGCAGGTGGCAAAGTACCAGCCGGCGTCGGATCGTATCCGTCATTTCCGCGAGTTCACGATCCCGATGTCGGACCCGGAAGTGCAGAAACAGGCCGCGCGCTGCATGGACTGTGGCATCCCTTATTGCCACGGCCCGACCGGCTGCCCGGTTCACAACCAGATTCCCGATTGGAACGACCTCGTCTACAACAACAACTGGGAAGCGGCGATCCAGAACCTGCATTCGACCAACAACTTCCCTGAGTTCACCGGTCGCGTCTGCCCGGCGCCTTGCGAGGAAGCTTGCACGTTGAACCTCGAGGATGCGCCGGTCGCCATCAAGACGGTCGAGCAGGCGATCGCCGACAAGGCTTATGAACTCGGTTTCATCCGGCCGCAGCCGGCAACGGTCCATACCGGCAAGAAGGTCGCCGTCATCGGCTCCGGCCCCGCCGGCATGGCGGCCGCCCAGCAGCTCGGCCGCGCCGGCCACGAGGTGCATCTCTATGAGCGCGAGACCAAGCCGGGCGGACTGCTGCGGTACGGCATTCCCGACTTCAAAATGGAGAAGAACTTCATCGACCGTCGCGTCGAGCAGATGAAGGGTGAGGGCGTCACCTTCCATTGCGGCGTCAATATCGGCGTCGACGTCAAGGTCGAGCAGTTGCTCGCCGATCACGACGCCGTGCTTTACTGCGGCGGCTCCGAGACGCCGCGCGAGGCGGGCATTCCGGGCACCGACCTTGCGGGCGTGCATGATGCGATGCCCTATCTGGTGCAGCAGAACCGCCGCGTCGGGCGCGAGAACATCGACAGCGTCGGCTGGCCGTCGGACCCGATCCTTGCCGGCGCCAAACATATCGTCGTCGTCGGCGGCGGGGATACGGCTTCGGACTGCGTCGGCACGGCCTTCCGCCAGGGCGCCGTCAGGGTCACCCAGCTCGACATCCGGCCGCAGCCGCCGGAGAAGGAAGACAAGCTTGCCGTCTGGCCCTTCTGGGCGACGAAGATGCGCACCTCTTCCTCGCAGGCCGAGGGCGCCGTGCGTGAATTCCAGGTGGCCACTCTTGAATTCGTCGGCGAAGACGGTGTGCTGACCGGCGTCAAGTGCTGCGAGGTCGACGAACGCCGGCGGCCGGTTCCAGGCACGGAATTCGTCATCCGGGCCGATCTCGCCTTCATCGCCATCGGTTTCCGCGGGCCGTTCACCGGCAGCGTGCTGAAGGAGCTCGACGGCAAGCTGACGCTCAACACCGATAAGCGCGGCTCGACCAACGTCGTCGCCAACGACCGCGACTACAAGACTTCGGTCGACAAGTTCTGGACGGCGGGCGACGTGCGCCGCGGCCAATCGCTGGTGGTCTGGGCGATCCGTGAAGGCCGCCAGGCTGCGCGCGCCATCGACGAGGAATTGATGGGCTCGACCGTTCTGCCGAACTGACCGCCAGCCGCACACCTGCCCGAAGACCACGAACTCCGCCCCTCCGGCGGAGTTTTTTCATGGTGCACAGCGCTGTAGTGCGACCGCTTGACGCGGAGGCTCTGCGCCGCAAGCCCCAGGCAATGCCGGGAAGCGAGATTTTCCGCCGGACGCGGGCTCAGAAGGAGCCGGCGGCGACCGAAGTGGAGGTGCCCTGCCGTTTTGGCCACAGCACATTTCACCATCGGTCGCGACGCAAGGCCGCGAATGATCGACAAGGATTTTCAAATGGTTTCCGCACTTGACAGCACACGGCTGGTTTCGGCCCAATATGCCCTGAAAAACCTTCGCGGCTCCGATGACAGCGCGCAGGATACGCAGAGTTCATCGGTTGCCAGCATTCTGAGCAGCTACGGGCTCGATGCGAGCTCTTCCTCGCTTCTTTCCAACCAGGCCCTTTCTGGGCTGCTCGACAGGCTTTCGGCCCAAAGCGACACGTCGGACGAGTCCGACACGACGGGTGACGGCGCCGACGTCACCAGCGCCTCGTTCATGTCGATGCTGAAGCAGCAGCTGCAGGATGCGGCTGCGGCCGAAGGCGAGAGCGGCAAGGCCCATGACATGCTGGCCGCCCTCGAAGCGGGTACGCTCACCATCACCGATCCGACACAGGGCGTATCTATAACCGCCTGGGATGTCGACGATCCCGACGAGGCGGACACCGAGAGCAAGGCCGGCAAGGATATCGACGTCAGCGGCTGGAGCGACTTCCTCGACGCGCATCTGGAGCGCGGCGCCGATGGCGCCTTCGTCAAGGAAAACGGCAGTTATGTCGACCAGACGAACGACAGCAACGCTTTCTTCGGCCTGATCGGCTCGAACTATTATTATCTGAGCTGGCCGCAGGCGACGTCCGCATAAACTGCGTGAAGCAAAAGGGCGCCTCGGGCGGCCTTTTCATTTGACCGAGACTTCGGCCGGCGCCTTAACCGCCGGCAGGCGGTAGTCATCGACGCGGCCTGGAGGTGCTGGCGTCATTTCGCCCTGCTCGACCAGGAGATCGCGCGGCGAGCGCGTCAAAGTCATCGGTGGCGGCCTGGCACCGAGAAGCTCGGCGCCGCCGTCGAGATTGGGATCGGAGAGACTGATCGGCACGGTATGTTCGACCGGATTGGTGGGAAGGCCGAGACCGGGCAGATTGCTGGAGTCGAGGCGGACCAGATCGGGGCTTGCCTGCGTGCCGAGAAGACGCCGCGCCGGTTTTTCCACATAGAAGGCGAGCTTGCGCCGGCCGGCCTGCGTAAGGTTGATGCCATCGGAGGTGCGCAGGCGCACCTGCTGGCCGTTCACATCCGAACCGGTGACGATGAAGTTGCCGTTTTCGTCGACGAAACCATCCCAGATATCGACGAATTCACCGCCGATGCTTTCGACCTGGTTGCGATAGAGCTGGTTCATCTGGACGGCATCGGCCGTCATCGAATCGGATTCGAAGGCGGGAAGACCGACCCAGAGCAGCGGGATCTTGCGGTCGGTGACCTCCTTGCCGAAGGAAAGCACGCGGCGGCGGTATTCGGTGAACCAGCCATCGGTGCGGAATTTTTCCTTGGCGGTGTCGGTCACCATCTGCTGGCGGTCGTTGGCGCCGATCATGACGACGACCATTGCCGGCTTCAGCTCGTCGATCATCTTCGGCAGCTGTTCCGGCCAGTCGTAATAATCGTCGCGGACAAGGCCTGAGGAGACGTTGCCGCGGGCTTCGACGACCACACCCGGCGAGGTCTCGAAGGCGGCGGTGAGGCCGTCGCCGAGGCCGCTGGCCAGGAAATCGCCGACGATCAGGATCTTTCGGGCGTCGCCGAGCTTCTGTACGGCCGGCTCCTCCTCCTGTACGGGAGCGCGGACCGGCGGTGCAGTGCGGGTATTGACGATGGCTTTCTGCGCCGGCGGGCGTTTGCGCTGCTGGCGTCTCGGCTGCTGCACGTCAGGGGCCTGCGGCCCGTCGTCGAGATAGCGCCGGCCAAGGAAGAAATCGAAGATCGACCGGCGCTGATAGCGCTGCTCCTGGGCTTCGGCGACATGCACCGGCGCAGACACGCCAAGGCATAGCGAAGCCGCCGCCAAGGCGAGCACGAGCCAACGGATTTTACGGGTCCGATCAGTTTTCTTCGTCATGGGCAGTTCCGCATCTGCCGGCATCTTGCACGCAGGGCAGGCCAGCGTCCACTCCCACTGATATCTAGGTCACGGTTCTGCCGCTTCCAATGCGGGTTCGCCAAAACCGTGCGGCAGGACGGGGCGACCTGCATGAGACAAAGACTTGAAGCGCCCTGCATGATTCCCGAACCGACGCGAACTCTAGCGGCGCAGGGCGTTCAGCAGCGGCAGCGAGGGCTCGCCGTCCGGCTGCATGCCGATGCGCGACTGCACGGCTGATATCGCCGCCTTCGAACCCGAGCCGAAATTGCCGTCGACCTCGCCGTTGTAATAGCCGAGCGTCTTGAGACGCGTCTGCAGCTCGAATTTCTCGGTGATGTCGAGTGCGCCGTTCGGACGCGGCCAACGCTGCTGCATCCCGCCGTAGCCGGCGATCTGGTCGGCCAGCAGGCCGACGGCAAGCGCGTAGCTGTCCGAGGCATTGTAGTTCTTGATGGTGAAGAAGTTGGCGGTCATCAAGAAACCCGGGCCGCCAGCTCCGGCCGGCATCTTCAGCACGGCTTTGGTAGCGCTCTCGCGAAAGGCCTTGCCGTTCGGGCGTGTCAGGCCGAGTGCCGCCCATTGGGCCAGTGTATGGGTCTTGCCGGCCTGCTTGGCGGCCGCTGCGGGAACAACGACCTCATAGCCCCAGGTCTTGCCGGTATCCCAGCCGTTCTTCATCAGGAGGTTGGCCGAGGTCGCCAGCGCGTCGGGGATCGAGTTCCAGATATCGCGATGGCCGTTGCCGTCGGCATCGATGGCATAAAGCAGGTAGCTTGTCGGAATGAACTGGGTGTGGCCCATGGCGCCGGCCCAGGAGCCGGTCATCTCGCGTGCCGGCACATCGCCGTTCTGCAGGATCTTCAGCGCGGCGACCAGCTGTTTCTTGGCGAATTTGGCGCGGCTCGGATCGGCATAGGCAAGCGTTGCCAGGGCGCGCGGCACGTAGTGCAACCGGTCGTCCTTGTCGAGGACTGCGCCGTAATTCGATTCCATCGACCAGATGGCCAGCAGAATGGTCTTGTCGACCCCGAAGCGCTGCTCGATCGCAGCGAGCGTCCTTGCGTGCTTGGCGGCCATCTCGCGGCCGATCTTGACCGTATAGGGGTTGACGCGGGAATCGACATAGTCCCAGATCTTCGAGGTGAATTCCGGCTGGTAGGCCGCCTTTTCGAGCACGGTCGGATCGGGCTCGCTCACTCCGGAAAAGGCCTTTTGATAGGTTGCCTTACTGATGCCACTCTGAGCGGCAGTCTGGTAAAAATCCGCGATCCATTTCTGGAAGCGGGAATCAGCTTGCGCGTTGTCGGGGACCAGTGCCACCTGGACGGCGACAACGAGGGCGAGAGCAAGACCACGAAGGGAGTTTTTGTGATTCTGGGTCATCGACAGTCGTATCCGTCATCTTTAGTTTCTGGTGCAGCGGGGCATCACGTCCGCCCAGACCCGAGACTACAGGAACGGAGTCAACAAATTCTTTACCATGGCGGCCCGCTGCGGTCACCATTTGCAAAACAGTAGCAATTCTATACTAGTTAAAGCTAAAAAGCTCTATTTCCAAAGCGATATGATCGAAGCAGGAGGCCGGGTGTGGCTCAACACAACAAAGTTCGTAAAGCAGTATTTCCGGTTGCCGGGTTGGGAACGCGATTCCTGCCGGCGACAAAGGCTGTTCCGAAGGAAATGTTGACCGTCGTCGACAAGCCAATCATTCAATATGTCGTCGATGAGGCGATCGAAGCCGGGATCGAACATCTGGTCTTCGTCACCGGACGCAACAAGCACGTCATCGAAGATTATTTCGACATTCATTTCGAGCTGGAACAGACGCTGCGCGAACGCGCCAAGAAGGCGGAGATTACCCTTCTCGCCCAGCAATTGCCGAAGGCAGGCACGGTGAGCTTCACTCGCCAGCAGGAGCCGCTCGGCCTCGGCCACGCCGTGTGGTGCGCGCGTGAGATCGTCGGCGACGAGCCCTTCGCGCTGCTGCTGCCCGATATGATCATGAAGGGTGACAAGGGCTGCATGAAGGGCATGATCGACCTCTATGCCCAGAGCGGCGGCAATATCATTGCCGTCGAGGAATGCGCGCCGGATCAGGCGCATAAATACGGCATCGTCGGCGTCGGCGAGGCGATCGGCGATGGCTTCCGCATCACCGGCATGGTGGAAAAGCCTGCCAAGGGGACGGCGCCTTCCAACTTCTTCATCAACGGCCGCTATATCCTGCAGCCTGAGATCTTCAAGATCCTCGAAACCCAGGAGCGCGGCGCCGGCAACGAGATCCAGCTCACCGACGGCATGCTGAAGCTGCTGAAGGAACAGGATTTCGCCGGTTACCACTTCCGCGGCGCGACTTACGACTGCGGCGCCAAGGACGGCTTCATTCTGGCGAACGTCGCCTTCGCCCTCGAACGCGCCGATATCCGCCCCTCCGTCGAAGGCGGCTTCAGGGAACTGCTGGCCGGCCTGAAATAAGTTGCAGATTCAACGCGATAAAGCGCCGCGTGTCCTAACGGATGCGCGGCGCTTTATTTTCCGACATTCTTAGCGTTTCAGCTTGAGACCGACGCCGGCTCGCCATTGCTGCGAATCGGTGCCTTCCTTGCGCGTCGTCAGCTCGTAGCCGAGTGTGCTGGTCAGATCGAGATAGCGGTTGATGTTCCAGGTCAAGCCGGTTGCGGCGGTATAGACGAGCTCATCGTTAATCGTGCTGTCCGTGGGATAATCGCGCCATATGACCCCGCCGATCATCGTCCCGACCAGATTGTCGCGCAGCTGGTGGGTGACCGTCGTCGTCAGCGCGTGTGAGACGTAGCCGCTTTCGCCTGCCGTGGTCGAGGGTTGGATGCTCGTCTGCAGGTCGAGATTGACATCGGTGCCGCGGATCGGCGACCAGAGCAGGCTCGCATCGAGCGTGGCTGTATCGATCGAGGACAGCCGGCTGTCTTCGAAATCCGCCATCTCGTAGCCGAGGCCGACTTCACCCTTCAGCTTTTCGCCGAGATCGACCTCGACGCCTGCCTTGGCGCCATAGCTATGGCCGGAGCGCTCGTAACCGGCAGAGTCGCGGGTTTCGTCATAGACCGAACGGCCGATCGTCGCCTCGATGAAGGGAATGAGCGCGGGAGACAGCTCGTAGCCGACGCGGCCGCGCAGCGTACCCGTCGTCTGGTTGCGATCGCTGAGGGCGACGGTGGTGCCGTTCGCAAGCTTGGCATCCGAATAGATCGAGCGGGTCAGTGCCAGTGCCGTCGTGCCGCGCAGGATGCCGAAATCGCGTTGGACGGAGGCGCCGGCCGAAATTTCCTGCACGTCCGACTGCTGTGCGGCGTCGGCGATGGCGTCGGGATCATCCGTATCCTCACGGTAGAAATTATAGCCAGCGGTGAGGTGCGCGGTCGTATCGTCGGGAAGATCCAGCCTGAGATCGCCGTTGACTTTAAAGGAAGGCTGCTCCTCGCCCTCGCCGCTGATATTCCTCTGCCAGGCACCTTCCGAGGTGACGGTCAGCTGGTGCCGACCCCAGTCGGAAGTCAGTGTCGCTGCGGCATCCGTTTCGAGAAAGGCGCGCCGCTGCCTGGTATTGCCGTCCTTGGTGGTCTCGGTGTTGATGCTCTGGGTGACGCTCGGGCGGAGCACGAAAGTGCCAATCGGGATTCCCGGCGTTTCCTCTGTCGAGGCGCTATCGGCAGCCCTGCGGCGCGGCAGCGTCTCGTCGCTCGGCGCCTCGCGGGTGTTCAGCCGGCGTATGTCTTCGTCGAGGATGGAGCCGGTAATGTCGTCGCCGGCTTGCGCATCCGGTATGGCGGGCCGCTGCTGGGCATCGTCCGCGTTCGCGGTCGCGCCGTTTGCCGTAGGCGCAATGGTATCGCCGGTCTCGTCATCGAAACCGGCGGCGGATGCGGC
This sequence comes from Rhizobium sp. WYCCWR 11152, assembly GCF_013087615.1. Taxonomy (NCBI): domain Bacteria; kingdom Pseudomonadati; phylum Pseudomonadota; class Alphaproteobacteria; order Hyphomicrobiales; family Rhizobiaceae; genus Rhizobium; species Rhizobium sp. WYCCWR 11152. The sequence continues at coordinate 180,488 of NZ_JABFCP010000027.1, read as the reverse complement.
ATTGTTGGTGGCGCGGTTATCCTGGGAGGCGGCGGAGCGGCTGTTTGCCGGCTGTGTCGAGGTGGACTGCGCGAAGGCTGCCGTCTGGCTGAGAAGCAGACCACCGACCACTGCAAAAGAGACGGCACGGCTCATGGCGCGGAGCGGCGTCACACTGCTCGTCTGTTTTGGCTGGCCCATGCAATTCGCGCCTGACATGCTTTCGGTTCTTACCCAAAGGTAAAGCCTCGTGGTTAATCATTCGTTGCTGTCGGCGGGCGCTGTTCACAATTCGGAAAGAGTGCGGGGTGGACTTGGAAAGTGAAAAGGTCTAACGCAACTTCATGAACAGAAGAGCGATCAACCTCGTTGAAAACAGCGTGCTCGAGTCGGCAAAACGCACGATAGAGACCGAAAGACGCGGTCTTGAAGCGCTCGAACAAGCTTTTGACAATGGATTGGCCGGCCCTTTCACACGGGCCGTCGAAGTCATCGGCGACATCTCCGGACGTGTGATTGTCACCGGCGTCGGCAAGAGTGGGCATATCGGCGCCAAGCTCGCGGCGACATTCGCTTCGACCGGAACACCCGCCTTTTTCGTGCATGCGGCGGAAGCCAATCACGGCGATCTCGGCATGATCGAGCGTGATGACGTTGTGCTGGCGATTTCGAAAGGCGGCGAGAGCGCCGAACTCAAGAGCATCATTTCCTTCACGCGGCGCTTCTCCATTCCGCTGATCGCGATCACCTGCAGCGAAGGCTCCTCGCTCGCCGCCGCCGCCGATATCGTCCTTCTGATGCCGAACGAACAGGAAGCCTGCCCCAATGGGCTGGCGCCGACGACCTCGACGCTGATGCAGCTTGCAATCGGCGACGCGCTGGCGGTGGCGCTGTTGGAGGCGCGCGGCTTTACCGCCACGGATTTCCACGTCTTCCATCCGGGCGGCAAGCTGGGCGCGAGCCTGATGCATGTCGCCGATATCATGCACACCGGCGAGCGGCTGCCGCTCGTTGCCAAGGGCACACCGATGCCGGAGGCCATCACGGTCCTGTCGCGCAAGCATTTCGGCTGCGTCGGCGTGCTTGATGAGGATGGGCGGCTCTGTGGTATCGTCACCGAAGGCGACATGGCGCGCAACCTGACGCGCAATCTTGCCGAGCTTGCCGTCGACGACATCATGACGCGGACGCCGAAGACGGTGAAGCAGACGGTGCTGGCGACCGCAGCCCTGGCGCTGCTCAACCAGCATCACATCGGCGCGCTGATCGTCATCGACGACGACAGCCGGCCGGTCGGGCTGGTGCATTTCCACGACCTGCTGCGGATCGGCGTCGCCTGATCAGGTTCGTTTGATCAGCGTTATTTGATCAGACGGGCTCGACCGTCAGGTCGCGGCCATTGCTCGAAACCACCTTCACCTGCGTTCCGACGGGCAGGTCAGGCCCCATCACCTGCCATAGCGTATCGTCGAGGCGGATGCGGCCGCGGCCCTCGCGGATCGGTTCGTGCAGGGTCGCCGTGCGGCCGACGAGGCTGGCGCCGCGCTGATTGAGAAAGGGCTCGTCGGTGGTCGCATTGCGCAGGGTCAGCCGGCGGCCGGCGAAGGTCGTGGCAACGGCGAGAAGCGCAAAAAGGATCGCCTGCAACTCCCAGACCCAGAAGGCGCTGTCCCAAAAGAGCAGCGACAGCGCGCCGACGATCAGGGCGGCAAGGCCGATCCAGACCAGGAAGAAGCCGGGAACGATCATTTCCGCGGCGAGCAGCACGAGGCCCGCGACCCACCAGCTCCACGGACCGAGTTCGGCGACGATCTTCGCCAGCATGGCTTAACGCTCCTGCTCGGGATTGAAAGGATTGGGGGTCGACGGATTGATCGGTGGCGTCGAGCGCGCCGGTGCGGGGCGCGGACGCGGCGGTACCGGCAGCGGTGTTGACGGGCTGTTGCCGGCATCGCCGAAGACCTCGCGGGCAATGGCGCCGATACCACCGAGCGAACTCAGGATGGAAGAGGCTTCCATCGGCATCATCACGATCTTGGAATTGGGCGCCGAACCGATCGAGGTGAGCGCCTCGGTATATTTCTGGGCAACGAAATAGTTGATCGCCTGAATGTCGCCAGCGGCGATGGCTTCAGAGACCATCTTCGTCGCCTTGGCCTCGGCCTCGGCCAGGCGTTCGCGGGCTTCGGCGTTGCGGAAGGCGGCTTCGCGCTGGCCTTCGGCCTGCAGGATGGCGGATTGCTTGGCGCCTTCGGCCCTCAGAATCTGTGCGTTGCGCGAGCCTTCGGCCTCCAGCACCTGGGCGCGTTTCTCGCGCTCGGCCTTCATCTGGCGGGCCATCGCATCGACGAGGTCGCGCGGCGGCTGAATGTCCTTGATCTCGACGCGGGTGACCTTGATACCCCAGGGATGCACGGCCTCGTCGACGACGCGCAGCAGCCGGTCGTTGATCGCATCGCGGTTGGAGAGCAGTTCATCAAGATCCATCGAACCCATGACCGAGCGGATGTTGGTCATGGTGAGATTGAGGATGGCGTTTTCGAGGTTGGAGACCTGATAGGCAGCCTGGGCGGCGTTCAGCACCTGATAGAAAGAGACGGCATCGGCCGAAACCGAGGCATTGTCCTTGGTGATCACCTCCTGGGTCGGCACGTTCAGCACCTGCTCCATGACGTTCAACTTGGCGCCGACGCGCTCGATGAAGGGGGTGATGAGGTTGAGGCCTGGCTCCAGCGTGCGGGTATAACGCCCGAAGCGCTCGATCGTATAGCGGTAGCCCTGCGGCACGGTCTTGATCCCGGCAAAGAGTACCAGGATGACGAAGATGACCAGTACGATCACGACGATGTCGAAGCCGCCGAACAGCATGAAAAATTCCTCCTATCGGCGCATTCGCGCCCACCTACACCACTGATGTGGTGAGTTAGCATGTTCTTTGCGAGGAGGAAATGACGCACGGCTGCCGCACCTTCCAAGCGAAAGGACGGTAAGGTCCGTCGGGTCGTCGCCGACTATCCGTGCGGTGTAAATTTCTGAAGATGGTTTCTTAGATCCAGCCCTGCAATTCGCGGCGGACGACCTTTTCCAGCACCTTCATGCCGTCCTCGCCATCGTTGAGGCAGGGGATATGCGCGAACTTCTCGCCGCCGTTTTCGTGGAAGGAGTGGGCGGCCTGTTCGGCGATCTCCTCCAGCGTCTCCAGACAGTCGGAGACGAATCCGGGATTGATGACGGCGATGCGTTTGACGCCGTCCTTGGCGAGTTTCTCAACGGTCTTGTCGGTATAGGGCTGCAGCCATTCCTCCGGCCCGAAGCGGGACTGGAAGGTCACCATGAAGTTTTCTTTGGTGAGCCCGAGCCTCTCGCGCAGCAGCCGGCCGGTCTTCTGGCATTGACAGTAATAGGGATCGCCTTGCTTGAAATAGGACATCGGTATGCCGTGGAAGGAGGCGAGCAGCATCTCGGGCTTCCAGTCGAGGGTCGAAAGATGCCTTTCGACGGATGCGGCGAGCGCTTCGATATAGGTCTCGTCGTCATGATAGGCGGGAACGGTGCGCAGCGCCGGCTGCCAGCGCATTGAGAGCAGCTTCTGGAAGGCCTTGTCGTTGACGGTGGCGGTCGTCGCCGCCGCATATTGCGGATAGAGCGGGAAGAGCACGATCCGGTCGCAGCCTTCTTCTTTCAGCGCGTCGATGCGCGAGGCGATCGACGGCGTGCCGTAGCGCATCGCCCAGTCGACCTTGACGCTATCAAGATCCTTCAGGCGCTCGGCCATCAGTTCCGACTGGTTGCGGGTGTAGGTGCGCAGATAACTTTCGTTCCTCTCCTTGTTCCAGATCAACTCATAGGCCTTACCGACCTTTTGCGGGCGGGTGTTGAGGACGATGCCGAACAGGATCGGATACCACTTCCAGGGCGACCATTCGATGACGCGGCGATCGGTCAGGAATTCCCTGAGGTAACGGCGCATCGACGTATAATCGGTGCCGTCAGGCGTGCCGAGATTGACCAGCAGAACACCGACCTTGCCAAATTTGACGGCCGGATGGTCGGCCGGGCGGAGTGAAATATCTGCTGTCATTCTGACCCCAAAGCTCTTTCTGTCTCTTCGGCTCATACGCAGCCTGGAGATCGTGGTTCACCCTATAGAAAGAAAAGCCGGCCCGGGAAACCCCGGACCGGCCATTGGCATCGGGACAAATCGTCTTACTTGGCAGGGACCTCGATCTCCTTGCCGACCGTCAGGTGACGCGGGTTCGGCTTGCCATTGGCATCCGAAAGCTTCCGCCACAGCGTGCCGTCGCCATAGAAGGTCACTGCGAGATCCCAGAAGGTGTCGCCCGCGGCGATGACGTGGGTGGAAGGCGTCGTCGCGGCAGGTGTGGAGGCTGCCGGTGCGGGTGCCGGTTCCGCAGCGGGTGCGGGTGTTGCTGGCGCCGGTGCCGCGGGTGCAGGAGTCGGTTCTGCAGGTGCCGCCGGCGCGGGAGCCGGTGCTGCTGGGGCCGGGGCAGCGGGTGCGGGAGCCGGCTTGGTGGATGGGGCGGGAGCAGCCGGTGCAGGGCTGGGTTCGGCAGAGGGAGCCGGAGCAGGCGCTGCCTGCGCCAGTTCCGTGACGCGGCCGTCCGTGTAGGGCTTGTAAGGCGAATGCGCGGCGACATATTCGGCGGTCACGTCGGCAAGATCCGGACCATAGTCATAGGCGTTCTGGCCGTCCTTGAAGATCGAATAGCCATCGCCGCCGGCCCGCATGAAGTTGTTGGTGGCGACTTTGTAGGTCTTGGCGGGATCGATCGAAGCGAAATTGTCGCCGTCCTTCACCTGAACATCGCTGACGCGGCTGCCGACGGGTTTCGACTGGTCGAAGGAGAACTTCAGGCCGGCGACCTGCGGAAAGCGCCCGGCGCCCTGGTCGATCTGGCTGACGCCGTTTTCGAGCGCCTTGACGATGTCTGCGCCGGTCGTCTCAAACGTAGCGAGCGTGTTTTGGAAAGGCAGGACAGTGATGACCTCGCCCTGGGTGACCTCGCCGCCGTCGATCGAAGCGCGCAGGCCGCCGCCGTTCTGAACGGCGATGGTGACGCCCTGGTTTTTGGTGCGATCGAGCATGGCGTCGGCCACAAGGTTGCCCATCGAGCACTCCTTGACGCGGCAGACCTTGCGGTCGCCTTCGATCGGGCTTTCCGAGGAGCCGATCACCTTTTTGCGCAGGTCCTCGATCGGTTTTGCCAGTTCGGCGATACGGGCGATGACGGCCGGATCGGGCGTGAAGGTGGAATCGATCAGGATCGGATCGCCCTTGGCATCCTTGACGACGCCGCTATCGTCGAAATTGACGACGAGATCGCCGAGATACTTGCTGTAGGAGGCGGCCTGGACGACCGGTACCTTGTAGCCACCGGGATTGTCGACCATCGTCGGGTAGGGGCCTTCAGCCTTCGGGTCGGTGTTGGAGAGCAGGCTGTGGGAATGGCCGCCGACGACGATATCGACATCCGGGATCTTGGCGATCAGGGCGAGATCGCGGGGATAACCGACATGGGTCAGCGCGATGATCTTGTTGACGCCCTGGCCCTTCAGATCCTGAATGGCCGCTGTGATGGTCTCAACGTCATCGGCGATCGTGACGTTCGGGCCGGGGGAGGAAAGCTCTGCCGTATCATTGGTGACGGCGCCGACGATGCCGATCTTCTGGCCGCCGACATCGAGCACCAGCGACGGCTTGATGCGGTCACCGAGCTTGGAGGCGGCCGTCGCCTTGACGTTCGCGGTCACGACAGGGAACTGGACCTTGTCGAGGAAGGTCGCGAGCCCGTCCTCGCTGTCGTCGAATTCATGGTTGCCGACGGTCATGGCGTCGAACTTCATCAGGTTGAGGAATTCGGCTTCGGCTGCCCCCTTGTAGGTCGTGTAGAAGAGCGAGCCCTGGAAATTGTCGCCGGCATTGAGGAGGACGACGTTCTTGCCGGATAGCGCCTGACGGCGCTGGTCGATCGCGGTCTTCAGGCGGGCAGCACCACCGAAGCATTCCTTCTTGCCTTCCTCCTCGGCCGAGCAGGTGGAGTCGAACTTGTTGATCGATTCGATGCGCGAATGGAAATCGTTGATATGAAGAATATTGAGTTCGTAATCCGCAAAGGCGGCGCCCGCGCTGAGCGCCAGCATGGACGCGGTCAAAAGACCGAAGCTGAAAGACTTCGTCATCCCTGTTCTCCTGATTGAGGCGAAAGATCCCCCTGATCCCTCGCCGATCCCTTTCATTATGCGCCGGGGCGGTTTCCCGGCCTGCGGATGTTCCATCAGACGATGCACGACCGCAAGAGAAAGCTGGGCCAGGCGGGACGCTTTCCAAGGGGGCCGGGTAAAAAAGCCGGGTTCCTATCCCCGGCATTCGCCGTCGGCGGTGTTTCGATAGAGTTCGTGCACGGCCTCCGCAATATTCGGGACTATGGCGAGCGCGACGATCAAGCAGAGAAGGGAAACGAGGCGATGAAAGCGCCGGCCGGCCCGATAGGCGAGGAGCGCGCCTGCACCATAGATCAGGACTGCCGGCACGGCGAAGATCAGCACCTGCAGCGGCCCGTCGCAATCGGGAGCGGCGATGCCCTGGGCACGATATTCGTTGGCCGGTGAAACGACCGCAAGCGCCGCAAGCGGCAATGCGAGCAGCAGGATGAGATAAGAGGCGAAGGCCCGCATGGTGTGCCTAGCCTATCGCCTCATCTTTCAGCCGCGGCGGGAAAGCGTGAACTGCGCGCCGGAATCGGAGGTGCAATTGAGCTGGCTCGGGTTGACGAGGGCGCAATTGACCTTTGACTGGGTCTTGCGCACCAGCGAGGTCATGTTGATCTCCACCAGGGTCGGTGAGGTATTGATATAGGTGCCCGAGGCAAGAAGCTGGTTGCTGTCGGTCGTGCGGGTGGTGAAACTACCGCCCTGGAAGGTGGAAACGATGCCGTTCGGATCGCTCCAGTTGCCTTCGACGCCGGTGGCGGCGGGCGCGGTTGCAACCGGCAAGCGACGCGGCTCTGATGAAACGCAGGCGGCAAGAGCGGCCGCTGCACCGACAAGAACAAGACCAGTTCTGATTTTCATAAGGCTTCTCCCGGCGAATCGGCGCGGCGGACAGCCGCCAAGTTCGGGCAAAACATGGCGCGCGCCCGGCACGAAGGCAAGCCTTGGAGGGGTGGCGGGCGGCAATTATACAGCCGGCGTTACAAAAATGCCCGCCTTGCGGCGGGCATTGTCAAAGCCGTGCAGGCGTCCTCAGCGAACGAGAATGTTCCTGAACTGCCACGGATCCTTGGTGTCGATATCCTCCGGGAAGAGGCCCGGACGACCGTCGAGCGGGGTCCAGTCGGTGTAGTGGCCTTCGACCGGGCCGAGATAGGGCATCTGCACTTCGAGGCAGCGCTTGTAATCGATCTCGTCGGCTTCGACGATGCCGGCATTCGGGTTTTCCAGCGCCCAGACCATGCCGGCGAGGACGGCGGAGGTCACCTGCAGGCCGGTGGCGTTCTGGTAGGGCGCGATGCGGCGGGTTTCTTCCAGTGACAGGCGCGAGCCATACCAGTAGGCATTCTTCTCATGGCCGTAGAGCAGGACGCCGAGTTCGTCGATGCCGTCCTCCAGCTCGTCCTCGTCGAGAACGTGATGGACCGGCTGCGGCGTGCCGCCATTGCCGAACATCTCATGCAGCGAGAGAACGGCGTCGTTGGCCGGATGGTAGGCATAGTGGCAGGTCGGGCGGAAGGTCACTTCGCCGTCCTTGTCGCGGACCGTGAAAAAGTCGGCGATCGAGATCGACTCGTTGTGGGTGACGAGGAAGCCATATTGCGGGCCGGGCGTCGGGCACCAGGTGCGCACGCGGCTGTTGGCGCCCGGCTGCTCCAGGTAGATCGCCGCCTTGTTGCCCTTCTTGTGCTTCTTGGCGTTTTTCGGCATCCACTCTTCATGCGTGCCCCAGCCGAGTTCAGCCGGCTGCAGGCCTTCAGAGATGAAGCCTTCGACGGACCATGTGTTCCAGAAGACGTTGAGCGGCTTCGGATGCTTGGTGCGCTGGGTGTCGCGCTCGGCGATGTGAATGCCCTTGACGCCGACCTTCTTCATCAGCTTTGCCCAGCCTTCGCGATCGTGCTGGTCCGGCTCCTCGAACTTGAGGCCGATGTCGTTGGCGAGGTTGACGAGCGCCTGCTTGACGAACCAGGAGACCATGCCCGGATTGGCGCCGCAGGTGGAGACGGCGGTGGCGCCGCCCGGGTTCTTCGCCTTTTCCTTGCGCATGGTTTCGCGCAGCGCATAGTTGGTGCGGTCGGCATTGCTCATGCCCTTGTCGAAATAGAAGCCGAGCCAGGGCTCGACGACGGTGTCGATATAGGGAACGTCGAGTTTGCGGCAGAGCTTGATGATGTCGAGCGAGGAGGTGTCGACCGAGAGGTTGACGCAGAAGCCCTGACCTTCGCCCTCCGTCAGCAGCGGCTTCAGCAGTTCCTTGTAATTGTCCTTGGTGACATGTTCCTTGATATGGCGAACGCCGTGCTTCTTCAGGATCTCCATGTCGGAGGGCTCTTCACGAGGGTCGATGACGACCATCCGGCTCTTGTCGAATTTGAAATGGCGCTCGATCAGGGGCAGGGTGCCGCGGCCGATGGAGCCAAAGCCGATCATTACGATCGGACCGGTAATTTCGGCATATACCGGATAATTCTGTTCCGTCATTCTTTTCTCCTGTGGAAGGCGACGAAGGCGTTCAGCCCGAAGAATTGTTATGAAATTGCCGCAGAGAGTGCGAGGTGACCGGCTCTAACCATAAAACGACGTCACAATAAAGAGCGTTGACAGGGAAAGACCAAATATCGAGTGGCGATAGGGGCCGGCGAAACCGTCTTGGGGATCGGCAGACCGCATGGATTGGCTTAACCGATGACGGTGCCCTGATGGAAGAGCATGCGCCAGTGCCCCTCCTCTTCCAGCCGCCAGATGGAACTGCGCAGCGTCCGCCTTTCGCTTCCGTCGGTGTCTGTGTAAATGGCGCGGTAGGTCGCGAGCGCGATGTGCTCCGCAAGTCTTTGGGTTTCGAAATGCTCGCCGCGGGACGTTCCCGTTCGTTGCTCGGCCAAAAGACTGGGCACAATGACGTCGAAGGTATAGAGCCGTCCGGAACTGCCGATTTCACGGAAATCGCGCGAGAGCAGCGTAGTCAGCATCTCCCGCGAGGCGCGAACGGACGGGTCGAAGAGTTTTTCTTCGAGCTCCTTCAGATGGGCTGCGAGATCATCCATGATCGGCTCCTGCAAATTCAGCCCTTCAGGATTTCCAGTCCGTCGACCGCAGTCGTTACGGCAAACTCGGTGATGTCATATTCGGCAACGCCATGGATGGTGAAGGGATCGGCGGCGACATAGGCCTCGATTGCGGTGCGATCGCCGATTGCGAGGATGACGCCGCCGGTGCGCGGCACCTTGCGGCCTGAGGCGAGGAACCAGCCCTTTGCATAACCCTCCTTCACCCAGGCCATGTGCGGCTCCATGTGCCTGTCGGCTTCATCGTTGGGTTTCACATAGGTGAGCGAGAGAATGAACATGGTCAGCTCCTGACGAGGTTTGCGCGGATCAGGCCGCGCAGCGAATTGCCGATATAAAGCGTGCCGGCATCGAGATCGGCAAGCGAGATACGGCCGACGCGGGCCTGCCGCCGGCAGATGAGCTCGGTGCGCAGCACGCCGGCGAGCAGGCCGCAGGAGATCGGCGGGGTGCGCAGGATGCCGGTTCCGTCGTCCAGGAAGATCGAGGTGATGGTGCCCTCGCAGACTTCGCCGCACTCGTTCAAAAGCATGACCTCATCGGCCTCATCAGGCCGATATTCGGCCCGCGCGGCCTCGTAGACGGCACGGCGCGTGGTCTTGACGCGCAGCAGCCTGTCGGCGGAATCCAGGCGGGTCTCGGCGAGGCGGATGGTCCAGATGGCATCGGGCGCCAGGGGCACGAAAGCGGCGCTCGTCACTTCGATATGGCCCTGCGCGTCGAAGGTCAGGCGGATGCGCAGCGGACCGGCAGCACCCGCAACGGCTTCGTCGAGCTTGGCCGCGGCCTCGATCGGTGGGGGGAAACCAAGGCGACGGGCGGAGCGGGAAAGCCGGGCGAGATGCAGCCGCAGCCGGATGAAGCCCTCGCCGGGTTGCCAGAGCAGCGTCTCGATCAGCGAAAAATCGATCATCGCGCAATCCATTGGTCGCCGACAGCGAAGCGGGCCTTGAGCAGGCATTCCTCGTATTCGGCCTCGGCGGTCGAATCGAAGACGATGCCGCCGCCGACATTGAAGACGGCCCTGCCGCCCTCAAAAAGCGTGATCGTGCGGATGGCGACGGAAAAACGCATGGCGCCGGTGGGCGAGATCATGCCGATCGCCCCGCAATAGGCGTCGCGCGGGACATCCTCGAGCGCATGGAGGATTTCCATTGCCCGCATCTTCGGCGCGCCGGTGATCGAACCGCAGGGGAAGAGCGCGGAGAAGATATCGCGGATCGAAAGGTCGGGGCGGAGCCTTGCCTGGACATGGCTCACCATCTGGTGGACGGTCGGATAGGTCTCGATGTCGAAGAGCTTCGGGACGTCGAGCGTGCCGACCTCGGTGATGCGGGAGATATCGTTGCGCAGGAGATCGACGATCATGCGGTTTTCCGCTTGCGTCTTGATATCGCGGCGCATGGCCTCGATGATTTCGGCATCCTCGGCGGCAGTCGTGCCGCGTTTCGCCGTGCCCTTCATCGGATGGGTCTCGATCCAGCCCTCTTCATCGGTGCGGAAGAAAAGTTCGGGCGAACGCGAAAGGATGATCGGGCCGCCGAGATCGACTAGCGCGCCGTATTTGACCGGCTGGCGTTCGATCAGCGACCAGAAGGCGGCCCGAGGATCGCCGTTCCAGCGAGCCTCGACCGGCATGGTGAGGTTCGCCTGATAGGCGTCGCCGAGCCGCAGGTGCTGGTGGAGACGGTCGAAGCGCACTTTATATATAGGGAAATCCCAGGCGGCTTTCGGAGCGGTGAGGAATTCCTCGTTTTCGAGGCGCTGTTGTGGCTGGGCAAGCGGATGCGTATCAGCCTGCGGAGCGTCGAACACGCCGAAACAGATGAGCGGGGTCTCGCGATGTTCCCCGGCGAAGGGAGCAAGTTTTTCCTCGAAGAGGTATCCGGCCTCATAGGCCATGTAGCCGGCAAGCCATTTGCCTGCGGCCTTTGCCTGCTGCATCCGGGCAAGGCCTGCAAAAAACTCGGCGCGCGTCCTGGCAACGATGATCTCTGCCGGCTCGGCAAAAAGCATCACCTGTCCCGTCGTGTCGTCGCGGAAGAGAATAGTGGGTTGGGTTTCGGCCATCGGGCGTCTTTTCTTGGAGCGCGATCCTTCGTCCGCCTGCCGACGCCTCTCCCCGCTTGCGGGAAGAGGTTTGGCGTAGGGACGAGGCTGGTCAGGCCGACCTATCCAACGCTTCCAGTTCGTCGATCAGCCCTTCGATCATCGACAGGCCCTGGCTCCAGAACGACGGATTGGTGGCGTCGAGGCCGAAAGGCCTCAGCAGTTCCGAGTGATGCTTGGTGCCGCCGGCCCTCAGCAGTTCGAAATACTTCTCCTGAAAGCCCGTCTCGGCCTTCTGGTAGACGGCATAGAGCGAATTCACCAGGCAATCGCCGAAGGCATAGGCGTAGACATAGAAGGGCGAGTGGATGAAGTGGGGGATATAGGCCCAATAAGTCTCGTAACCTTCAGAAATGTTGATCGCCGGCCCAAGGCTTTCCGACTGGACGGAGAGCCAGAGTTCGCCGATGTCGTCGGCTGTGAGTTCGCCAGCCTTGCGGGCGGTGTGCAGCTTGCGCTCGAATTCGTAGAAGGCGATCTGGCGCACGACCGTGTTGATCATGTCCTCGACCTTCTGGGCAAGCATCGCCTTGCGCTCGCGCGTATCGGTGGTCTTTTGCAGCAGCGCGCGAAAGGTCAGCATCTCGCCGAACACGGAAGCGGTTTCGGCAAGCGTCAGCGGCGTCTGGCACATCAGCGCCCCTTGCGCACCGGCGAGAACCTGATGCACGCCGTGCCCGAGTTCATGGGCAAGGGTCATCACATCGCGCGGCTTGCCCATATAATTGACGAGCACATAGGGATGGGCGGAAGGAACCGTCGGATGGGCGAAGGCGCCGGGCGCCTTGCCGGCACGAACCGGAGCATCGATCCACTGTTCGTCGAAGAACCGCCTGGCGATATCAGCCATCTCGGGGGCAAAATTGCCATAAGCCGAAAGCACCGTGTCCTTCGCCTCCGGCCAGGAGATGATGGCACTGGAGGTTTCCGGAAGAGGCGCGTTGCGGTCCCAGAAATTCATCTGCTCCATGCCGAGCCATTTCGCCTTCATCTTGTAATAGCGATGCGAAAGGCGGGGATAGGCTTCGCGGACGGCTGCGGCCAGCGCATCGACGACCTCGCGCTCGACGCGATTTGCCAGGTGTCGGCTGTCTGCGATGTCCTCGAAGCCGCGCCAGCGGTCGGCGATCTCCTTGTCCTTGGCAAGCGTGTTGGTAATCAGCGTAAAGGTGCGGATATTCGCCTTGAAGGTTTCGGCGAGCGCCATAGCTGCCTTGCGGCGTACTTCCGGATCCTTTTCCTGCAGCTTGTTCAACGCCACTTCGAGCGGCACTTTCTCGCCATCGATGTCGTAGCGAAGTTCCGCCATGGTTTCGTCGAAGAGGCGGTTAAAGGCGGCGGCCGAGGTCATCGACTTCTCGAGGAAGAGCTGTTCCAGCCTGTCGTCGAGCTGGTAGGGCTTGTCCTTCCTGAGGTCGAGCAGCCATGGGCGATAATGTCCGGCGGCAGGATCATTCGCCATGCAGGCGTCGATCACCGCGTCGTCGATGCGGTTCAGTTCCAGCGCGAAGAATAGGAGATGGCCGGAAAATTCGGTGATCTTGGCCTGTACGTCGCCGTAGAGCTTGCCGTTTGCCGGGTTAGTGGTGTCGGAGAAATAGGTGAGGCCGGCAAAGGAGCCGAGACGGCCGATGATGTCATCCAGCGCCTCATATTCCTTCAGCGCCGCGCCGATGCCGTCAGCGCCGGTCTTCGTCGCCGCCTCAGTGAGTGTGCCCTTCCACTTTTCTTCAAAGGCGATCGCGGCCTTGCCGGCCTTTTCCATGTCGGCGACGAAGGCGGTGGATGTGGCGGAGGGATAAAGATCCTGCAGCTTCCAGACCGGCAGATCGCCGAGCGCCGCATCGGCGGCCCCAGCTGGCGCTGCCGCCGATAGAAGAAGGCCGGCGTGCGGGAGCTTGTTTTTCATGAGCGCAATTCCTCTCCACTTTTATAACAGGTCTGCCGTAACAGGTCAGCTTGTCTACCGCATCGGCCCGAAAATCGGAATCGATTTTCGGAAAGCACGATGCGTCGATTGAAAGTGTTACAGCTTCCTTTGCGCGTCTGAAAAGACGCGCGGCGCTGTAAGCGTGCTAACGCCCGGCATCAAGGGGTTTTCGGCGTATGAAAGGCCTCGCTTCGGCACGAAAACGACCCGTTACAATCGTTAAAATGCAATTATTTCTCAAAACTGGATGTTCAAGCCTTGCTGTCAGAGTGCGCTTTATGGTTTCGCATGAAGTGAGGCGACAATGACCGGTTACAATGAGCTCAAGGGAGCAGGGCAAATCCTCGTGGTCGAGGACGACCCCGTGCAGCGCCGCCTGCTCAAGAACGCAATCGAGCGTCACGGCCATGTCGTGCACCAGGCGGAAAATGGCCGCATCGGCCTGGAAATGGTCAAACGCGACAGCGGCCTTTTCAACGTCATCGTGCTCGACTTGATGATGCCGGAGATGACAGGCCTCGAATTCCTCGATGCGCTTCATGAATTCGGCACGCAGATCCCCGTCATCGTGCAGACGGGGCAGGGCGGCATCGAGACGGTGGTGCAGGCGATGCGCGCCGGCGCCTTCGATTTTGTCGTCAAGCCGGTCTCGCCTGAACGCATCGCCACTTCGATCTCGAATGCAATGAAGCTCGACCAGCGCGAGGTGAAGGCACGGGCCGGACGCCGGTCGCGCTCAGGCTCGGTTGGCTTCGACGATATCGTCTCGGCAAGCCCGGCGATGCTCCGTGTCATCGATCTCGCCCAGCGGGCGGCTCAGTCCAACATTCCGGTCGTGCTCGAAGGCGAATCCGGCGTCGGCAAGGAACTGGTGGCGCGCGCCATCCAGTCCGGCGGCGACCGCTCGAACAAGCCCTTCGTCACGGTCAATTGCGGGGCGATCCCGCATAATCTGGTCGAAAGCATTCTCTTCGGTCACGAGAAGGGCGCGTTTACCGGCGCGACCGAGCGTCATATCGGCAAATTCATGGAAGCCGATGGCGGCACCATCTTCCTCGACGAGATCGGCGATCTGCCGCTCGAGGTGCAGGTGAAGCTTCTGCGTGCCGTGCAGCAGGGCGAGATCGAGACCGTCGGTGCCCGCACCGCGCACAAGGTCAATGTCCGGCTGATCTCGGCGACCAACAAGGATCTGATCGAGGAGGTCAAGAACGGCCATTTCCGCGAGGATCTCTACTATCGCCTCAACGTCTTCCCGATCACCATTCCGGCGCTGCGCAAACGCAAGGAAGACATTCCGCATCTGGTGCGCGTCTTTGCCGACCGCTTCTCCAGCGAGCAGAAGAACGGCCGCCGCATGACGGTGAATGCCGGCACGCTGGCTTTGCTGACCGCCTATGACTGGCCGGGTAATATCCGCCAGCTCGAAAACGCGATCTTCCGCGCGGTCGTTCTGGCCGAAGGACCTGAGTTGACCGAGGCTGATTTCCCGCAGATCGCCGCCCAGCTTCCGGAATATGACGTGGTGGATCACCTGGCACTAGTTGCCGACAATACCGGCCTCGATCCTGACAATGGCTATGGCGAGGACTTCAGGGCGTCGATGTCGGGAGAGGTGCACCACCGCCTGTCCGAGGCCTCGGAAAACGCGATCGCCAGCGTCAATCCTGCCGGAGACGTGCGCAAGCTTGCCGATGTCGAGGAGGAACTCATCCGATTCGCGCTCAAATTCTATCGCGGGCAGATGAGTCAAGTAGCGCGCAAACTTGGCATCGGCCGATCCACACTTTATCGCAAGCTCAAGGACTACGGCATAGACCCTGACAATCCCCAGAAAGATGCGGCTTAAGCGCTTTTCCTTAAGATTAAGGCAACCACGTTTTGTTACTAGTCATAAACCACTTGTTAGTGGCGCGTTCACTATGTAAAGAAAAGGTTGATCATGTGTGGCATTTTTGCCATCGTGTGACCGCATTTGACAGTCATCTGAGACAGTACGGGACATTGTCTGTCTGACGGGGATCGAGTTGCCGAATCTGAATGGGAATTCCAAGCCTTCGCGCTTGAGCTGGCGTTTGTTGTGCGCCGACATTTGCGGAAAGGCAATAAGGACGGTAGCGGCCGCCCTTCTTGCGCTCGCGGTTTCCTCACCGGTATTCGTTGGTACGCCTTCGCAGGCAGCGGGCGACACCCGCAGCCTCAAGCTCTATTTCATTCATACCGGCGAAAAAGCCGTCATCACCTACAAGCGTAACGGCAAGTTCGACCCCAAGGGTCTGGAGCAGCTGAACCGCTTCCTGCGCGATTGGCGCAAGAACCAGCCGACGAAGATGGACCCGCGCCTGTTCGACCTGATCTGGGAAGTCTATCGCCAGAGCGGTTCGAGGGATTACATCAACGTCGTCTGCGGCTTCCGCTCGCCGGGGACCAACGAGATGCTGCGCGGCCGCTCGCGCAAATCCGGCGTCGCCGAAAAGAGCCAGCATATGCTCGGCAAGGCGATGGACTTCTTCATTCCCGACGTCAAACTCGCGACGTTGCGCGGCATCGGCATGAAGATGCAGGTCGGCGGCGTCGGCTTCTATCCGAAATCGGGCTCGCCCTTCGTGCATATGGATGTCGGCGGCGTTCGCGCCTGGCCGCGCATGAGCCGCGACGAACTCGTCAGGCTTTTCCCCAACGGCAACACCATCCATATTCCGGCCGACGGCAAGCCGCTGCCGGGCTACCAGCAGGCGATGGCCGACTACAAGCGCCGCGCCAGCGGCCCGCAGATTCAGATCGCCAGCGCTTCCGAATCGGCGGCGCCGAAGCACAAGACGCTGTTTGCCGCGCTCTTTGGCGGCGGAGCGGACGAGCAGGAAGACGAGTCGGATGATTCCACGCCTGTCGCCGTCGCCAAGGCGACGCCGCCTAAGGCCGAGCCTGCTCCTGCTGAGCCGCAGCAGACCGAAGTCGCCGATCTGAACGCGCCGGTGCCGCAGGTTCGCCCCGCATTCAGCAACCAGCCGGCGGCCAGCGAAGTGGCGAATGCACTCGTCGCGCCGCCTTCGGGTAATGCCGCACAGCAGGCTCTTGCGGCGGCCCTTCCGGCCGATCAGGCCCAGCCGCAGCAGTTCGCCGATCTCAGCGCCTACAGCATTCCGGTTCCCTCGCTTCTCGGTCAGCGCCGCGCGCCTGGCGACGCCGAGGTTGCGTCGACCGATCCCGTGCTGACGGGCGCGAATGCGCTGCCGGTTCCGACGCCGATCGAACGCCCTTCCGTTGCCGAGAACCTTCTTGCAGCGGCCGATGCCGATCCGGAGGCAGACGCCGACGAAGCCGACCAGGACGCGCTCTCTCCTGCGGTCGCCGATGCGCTCGACCAGCAGCGGAACGAGGATGCGGAAAGGCAGATCGCGTCCAGGGCGGCGCCGCAGACGGTCGAGCAGGCCATCAACGCCGCGATGACGCAAAAGGCGGCTGCCGCAAAGCCACCGCTCGAACTCGCGGCGTTGGCGCCGATGACCAAAACGGCTAGCTTTGGCGACGGCTTCGACGAACCGGCTGTCGAAAGCGCCGTGGCGCAGGGGCTTCCCGCCAAGGGTGGTCGCCCGACCCATAAGGAAGCCGCGGCAGCGGATGCCAGCCGCACGACGGTGCGCACTGAGCCGAAGCTGACGGAAAAGATGATCTCGCAGTGGGCGCTCACCAATGCCCGCCTGGAAATGGCCTCCAAGCAGGTCAAGGCGCCGCGGTTCGTCAGCCAGACGATGCGCGCCCAGCCGACCGCCGTCTATGCCGAGGGCTTCAACGTCAAGACCGCTTCGGTCGACCCGGCCCGCTTCAGCGGCACGGCTGTGAATTTCATGGAAGTGCGCAAGTTCAACACGAACTGAGCCTGCCGATTACGGAATGTCGAAACCGCCGGAGCGATCCGGCGGTTTTTCTTTTTGCTGTTTCGATGGAGCGAGATGGCCGTTCCGCCTTGCGCGCAAAAGAAAAGCCGCCGAAAGGCCCGGCGGCTTGTCGATATCGGCGATGTGGGCGGATCAGGCCTCCGGCGGCGACTCGATCATGCCGAGCGCGAGCAGGTAGGTGTCGAGGATTGCTTCCTCTTCCATGCGTTCCTGCTCGTCCTTCTTGCGCAGCGCCACGACCTTCTTCAGGATCTTGGTATCGAAGCCCATTCCCTTGGCTTCGCCATAGACGTCCTTGATGTCGTCGGCGATGGTCTTCTTTTCTTCTTCCAGCCGTTCAATGCGCTCGATGAAAGCGCGAAGCTGATCGCGGGCGACGCCATGAGCATCAGACATCGTGTTCTCCTGGTTTTTCGGTGATCAATTTTGGATGCCAGTGACTGCCGCGAAGCGGCGTCACGGTCAAGCCTGTTCGCGGCCAGCCACGCTATTTGTGTGGATTGTTCAGTTCAAAAGCAGCCTTTTGCACAGGCGACGCCTCGTTCTGGTGAAGATTCTTCCAGTCCTCATAGGACATGCCATAGACCATTTCGCGCGATTCGTCCCTGGTCACCGGGACACCTTCGGCCTCGGCGGCTTCGCGATACCAGTTCGACAGGCAGTTGCGGCAGAAGCCGGCCAGATTCATCAGATCGATGTTCTGAACGTCGCTGCGCTCACGAAGATGTGCGACGAGGCGGCGGAAGGCGGCAGCTTCGAATTCGGTCTGTTGTTCCTTGCTGAGCGCGGTCATCTTGCTTCCTTTCTTTCAATAGGGGCCGGTGCGTGACAGGTGGACGTCGTATCCGTGCAAGGCGGGATCGGCATTCATCGCCGCAAAGATCGGCGCCAGGCGTTCGGCCCATGCTGATATGCCGGTCTCGTCTCCGATCAGGTCCTGCCGCACCTCGAGCAGCGCATGCGGAATGCCTGTGATCATGCAATGGCGGTACATGGTATCGCCCTTCAGTGCGCCGTCATAGGGTTCGTTGTCGCCAACGGCGAGATCGGGGTCGGCGCGCAGCATGTCGAGCAGCGGGCCGACGGCGCGATGGTCGCTATCCCAAAGCACGGCGGCGTGCCACGGACGGGGAATGCCTTTCCAGGCCGGCGTGAAGGAGTGCAGCGACAGCACCAGCGGCGCCCTACCGGTGGCATTCGCCACGCTGTCGATCGTTGCGGCGACAGCGTCGTGATAGGGGCGGTGGAAGGTTTCGATGCGGTAGTCCCATTCCTGCGGTGTGATCGGATGATTGCCTGATATGACGGCGCCGTCGGAGATCTTCATGATCAGCGTCGGATCGTCTTCGCCGCGATTCGGATCGATCAGCAGACGCGAAAAGCCGCCGAGCACGGCAGGAACGCCGAGTTTCGCCGAAAGCTGTCGCGTCAGGCCCTCGATGCCGATGTCATAGGCGATGTGGCGGGCGAAGGCCGCCTCGGGCAGTCCGAGCCGGCCATATCGCGCGGGAAGGCGGTTCATCGCGTGATCTGCGAGGATCACCATGCCTTTGTCATGTTTGCCGGATAGGATTTCGAAGGATTGGAAGTCGTCCATCAGGGAATTGCCGTTTGTCATTGCGCCGTCGGGCGCAGTGATCGCATGCACCTGCGGCAGGTTCAAGCGCGGCAGGGTGGGGAGAGGTTGAGTCGGACCCTCGACGGTGGTTATGAAAGGAAATATAATCGATTAGCATTGCGTTGACTTTCGCTTGACGGCGGCGCAAGAAGACACGGATACGAATAACCGTGGAGCTATTTGGGAGCCGTGTTGATCCAAGCCGCGCCAAGTTTCCTCACGCGGTCCGGACCGCTGGTCCGTCTCGCTCTGTTCGCTCTTGCAGCCGCCATGCCGTTTTTCATCGCAGATGCCGCACGCGCCGATTTTCGCGTCTGCAACGGAACACAGAATCTCGTCGGCGTTGCGATCGGATACCGGGCCAAGGATGGCTGGGTGACGGAGGGCTGGTGGCAGGTGCCGGCAACGACCTGCGCCACGCTGATCGAGGGAGAATTGCAGTCGCGTTATTATTACCTCTACGCAGAGGACGCCGCCCGGGGAGGACGATGGACGGGTGACGTGCAGATGTGCGTGGCGGAAAATGAATTCAAGATCTCGGGTGTGCAGGATTGTTATGCCCGCGGTTACCAGAAGATGGGATTCAAGGAATATGATACGGGCCGCCAGGGTAGCTGGATGGTTCAGCTCTCCGACACCCCAGGGACGCAAGAAAGCCAGAATTGATGAAGCGTAATCGCAAAGTTAAAATCCTCGCCACCCTCGGGCCAGCCTCCTCCGAGGAATCGATGATCGAGAAGCTGCACCAGGCTGGTGCCGATGTCTTCCGCATCAACATGAGCCATGCGAGCCACGACATGATGCGTATGCTCATCCAGCGCATCCGCTCGGTCGAGGCGCGCTCCGGCCGGCCGATCGGCATTCTCGCCGACCTGCAGGGACCGAAACTGCGTGTCGGCAAGTTCGTCGACGGCAAGGTGGATCTGAAGCCCGGCCAGACCTTCACGCTCGACAACAACGAAGCCCTCGGCGACCAGAACCGCGTCTATTTGCCGCACCCCGAGATCCTGGAGTCGGTACAGCCCGGCCACCGTCTGCTGATCGATGACGGCAAGCTCGCCCTGCGCGCAGAAAAATGCGACGGCAAGAGCATCGTCACGACTGTTATTTCGGGCACGCGCATCTCCGACCGCAAGGGCGTCAGCCTTCCCGACACGCTGCTCGGCGTCGGCGCGCTGACGGACAAGGACCGTGCCGATCTCGATGCAGTGCTTGCCACCGACGATGTCGACTGGGTGGCGCTTTCCTTCGTCCAGCGTCCCGACGACCTTGCCGAAGTGCGCAAGATCGCCCGCGGCCGCGTCGGCCTGATGTCGAAGATCGAAAAGCCGCAGGCTCTCGAGCGCATCGAGGAAATTATCGAACTGTCAGACGCATTGATGGTCGCCCGCGGCGATCTCGGCGTCGAAATGCCGCTCGAATCGGTTCCCGGCATCCAGAAGCAGCTGATCCGCGCCTGCCGCCGTTCGGGCAAGCCGGTGGTCGTTGCCACGCAGATGCTGGAATCGATGATCTCCGCGCCGGTGCCGACACGCGCCGAAGTTTCCGACGTCGCGACCGCCGTCTTCGAAGGTGCGGATGCCGTCATGCTCTCGGCCGAATCGGCCTCGGGCGACTATCCCGTCGAAGCTGTGACGACGATGGCGTCGATTGCCACCGCCATCGAGCGCGAGCCGCATTATCCCGGCATCATCTATGCCCAGCGTGCCCAGCCGGAAGCGACCGGTGCCGATGCGATCTCGCTGGCCGCCCGTCAGATTGCCGAAACGCTGAAGCTGTCGGCGATCGTCTGTTATACCTCGTCGGGCACCACAGGCCTTCGCGCTTCGCGCGAGCGTCCGCAGGTGCCGATCCTGGCGCTGTCGCCGATCATCAAGACGGCGCGCCGCCTTGCCGTCGTCTGGGGCCTGCATTGCGTCGTCACCCATGACGCGACCGATCTCGACGACATGGTCAACCGCGCCTGCCGCATCGTCGCCGACGAAGGCTTCGGCAAGCCGGGCGACCGCATCATCATCTCGGCCGGTGTGCCGCTCGGCACGCCCGGCGCCACCAACATGATCCGCATCGCCTATATCGGCTCCGACGGCCAGAGCGGTGTCTGATCCAATTGCATGGATTCTAGAGCCCGCTGCCTGAAACGGCGGCGGGCTTTTTCGTTCATGGGCCGGCATTGCCAAAGGCGGCGGCGCATGCAAGTTTCGATATTCTGGGTTCGGAGGAGCACTATGGATATCGTCACGCTTCTGGCTTTTGCAGCTGTTTCCTTCGTTGGCATCGCGACACCCGGACCGACCGTGCTGCTTGCGCTGACCAACGGCTCTCGGCATGGCCTGCGCCGGGCAGTTGCCGGCATGATCGGCGCGGTGCTGTCCGATTTCGTGCTGATCGGCGCCGTCGCGATCGGGCTCGGTGCACTGCTCGCCGCATCGGAATTCTGGTTTTCGATGCTGAAATGGGCGGGTGCCGCCTATCTCGCTTTTCTGGGCATCATGCTGCTGCGTTCGAAGGGCACGATCGATGCGGCGTTGAAGTCCGGAGCGCCTGCGGGCGCGACATCGCCCTTCTCGATCGGACTGAAGAGTTTTATGGTCGCGGCGACCAATCCGAAGGGCTACCTGTTCTTCTCGGCCTTCCTGCCGCAGTTCATCGATCCTACCATGCCGCAGGCGACGCAATATATGCTGCTCGCCCTTGTCTTTGCCGCGCTCGATTTCCTCATCATGTTCGGCTACGCCTTTTTCGGTTCGCAGGCGGTGCGTTTCCTGAAAACCTCGGGCGCCATGTGGCTGGAGCGGGCCTGTGGTGGCGCGCTGCTGGCGCTCGCCGGCTCGCTGGCCTTCTATCGCCGGGCAACCGTCTGAGTTCAGGGTCGAGGCAGGGATAGATGACCGACGCGATAGGCTTGCGTTTGCTCACCGATCTCGGGAAGCTCCCGCCAAAGCCTGAAGCGTACCCGCGTCCAGCTTGTCGGTTCGAAGCCGGAGACGGAGGCGAGTGCGCCGCCTGTCGCCAGGTCTGCTTCGGCCGCCGCGCTTTCGGCGCGGCGAATATCGGCGAGCGGCGCGTAGGGCTGCGTCTGCTGGATATCGCGTGTTGCGAACCTTGCCGCGGCGATGTCGGATGAGACTTCCGACCGCCAGACGATCCAAGTCCTCACCCGCGGCCAGCCGAAGGCACCGGTCAGCGTCTCGAAGCCCGGACCGCAGAGGAAGTCGCTTGCCCCTTCCGGCTTCTGCCAGAGATAGAAGGGCGCATAGAGATTGTCGCGGCTGCGGAACTCCCCCTTGCGGGCGCTGAGATAGGCTTTGAAGCCGAGATTGGGAAAGCCGTCGAGCAGCGGTCCCTTGTCGCGGATGCGGCGGTCGATGATCGACATGTCGTAATCGGCGGGCAGGGTGAAGCTGTACTGCATGGCGATCATGATTGTGCCTCCACCGGTCGCAGCCATTCGACGACGCTGCCGTTTTCCGCCGGCTGGAGGCTGATATAACTGAGGGGGCTGTCATCGGCCGCGCCATGCCAGTGGCGCTCGCCGGGTGCAAACCAGACGGCATCGCCGGCACGCAATGTTTCGATCGGGCCGCCCTCGCTCTGCGCCAACCCATGGCCCGAAAGCACATAGAGCAGTTGGCCCCTGGGATGTGTGTGCCAGCGGGTGATCGTTCCGGGATCGAGCGTGGCGCGCATTGCGGTGTTTTCGCCGTCGGCGCTGCCTTCGAGCAGCATCTCGACCCAGAAAGGCGACGTTGCGACGCCCTCCGGCGAGCGGATCGCCTTGCCAGGGCGTCTAACAGTCATGGTCTTCGGGTTCGAAGCGCTCATTGCCGGGCTCCAGGCACACGGAGCCGCCAGTCTGGGTCGGTCATCTGGGCAATGCCATTACCGAAGGACCAGTCTTCTGGTGTGCTGGTGCTGATGACGATCATTACGTCCTCCGGCCGGAGGCCCGGCGATTGCGCCAGGAGATCGGCGAGGCGCCGATAGAGCGCTGCCTTCATCTCGCCGGTGCGAGGCCTGCCGATCGTGATCGAGATGTAGACGAAGTTGTCCGAGCGCGGGCCGGCGAGATAGCTGCGATCGAAGATCAGCTCGTTCTGGTCATGCTGATGGATGGCCTGGAAACGGTCGTTTTCGGGCACGTCGAAGGTCTCGACCAGGGCGCGCTGGATGTTGTCGGCCAGTGCCATGAGGTAGTCCGGCGACTTGCCTTTGCGAAGGGAAATGCGAACGAAGGGCATCGGGATCTCCATGGTTTAGGCCGTCCGTCGGCCTTGACAGCAGAACCATCGCACGGCACGATGATGCTGAAAATCAGAATTTTATGGAATAATGGTCCTTAAAAACGGGATTAATGCGATGCGACGGATGACCTTCGATCTCGATGTGCTTCGAACCTTTTCGACCGGCATGGAACTCGGCAACTTCGCCAAGGCGGCCGAGCGGCTTGGGCGTTCGACCTCGGCAGTGAGTGCGCAGCTGAAGAAGTTGGAGGAGCAGGCGGGCACGCCGATCTTCCGTAAGGCGGGGCGCGGACTGGCGCTGACCGATGCCGGCGAGACGATGCTCGGTTATGCCAGGCGGCTGCTGGAACTCAACGACGAGGCGGCTGCTGCCGTCAACAGCGTCGAGCTGGAAGGCTGGGTGCGGCTCGGCCTGCAGGAGGATTTCGGCGAGACCCTGCTGCCTGATGTGCTCGGCCGCTTCGCGCGCGCTCATCCGAAGGTCCGGATCGAAGCGCGGGTGGTGCGCAATGCCGAACTGCTCGAGCGCGTCACATCGGGCAAACTCGATCTCGCGCTTGCCTGGAGTGACGGCACGCTGACGGCGCATTGCGAGCGGATCGGCGAAGTGCCGATGCGCTGGATCGGACCTTCCGAGGGGCCGCCGGCCTGGCAAGCCGCAAGCGGTGAGCCGATGCCGCTCGCTTCGCTGGAGGCGCCGTGTCTGTTACGCAGCGCCGCGACCAAGGCGCTGGATGAGGCGGGTATCTCCTGGCGGCTCGCCTTCGTCAGTCCCAGTCTCGGCGGTCTCTGGGCCGCGACGGCGGCAGGCCTCGGTCTCACCATCCGCACGCCGATCGGCCTGCCGGCGAAGGTCCGGCCGCTCGCGCCGGAGACCATCGGCTTGCCGGATTTGCCCAAGCTCGGTCTGGTCCTGCATCGGGCGGAAGCCGAACCGCAACCGGCTGCGGCCCGGCTTGCCGAGCTCGTGCTTCAGTCCGTGCAGGGCGCGCTGCGCGAGGTGTCGGCTTGACATCTCCGCATTGACCCCTCGGGCGCAAGCCTGTAGCCTCGAACCGCTATGAAGACGTTCACCCTCAATATCGCTTCGGTCTTCTTCTTGAGCCTCTAAGGCTCTGCCTTCGGGCATTAGAAGATGCGGCCGCTGACCAGCCTTCGTGGTTGGCGCGTTGCCGTGGATGTAACCACCCTGCATCTGGCCAAGGAAAGAGCCGGCAGGTTTGGCGATAGAGAGATATTTCATGACATCAGATGTTTATCCGGCGGCACTGAGTGCTGCGCAGATCGAGCAATTCATCGAGGACGGTTTCGTCAGGATCGACGACGCTTTTCCCCGCGCATTGGCCGAGGAAGCCCGTGCCATCATGTGGCGCGATATTCCCTTCGCTGCGGATGATCCAAGCACGTGGACGCAGCCCGTCGTGCGGCTTGCCGGTTATGGCGGCGGGCCGTTCGAGAAAGCCGTCAACACGCCGGTATTGCATTCGGCCTTCGACAAGCTCGTCGGCACCGGTCGCTGGGAGCCGCGCGATGGGCTTGGCAGTTTTCCCGTGCGCTTCCCCCATCCCGATGATCCCGGTGATGCCGGCTGGCATGTCGACCTCAGCTTTCCCGACGAGGGTTCCGATCCGAACGAGCAGCGGGACTTTTCCGCCTGGCGGGTGAACATCACCTCGCACGGGCGGGCGCTGCTGATGCTCTTCCTGTTTTCGGATGTGGGGCAAGAGGATGCGCCGACCCGTATCCGCGTCGGTTCGCACAAGGATATCGCACGCCTTCTCGAGCCGGCCGGCGAGAGAGGAATGGCCCATCTCTGGCTGGAGCATGTCGGGGAAGAGCGGCCGCTGGAGTGGGCGACGGGACGGGCGGGCACGGTCTATCTGTGCCATCCGTTCCTCATCCATGCGGCGCAGATGCATCGCGGCAAGCAGCCGCGCTTCATGGCGCAGCCCGGCCTTGCACCTTTCGAACCTCTTCGGCTCGAACGGGAGGACGGTGCCTATTCACCGGTCGAAATCGCAATCCGCCGGGCGCTTCAGGGGGGTTAACGAGAACAGGATGCATCCTGTCGCCTACAGCGCCGCGCGTCTTTTCAGACGCGCAAAGGACGCTGTAGCACTTTGAATTGCTGCATAATTTTATCCTTAAATCGATTCCGATTTAAGGAATTATGCAGTAGGCCGGGTGCATCACATCTGCAGTTCCTGCAGGGCGGCGCGTCGAATTGCCTGCGGCGGCTGACCGAAAGCGCGAAGGAAGGCGCGGCGCATGCGCTCGCGATCGGCAAAGCCGGTTTCGCGGGCAACGACATCGATCGGGTGGCGGCCCTGCTCCATCATCAGCCGGGCCGCTTCCAGCCTCAGGTTCTCGACGGCCTTCGCCGGCGATTGTCCGGTTTCCGCGCGGAAGGCGCGGCTGAACTGGCGGGGGCTGAGATGGGCGGCTTCCGCCAACTCCTCCACTGACAGCGCCGATTTCAGATTGCTGCGGGCGTGGGCGAGCGCCTTCTGGATGCGGTCCGATTTGGGCTCCAGTTCCAGGAGCGCGGAAAACTGCGATTGGCCGCCGGCGCGGCGATGATAGACGACGAGCTTGCGGGAAACGGCGCGCGCCACCTCGAAACCATGATCCTTCTCGACCATCGCCAAAGCCAGGTCGAGACCGGCCGTCATGCCTGCCGAGGTCCAGATGGAACCGTCGATGATGAAGATCCGGTCCTCTTCCATCTTTATCTTGGGATAGCGGCTTTGCAGCTCGCGAGAGACATACCAGTGCGTCGTCGCGCGGCGGCCGTCGAGGATGCCGGCTTCGGCAAGAAAGAAGGCGCCGGTGCAGATCGACGCCAGGCGACGTGTGGCGGGCAGGGCGGCGCGAATGAAGTCGGCTTCTGCGGCATTCGGCAGCCTGATATCGGGCGCCCCCGCCACGATCAGGGTGTCGAGGGTCGGGGCGCCGAAGGCCTCCGTCTCCATCATCATGCCAAGCGAGTTGGCAACCGGCCCACCATTTTCGGAGAGGTAGCGGATCTCGTAAACCTTTTCCTCGAGTTCGAGATTGGCGAATTCGAAGGCGGAGACGGCCGCCAGGCTCATGATCTGAAAGCCGGGATAAAGCAGAAAGCCGATTTGCTGCATGATCATCGCGTCCTGAGAAAGGTATGTCCTGAAAGGTGGTATATATGACATTCAGGACGTTCGCAATCGGGCGTAAGATCTTCTCAAGCGCAAGGCATCGTGCCGGCGCATGCAAGGAGACGGATCATGACACAGGACCATAAGGGTACGGCGCTGGTGACCGGCGCATCGTCGGGTATCGGCGCAATTTATGCCCACAGGCTGGCAAAGCAGGGTTACAATCTCATCCTCGTTGCCCGCAACGGCGAGCGGCTGAAGGCGCTGGCAAGCCGGCTGACCGACGAGACCGGCCGGACGGTCGAGACTGTCGTTGCCGATCTCGGCAACCGGGCCGATCTCGGCCGCATCGAAGGGGTGTTGAAGGATGACCGGAGCATCACGCTTCTGGTCAACAATGCCGGTGTCGGTGGAACGGCGCCGCTGCTTTCCGCCGATGTCGAAAAGATGCAGGAGATGATCGAGCTCAACGTCACGGCGCTGACGCGGCTGACCTATGCCGCCGTGCCGGGGTTCGTCGCACGCGGCGGCGGCACGATCATCAATATTGCGTCCATCGTCGCGATCGCGCCGGAGCTGCTGAACGGCGTTTACGGCGGTACGAAAGCCTTCGTGCTCGCCTTCAGCCAGTCGCTGAAGCACGAACTGGCGGAGAAGAACATCCGCGTGCAGGCGGTGCTGCCCGGCGCCACCGCCACGGAATTCTGGGACATCGCCGGCACGCCGGTCGAACATTTGCCGAATGAGATCGTGATGTCGGCAGAAAATATGGTCGATGCATCGCTCGCAGGTCTTGAGCAGGGCGAATTTGCAACGATCCCCTCGCTTGAGGATGCAGGCCTGCTTGCCGCTTACGAGCAGGCGCGTCAGGCATTGATGCCGAACCTCTCACGCACCGCGCCGGCGAAACGCTACAAGGTCGCGTAATTATAAAAGATAGAAACCATCCGCGGCTGCTGCTGCGGATGGTCGACGGCGTTCACTTACACGATGTTCAGCCGAAACGTTCCAAAGCCATGGCGAAGATATCGGAATCGACATTGCCGCCGGAGGTGACCACTATGACCGTGTCGCTTTCCAGGGCATCGCCATGGAAGAGGGCGGCGGCGAGCGCCACGGCGCCGCCGGGCTCGACGACGATCTTCAGCCGTGTGAAGGCGAGCGCCATGGCGCGCAACGCCTCCTCGTCGGTGACGACGATGCCGGCGCCGGCGAGGCGCTTGAGGATCGGGAAAGTGATATTGCCAGGTTGCGGCGTGACGATCGCATCGCAGATCGAGCCTGACACCGCCGCGTTGCGTTCGATCTTGCCGGAGGCGAGCGAACGGGTGGTGTCATCGAAATCCTTGGGCTCGCAGGGGCGGACGCGAAAGCCGGGGGCGCTGGCTTCGAGGGCGAGCGCAATGCCAGAGGTCAATCCGCCGCCGCCGCAGGGAACGAGGACCTCGGCTGACGTCACGCCTTCCTCTTCCGCCTGCTCGGAGATTTCGAGACCGGTCGTGCCCTGACCGGCGATGACAAGCGGTTCGTCGAAGGGCTTGATCAGCGTCAGGCCGCGCTCGGCCGAAAGCCTCGCGCCGATCTCGTCGCGATCCTCGTTGACGCGGTCGTAGAGCACCACCTCGGCACCGAAGGCACGGGTGTTGGCAATCTTCAGCTTCGGCGCATCGCTCGGCATGATGATGACGGAGGGGATATTGTGCAGCTTGGCCGCAAGCGCAACGCCCTGGGCGTGGTTGCCGGAGGAGAAGGCGATGACGCCCTTCGAGCGCACCGCCGGATCGAGGCCGGAGACGGCCGACCATCCGCCGCGAAACTTGAACGAGCCGGAATGCTGCAGGCATTCCGCCTTCACGAACAGGCGCCGGCCGGCAATCTCATCGAGGAAAGGGGAGGAGAGAAGCGGCGTGCGCCTTGCATGACCGCGCAGACGGGCGCGGGCTGCGACAATCATTTCAATGCTGGCCATTCGGGAATCTTTCTGCTTGCGGGTTCGCCCATGCATAGGGCGCGGCAAGTCAATTGTGAACGGCGACTTTGTCACGGTGACATGAATGGTGCCACCGCTGCTTCTCGAGCCGCGTTGCGCTTCCGCCGACTGTTTGATCAGGCGATCCCCGAAACGTCAGTAGCCGCTTGCCGACCCTTCTGCCGCGCGGCTGTCCATGGCGCCGTTGTAGCGGGCACCGCCACCCTTTTCGATGGCAGCAAGGCTTTTACCGCCGACGAGGATGCCGGCGGCCTGGCCCCATTGCGGCGCGTCATTGCCGCCATCGAAGCTGTAGCCCATGGCGGCGAGTGTCTTTTCCGTATCCGGCGAGAGCGCATAGGGTTCGAGAAAGACCTTGTCGGGCTGCCATTGGTGGTGGAGACGCGGGGCGTTGACCGCCTGGCTGATATCCATGCCGAAATCGACGACATTGAGGATCGCTTCCAGCGTGATGGTAATGATGCGCGAGCCGCCGGGGCTGCCGATCACCATAAAGGGTTTGCCGTCCCGGGTGACGATCGTCGGGCTCATCGAGGAGAGCGGCGTCTTCTTCGGGGCGATGGCATTGGCCTCGCCCTGCACCAGTCCGTAGAGGTTCGGCACGCCGGGCTTGGAGGTGAAATCGTCCATTTCGTTGTTCAGCAGCACACCGGTGCCGGGCGCTACAACGGCGGCACCGAAGGAGCCATTCAGCGTATAGGTGACGGCGACCGCATTGCCCTCGTCGTCGATGATCGAATAATGCGTGGTCTCGGTGCTTTCCTTGCCGCCGAGCGGTTTCAGGTTCGCCGAGGTGCCGGCCTTGTAAGGGTCGATCTTGGCGGCGATCTCCAAAGCATACTTCTTGTCGAGCAGCGTTGTGACCGGGTTCTCGACGAAATCGGGATCGCCGAGCGCAGCATTGCGGTCGACATAGGCATAGCGCATCGCCTCGACCATGATGTGCACGGTTTCGGCCGAGTTATAGCCCAGATAGGAGAGCGGGTAGCCTTCCAGAACGTTGAGGATCTCGCAGATGATGACGCCGCCGGAAGACGGCGGCGGCGAGGAGATGATGTCGTAGCCGCGATAGTTGCACTCGATCGGCTTCAGCTCGCGCACGGCATATTGCTCGAAATCCTCCTTGGCGAGGATGCCGCCATTGGCCTGGCTCGCCTTGACGATCGCCTCGGCGGGCGCGGCCTTGTAGAAGGCGTCGGGGCCTTTTTCGGAAATGCCTGCCAGGACGGCGGCAAGGTCCGGTTGCTGGAGTTTTTCGCCGGATGCATAGGGTTTACCATCAGGTTTCAGGAAGATCTTTGCCGTGGCTTCATCCTTGGCGAGGCGCTTGGCGTTGCCGGCGAAACTTGCGGCGTCGCCCTGTTCCAGCGTGAAACCTTCCTTGGCGAAGCGGAGCGCCGGTGCGATCAATTCTTCGCGCGGTTTGGTGCCGTATTTCTCGCGCGCGGTCTCGAAGCCCATGACGGAGCCCGGCACGCCGACGGCAAGATAACCGTCGAGGCTGGCGCGCGGCACGATATCGCCCTTGGCATCCAGATACATGGTCTTCATTGCGGCAAGCGGTGCGCGTTCGCGAAAATCGAGGAAAGTCTTCGTGCCGTCCTTCAGGCGGATGGTCATGAAGCCGCCGCCGCCGAGATTGCCGGCCGCGGGATAGACGACTGCCAGCGCATAACCGACGGCGACCGCCGCATCGACGGCGTTGCCTCCGCTTTTCAGCACCTCGACGCCGACATCAGTCGCCAGATGCTGGGCGGTGACGACCATGCCGTGCTCGGCTTCGACGGGCGCAGGCGAGGCGGCAAAAGCCGAGGTCAGGCTCAGCGACAATGCTGATATGACGGAGATCGTCCCGATATGCAGGCGGCCCATGATTTCCCCTCCTATGGACAATGATGGAAAAACATATGGGGCTGCGACAGCCCGAGGCAATGCAAGGGGTTGGCTTTAAAACATGTCGCGCAAAGTATGTCGCGAGTTTGCGGCGACGACTTACGTAAAAACAAAATCTAGAGCGTCAGCAGTTCGGCGAGTTTCCGGTTGGTGTCGTCGTCATCGAGGGGCGTATAGACGATGAGCTTCATCTCCGGCCGACTGGTCAGTGTCAGGCCGGTATGTTCGAATGACATGCGGCCCTTGACGGGATGGTTGATGCGCTTGATGCCGGATAGCGGGTTGACGACCTCATGGCGCTGCCACCAATCACGAAATTCAGGGCTTGCTTGCTTCAGCAGCGCGATCAGCCGATCGAAATCCGGATCGCCGGCATAACGCGCGCTGTCGGCGCGGAACATCGCCAGCGAGACGCGGGCAACCGATTCCCAATCGACGAGCAGCCGGCGATGCGCCGGGTCGGCGAAGAGACGATGCATGATGTTGCGTTCGTCGCGGTCGAGCGTGTCATAGCCGCCGAATAGCATGTCGGCGGCGCGGTTCCAGGCGAGCACATCCCATCGGCGGCCGAGCACATAGGCCGGCTGGTGGGTCAGGTTGGCGAGCATGCGTTGCAGCGGCTCGTCGACGCATTCCGGTGCCGCCGACACTGTCTCCGGCACCTGGCGATTGTTGAGAGTGAAGAGATGCCGGCGCTCTGCCTCGTCGAGGCGCAGCGCATCGGCAAGGGCGTTGAGCACCTGCGCGGAGGGCCTGATGTCGCGGCCCTGTTCCAGCCATGTGTACCAGGTGGTGCCGACGCCGGCGAGCATGGCAAGCTCCTCGCGCCTCAGACCCGGCGTGCGCCGACGAAAACCCTCGGGCAGGCCGACATCGGAGGGTGCCAGCCGCTCGCGGCGAGAGCGCAGGAAGGCCGCAAATTCGCGGCGGCGTGCTTCGAATGTGTCGGATCTCTGGTCCATGGCGCCGATCATATCAGTATCGATACCAGGATAAAACTGGAACTGTTTGCCGTTTTCAGGCCGCGCATGATTGAGGTGTCGCAGGTGGTCGAAGCGCCTGCGGATCGTTCAATTCAAGGAGCAGCATCATGTCTTTGCAGCATGTGGTCGTCATCGGCGGTTCTTCCGGCATCGGCCTTGCCACGGCGAAATTACTTTTGAAACAGGGATATACGGTCACCATTGCAGGCCGCGACGGCGAAAAGCTCGCGGCGGCGAAGGCTTCGCTCGATGGTGATCCGCGCAGCCTGGTGCTCGATGCGGCGAAGCTTTCAAGCCTCGGAGAGGCCTTCGCCGGGATCGGCGCGTTCGGCCATCTCGTGCTGGCGATGGGCAGCGGTCATGGCGCCGGACCCTTCGCGACGCTCGACATGGCGGATCTGCTCGCCGGGTTCCAGACCAAGCTCATTCCTCATGCCGCAGCGGCGCAGGCGGCGTCGCCGCTGCTGCAGCCAGGCGGCAGCATCACCTTCGTCTCGGCGGTCAGCGCGCAGGCTGCGATGCCCGGAACGGCTGGGCTTGCGGCCGTCAATGCCGGCATCGAGGCGATGGTGCCGGTGCTTGCCGCCGAGCTGAAGCCACTGCGCGTCAACGGCGTTTCTCCCGGGGTCGTCGATACGCCGTGGTGGAATTTCCTGCCGCCCGAGCAGCGCGGCGGCGTCTTTGCGGATTTCGCCGGCCGCACGCCGGTCGGCCGTGTCGGCAGGCCGGAGGATATTGCGGAGGCGATCGCCTTCCTGATCGGAAACGGTTTCATGAGCGGCCACGTCATCACCTGTGACGGGGGTGTGCGTCTCAGCGCGTGAGGTAGGCTTCAGGCTGTCGCCGACCGGAAATCCAAGCCGGAGAGGTCATACGCCGGGCAGGGCGCCTGGCCTCAACGACGGCACGGTTGCGACCGTCCGATCGCGTGAGGTGGCGGCAAGCCTTTCTTCGGCCTTGCGGGCGATTGCCTGCAGGTCGCGCGGCTTGCCTGATATCTTCTCCATGGCGGCGATGGCGACATCGGTTGCGAGGTAATCCGGCTTGTGGCCGACGCCGCTGACGGTAATGAGCTCGGAGCCTGATATATCGCGGGCAAGGCCGCGTGAATGCAGGTGTTCCCAGACGATCTCGTCGCGGTCGCCCGTTATGATGATGGTCGGCGCGGTGATCTGCGAATAGAGCAGCGACTGCTCCTTCACATAGGCGAGCAGTCTTTTGAAATCGGCGGCATTGTTGTGGAAGGCGCTGGGGCGTAGCACCAGCGACGGACCGGTTTTTTCGATGTAATCGGCCGGGCGAGGATTGGGGCGGAAGACATTCAGCGTGCCGCGCTCCAGCCGGCTGAGCCCGAGCGGCACGACGATCGCGTGGTTGAAGAGCCAGCCGACGATCGGTACGGTTGCCACGTGATAGTACCAGTCGATGCCGCCCGGCCATGGATGGGTGGCGGGCGCGAGGAAGAGCAGACCGGCGGTCTTGTCAGGATGGCGCAGGCCGAAGGCGGCGGTGATCGCGCCGCCGAAGGAATGGCCGACGATGATCGCCTTCCCGATGCCGCGCTTCTCCATCAGCCTGGCGATTGCATCTGCCTGGCCGGAGGGGACGGCGTTCTCAAGGCCGCCGCGTTCGGAATAGCCATGACCGGGGCGATCGACGAACAGCATTTCCGCCCGGCCTTCGAGTGCGGCGCGGAAGGCAACGACCTGGTCGAGCAGATTGCCGCTGGCGCCGTGAATGAAGACCAGCGCCGGCAGATCCGCATTTTCGGGACGCTCGACGTGGACGGCATTCATGCGGTAGCCGCCGACATCCGTCAGTTCGCCGATATTCGGATAGGCGTGTTCGAATTGCCGCGCCTTATAAGTGGAGTAACCGATGGCGGCGGCGAGCGGGGCGAGAAGAGCGGAAACTTCTGCAAGCATGATCTCAACGAGCGATAATTGCGGGACGTCCTGCGGCGGACAACCGCCACATCGTTCCCTCTCTATTCTAAAATTGTGCAGCGTGATCCGACGTCAAGATCGCTGACCGGGAATCATGTGCGGTTGCCGGCAAGTTTTTCCGCAAGCGTGTTGGCCTGTTCCTGCGCGGTGCGTTCGGCGGGATAGATATCGAGAAAACGCTCCCACGCCTTCAAGGTCAGCTGGTCGTTGCCGGAATTGCTGAGGATCGCCGCCATGCCGGAGAGCGCGCCGAAATGGCGCGGCTCGAGATCGAGCACACGTTCGATGTCGGACATCGACTTGCGATAATTTCCCATGACGAAATTCAGCGTGGCGCGGCGGTTCCAGCTTTCGGCATAATCGGGCTTCAACGCGATCGCCTCGTCGAGGAAATCGAGAGCCGCGGGATTGCGCTTCTCCTCGATCGCCTTGTCGGCCCACTGCATCAGCAGATTGACGGTGGCACTGCCGGAATCGTTCCATTCCATGCGGATTTCATTGGCGATGCCGCTGGCCTTTTCGGGATCGCGTTCACGCTTCAGCTGGCTGAAGAGCTGGTCGAGGTGCTGCTTCGGCGCATTGTTGGCATCCGCCTGCTCGACGATGACGTCCTTTTTCGCGGCGGCGGCCGGCTGTTCCGCGGCGGCGGCCGGAAAGGAGGAGGTGAGGAGAATGAGGGCGAGCGGCACCGCCGCTGATGTCAAAGCAAAAAAGCGCATGGCGGGTATATTAGCCCGCCAGCGCCGAAGATCAAACAAATTTGACGTGATCACCGCAGCGACCCACCGGATATATCTGCCGACGCAAGCTCACGCGGCGTGGCGATCCGGACGCGCGAAATCAGCCCTGACGAGCCTTGAAGCGCGGGTTCAGCTTGTTGATGATGTACATGCGGCCCTTGCGGCGAACCAGACGGTTGTCACGGTGACGAGCCTTGAGCGACTTGAGCGAATTCTTGATCTTCATTTTTCTGATCCGCGATCTCTATGGGGGAATTCACATTCGCCCGTATCTTTAACAATCAAAAGCGCGCCATCGGGCGCGCTGTTTAGGTGGGGGAGCAGATACCCCGTCACCTTTTCCGTGTCAACCACACGAAGGTGTTTTTCCCAAGGTACAGGGGTGTTTTCTCAGGCCAAAACCGGCGATTTCGGCGTCAAGGTGGTGACATGGCCCATCTTGCGCCCGGGG
This sequence comes from Rhizobium sp. WYCCWR 11152, assembly GCF_013087615.1. Lineage (NCBI taxonomy): Bacteria > Pseudomonadati > Pseudomonadota > Alphaproteobacteria > Hyphomicrobiales > Rhizobiaceae > Rhizobium > Rhizobium sp. WYCCWR 11152. Next base: position 146,276 of record NZ_JABFCP010000027.1, on the reverse strand, counting down.
CGCCACTCGGTCTTGCCATAGAGATGAACCAGCGTATCGGGGCGCCGCAGCCAGTCGGGAACGGCAAGGATATCGTCGCCGATCAGGTTCTGCATGACGCAGTCGGAATGGCGCTCGGCATTGCCGAGCGGCAGGCCGGCAACGGCGCGGATATGCTGCTCGAACTGGCTGACGACGCAGGCGGCTTCCGTCCAGTGACCGGAGTTGTGGACACGTGGTGCCATCTCGTTGGCGACCAGGCCGCCATCGGCAAGCACGAAGAATTCGATGCCGATGACGCCGACATAGTTCAACGCGGCAAGGATTTTCTCGGCCGATTGGCGCGCAGCGTCCGCCGCCGGCGCAGAGATCGCAGCGGGAACCGTCGAGGTGTGGAGGATGCCGTTGCGGTGGACATTCTCGGCGGGATCGAAGCAGACGACCGTACCGTCGGTGGCGCGGGCGGCGATGATCGAGACCTCGCGCTCGAAGGCAACGAAGCTTTCGAGGATGAGCGGCACGCCGCCAAGTGCTGCATAGGCGCCATCCGGGCTGTCTGCGGCCGAGCGGAAAACCTTCTGGCCCTTGCCGTCATAACCGAGACGGCGGGTCTTCAGCACGCCCTGGCCGCCGAAATCCTTCAGTGCCGCCTCGAGATCGGCCTGGCTGTCGATCGCATGGAAGCGGGCAGTTGATATGCCGCAGCCATTGAGAAAGCGTTTTTCGACGAGGCGGTCCTGGGCGGCTTCCAGCGCCTTCGGCGGCGGATAGACAGACACGCTCGCCGACAGCGTTTCGGCGGCTGCGACGGGCACGTTCTCGAATTCGTAGGTGACGACGTCGCAGATATCGGCGAGTTCGGCCAGTGCCGAGGGATCGTCATAGGCGGCGGTAATCTGCCGGTTGGCGAGCTGGGCGGCCGGGCAGTCCGCCTGCGGCTCGAGGATGACCGTGCGAAAATTCAACCTGGCGGCGGCAATGGCCAGCATGCGGCCGAGCTGGCCGCCGCCGATAATGCCGATCGTTCGTGCCGTCATAGATCGTCCATCGGGTATTCGGCGACGGCAGCACTCTGGCGCTCGCGCCATTCGTCGAGCCGGTCGGCGATTTCTTCGTCGGAAAGGGCTAGCACGGCGGCGGCGAGAAGGGCAGCGTTGACTGCGCCGGCCTTGCCGATGGCGAGCGTACCGACAGGGATACCGGCCGGCATCTGCACGATGGAAAGGAGGCTGTCCTGGCCGGACAGGGCTTTCGACTGGACCGGCACGCCGAAGACCGGCAGCGGCGTCATCGCGGCGGTCATTCCCGGCAGGTGGGCGGCGCCGCCGGCGCCGGCGATGATGACCTTGAAGCCCTCCGCGCGTGCGCCCTTGGCGAAATTGACCAGCCGGTCGACTGTGCGGTGGGCCGAAATGATGCGCGCGTCATAGGGAATTTCCAGCGCCTCCAGCGTGTCGGCGGCGTTTTTCATGGTCTCCCAGTCGGACTGGCTGCCCATGATGATGGCGACGGGTGGTCTGTCTGTCATCGTTGCTGTTATTCCCTCTCAGGCGATGATGTCAGGGATGATCTGATCTTCCAGCTTGGAGAGCCTGTCCTTGATAACGAGCTTCTTCTTTTTCATGCGCTGGATCCGCAGAGCGTCGCATCCGGTCTGGATCATGGCGTTGATCGCGGCGTCGAAATCTTCGTGCTCCTGGCGCAGGCGCGCCACTATGAGCCTGATTTCCGCCTGTTCCTGATCGGCCATATGCATTCCCCGTTATCGTCCTTGGACCTTGTCCGATCTGGCGATGATTTCCGCAAGCTCCTATCATCAAATACAGGTAACGGCTAGTTAGTCTTGATCATGAAATTGCCATCCAGTCTTCATCTTTTGGCCTTCGACAAGCCTTCAAAAATATGTCACAGTCCCGCCCGTTGACACCTTGATCCCCGACGATGTTGGCCGGGGAGGGTAAGAGGAAGGAAGGGTCATATGACTGTTCAAGCTCATCTTGAGTCACTCCAGAAAAAGCATGTCGCTCTCGAGGAGGAGTTGCACGCGCTCAGAACATCTCCCTCTATTTCGGATACGGAGCTTGCCGAATGCAAGCGCCGCAAGTTGCGCATCAAGGACGAGATTCAGCGTCTTAAGTCATCCGTCCACTAATCTTCCCAAGGGTCGCCGGGCGATCATCTTGCGCAACAAGGTAAATCCATCCATTCCGCCAAAAATTTGCAAGAACCGGTGATTTGACACCATATTTGCGCCAGTCCGATGCATCCGGCATCGTGGCTGGCGCTTTTGGGTCTGTCACGTCCCACATCGCGTTCTTATGATTCGCATCGTATCCCCAGATCTTATGGGAACTTGCATCAGGCCCAGAACTGATCCAGCCACAAATTGAGCTTGTCGAAGCCGCGGTTATTGACCGTGTAGATGCGTTTGGTGCCTTCCGAGGTCACGGAAACGAGATTGCTGTCGAGAAGCGCCTTCAGGTGCTGTGAAACAGCTGGACGGCTGATCGGCAGGCCTTCGGCGAGCTCATTGACCGTCCGTGGCGCGCGACGCAATTCCTCCAGCAGAAACCGCCGGTTCGGATCGGCAATCGCAGAGAAAGGGTCGGTGTTCGACATGGCAGCAACGCTACGTCAAACCGGCCGCGCCAGCAAGGAAATTGTGCATTGCAGCGAATTGCAGCAATGCGAAGTGCAGCGGCGCTGTAGGCCTCTTACCAGCCAAGGCCCTCGTGCACGATCAGGAAGGCGGCGATCAGCGCCATTGTATAGATGAAGGGATAGAAGATCTGTGGCCTCATGCGGCGCACGCACCAGGCGCCGGCAATGGTGGCGAGCGGAGCAAAGGGCAGAAGCGTTGCGGAGGTCGCAAGGTTCTGGGTGCCGAGCTGGCCGAGCGCGAAATAGGGGATCAGCTTGACAGCGTTGAGGATCGCGAAGAAGCGCACGCTGGTGCCGGTATATTCGCGTGGCTGCAATTTGAGCGGCAGGGCATAGATCTGGAAGGGCGCACCGCCGGCATGGGCGACGAAGCTGCCATAACCGGAAAATGTTCCCCAGAGGCTGGCGGCTACCGGCCGCTGGCTGCGCGGCGGGATCACCTTGCCGGCGCCCGGGCCGAAATTGCTCCAGAAATAGCGCAGGCAGAAGAGGATGGTCACCGCGCCGATGACGATGCGCAGCAAGTTGCCCGGAACCAGAGCCGAGGTCGCCCAGCCCAGCGCAATGCCGGTGAAGGCGCCGGGCAGCATGATCTTCAGCGTCGTCCAGTCGCCATGCTTGCGCCAGATGACGAGCGAGATCATGTCCATGAAAACCAGGATCGGTAGCAGGATGGCCGCCGCCTCGACCGGCGAGACGACAAGGGCGAGGAAGGGCAAGCCGATCAGCGACAAAGCGTCGCCCATGCCGCCCTTTGCGAGGCCCACCAGCAGAACGGCGGGCACGGCGGCGTAGTAGAATAACAAATCCTGCGGCATGCTTTCGACGTCCTCCTCTTGCAAGCCTCGTCTAACGGAACTACTCACACAAAACGAGTGCGGATCCCTCATTTCGAAGGGGAATTCGCAGGAAACGGAAAGACCCCATGACCGAACCGGAAAACCGCTGCCGCCTTGTGCTCATCGTAGCCGATATCGCCGATGCCGATGAACAGGCAAAGATCGTCGCCGACGCGCTCAAGGGCGGCGATGTCGCTTCGGTGATCGTGCCGCAATACGGGCTCGACGACGGCACCTTCCAGAAACATGCCGAAAAGCTGGTGCCGTTGATCCAGGGCGCTGGCGCCGCCGCGCTGATTGCAGGCGACAGCCGTGTCGCAGGTCGGGCGAAGGCCGACGGCCTGCACCTTTCCGGCAATGCGGAGGCCCTTTCGGAGGCGATCGACAAACATGCGCCGAAGCTGATCGTCGGCGGCGGCAACGCGGCCGACCGGCACCATGCGCTGGAGATCGGCGAAGTCAGGCCGGACTATATCTTCTTCGGCAAGCTCGACGGCGACATCAAGCCGGAGGCGCATCCGAAGAACCTGGCGCTCGCCGAATGGTGGGCCTCGATGATCGAGATCCCCTGCATCGTCATGGGCGGCACCGATCCGGCCTCGGCGCTCGCCGTCGCCGAGACCGGAGCGGAGTTCGTGGCGATGCGGCTGGCGGTTTTCGGCGAGCCCGCCCGGGCGCCGTCCGTCGTTGCCGAGATCAATGCGTTGCTTGACGAAAAAGCGCCACGGTTTGAGGATTGAAATCGCGCTCATGCCGATCCCGCCCGCCCGTCATTTGAAATATCTCCTCGCCGGCATGGCCGCCTTCCTTGCGGCCGGGCCGAATATTGCCTTGGCGCAGGCGCCTGACAGCGTCATCAGTCAGCCGGGCACGGGGCCGGCTTCGACCTTTCGCACCGATCGGCCTTCCAGCCCGGGCGTGCAACCCTCCGACGGCGTCGGCGTATTCGACCGCATGGGCGCGAAGCTGCCGGACCTGCCGCCGGAGAAGGATTACAAGGGGCCGATCGACGAGGCTTACGGCGCCTTCCAGCGCGGTTATTACCTGACGGCAATGGACAAGGCGCTGCCGCGCGCCCAGCTCGGCGATCCGGCGGCGCAGACGCTGATCGGCGAAATCCTCTCGCAGGGCCTCGGCGTCAAGAAGGACGTGAAGAACGCTGCCTTCTGGTACGGCAAGGCGGCCGAAGGCGGCGATGCGGCGGCAATGTTCAAATATGCGCTGATCCTGATGGAAGGCGAGGGCGTGCCGCGTGACAAGGTCAAGGCCGACGACTACATGCACAAGGCGGCCGAGGCCGGCAATCCTTCGGCGGAATTCAACTGGGCACAGCTTCTCATCGCCGACAATCCCGGCGAGAAGGGACTGAGGCTGGCGCTGCCATTCTACGAGAAATCGGCCGAGCAGGGCATTGCCGATTCGCAATATGCCGTGGCGCAGATCTATGCGACGCTGAAGGACCTGCCGGAAGAAAAGAAGAAGCTCGCGCGCGAATGGATGGTGCGCGCGGCGCGCGCCGGCTTCGACACGGCCCAGCTCGATCTCGGCATCTGGCTCGTCAACGGCGTCGGCGGGCCGAAGGATTACGTCAAGGGCTTCGAATGGCTGAAACTTGCCGCCAATGGCGGCAATGTCGCCGCGCAGAACAAGCTCGCCCATCTCTATATCAATGCGATCGGCACGGCGCCCAATCCGATCGAGGCGGCGAAGTGGTACGTGCTGTCGCGCCGGGCCGGGCTCGCCGATCCGGCGCTCGAGGATTTCTACCTCGGCATCGAGGACACCCAGCAGAAGGCGGCGATCGACGCCGCCAACAAGTTCCGGCGGCGATAGCGGCCGTTTGTCGACCCGGCCGACGACAGGCGTTTCAACCTAAAAAAGCGCATCGGCGAAGAGGTCTTCATCGTTTTCGGCTTTGGCGGTTTCGGCGGGAGCGGAGGTGCTGTCCTCGCTCGCCGGAATGATACCGCGATGAATGCTGCGCTCCTGGACCATCGTATAGTGCTTGAAGATCTTGCGGTCGAGCGGCGCGATCGTCTCAGCGAGATCGGAGATATCGGCGACATCGGTGCCGGCGACCCCTTCGAGCATATCGGCGCAGCCGGCAAGGACTTCGCCTAGATTATGCTGGAAATCGAGCTTGCCGATCAGCAGGCTGATCTTGGTGGCGACCTCGCGACCGTTCTCGGCGAGCACCTTTAGCTCGTTTTCCATCACATTGGCTGCAGAGCGGATGTTGCCGACGGCCGAGGTCAGGCTTTCTCCGAGGTTGCCGGCTCCGGCATCGGTGGCGGGGGCGACGCGCCCGGCCGCAGCTTCGAGCGTGGGCAGGCCGTTGACGATGGCGTCGGCGGAATCGTCGAGTTTGCCGGCGAAGATGCGCAGCTCGGCGGTGACGACGTTGATCGACCTGCCTTCCTCGCCGAGCCGGCTGCAGCGCAGGTTGGTATTCAAAGCCATATAGTGAATGTCGGTCTTGACGGCGCGGATGTTGCCGATTGCTTCGGAGAGCTTGGCCGCCGTACCGATCGTCGACTGGCTCACCTGATCGGCCTGGCGGCTTGCCGTATCGACCTGCTTGACGATTTCATGGGCGGCCGAGACGCTGGATTCCAGCGCGCGCATGAAGTTGCCGCCGGCCTCGCCACTCTCACCGCTCATCTGATCGCGCAGCTTGAGAAGCTCCCGCATGTCGCGGTCGAAACTCGCGATCGTCTTGACGACGTTTTCGGAATCCCGCTGGAAATTTACGCACATGTCGCTCATCTGCGCCGCTGTCAGATGGTGAATGACGTTCTGGAGGCGCTGGCGCGCGCCGGCGTCGAGTCTGGCGCCATCCTCGCCGGCAAAGAAATCTTCAAGCAGCGAAAAGGTGGCCTGCACATGCTCGATGCGCTGGCGGGTGATATCGCCGATCTGCAGGGCGGACAGCGTCGAGGCGACCTTGCCCTGGACGGCGCGGGCAATTGCGCCGACCTCGCGGGCGATGACGCCGAGATCCTTGCGATGTCCGGCGATCTTGGCGGCATCATCGCGCAGGGCTCCGGCGACGGCCGGAACAGTATCGGCATAGCCCGTGGAAACGCTGGCGCCAAAGGAGGCGGCGAGCTTGACCTCCTTGTCGAGACTGTCGAGGTGCGTGGCGAAACGGTTGACCTCATCGGTGCCGGAATAGATGCGCTCCAGGATCTCTTGGGCGAAGCCGGCGAATTCGGCAAGGCCGGCACCGGTAATCTTCACGGTCACCGCGAAGGTTCTGAGATAACGCATCGTCTCCTGCATGTCAGCGACGTGCTTGCGCAGCTCTTTGCCGGTATGCGCCAGCGAGACGAGCGCCTGCTGCCGGTTTTCCTCGGTGACGGGCAGCGCCATCAGGCTCTCCACCGTGGCGCGGAGATCGGCACTGGTGTCGCTCGCCTCCTTGTTGTCGAGCGTCGTGGTGACACTCTCGAGCGAGTTCAACAGACGGTTGAGTACATCCATCACCGAGAGCAGCACGGTGCCGCCTTCGAGGAAACGTTCCTCGACCTGGCTACGAGCAGATTCCAGGGTCTGGCTGATGTCCCGCCCAGATGTGTAGGCTACAGCGTTCGATGATACCAGAGCGTGTGCCACTTTTATACCTTTTCTTAAAATACAGGCAATTCGACTCTATTTTTACGGGCAGGATGGAAACGTCCGGTAAACGCGCCGGGACTCGCCAGCGTTGTGATTAACGAAAGATGTTGTTGAGGTTCCGATGAAAGAGTCACGGTGGTGAGGTGTGATTCAACATACTGTTTTTACTTTATTTATTTTTAAATTTTGAGGAAAAAATACAACTTATCCCGGATGAGAATTGGGAGTCGCGGAACGCGCTATACGGCAGTTTCCTACAACCGCTGTTTACTCTGCATTAACGCTGTCGTGAGAGTCCTTTTAGGGTCATCAAGTATTTTTCTGGCCCAGGAGGCTGCATTGGATACTCAGAAACAATATTACGAATCTATAAATTTACCGGACGTGCTCAGCATTCGTAACATGTCTGAACTATATTCAAAGTTCACTGATGAATTTCATAGTAATGATACAATCATCATCAGCATTCCCGAAGGCGCGGAAGCGGATCTGAGTTTCGTTCAACTTATCGAATCCTCGCGCCGCCAAGCAAAGGCGAAGGGAAAGACATTCAAGCTTTCTTCGCCGGCCAGCGGCTCGGTCCTCAAGGTACTTGAGCGCGCAGGTTTCATCGAATCCTTCGATCATGAAGACGCAAAGTTCTGGTTGCATAAAGAGGTGACATTATGACTGCAAATATCCTGACTGTCGACGATTCCGCCAGCATTCGTCTGACCACCAAGGTCACGCTGACCAATGCCGGTTATAGCGTCACCGAGGCGGTCAATGGGGCAGAGGGCCTCGCGACGGCCAAGGGCAGCAGCTTCGATCTGATCGTGACCGATCTCAACATGCCTGTCATGGACGGGCTGACGATGATCGAGGAACTGCGCAAGCTGCCGGCGCAGGCCGGCGTCCCGATCATCTTCCTGACGACGGAATCGGACGCCGATCTCAAGGCGCGCGCCAAGGCCGCCGGCGCAACGGGCTGGCTGACCAAGCCGTTCGACCCGGAAAGCCTGGTGAAGATCGTGAAGAAGGTTCTCGGACGATGAGTACGCTCGATCCCGTCGCCGTATTCCGCACCGAAGCCGCCGAATGCCTCGAAGCGATCGAGGCCGGTCTTCTCGACCTGACCCACCAGCTCGACAACAAGGATCTCGTCGACGCGGTGTTCCGCGGCCTCCACACGCTCAAGGGCTCCGGCGCGATGTTCGGTTTCGAGGCGCTCGCCGCCTTCACCCATCATTGCGAAACAGCCTTCGACCGCGTCCGCAAGGGCGAGGTCGCGGCGACCAGCGAACTCGTCGCCGCCGTTCTCGCCGCCCAGGACCATATGCGGGCGCTGGTCGACCAGCCGGACGCCGATCATGGCGATACCGGGCATAAGCTTCTGGCGCAGCTGCAGGCTGCCGTCGGCGGCAAGGAAGCGGCGCCTGCAGCAGCGCCAGCCGCTGTTTCCGCAGCGGTGCGCGACGCGGCGGCGAAGAAGAACTGCTGGCGCATCCGCTTCAGCCTGCCCGCCAATTCGATGGCCAACGGCACCAACCCGCTCGGCCTGCTGGACGAGCTGCGCGACCTCGGCGAATGCACCGTGCGCGCCAACACCTCGGCCATTCCGCCCCTCGACGCGCTGGCTCCAACGGAACTCCACATTTCCTGGGACGTGACGCTGACCAGCGAGCAGGACCGCTCGGCGATCGACGACGTCTTCATCTTCGTGCTCGATGACATGGAACTCAGCGTCGAGGAGATCGACACGTCGGAAGCGGCAACCGCCGCTCCGGTTAAGGAAAAGGTAGCACCTGCGGCTGTCGCCGCGGCATCGGCGGCCCCCGTTCCGCCGGCCACCGTCCCGGAGTTCCGTCCTGTCGAGGCGGTTCCGGCCAAGCGCGAGGCGCCTGCCGCCGTCAGCCAGGCGAAGGCGACCGAGAATGTCCGCGTTCCGGCCGAACGTCTCGACGAACTGATGGACCGCGTCGGAGAGCTCGTCATCGCGCAATCGCGCCTCAGCCAGCTCGCCAGCGCCAGCACCGATATTGCACTGCGCTCCGTCTCGGAAGAAATCGAACGTCTCTCCGGCGAATTGCGCGACACGATGATGGTGCTGCGCATGGTGCCGGTCGCCACCCTGTTCTCCCGCTTCCGCCGCCTCGTTCACGATCTCGCTCGCGAGACCGGCAAGGTGATCGAACTGGTGACGGAGGGCGAGAGCACCGAAGTCGACAAAACCGTCATCGAGCGTCTGGCCGATCCGCTTGTGCATCTGGTGCGCAATTCGATCGATCACGGCCTCGAAACGCCCGCCGACCGCCTTGCCTCCGGCAAGACGGAAGCCGGCACGGTGACGCTTTCGGCCCGCCAGGCCGGCGGCGAGGTGATCATCTCGATCAGGGACGACGGCCGCGGCATCAATCGTGAACGGGTGCGCGCCAAGGCGGAGTCCTCCGGCCTTATCCAGCCCGGCCAGCCGCTTTCCGACTCCGAGCTGCTGCAGCTGATCTTCGCCCCCGGCTTCTCGACGGCAGCCGCGATCACCAATCTGTCCGGCCGCGGGGTCGGCATGGACGTGGTGAAGAAGACGGTCGAGGCGCTCCGCGGCGCGATCGACATCGTCAGCGTGCCGGGACAGGGTTCGGAAGTGTCGCTGCGCATCCCGCTGACGCTCGCCATCATCGACGGCCTGCTGGTGCGCGTCGGTTCCGGCCGCTACGTCATCCCGCTCTCGGCGGTCGAGGAATGCCTCGAACTGTCGCTCGAGGAAGATCTTCGTTCGCGCGGCCGCAGCTTCATCTCGCTGCGCGACAGCCTGGTGCCGTTCCTGCGCCTGCGCGACCTCTTCCGCACCGGCACAAAACCCGATGTGCATCAGAAGGTCGTCGTTATCTCCACAGGCACGGAGCGCGTCGGCCTCGTCGTCGACCAGATCATCGGCGACCACCAGACGGTCATCAAGTCGATGTCGAAACTGCACAATAACGTCGCGACCTTCTCGGGCGCCACCATTCTCGGCGACGGCAGCGTCGCTCTCATTCTCGACGTCGGGCACCTGGTTGCCGCGGGTCAGCAACAGGAGGCGCAATTGCGTGTAGCAGGATGAGTGCAACAGCAGCAGCCGAACGATTTGACAATCACTGGAACTATGCCGAGGAAGTCGAAGTCCTGACCTTCGATCTCAACGGCGAAACCTTCGCGCTGGAAGCGGTCATCGTCCAGGAAATCCTGGACCTGCTTCCCGAGACCGCGGTGCCGGGCAGCCAGCCCTTCGTCGCCAGCGTCATCAACTTTCGCGGCAAGGTCATTCCGCTCGCCGATCTGCGTCTCGCCTTCGGGATGGAAGCGGCGGAGGCGACAATCGACAGCCGCATCATCGTCATCGAGATCGATCTGCAGGGCGAGCAGACGCTCGTCGGCCTCAGGACCGACAAGGTGAACGAGGTGACGACGCTTGCAAAGTCCGCGAGCGAGGCCCCGCCGAGTGTCGGCATGCGCTGGCGCGCCGATTACATCAACTGCCTGGTGAAAAGGGGCGGAGAGTTCATCATTCTCCCCAATCTGCAGGCGATTTTTTCATCGAGGCGAGATGCGGCGGGAGCCGCTAATTGACGCTGAATGAATTCAACGAGGGGTTTGGGGACTATGCGACTGACAATCAAGACGAAACTGGTGACCGCGTTCACCTTCATCATTCTGATGCTCGTAGGCACCGCCGCTTACGGTATCTTCAGCCTTGGATCGCTGAATGACACGATCGATAAGCTTCTCGCCGGCCCGGCAGCCCGGCTCGATCTGGCGCAGCAGATCAACATTGCCCAGCTCGAGGAGATCCGCCAGCAGAAGAACCTGCTCACTGCCCGCAGCGCAGACGAGACGGCTGGCGCAATCGCGAAGGGCAATCAGGCCCGCAAGGACTTCACCGACGCCTTCAACCAGGTGTTGGAGCTGGCCACGGAAGAAGGCAAGGCGCGCTGGGCGCGCATCGCCGAACTTTCCAAGAGCTTCACGGCAGCCGACGATCAGATCCGGGAATATATGAAGGCCGGCAATGCCGAAGGCGCAAATGCCGTTTCCGTCACGACGGCGCGGGTCGCTGCCAACGACATCGACTCGACGCTCAGCGAAATCCTGGCACTTGAAAAGCAGCGTATGAAGGCTGCCGACGACGGCGCCGAAGCGCAGTACACGACGACGCGCACAATGATGGTTGCGGTCGCCGCCGTTGCCCTGCTGATTGCTGCCTTTACCGCGTTCTGGATCGCCAGCACGATCAGCAAGGGCCTCGGCCGTGCCAACAGCGTGGTGCGCGAAGTGTCGGAAGGCGATCTGACCAAGATGGCCGATATCACCAGCCATGACGAAATCGGCGAACTTCTGGGCAACGTCAATACGATGATCGAACGCCTGCGCGGCGTCGTCGCCGACGCACTGTCGGCCGCCGACAACGTCTCTTCCGGCAGCCAGCAGCTTTCGGCAAGCTCGGAACAGGTATCGCAGGGCGCAACCGAACAGGCGGCTTCCGCCGAAGAGGCTTCCGCCTCGATGGAGCAGATGGCCGCCAACATCAAGCAGAACGCCGATAACGCCGCCCAGACCGAAAAGATCGCCCGCCAGTCGGCCAAGGACGCGGAGATGAGCGGAGAAGCGGTGACGCGTGCTGTCGACGCCATGCGCACGATTGCCCAGAAGATTGGCATCGTCCAGGAGATCGCCCGCCAGACCGATCTGCTGGCTCTGAACGCTGCCGTCGAAGCCGCTCGTGCGGGGGAACACGGCAAGGGTTTTGCGGTCGTCGCCTCGGAGGTGCGCAAGCTTGCCGAACGCAGCCAGTCGGCCGCTGCCGAAATCAGCTCGATGTCGAGCGACACAGTCAAGGCTGCCGCCGATGCCGGCGACATGCTTGGCCGGCTGGTGCCCGACATCCGCAAGACGGCGGAACTTGTCTCCGAGATCAGTGCGGCCTGCCGCGAACAGGATATCGGCGCCTCGCAGATCAACGAAGCGATCCAGCAGCTCGACAAAGTGACGCAGCAGAATGCCGGCGCTTCCGAGCAGATGTCGGCGACCTCCGAGGAGCTCGCCTCCCAGGCCGAGGAGCTGCAGACCTCGATCGCCTTCTTCAAGGTCGATACGGCAGGCAGCGCACGGACCGGCGCCTACAAGGCCCAGCCAAAAGCTTCGACCAAGGTGATCAAGACCCCGGCTGCTGTCCGCAAACCCGCCCCGCAGGCCAACGGCCAGGGCCGTGGCCAGACGGTTTCGGCGCAGCAGCAGCGTCTCAAGGGCTTTGCTCTCGATATGTCGATGGGCGGTCCAGACGCCGGCGACGACGACTTTAGGGAGAGCGCATAGGCGCTCCCCTGGCAAAAGCGCCTGAACGCTTTCGCCATGTGATCCCTCGGGCTGCTCCGGTGGCCCGAGGCGGGATATCCCCCAACGCATGTAGGCGTTGGCGCTGCGATCGATAGATGTCCGGCTGCCGGGAAGTGAATGTAGTCGCTTTCCCCCTTTTCAGACACATCACTTTCACGCTCGACGCCCCACCGATGGGACGTGTCTCTATCCATTCGTTTTGACCGCAAACAGGGGGCCTCACATGCGTTTCACCATCAAGCTCAAATTGGGTCTTGCCTTCGGCATCATGACGCTGCTGCTGATCGGCATCGCGGTTTATGGAAGCCTGAGCCTCGGCACCTTGAACGATGCAAGCGGCAATATGATCGACGGCCCGATGCGCCGCCTGGAACTGGCGCTGAACGCCAATGTTGCCGAAGTCAACGCCATCCGCGCTCAGAAGAACGCGCTGCTTTCCACCGAACCCGACGCCGCTGCCGGTTTCTACAAGGAGGCCGACCAGAACTTGCAGGCGATGTTCGATGCCGTCGATGCCGGCCACGCCATCGCTTCGCCCGAAGGCAAGCCCTATTGGGAAAAGCTGCAGACGATCGGTGCGAAATTCCGCGACAGATCCGCCGAACTGCAGCAGCTTGACGCCAGGGGCGATCAAGCCGGTGCACTGGCGCTGTCGCTCGGCGACCTGCGCACGATGACCAACGACATGGGTGACGCGATTGCCGCACTCATCGAGATCCAGCGCAAGGGCATGAAGGCGACCGATCAGTCGAACACCGATCTTTACAATTCGACCAAGCTGATCCTCGGCACCGCTTCCGGTATCGCCGTGCTCATCGCTCTCGGCGCTGCACTGTGGATCACGCTCGGCATCAACAACGGTCTGCGGAAGATTACGACCGTCGTAAACGCCGTCGCAATCGGCGACCTCAACCAGAAGGTCGACGTCAAGACCAATGACGAGATCAAGGATCTCATCAACACGGTCAACACCATGACTGCCAACCTGCGCGCCACGGCAGCACTCGCCGATCAGATCGCTATGGGCGACCTCAGTACCGATGCCAAGCCGCTTTCGGACAAGGATACGCTCGGCATCGCGATGCAGAGCATGATCTCCAACCTGCGGACCACCGCCGGCATCGCCGATCAGATCGCAAACGGCGACCTGACGGTGTCTCCGAAGCCGCTCTCCGACAAGGATGCGCTGGGCCTCGCCCTGGAGCAGATGGTCGAACGTCTGCGCGGCGTCGTCGCCGACGCGATCTCCGCCGCCGAGAACGTCTCTTCCGGCAGCCAGGAACTCTCGGCAAGCTCCGAGCAGGTCTCGCAGGGCGCCACCGAACAGGCGGCTTCGGCCGAAGAGGCTTCCGCCTCGATGGAAGAGATGGCTTCCAATATCAAGCAGAACGCTGACAACGCGGCGCAAACGGAAAAGATCGCCCGTCAGTCGGCCAAGGATGCTGAAGCCAGCGGCGAGGCCGTCTCCCGTGCCGTCGATGCCATGCGCACGATCGCCCAGAAGATCGGCATCGTCCAGGAAATCGCCCGCCAGACCGATCTGCTCGCCCTCAATGCCGCCGTCGAAGCCGCTCGTGCGGGTGAACACGGTAAGGGTTTTGCAGTCGTCGCCTCGGAGGTGCGCAAGCTTGCCGAACGCAGCCAGTCGGCTGCCGCCGAAATCAGCGCGATGTCGAGCGATACCGTGACGGCCGCCCAGGAAGCCGGCGATATGCTCGGCCGTCTGGTGCCCGACATCCGCAAGACGGCGGAACTGGTCTCCGAGATCAGTGCTGCCTGCCGCGAACAGGATATCGGGGCTGCCCAGATCAACGAGGCAATCCAGCAGCTCGACAAGGTGACGCAGCAGAATGCCGGTGCCTCCGAGCAGATGTCGGCGACCTCCGAGGAGCTCGCTTCCCAGGCCGAGGAACTGCAGACCTCGATCGCCTTCTTCAGGGTTGACATGGCGGGCGGGCGCCGCGATCGCACGCCGGCTGCAAAACTCACCGTCCGCAGCCGGGCTCCGGCCACACCGCGCAAGCCGGCCAGCAAGGCGCCGGCCAATACGGTCGCCGGCCAGCAAACCCGCGCCAAGGGGTTTGCCCTCGATATGTCGATGGGCGGTCCCGACACGGCCGATGACGAGTTTAGGGAGAGCGCATAGCGCTCCCCTGGGGAAAGCGCATAGCGCTCCCCCGTTCGCAACTGTCGTGGGCCAGCCAGCCTGGCCCACGACGCACACTCCGGCGCTCGCGTGCCGGCACGGAAGTCCGCCAATTTCCTTCCGTGGCATGTCTTTGCCTACTCGAATTTCTTTGCTGCATGATGCCGCGCGCGCCTGGACCCCATTTTATTGCTTCGCTCTCGGAGAGGTATATTGAGATGCGTATTACGATCAAACTTAAGCTCGCAGCCGCATTCGGCTTTGTCATACTGTTGCTGGTAGGCAGCGCGGTCTATGGAATCATCAGCCTCAGTTCCCTGAACGATGCTGTCGGCAACCTTGTTTCAGGTCCTGCAAAAAGGCTGGAACTGGCTCTGGAGGCAAAGACTGCCGAGCTTAATGCCGTTCGCTGGCAGAAGAATGCCCTTCTGGAAATGGATCCCGAAGTGGCCAGGAAGGACTACCAGAACTCGGCGAAGAGCCTGGATGAAATGGTGGCCTTCGCCACGGGCGGCCAACAGCTCGCAACCACCGAGGGCAAACCCACTTGGGACAGGCTGGTTGAGCTTGCCAAACGCTTCAATGAGAGCTCCAACAAGGTCGCCTCCATCCAGGAAAGCGGCGACAGGGCAGGGGCCGCGGCGCTTTCGTCGGGAGAGGTCCGCGTCCTCGTCGTGGAACTGGAAGAGGTTTTCGAGACGCTCGTCGCACTTCAGCAGAAGTCGATGACGCAAGCCGATGACGACACCGACATTCTTTATAGTTCGACGAAGAACATGCTCATCGGTATCGCTGTCGGCGCTTCCGTCATCGCGTTCGCTGCTGCGCTATGGATCGCGCTCGGCGTCAACAGCGGCCTGCGCAAGATCATGAACGTTGCCAGCGCCGTCGCCATCGGTGACCTGAACCAGAAGGTCGAGATCAGGAGCAACGACGAGATCAAGGATCTCGTGAACACGATCAACGTTATGACGGAAAATCTTCGCAACACCGCGGAGATCGCCAATCAGATCGCAAACGGCGACCTGACGGTGTCTCCGAAGCCGCTCTCCGACAAGGATGCGTTGGGCATTGCGCTCGAGCAGATGGTCGAGCGCCTGCGCGGGGTTGTCTCCGACGCGGCCGCTGCCGCAGAAAATGTCTCGGCCGGCAGCCAGGAACTCTCCTCGAGCTCCGAGCAGGTGTCGCAGGGCGCAACTGAACAGGCCGCGTCGGCCGAAGAGGCTTCTGCCTCGATGGAAGAGATGGCCGCCAACATCAAGCAGAACGCCGATAACGCCGCCCAGACCGAAAAGATCGCCCGCCAGTCGGCCAAGGACGCGGAGATGAGCGGTGAAGCGGTGACGCGTGCTGTCGACGCCATGCGCACGATTGCCCAGAAGATCGGCATCGTCCAGGAAATCGCCCGCCAGACCGATCTGCTGGCTTTGAACGCTGCCGTCGAAGCCGCGCGTGCGGGGGAACACGGCAAGGGTTTTGCGGTCGTCGCCTCGGAAGTGCGCAAGCTTGCCGAACGCAGCCAGTCGGCCGCCGCCGAAATCAGCTCTATGTCGGGCGATACGGTCAAGGCCGCTCAGGAAGCCGGCGACATGCTCGGCCGGCTGGTGCCCGATATCCGCAAGACGGCGGAACTGGTTTCCGAGATCAGTGCCGCCTGCCGCGAGCAGGATATCGGCGCCTCGCAGATCAATGAAGCGATCCAGCAGCTCGACAAGGTGACGCAGCAGAATGCCGGTGCTTCCGAGCAGATGTCTGCGACATCGGAAGAGCTCGCGACCCAAGCGGAAGAACTGCAGACGTCGGGCGCCTTCTTTAAAGTCGATACGGCAAGCAATCGCCAGCATCGCGTGCCGGCCGCCAAGGTCACGGTCCGCAGCCCGGCTTCCGCCGCCGGCCGCAAGCCCATGTCCAAGAAGCCGGCTGCCAACAGCGTTGCCGGCCAGCAGGCTCGGGCGAAAGGCTTCGCTCTCGATCTCTCGATGGGTGGTCCCGATAGTGGGGACGCCGAGTTCAAGGAAAGCGCATGATCATGGCCACGACATCTCTGGAAGCGCAATTCGTGACCTTCAGCCTCGGCGAGGAGATTTTCGCCGTGCCGGTTGAGGTCGTACGGGAAATCCTCGACTATGCGGAAGCTTTCAAGATTCCGAATGGTCCTGACTATCTGCTCGGCCTGCGCGATGTGCGCGGGCAGGGCGTGCCGACGATCGACCTTCGATTGAAGCTCGGCATGACGAAGACCGTGCCGACACCGCACACGCGGGTGCTCGTCCTCGACGTTCCGATGGAAAGCCGGCTGCTGACGCTCGGCCTCGTCGCCGACCGCGTCTTCGAGGTCACGCCGTTCCGGCGCGAGCAGATCGAGGCAGCGCCCGATATCGGCGTGCGGTGGCGCTCGGACTATATCGCCGGCGTCGTTCGCCGTGAAAACGGCTTCGTCGTCATCATCGATCTTGCACGCTTGCTGTCGCGCGAGGACGCCTCGGCACTGCAATCGGCGGCCTGACCCGCGCATCAACTCGGAGTACTGCATTCTATGAGTATGGCAGCAGCGGTGGAAACCCAATTGCCGGGTGACCGGATCAGCAAGCGCAATTTCGACAAGCTTGCCCGGTTCATCTACGACTATAGCGGCATCAAGATGCCGCCGACCAAGCTGACGATGCTCGAAGGGCGGCTGAGGCGCCGCCTTCGCGCAACCAACCACGCGACCTTCGACGATTATTGCGACTTCCTGTTCAATGAGGATGGCCTCGCCCAGGAAACCGTCTACCTGATCGACGTGGTGACGACGAATAAGACCGACTTCTTCCGCGAAGCCAAGCATTTCGACTATCTGCAGAGCGTGGCGTTGCCGGCGATCGCCAATAGCGGCGTGCGGACCATCCGCACCTGGAGTTCGGCCTGCTCGACGGGGGCGGAACCCTACACGATGGCGATGGTGCTGGCGGAGTTCGCCGAAGGCCGCAATGACGTCTCCTACAGCGTGCTGGCGACCGACCTTTCCACCGACGTGCTGCAGACGGCGCGCCGTGGCATCTATCCGGAAGATTTGATCGCGCCTGTGCCGCGCGATCTGCAGCGCAAATACGTGCTGACAGCCAAGCAGCCAGGTCGGCGGGAG
This sequence comes from Rhizobium sp. WYCCWR 11152, assembly GCF_013087615.1. NCBI lineage: Bacteria > Pseudomonadati > Pseudomonadota > Alphaproteobacteria > Hyphomicrobiales > Rhizobiaceae > Rhizobium > Rhizobium sp. WYCCWR 11152. Next base: position 128,560 of record NZ_JABFCP010000027.1, on the reverse strand, counting down.
GTGCGCATCACGCCGAAACTGCGCAGCAAGATCGGTTTTGCCCGTATGAACCTGATGGACGAGAAATACGCGATCGGCGAACCGATGCACGTCATCTTCTGCCGCAACGTGCTAATCTACTTCGACAAACAGACTCAGGCCGGCGTGCTCAACCGCCTCTGCGCCTGCCTGGCGAAGGGCGGCTATATGTTCATCGGTCACTCCGAATCGATCACCGGCTTCGATCTGCCGTTGAAGCAGGTCTCGAATACGGTGTTTCAGCGTATCTAAAGCGCATCGCGTCATCCCAAAACCGCTGCGCACTTCTGGACGGCATGCATTAGGGGCATTCATGGCTAAGAAAATCCGCGTTCTCATCATCGACGATTCCGCCAGCATCCGCCAGACGCTGACCCATGTGCTGGAGCAGGATCCCGATATCGAGATCATGGCGGTCGCATCCGACCCGTTCATGGCGGCGCGGAAGCTCCAGGAGGAGATCCCCGATGTCATCACGCTCGACGTCGAGATGCCGCGCATGGATGGCATCACCTTCCTGCGCAAGCTGATGTCGCAACGGCCGATCCCCGTCGTGATGTGCTCGTCGCTGACGGAAGCGGGTTCGGAAACGCTGCTCCAGGCGCTGGAGGCCGGCGCCGTCGACGTCATTTTGAAATCGAAGATCGGAGCGGCCGACAGCCTTGCCGACGATGCGATGCGTATTCGCGAAGTCGTCAAGAGCGCCTCGCATGCACGGCTTTCCAACGTGCGCCGCGCCGCCGGAACCATTCGCCCGGCTTCGGCGGAGGGGCCGGCCAAGAAGCTGACCGCGGATGTGATGCTGCCGCCACCGACGGGGCGGGCCATGGCGAAGACGACGGAGATGGTCGTCTGCGTCGGCGCCTCCACCGGCGGCACCGAAGCGCTGCGCGAGTTCCTGGAGGAACTGCCGGCCAATGCACCTGGCATGGTGATCGTCCAGCATATGCCGGAAAAATTTACTGCCGCCTTCGCCAAGCGGCTGAACGGGCTCTGCGAGGTCGAGGTCAAGGAAGCCGTCGATGGCGATCCGGTGCTGCGCGGCCATGTGCTGATCGCGCCAGGCGACAAACACATGCTGCTCGAACGCCAGGGTGCGCGCTACTATGTGAGCGTCAAGACCGGGCCGCTGGTGTCGCGACACCGGCCTTCCGTCGACGTGCTCTTCCGCTCGGCGGCGCGCTCGGCCGGCTCGAACGCCATGGGGATCATCATGACCGGCATGGGCGACGACGGCGCGCGCGGCATGCTGGAAATGCATCAGGCCGGCGCCTACACAGTGGCGCAGGACGAGGCGAGTTCCGTTGTTTTCGGCATGCCGAAGGAGGCGATCGCCAAAGGCGGCGTCGACCGTATTCTGCCGCTCGATCAGATCGCTCGCGAAGTGCTGATGACACAACAGAAGTTTTAAGTCGGTTTCAAGGGAACCGGCTGAAGCCGGCGGTATCGCACGATGCCGCCGGCTTTTGATCATAGCCGTGCAAGTTCTGTATTCAGGCGAGATAACCGCCGTCGATCGTCAGGCTGGTGCCGGTGACGAAGGCGGCCTCGGCACTGGCGAGATAGGCGGCGAGACCGGCGATCTCGCGGTCCTCACCCAGGCGGCCAAGCGCCATCAGCGGCTTGAGGCGCTCATGATCGTCCTCATTGGGGTTCATGTCGGTCGCCGTCGGGCCGGGCTGGATGTTGTTGACGGTGATGCCGCGTGGGCCGAGATCGCGGGCGAGGCCGCGGGTCATCGAGGCGATCGCGCCCTTCGTCATGCTGTAGACTGCGGAGGTCGGAAAGCCGCTGCGATCGGCGGTGACGCTGCCGATGGTGATGATGCGGCCGCCTTCCTTCATATGTCTTGCCGCTGCCTGGATGCCGACGAAGGCAGCGCGGACATTAACGGCGAACATCCGGTCGAAATCTTCGAGCGAATAGTCGTCGAGCGGGTTGAGGATGAGAATCCCGGCATTGCTGACGAGAATGTCGAGACCGCCAAAGGTCCCAGCTGTCAGCGCGACGGCATCCTGTACGGCTTTCGTATCGGCACTGTCGGCCCGGATCGCCAGCGCCCTACCGCCAGCAGCCTCCAACTCGGCGACGATCGCCTTCGCCTTGTGCTCGGAGCTGGAATAGGTGAAGGCAACGGCGGCGCCGTCGGCGGCGAGCCTTCGGACGATGGCGGCACCGATGCCGCGTGAGCCGCCGGTAACGAGGGCGATCTTGGTGGAAAGGGGTTGAGACATGCAGGTTTCCTTTGTTTTTGGATAGATCAGTCTAGAATTGTGCATGGAAAGGCCGGTTCGGAGTTGTCCCTTCGTCAGCGGAGGCTTCTGATTGCCATGCGTGCGATACCGCGTAGCGTCGCGGGTGGGGCGCCGTTTCGGGCGCTGACTTTCATGCCCGACAGGGCAGCGCCGAGAAACGGAATGGCGTCGGCGATATCGATATCTGTTGCGAGATCTCCGGTCCTGCGAGCCTCCGCGAGAAGGCTCTCGATCGCCGCGTGAAGCGCGTGGCCGGCGCTGTCGGTAAGAGCTGCGACCTCGGCATCGGTGCGGCCGAATTCACAGATGGCGCTGACACCGAGGCAGCCGCGCCGCGCTTCGGCAGCGGGACGCGAGGCGAAGGCGACAAGAGCGCCTTCCAGCGCCTCGATCGGCCGGCCTTCGCGGCGAAGATCGGCGATGATGTTGTCGATGCTCTCCACATTGTAGCGCTTCAGCGCTTCCAGATAGAGGCCGCGCTTGTCGCCGAAGGTGTCGTACATGCTTTGCCGGCTGATCTTCATCGCCGTCAGCAATTCCTCGGTCGAGGTGCCTTCATAGCCGTGCTCGGAAAATACGCCGATGGCGGCATGAAGGGCGGTGTCGCGATCGAATTCCTTGTGTCGTGCCATGACGAGGCTTCTACTCTTATTGGACTGATCTGTCCAGAATAAAATTAATGGTTTCTGGCACCGCAGGGCAGCCATGCGCGCCTCCCCTTGAAATTTCCCTGATTTTGTGGTCTTGAGGCCGCCAATCTTCGCAGCGCTGCCTGTCATGCATGTTCAGGGACACTTCCCGCCCCTGGCAGCGCGCGCGCCCCGTATCAGTCCCAAGGAAAAATGCGCCGATGGCCCGTTCAGCTCTTCTCAATGTCATGGTTCAGGCTGCCCTCAAGGCAGGAAAGTCGCTGGGACGTGATTTCGGCGAAGTGCAGAACCTGCAGGTTTCCGTGAAGGGACCGGGCGATTTCGTTTCCACCGCCGACCGCAAGGCCGAAAAGATCGTCAGGGAAGAGCTGCTCAAGGCGCGTCCGACCTATGGCTTCCTCGGCGAGGAAAGCGAGGAAATCAGGGGCACCGACGGCGCGCATCGCTGGATCGTCGACCCGCTCGACGGCACGACGAACTTTTTGCACGGCATCCCAGCCTTCGCTGTCTCGATCGCGCTCGAACGCAATGGCGAGATCGTTGCCGCCGTCGTCTTCAATCCGGCGACCGACGAACTCTATACCGCCGAGCGTGGCGGCGGCGCCTTTCTCAACGACCGGCGCCTGCGCGTCGCTGCGCGCCGGGCACTGTCGGATTGCGTCATCGGCTGTGGCGTGCCGGCGCTCGGCAAGCGCAATCACGGCAAGTTCCTGGTCGAGCTTCGCCACGTGATGGGCGAAGTGGCAGGCATCCGGCGCCTGGGCTCGCCGACGCTTGATCTTGCCTATGTCGCGGCCGGGCGTTTCGACGGTTTCTGGGAAGCGGAGCTTGCGCCCTGGGATATGGCGGCTGGCATCCTGCTCATCCGCGAAGCTGGCGGTTTCGCCACCGACTGGGACGGTGGCGCAACGATGCTCGAGAGCGGCACGATCGTCGCCGGCAACGAGATTATCCACAAGGCGCTGATCGAAGTCGTCAAGCGGCCGGTTCCCGCCAAGTGACCGAACGAAAATCTGGCTGTTGTAAAGTCACGGTTTTCTCCCCGGCATACTTCAATTCGGCACAATGTTGTTCTAGTCTCCGCCAGCAGGGAATCCGGAGGCTGCGTAACCTATGGAAAATGTGAATGTGGCGGAGATCGGCTCCACCGAAAAGACGGCGGGCATTTATGCCAACAGGCTTTCGAGCCCCATGCCCTTCCTCTGGACGATGCTGCTTTTCCTCGTCATCGTCGGTTTTATCGCCGCCATCCTCTTCCGCCAGACGCAGACCGCCTTCATGCACAATCCGGGCCTCAACGGCCTGATCGTCGGCGTTCTCGCGGTCGGAATCATCCTTGTTTTCAACCATGTACTGGCGCTTCGCCCCGAGGTGCGCTGGTTCAATTCGTTCCGCGCCGCCGGCAGCGTCGACAAGGTCAACCGCAATCCGCGGCTGCTTGCGCCAATGCGGGCGCTGCTCGGCAGCCGCAAGTCCGCAGTGTCGCTGTCGACGACGGCGCTACGCTCGATCCTCGATTCGATTGCCAGCCGCCTCGACGAATCGCGCGACGTTTCGCGCTACCTGATCGGCCTCTTGGTCTTCCTCGGCCTGCTCGGCACATTCTGGGGCCTCATCGGCACGATCGGTTCGATCAGCATTGTCATCCAGTCGCTCGATGCCGGCTCGAACGGCACCGGGGACGTGCTCTCGGCGCTGAAGGAAGGGCTTTCCACGCCGCTTTCGGGCATGGGCCAGGCCTTCTCCTCCTCGCTGCTCGGCCTTTCCGGTTCGCTCATTCTCGGCTTCCTCGACCTGCAGGCCGGCCGCGCGCAAAACCGCTTCTATATGGAGCTGGAAAACTGGCTCTCCTCGGTCACGGATGTCGGCTCCGATCATCTTGCCCCAGCTCTCGACGCCGTTTCCGGCGCTTCGTCGGATGACATGCGCGCGCTCTCCGATTATCTGCGCAAGGTCTCGGAAGAGGGCGGCGCCGGCAGCCAGCGCTCCGTCGCTGCCATGGCGAGCCTTGCCGAAGGCATTCAGGGTCTCGTCAAGAACATGCGCAACGAGCAGCAGATGCTGCGCGACTGGATCGAGGCACAGCAGGACGAGGCCAAGGCAATGCGACGCACGCTCGACCGGCTTGCCGAACGCATCGGCGTGCAGGAGCGCGCAGGCGAGAGGGGCGAGCGCTTGCGCGACCGCGCCAGCCAGGCAGAAAAGAGCGAGGGCAAGTAAGCCATGGCTCTTGCCCGCAACCGGCGCCGCGAACGCACGGTGGATTACTGGCCGGGTTTCGTCGACGCGCTGTCGACGCTGCTCATTTCCATCATGTTCCTGCTGACGGTCTTTGTCGTCGGGCAGTTCATCCTCAGCCGTGAGATCACCGGACGCGATGAGGTGCTCAATCGCCTCAACAGCCAGATCAACGAGCTGACGCAGCTTCTCGCGCTCGAAAAGGGCAGCAACCAGGATCTCCAGGATTCGGTCGCCAATCTGCAGGCCTCGCTTGCCAGCGCCGAAGGTGACCGGTCGCGGCTGCAGGCGCTGCTGAATGCCGGTTCGGGCGGTCAGGATGCGGCACAGAAGCGGATCGGCTCGATGACGCAGGAGCTCGACGAGCAGAAGCAGGTGAGCGAGCGGGCGCTCAGCCAGGTCGAATTGCTGAACCAGCAGATCGCAGCGCTTCGCAGCCAGATTGCCGCCGTCGAAGCAGCCCTTCAGGCGTCGGAGGAGAAAGACCGGGTCTCGCAGACCAAGATCGCCGACCTCGGCAGCCGCCTCAACGTGGCGCTCGCCGCACGCGTCCAGGAGCTGAACCGCTACCGTTCCGACTTCTTCGGCCGTCTGCGCGAGATCCTCTCGGACCGCGAGAATATCCGCATCGTCGGCGACCGGTTCGTCTTCCAATCGGAAGTGCTGTTTCCCTCGGGCGGCGCCGATCTCAACCCGGAGGGGCAGACCGAGATGGCGAAGCTTGCTAGCGCCCTTCTCGATCTCGCCAAAGAAATTCCGCCCGAGATCAACTGGGTGCTGCGCGTCGATGGCCATACCGACAATGTGCCGCTTGGCGGAACTGGCCGCTATCGCGACAATTGGGAACTCTCCTCGGCGCGCGCGATTTCGGTCGTCAAATTCCTGATTGCACAAGGCGTGCCGGCCGACCGGCTGGTTGCCGCCGGCTTCGGCGAGTTCCAGCCGATCGCGCCTGGCGATACACCGGATGCGCGCTCTACCAACCGCCGCATCGAGCTGAAGCTGACCGAGAAGTGATTAACATCATATCGCCTGCCGCGCGTCCTTTAGCCGGCCGGCGAGGAAATCGCGCACGGCGGGGCTGTCGCTGAGGCCGATTGCTGTCATATAGGCATCGGCTGCCGCGGTATGATCGCCGACCTGGGTCAGGAGAAAGGCACGCACCGCCCAGTAGGGCTGGTAGCTTGCGATGTCGCGCGGATCGAGCTTGTCGAGCTGCTCCAGCCCGGCAGCGGCGCTCGAGGCCCTGCCGATCACCGCAGCCTGGCTGACGCGCGCACCCAGCGTCGGCTTCATCATCACCAGCGCTGCGTAGAGTGTCGTCAGCGCCTGCCAGTCGGTCGTTCCCGATAGCCGGCGCGCCGCATGCACGGACTGGATCGCCGCCTGGCACTGGAAGGGGCCGAAACGGTCGAAGCTGCCGGCCTTGCGCAGCAGCGCATCCGCCTCGGCAATCATGATCGCGTTCCACGCAGTCGTATCCTGCTCATCCAACGGCACATATCGGCCATCGCCGCCGCGCCGGGCGCTGCGGCGGGCTTCGCAGTGAAGCATCAGCGAGAGCAGGCCAACAGCTTCCGGTTCGTCCGGCAGCACCGCCAGAAGCGCACGGCCGAGCCAGATCGCTTCGCCGGCGAGCGAATGGCGTTCGTTCTCTCCGTCAAGACCGTCCCAGCCGAGACCGTAAGCCGCGTAGATCGCCGAAAGCACCGCCGCCAACCGCCCCGGCAACGCGGGGCGAGGCGGAACGGCGAAGGGAATGCCGGCATCGCGGATCTTCACCTTGGCCCGCACCAGCCGCTGGCTCATCGCCTCCGGTGAGACGACGAACGATCGGGCGATGATCTTTGCTTCGATGCCAAGAACGGTCTGCAGCATCAGCGCCGTATGCACGGAGCTGTCGATGGCGGGATGGGTGCAGGCAAACAGCAGCTTCAGCCGCTCATCGGGAAAGACGGCGCTGCCGGCCGCGTTCATGCGTTCCTCCGCCTCCTCGAAGGCGACCGATATCGTCGTTTGTGCATTGGCCTCGACGGTGCGATGGCGGGCCGCCTGCATGAGGTTGCGGCGAGCAGCCACCAGCAGCCAGGCTTCCGGATTGCCGGGAACGCCGCGTTCCGGCCAGACGCGAAGGGCCGAAGCCAGCGCTGCCGACAATGCATCCTCTGCCGCCGGCACGTCGCGCGAGCGGGCGGCGAGAAAGGCAATCAGCTTGCCGTAGGACTGACGCGCCACCTTTTCGGCAGCGCGTCCGGCATCGGGTTGCATTGCCGCCTCACATCTGCAGGCGCGGGCGCACCTCGACCGAACCCTTGTCGGAGATCGGAACGCGGGTCGCCCATTCGAGCGCGGTGTCCATGTCGGGAACGTCGATCAGATAGAAGCCGCCGAGCTGTTCCTTGCCTTCCGGATAGGGACCGTCCTGAACATCATGGTCCTCGCCTTTGCGGCGCACGATCGTGCCGGTCTCCGGGCCTGTCAGCCCGGCGCCGCCGGTCATGATCCCGGCCTGGGCGAGCGCCTGGCTGTAGGCGACCCAGCCGTCGCGATAGGCGGGATCGCTACGGCGGGCGAAATCCTCGGCGGCTTCGCGAATGATGAGAGCATATTGCATGGAAAACTCCTGATCTCGTTGCTGACGTTGATCCGGGCATGCCGATAGCGGGGATCCAGATCCCGAAAACCGTGAAGCCCGGCGGAGCGGTGGGGCCGTTCCGAAACAATGAGGCGCGGCCACCGGTCGTTTCGACATGGTTTTCAAAAAAATATGCGAAAAAGAAAAATGGCGCCGAAAATCGCAAGCGGGCCAGGCTCAAGGGCGCCGGCGCTGCTTACGGGCGCGAAAGGGCAGGGCGGCAATCACGCCGCCGCTGCCGGTCTGCTCAGGACTCGGCCTTCGTCTGGTCGACGACCTCGGCGCTTGGCGTGTTCTTCTTGATGGATTCGATGGCACTCACGGCGGACGCCTTCGCCTTGTAGCCTTCGGACAGGAACATGGTTTCCCCGTTCGATGCCTTGAAGCGGAAGCGGAACTCGCCGGCCTTATCCTTATAGACTTCGAATTTATACATAGATGTCTCCCGAAATCCCAAAACGCTGAATTGCAACCATCAGCTTAGTGGAGGCTAGATCAAAATGGCGAGCTTTTCCACTGCCTTAATCAGGATTGGGTTGCTTAGCGTCCAATTGTCACCGTTTCTATTGGACGCAAGCGAATGAGGGCGGCAGCGCCTATGCCCGAGAACAGGATGATCTCAGGCCGGATCGGCCTAAAATCTGAATCCTGTTCTCATTTAAAGAATAGAGCATGACGTCATCCGAAAACCGCTCACACTTTGCGGATCATGCTCGGCATCACTCCATCTGGATGTTCGCGCCCTTGACGACCGGTCCCCATTTGGCGAGTTCGGCCTTCACATGGGCGGCGAGTTCCTCCGGCGTCGAGCCGACGATGGTGGCGCTGAATTCCTTCATCCGTTCCGCAACGGCAGGGTCGGCGAGCGCCTTTTTAGCCGAGGCGTTGAGGCGCGTCACAACCTCGCTCGGCGTCTTGGCCGGGGCGAAAAGCGCGTTCCAGGTGTAGGTCTCGTAACCTGGAATGCCTGACTCGGCGACGGTCGGTATGTCTGGGAACGAGGGCGCGCGCTCGGCCGTGGTCACCGCCAGCGCCCGCAGAGTGCCGGCCTTGATGTGGCTCGACGAGGAGGGCAGGTTGTCGAACATGATCGGCACCTGGTTGCCGATGACGTCGTTCAATGCCGGACCGGCACCCTTATAGGGGATGTGCTGCATGCTGACGCCGGCCATGGACTTGAAGAGTTCACCGGAAAGATGCAACGGCGTGCCGTTGCCCGATGAGGCGTAGCTGTATTTGTCGGGCTCGGCCTTCAGCAGGGCGACCAGTTCCTGCACGGTCTTTGCCGGCAGTTCCGGGTTGACGACCAGCACATTCGGCACGACGACGAGCAGCGAGATCGGCGCGAAATCCTTTTCGGCGTCATAGGGCGTCGATTTCAGGATCAGCGGATTGAGGGCGTGGGTCGCGACCGTGCCCATCAGGATGGTGTAGCCGTCCGGTTCGGCGCGGGCGACGTTACCGGCGCCGAGATTGCCGCCGGCGCCGGCGACGTTCTGGACGATTACCTGTTGGCCGAGATCCTCCGACATCTTCTGCGCGACGATGCGGGCGACGACATCGGTCGAGCCGCCGGCCGCGAAGGGCACGACCATAGTGATCGCGCGATCGGGAAAATCCGCAGCAGCGGCAGACGCGCCGACGGCAAGGGCCGCAAGCGCACCGAAACCGAGCGCAAGGCCCGTACGTCGCGTCATATCGAAAAGCGCCATTCCTATCTCCTCCCAAGGATTTCAGCAGCAATATCCCCACCCCGGGGAATGAAGAGGTTAGGGCAGGACGCGCGAAAGACAACCGCAGAGAAGCGCGGCGGGTTCAGACTTTAGTCGCTGTTGGCGGGAGAAGTGCGCGCCGGCTATTTCGCGGCGGCGAGCACATCCTCATTGGCGGCGTCGAATTGCAGCCGCGCCAGCCGCGCATAGATGCCGCCGTGACGGATCAGGCTCTGATGCGTGCCCTCTTCGACGACCCGGCCCTGATCCATGACGAGAATACGGTCGGCCTTCAGCACGGTTGCCAGGCGATGGGCGATGACGAGCGTCGTGCGGCCGTCCACCAGGCCGTCAAGCGCCTTCTGCACCAGCGTTTCGCTTTCGGCGTCAAGCGCGGAGGTTGCCTCGTCGAGCAGCAGCACGGGCGCGTTCTTCAGGATGGCGCGGGCAATGGCGATGCGCTGTCGCTGGCCGCCGGAGAGCGTGATGCCGCGTTCGCCGACCTCGGTCTCATAACCCTGGTCCAGCCGGGCGATGAATTCGTCGGCCTGCGCGGCAAGAGCTGCGGCGCGGACCTCGTCACGCGAGGCGCCGGGACGGCCGAAGGCGATGTTGTCATGGATCGAGGCGGCAAAGATGGTGACGTCCTGCGGCACGATGGCGATGCGCTGGCGCAGCTCGTCGGGCGTCGTCAGCTGCGCATCGACACCGTCGATCGTCACGCTGCCCTGCTGCGGATCGTAGAAGCGCAGCAGCAGCGAAAAGACGGTGCTCTTGCCGGCACCGGAAGGGCCGACGATGGCGACGGTCTCACCTGGCGTGACCGCGAAGCTTAAACCATGCAGCGCCGATTTGCCGGGGCGCGAGGGATAGGCAAAATGCACGCCGGAAAATTCGACGCGGCCGCGGCTGGGCGAGGGAAGCGGCTCAGGGCTGGCGGGTGCTGCGATCGGCGAGACCTCGTCGAGAAGCTCGGTCAGCCGGTCTGCGGCACCGGCTGCCTGCGAGAGTTCACCCCAGACCTCTGACAGCGCGCCCAGCGAACCGGCGGAGATGACGGCATAGAGCAGGAACTGGCCGAGCGTGCCGGCCGAAAGCGTGCCGGCAAGCACGCTGTGGGCGCCGACCCAAAGAACGGCGACGACGCTGCCGAAGATCAGCGTGATGGCGATCCCGGTCAGCAGCGCGCGCGAGCGGATGGCGGCGCGGGCGGCCTCATAGGCGGATTCGACGGCGGTGCCGTAACGCGTCGCTGCGGCATCCTCGCCGTTGAAGGCCTGGACGGTGCGGGTCGCGGCGATCGTCTCGTTGGCGAAGGCGGAGGCATCGGCGAGCGTATCCTGGGCGGCGCGTGAGCGCTTGCGCACCGAGCGGCCGAAGGCGACGAGCGGGAAGACAATCAGCGGGATCGCTCCGATGACGAGGCTCGAAAGCTTCGGCGAGGTGACGATCATCATGCCCATGGCGCCGATACAGAGGATGAAGTTCCTGAGCGCCACCGAGGCGGTGGCGCCGACGGCGGACTTGATCTGTGTCGTATCGGCGGTCAGCCGCGAGACGATCTCACCCGATTGATTGACGTCGAAGAAGGAGGGCGACAGCCTTGTCACATGGGAAAAGACATCGCGGCGAAGATCGGCGACGATGCGCTCGCCGATGGTGATGACGAAATAATAGCGCAGCGCGCTGGCGACCGCGAGCACGATGGCCATGACCATCAGCATGGCGAAGTAGCTGTTGATGAAGCGGCCGTCGGACTGGGTGAAGCCGTGATCGATCATGCGACGCACGGCGAGCGGCAGCGCCAGCGAGGTGATGGCGGCAAGCGCCAGCGACATCAGCGCACCGGCCACCAGGCCGCGGTAGCGCATGACATAGGGCATCAGCCTGCCGAGCGGTCGCAGCGATCGCTTCTTGTTTTCCTCAGCCCGTGTCTGCTCTGCCAAATCGTCTCCGATCGCCCGCAGGACCCGCGCAATGCGGCCTGTTGGCTCTTGTTATCTAGGCGTCCTTCATGTATAGGCACCGCATCCTAATGGGAAGCCGTAGCCATCCGACTGCGGCTTCATTTATTCAATCGGTTCGTTGGCCGCAACTGCATGCGGCAAATTGAACTCCGGTATCGCAGGAAGATTGTTATGAAGGCAGGCATCCATCCCGAATATCACATGATCAAGGTGGTCATGACCGATGGCACTGAGTACGAAACCCGCTCGACCTGGGGTTCGGAAGGCGCTGTCATGAACCTCGAAATCGACTCCAAGTCGCATCCGGCCTGGACCGGCGGCAACCAGCAGCTCATGGACCGCGGTGGCCGCGTTTCCAAGTTCAACAAGCGCTTCGGCGGTCTCGGCCTCTAATCGCTTTTGCTCGACGGAATTCGAAGAGAGCCCGGTTTCGCCGGGCTTTTTTGCGTTTGCAACGGCTTACAGTGCCGCGCGTCTTTTGGGACGCGTAAAGGACGCTGTAGGGATGCTTCAGCGGCAAACAAAAAACCGGCCACGTAAGACGCAGCCGGTTCGTATTCGAATTCTTGCAGATCTGGTCAGTTGTTGCCGAAGGCGGTCTGCAACAGGGAAAGCTGGGCCTGGACGCTGTTCTGATTATCATGAACGATCACCGCTTCGGACGGGCGGTAGATCTCGCGGTCGAGTAGGGCGATACGGTTCTGCAAACGCAGCGAGCGTTCGACGAGGTCGCGGAAGGATTCCGGCAGGTCGCCCCAGCCGGGCGCGGCGCGGTCGACGTTGAAGCCGTCGAGGCGAACCTTGTTCTTTTCGGCCAGCACCTGGTCACGGGACATTTCGCCATTGTTGACGGCGCGCTGCAACAGCAGCCAGGAGGCCATCTGCATCAGGCGGGTGGTGAGACGCATCGATTCCGCGGCGTAGAGAACCGAGGCCATCCGCGGCAGAACCTTGGAGGCGGCGCGGCCCTGACCGTCGAGATAGGCGGCAGTCTCTTCGACCAGCGACATGCCTTCCGCATAAAGTGCCTTGAACTGCGAGGATGCAGCGGCGCGGCCTGCAAAACTGATCGTGTTCAATCCAACTTCCGACATCGCAATAGTCCCTGTTCGCACGCAGCTACATATATTCAGGTAACGCCGGCACCGACGGAAAAGTTTCCAGGCCCGGTCTTTATGACTTTAAGATGGTATCATTAGCCCAAATGCGCAAGCCGTTTCTTAAGAAAGGGTTAATCTCCACAGTTTCGTGGAAGTGCGCCGGCCATAGGAAAAAGAAGAGCCGCAAACGCGGCTCTCAAGGTAAAACAGGGAGAAAAATCAGACCAATTCACCGCTTGGAAAACTGTCTGAGATCCAGAGGAAATCCGGATGAATACAGTAATACCTTATAAAGCTTAATATTTTATTAACATTGTGCCGGATTAAGACTTGAGGCGGGCTATTTTATCCGCCTATAGCCTTGTTTTTCGGGGTTTTTATCGGATCACGAGCGGAAGAAGCTTTCCGCCGCCTGCCGCCCGGAGGCTTTGCGGGCGGCCTCGGCCTCAAGACGGGCGATCTCCGTCTTCAGCAATTCCACCCGCGCCTTCAATTCATCGACCGAAAGCATGGAGAGATCGGCGCCGATCTCATGGGCGACTTTCTTCTGCGGCCGGTCATCATCGATGAAGCTCATGGTTCGTCCTCCGTTCGCTGCCTAACCAAACTTTACAGCAGGATCGTCGCTTTCGGGAGACTTTCCGGTTTCGGGAGGTTTGCCGGCGCCGCGATCGGCAAGCGACATGCTTTGCGGTGTCAGGATCGCCGAGGTGCCGGTCGGGATCGTCGTGTAGGCGTCGCGGTCGCTGGCGGGGACCGCGGCCCGGATGCGGCTCCTGATGATGGCATAAACGGTGATCAGCACATGGGCGATGGCGGTGACCAGGAAAAGCGCGTGTGGACTGATCGCCGACATGACGGGACCGCTGAGCGTCGGGCCGATCACCGTGCCGATGCCGTAGAGCAGCAGCAAGCCGCCGGAGACCTTGACGAAATCCTCTGACGACGCGAAGTCGTTCGCGTGGGCGACGGCGATCGGATAGAGCGTATTCGCCACGGCGCCGTAAAGGACGACGAGCCCGATCAGCAGGGCGGGGGACGTCGGGTGGAGCAGGAAGATCAGCAGGCCGGCAAGGGCGGCGATCCCCGACATGGCAGCGAGCACGTAACGCCGGTCGATGCGATCGGAAAGCCGGCCGGCCGGCAGCTGCATCACCGCCCCGGCGAAGATGGTGGCGCTCATCATGACGGCGATGCTGGTGTCGGAGAGGCCGGCGCCGGCGCCGAAGACGGCGCCGAGCGTGCCGTAGGCACCGTTGGCGATGCCGACGAGCAGGATGCCGAGGCAGGAGACCGGCGAGTTGCGATAGAGCGCCGGCAGATCGAGGCGCACCGCCTTCAGCGGCTGCGGCGAAGCGGCGGTCGACAGCGTCGTCGGCAGCATGGCGATGCAATAGAAGATGCCGCAGATCATGAAGAGAACCGGCGTGCGCACATCCTCGAGCGGGATCATCATCTGGCCGCCGACCACGCCGATGAGTGTGATGCCGATATAAAGCGAGAAGATCATGCCGCGGCTCTCGTTGCTGGCACGCTCGTTCAGCCAGCTTTCGATGATCATCGACGTGCCGGCGGTGGAGAAGCCGGTGACGGCGCGCAGGACCACCCACCAGACCGGATCGATGATGATACCGCTGACCAGCGCAATGATGGCGATGATCGAGATGAAGCCTGAAAAGGCACGCACATGGCCGACGCGGCGCACAATCTTCGGCGCAATCAAGCAGCCGATGACGAAGCCTCCCGCCCACGAAGTGCCGAGCAGGCCGAGCGTCGTCGTCGCGTAGCCTTCGAGATTGCCGCGCACGGGAAGCAGTATGCCCTGCAGGCCGTTGCCCATGAAAAGGAAGAGCGTGCCAAAGAGCAGCGCGGCGACGGACAGCAGATTTCTCTTCATTTCCCCAGACTCGGTCTTAGCGATTTGCAATGACATAAGGCAGGACCTGCGTCAGCCCAGCCTCAAGATGATTGATTGTGCCCCGGAATGTCTTTACGGCGTGTCGAGATCCTCTTGTTCGCGCGGAAAAATGTCCGTCCTGTGACATTCCGAAAAACGGAAAAAATAAAGCATGACAAAGCTGATAGCCTTGCTGCTCATCCTTGCCATGGCGATACAGGTGATCAAACCGCTCGGGCTTCCCGGCCTCAGGCGGCGGATGGATTTCTGGAAGCTCGCGCTGATCGCTTTCGCCGTCTGGGCAGTGGCTCTGCTTTCGCGCGATTTCCTGATGTAGCCCCGGATTGCGTATAAAGCAGGGGTATGGTCCGGGCTGCGACCGTCAGTCTTGCAAGCCAATTTCTCCGCGCATGACGGAAACGCAGCCTCCCGAGATGACGACATCGGTGACGATGCCGTTGGATTTCAGCACATCAAGGGTGATAACGCTGCGGCGGCCCATTTCGACGCCCTGTTCAATGGTGATGCGGACGTTCATATCGGCCTCCGGCGCAAGCGAGACGAGATAGGCGCCAAGCGCGGCGGAAGCGCTGCCGGTTGCCGGATCTTCGGGCACGTTATCGAGGGGCGCGAACATACGGGCGCGAATATTCCATGGATTTTCGGCTGTCCTCACATAGAGGAAGAGCGAGAAGTCGTGGCCGCTCGTCGTCTGGCGGCCGGCAGCTGCCTGGAACCCGGCAAGGTTCGGACGGGCGGCGGCCAGCGCTTCGAGCCCGTTCACCTCTGCGATGGCGAAGTTCAGCCCGACGGATGCAAAGACCGGGGCATGGGTGGTGTCGACGATGACGCCCGGGTCGAGCGTGACGCAGCCGGCGATGGTTTGCGCGGCGATGGTGTCGCCGATCGTCAGCGGCTGCGGCGCGCGGATGGCGGCAGCAGCAACCTTTCCGCCGCTGCGTTTCAGGCTGACTTCGACGATGCCGGCCTTTTCCTCAAAACGCAGCGTATCGCCGACCGGCTTGCCGAAAATCTCCCCCTGCTGGCCGAGCACATAGGCGGTGCCGACGTTCGGATGGCCGGCAAAGGGTACTTCCATCGTCGGGGTGAAGATGCGCACGCAGGCGGAATTTTGCGGGTCTTCCGGCGGCAGGACGAAGGTGACTTCGGAATAGTTGAACTCGGTGGCGATCTTTTGCATCGCCACATCGCTCAGACCGCGCGCATCGGAAATGACGGCAAGCGGATTGCCCTCGAAGCGGGTGGAGGTGAAGACATCGACGGTGACGTAGGAGAGGGTGTTCATGGCGGCTCCTGTTGTGACAGGGCGCTATGAGTAATCACGGTTTTTCGCGGAACGAAGCGGTTTCTTGTCGCCGTGACAATGAGAGGGAAGGAAACGGCGGAGAGGGCAGGAAGCTGCGTTCGCCGCTCCCTGCCCATTAGTTCAAAGCTCCAAAACTCAGGCTGCCTTTTCCAGGTCTTTCTTCCAGTTGCCCTTGGCGGCAAGGCTGTTCATCTCGGCGCGGTGGGTGAATTCGCGCTGGCCGGCAGCGACGTTTTCCTGCTTGCCGTTCCAGGCCCTGAGCGCGCTGTCCTGCAGGGCGCGGCCGTAGGAGAAGGTGACGAACCAGGGCAGGTCGCCGCTGGCATTGATCGCCGAAAGATGGGCTGTCGCCTCTTCGGTCGTCTGGCCGCCGGAGAGGAAGGCGATGCCGGGAACGGCGGGCGGGACGGTCGCCTTCAGCACCTTGACGGTGCGCTCGGCAACTTCCGCGACCGAGGCCTTGCGGGCGTTCTTGCCGTCGATCACCATGTTCGGCTTGAGGATCATGCCTTCGAGGTTGACGCGGGCATCGGCCAGTTCCTCGAAAACGATGCGCAGCGTGGATTCGGTCACTTCGGCGCAGCGGTCGATATTGTGATCGCCCGGTTTGCCGTCCATCAGGCATTCCGGCTCGACGATCGGAACGATCCCGGCCTCCTGGCAAAGTGCGGCATAACGAGCAAGCGCCTGAGCGTTGGCGCGGACGGAACCGCGGGTCGGCAAGGTCGACGAGATGGCGATGACGCCGCGCCACTTGGCGAAGCGGGCGCCGGCTTCATAATATCTGGCAAGGCGCTCGCCGAGACCGTCGAGGCCCTCAGTGATGGTTTCAGCGGGATATTTGGCCATCGGCTTGGCGCCGGTGTCGACCTTGATGCCGGGGATGGCGCCGGCTGCGCGGATGATATCGACGAAGGGCGTGCCGTCCGCGGCTTTCTGGAACAACGTCTCTTCGAAGAGGATGACGCCGGAGATATATTTCTTCATCGCCTCGTCTGAGCGGAAGAGCATCTCCCGGTAGTCTCGCCGGCTCGTTTCGGTCGATTCGAGGTTGATCGTGTCGAAACGTTTCTTGATGGTGGAGGTCGATTCATCGGCGGCGAGCAGCCCCCGGCCGCCTGTAACCATCTGCACTGCAATGTCTTCCAGTCGTTCGCTCATTTCGTTCTCTCCACAACAATAAACATCGGCACTTCAGGAATATAGAACGCGGATAACAGAAGTTTATAGGGAGAAAAATGGAAGGCTAAGTCATTGAAACGATTGAATTCAATTCAATCGTTTGAAAGTTGGGATTTTTTTCGTCCCCTGAGCAAAAGACCGCGGAAGCTGTTTTTCTTCCACGGTCTATCCACATGTAAAATCTGCGAAATCAGTCTTGCGGATTACCTTGCAGCGTTGAGGACCGCGACGCCGGGAAGCTCTTTGCCTTCCATCCATTCGAGGAAGGCGCCGCCGGCGGTCGAAACATAGGTGAAATCGTCGGCAACGCCGGCATGGTTGAGCGCCGAGACGGTGTCGCCACCGCCGGCAACGGAGGTGAGCTTGCCGGCTGCCGTGCGCCCAGCGGCGTATTTCGCAGCAGCGACCGTTGCGGCATCGAAGGGTTCGATCTCGAAGGCGCCGAGCGGGCCGTTCCAGACCAGGGTTGCGGCGCGTTCGATCCAGGCGTTGATGGCCTCGACGGATTTCGGGCCGACATCGAGCACCATGGCATCGGCGGGAATGGCGTTGATATCGACCGTCTCGTTGGCGGCACCCGCCTTGAACTCGCGGGCAATCACGCCATCCTCCGGCAGGATGATGGCGCAGCCGGCGGTCGCGGCCTCGATCATGATCTGTTTGGCGGTTTCGGCGAGATCATGTTCGCAGAGCGACTTGCCAACATTGGTGCCGCGGGCGGCGATGAAGGTATTGGCCATGCCGCCGCCGATGACGAGCGCATCGACCTTCTTCACTAGGTTCATCAACAGGTCGATCTTGGTGGAGACCTTGGCGCCGCCGACGATCGCGACGACAGGGCGAGCGGGATCACCGAGGCCCTTCTCCAGCGCTTCCAGCTCGGCCTGCATGGTGCGGCCGGCATAGGCCGGCAGGTGGTGGGCAAGACCCTCGGTCGAGGCATGGGCGCGGTGGGCGGCCGAAAAGGCGTCGTTGACATAGATGTCGCCATTGGCGGCAAGCGCCTTGGTGAAGTCTGCGTCGTTCTTTTCCTCGCCCTTGTGGAAGCGGGTGTTTTCCAGAAGCAGGATATCGCCGTCATTCATCGCGGCAACGGCGGAGGCGGCGGCTTCGCCGATGCAGTCGGGGGCCGTCAGCACGGCATGATCAAGCACTTCCTCGACGGAAGGGGCAATCAGCGACAGCGACAGATCCGGCGAAGGGCCATCCTTCGGCCGGCCAAAATGGGCCAGCAGGATCACCTTGGCACCCTTTTCGGACAATTCGAGGATCGTCGGCGCCACACGCTCGATGCGCGTCACATCGGTGACCTTGCCGTCTTTCACCGGGACGTTGAGGTCGACGCGGACGAGAACGCGCTTGCCGCGGATGTCGGAAAGATCGTCGAGGGTCTTGAAAGAAGGCATGGGGAGGATCCTGTCGTGGTTGGCGAAAGTTGCGCCGAACATAGCAAGGATCATTCGAGACGCAAGGCGTTCAGCGGCCGTTTTCGTGTGTGCCTTCGTCGCGTCCGGCCGGCGGTTTCGACGTGCTTTCGGAGGCTGTGGTGTCCCGGTTCCGGCGTCCGTTCAGCCGGTCGCGGATGCGCTGGGTGATGTCCTTGAGATTGAGGAAGATCGGCAGCGTAATTGCCGGTTCGACTGCTTCGAGCGACATGCCGACGGAGGTGATGTGATCGTGCTCGTCGAGATCGCGGACGATCAGGATGATCGAGCCGAGGCGGACGCGGTCGGCATAATCGGCCTTGCCGCCGAGGCGCTGCCGCATCAATTCGGCGATCGTCAGGCCCTTTTCGGATTCGTTGAGCAGGCCGGGGCCATAGGCGGCGTCGAGATCGGCGGCGGGGCGGGCGGGAGAGAGCGCGAAGGCCCCGAAGAATTCGGCATCGTCGTCATCGACAGGCGCCCGGCTGGCGAAGAGCCGGTCGAGCAGGCGGGAATAGCTCGGTACGATGAAGAGGTAGACGAGATCGTGCTCGCGCAGCCGCCCGGCATATTGATAGCGCATCGACTTGCCGTCGCGGATGACGAGCGAGGGGGTCGCCCAGCGCGGAATGCGCTCGCCGCGCAGCACCGGGCTATCCTTGATGACGCGGTAGGAGAGCAGTTCGTGGTTGGCCGCGCCCGGCAGGTCGACCTCGACCTTGTCGACGGCGCCGATGCGCGGCGGAATGATCAGCCCGAGCTTCTTGGCGACGGGTTTGATCGTCCAGCCCTGGAGGAGCAGCGAGACCAGCACGATGATGAAGGCGGTGTTGAAATAGATCTGGCCGTTCTCAAGCCCGCCGAGGATCGGCATGATGGCAAGCAGGATGGAGACGGCGCCGCGTAGGCCGACCCAGGCAACGAAGCCGATTTCCTGCTGCGTATAATCGAAGGGAAGCAGCGACAGCCAGATCGCCAACGGCCGGGCGATGAAGATCAGGAAGAGGGCGAGCAGGATGGCCGGCACGATGATGACAGGGAATTGCGACGGCGTGGCGAGAAGGCCGAGAACCAGGAACATGATGATCTGCGCCAGCCAGGTCATGCCGTCCTGGAAGCGCTTGATGGTGCCGATCGCCTGCATCTTGCGGTTTCCGGCGTAGATGCCGGCGACATAGACGGCGAGGAAGCCGCTGCCGCCAACCGCGCCGGTGAAGGAGAAGACGAGAAGAGCGAGCGCCAGCACGAAAATCGGCGTCAGGCCGCGATCGGTATCGAGCTTACTGACGATCAGCACGATCATCATGCCGCCGAGCAAGCCGAGAATGACGCCGAGGCCCATCTGCTGCACGAACATGGCGAGCATGCCGATATTGATGCCGGCATAACGCTCGCCGCTCGCCAGCACCTCGACGAGGGCGATCGTGAGGAAGATCGCCATCGGGTCGTTGGTGCCGGATTCAACTTCCAGCGTCGAGCGCACCTTGTCGCGGATGTTGATGCCGCCGATGCGCAGCAGGAAGAAGACGGCGGCGGCATCCGTCGACGCGACGATCGAGCCGAGCAGCAGTCCTTCCAGCCAGGTGAAATTCAAAAGCCACATGGCGGCGAAGGCAAAGAGCGAGGCGGTGATCAGCACGCCGACCGAGGCGAGCGCCAGAGAGGGCACGGCCGCCAGCCGGAAGGCCTGCATCGGCGTGCCGAAGCCGGAGTCGAAGAGGATGACGGCCAGCGCGATGGAGCCGAGAATATAGGCGAGATAATTGTTGCTGAACTCGATGCCGAGGCCATCGACGCCGGCAGCAAGGCCGATCATCAGGAAGAGCAGCAGCAGGGGAGCGCCGAAGCGGAAGGCGAGCAGGCTCGAAAAAGCGGCAAGAAGCACGAGCGCCGTCGAAACCAGCACCACGATATAGAACGCTTCCATGCCCACTCCTTTCCATCGACTGCTTCGCGAACACAGCCGCCCCGGCCGATCCGCCTTTATTCAACCCCTCCGTCACGCGCGGCGATCCGTCAGTAAACGGCAAAACGTCAGAGAAGGGTAGGCCTTGCGGCTTAACCTCGTCGCGATGCTGCTTCATGCTGCTGAACGGCTGCCGGACGGCCAACCGACACGGAATGCTACGGGAGAAATTCTCTATAAGGAATGTATAGGAAAATCAGGCGAGAGCAGGGCAAAAAAGACAGGCATGGATTTTTCCTGCCGGTATCTGCGAATGGCAACAGAATAAGACCCGCTCCTCGTTTCACCCGGCCCGTTTGCCTTGTCCAATGACGGGAAGCCTGGATTGCACGCGCGGATGCGGAGAGGGGAAAATGAGCGCTGAGAGATTTCGATATCGGGTGGACATGCCGGCCGCCCAGCGAGAGCAGCCGGCTGCAGTCTTGTGCCAGAAGCGGCCGGCTCTTGCGCTGCTATCCTAACACTGCCTGAAGTATGACGATGGCGAGAAACGAGAGGCCAATGAACGCGGCGACCCAGATGACCAGACGATTAGCCTTTGCCAACACGGCAGGTCTGACGTCCCGCTTGGGGTGAAACCGTTGCCGCCGTTTGAGGGTGGTGTGGGACAAGCGTTTTTGTGTCTCTGCCATTTATCAACTCCACTTGGCTCACTTTAGCCATTGTGCAGTGCTGCGCATTTGCTCAATCTAACACGCTTGGCCAGCGGATTGCCAACCCATGATCCATCCTTGCGGGCCGGAATTCGTCGACGAGGTTTTTCGCGCAGGGACGCCTATCGAATTCGAACCCGAAAAAGATGCGGATCGTCGGTCAGTCTTCTGTGTCCTCGCCCTCGTCGGTCAGATCCGCGACCGGGACCAGGAACACGACGAACTCGTCCTCGATGGTCCGTTCGGGATCATCGTCGAATTCATAGGCGTGCTCGACTTCGCTTGCTTCCTCGGTGGTCGCCTTGCGCAGGCTCAGGGCCGCTTTGCGGTCCCAAAGAGGCTTGCCTTCGGATTCCAGGACGGTCAGATCGTCGCGAAAGTCTTCCGCCTCGAAGAAATGCGTCGCTTCCTCGTGATTTTCCGAGCGAAAACTGGCAACGGCGCGGCCGGCGATTTCAACGGTAAAATAATCCATCCATCTCTCTCATTTTCATGCGGGCGACAGTGCTACCGCACGGTATTGGCGTTCCGCACCTGGCCGGTGGCCGATGCGACGTGAGGAACCTGGGCATTTTGGAATGTCCAGGGTGACGTATTCTAACAGATCTCATCCGGGCAATGGGCGAAAAGATGCCAGTGCGGGAAGGCCGGTTTCGTTTGGAGGCGCGGCAACAAAAAGCGGCCCGGTTTCCCGGGCCGCTTACATCTCGATGCCTCAAGTGCGCTCAGATGAGCTTGGCGAAAGCGACTGCGGTGTCGGACATGCGGCTGGAGAAGCCCCACTCGTTGTCGTACCAGGACAGGACGCGCACGAAGTTGCCTTCCATGACCTTGGTCTGATCGGTTGCGAGGATCGACGAGTGGCTGTCGTGGTTGAAGTCACGGGAGACAAGCGGCTCGTCGGTGTAGCCGAGGATGCCCTTCAGCTTGCCGTTGGCAGCAGCCATGATGGCTTCATTGATTTCGCCAACGGTGGTCGCCTTCTTGGAGACGAACTTGAAGTCGACGACCGAAACGTTCGGGGTCGGAACTCGGATCGAGGTGCCGTCGAGCTTGCCTTTCAGATGCGGCAGAACGAGGCCGACTGCCTTGGCTGCACCCGTCGAGGTCGGGATCATCGAGAGGGCGGCCGCGCGGGCGCGATACAGGTCCTTGTGCATCGTGTCGAGCGTCGGCTGGTCGCCGGTGTAGGAGTGGATGGTCGTCATGAAGCCGTGGTCAATGCCGACGGCGTCGTCGAGAACCTTCACAACCGGCACCAGGCAGTTGGTGGTGCAGGACGCGTTGGAGATGACCAAGTGCTCCTTGGTGAGCTGATCATGGTTGACGCCGAAGACGACCGTCAGGTCGGCACCATCGGCAGGCGCCGAAACGATGACGCGCTTGGCGCCAGCCGTCAGGTGGGCGGCAGCCTTGTCGCGGGCGGTGAAGATGCCGGTGCATTCCATCGCGATGTCGACGCCGAGTTCGCGGTGCGGCAGCGTTGCCGGATCCTTGATCGCCGTGACCTTGATCGGCTTGCCGTTGCCGACGATGATCGAGTCACCCTCGACCTTCACCGTTGCCGGGAAGCGGCCGTGAATCGAGTCGTAGCGCAGCAGGTGGGCGTTGGTTTCAACCGGGCCGAGATCGTTGATGGCGACGACTTCGATGTCGGTGCGGCCGGATTCGACGATGGCGCGAAGGACGTTGCGGCCGATGCGGCCGAAACCGTTGATGGCAACCTTGACTGTCATGTTCATTCACTCCCGATAGAGTAGGGCCCGATAGTGAGGGCCTGGAATTGAGGAGATGGAGAGCGCCTCAAGGCGCCCTCATTAAAGCTTTGCTTCCGCGGCCGCAACGACGGCGTCGGCGGTAATGCCGAAATGCTTGTAGACTTCCTTGACCGGGCCGGAAGCGCCGAAGCTCTTCATGCCGATGAAGGTGCCTTCCGGTCCGATGAACGCATCCCAGCCTTCGCGAACGGCGGCTTCGACGGCGATCTTGACCGGCGAGTTGCCGAGGATTTCCCTGCGATAGGCTTCCGGCTGCTCGAAGAACAGTTCCGTGCAGGGAACCGATACGACGCGGACGGTGACGCCCTTGGCTTCGAGTGCCGTACGGGCAGCAACGGCGATTTCGACTTCGGAGCCGGAGGCGAAGATCGTCACTTTGGCGTCGGCATTGCCGGCCAGCGTGTAAGCACCCTGTTCGCAGAGGTTCTTTTCGCTGTATTCGGTGCGGGCTGCGAGCAGGTTCTGACGCGTCAGAGCAAGGCCCGAAGGACGGTTGTGCGTCTTGATGGCGATCTGCCAGCATTCCGCTGTTTCCGTGGCGTCGGCCGGACGGAAGACCATCAGGTTCGGGATGGCGCGCAGACCGGCGAGCTGTTCGACGGGCTGGTGCGTCGGGCCGTCTTCGCCGACACCGATCGAGTCATGCGTCAGGACGTGAATGACGCGGATGCCCATCAGCGAAGCAAGGCGGATCGGCGGGCGGCAATAATCCGAGAAGATCAGGAAGCCGCCGCTATAGGGGATGAGGCCGCCATGCAGCGCAATGCCGTTCATGGCAGACGCCATGCCATGCTCGCGGATGCCCCAATGCATGTAACGACCGGCGAAATCCGTCGGCGTGATCGAATGCATCTGGCTGGTCTTGGTGTTGTTCGACGGCGTCAGGTCGGCGGAGCCGCCGAGCGTTTCCGGCAGGAAGCCGTTGATGACCTCGAGCGCATCTTCCGAAGCCTTGCGGGTCGCAACCGTCGGCTTGGTCTCGGCGAGCTTCTTCTTATATGCGCTGATCGCGGCGTCGAAACCTTCCGGCAGATCGCCTGCCATGCGGCGGGTGAACTCTGCCCTGGCCGGAGCCTTGGCGAGACCGTCTTCCCAGGACTTGACGAGGTCAAGGGAGCGGGCGCCGGCTGCACGCCAGCTGTCGAGAACATCAGACGGGATGACGAAGGCTTCGGCTTCCCAGTTCAGCGCCTTGCGGGTGGCCGCAATTTCTTCGGCGCCGAGCGGGTTGCCGTGGACCTTGTGGGTGCCCTGCTTGTTCGGAGCGCCGAAGCCGATGATCGTCTTGCAGGCGATGAAGGTCGGGCGGTCGGACTTATGGGCAGCTTCGATCGCGCCGGAGATAGCGGCCTGATCGTGACCGTCGATCTCGATCGTGTTCCAATGTACCGCCTTGAAGCGGGCGATCTGGTCGGTGGAATCCGACAGCGAAACGGCGCCGTCGATGGTGATCGAGTTGTTATCCCAGAACAGAACGAGCTTGTTGAGCTTCAGGTGGCCGGCGAGCGCGATGGCTTCGTGGCTGATGCCCTCCATCAGGCAGCCGTCGCCGCAGATCGCATAGGTATAGTGATCCTGGAGATCGGAGCCGAACTCCTCGCGCAGCTTGCGTTCGGCAATCGCCATGCCGACGGAATTGGCAATGCCCTGGCCGAGCGGACCGGTCGTCGTTTCGATGCCGGTGGCGTGACCGTATTCCGGATGGCCGGCGGTCTTCGAGCCGAGCTGACGGAACTGCTTCAGATCCTCGATCGTCATGTCAGGATAGCCGGTCAGATACAGCACCGAATAGAGCAGCATCGAGCCATGGCCGGCCGACAGCACGAAGCGGTCGCGGTTTGGCCAGTGCGGCTTCTTCGGATCGAACTTCAGATATTTGGTGAACAGGACCGTTGCCACGTCGGCCATGCCCATCGGCATGCCCGGGTGGCCGGAGTTCGCCTTTTCGACGGCGTCCATGGCGAGAAAACGGATCGCATTCGCCATCCGGTCGTGTTGTTCGGGAGAGGTCATGGCTTTTCCGCAAGTTCCGGGTGTCGGGGGATGGCCTCGAGCCTCCAAGACCATCGAGTGAAAGCGGCAGAGACATAGCAGTTGGGACGGGCAAGTCAATAAATGGCAGGCCAAATCCGGGCGCGCAGCAGCGATTTTTGACATTTGATCGCACGATTGTACAAATGACGAATCTGATGTGGCGAGCCTATGTAAAACGCTCATCCACAGGATAGGCCGGTGGGCAAGTGACAGGATTTATTGACGGGCCGTCGGCGAGCTGCATATCCTTTTGAAATCGCAGGATCGGCGCGGCGTGCCGATTCGCGGATCCTGCGCGGGAATCGGAAAGACATGATGCCCACAGGCAAAACCATGGAAGCAGCGCTCAACGAATTGAGACAGGCGATATCGAGCCTCGAAAACGCCGTCGACATGCGCGTCGAGCGGCAGCGCGAGCAGGGCGAGATCGAGGGCGAGGTACGGCGTGTGCACGCCGACCGTTCGCGACTGGCGCAGGAGCTCGACCAGGCCGAATTCCGCGCCAACCGGCTGGAAGAGGTCAATCGCGAGGTATCGCGGCGGCTGGTGACGGCCATGGAAACGATCCGCGCAGTTCTGGATCGCTAGAACAGGATGATTTTAGGCCAGGCCCAAAATCTGAATCCTGTTCTAATTTAAAGAGTTAGAGCATGATGTCGTCCGAAAACCGCTCACACTTTTCGGCATCATGCTCTTATAGAAAGAGTTTGGCATGGCGCAGGTGACGGTAACGATCGACGGCAAAGCCTATCGCATGGCCTGCGAGGAAGGGCAGGAGGATCACCTGACCGATCTCGCCACCCGCTTCGACCGCTATGTCGGCCATCTCAAGGATCAGTTCGGGGAAATCGGCGATCTCAGGATCACCGTCATGGCCGGCATCATGATCACGGACGAGATTGCCGAGCTGACGCGCCGCGTTGCCGGATTGGAATCCGAGCTCGAGACGCTGCGCGGCAATCGCGATACGGTGCTTGCAGCCACCGCCCGGACCGAGGAAAATCTTGCCGCAGCGCTCAGTGAAGTGTCGAGCCGCATCCGCGGCATCACCGACAAGCTGAACGGCCGGTCGGCCCCCGAACTCAATTGATCTCAATTAAATAGGGGCCGCCTTCCGTCGCCACTGGCGCGCCAGCACAAACGACCTTATATATCGGCATGCGGTCTGCGCCTCTCGACAGGAACCACAATCCCTGGGGCCATACTCGATCCAAAGGGAGCTGTCCCTGGCCAGGCCCGTGGGCCTGGACACACGGCGCCCACCTACGTTTGTAGGCACCCAGGATCGTAAACATCCATCGGTGGTCGTGGATCGCACCCTTTCCTTCCATTTTCAGCGAAGACGCCGGATATGGCGGGCGAACGTGGTTTGCGCGTCCGCCCTTCTTCAGTGCGTCCGTTACTTCTTCAGGCCTGGAAGGGTGACCTGGAAGACCTGGAACATGGTGTCGACGTCGGCACCGCCGTCTGACTTGTAGGCGGCACCCACCTGGAAACCATCCTGCGTCAAGAAGTCGTTGTCATTGGCGACGAACAGGAAGTAGTCGTCCGGCAGGTTCGGGTCGAGAACGCTCGCAAGACCCATGGCTTCCCACTTTTCCGACAGATTGTTCTTGTCGTTCGGCGCGCCGTTGTGCAAGCCGAAGCGGGCGAGATCGGCCTTGTCGTTGAGGTCGATGAAGGGTGTCAGCGTCGCCTGTGTCAGCGAGGGATCGACGACGCCCTTCGGCGCGATCGGCTTGCCGTCATCGAAATCGCTGCCGGCGATGTCGGTCGCGGCGGAAACGTCGACGATGTCGACCTTGCGGTAGAGCGAGGTGTCGCCCTTCAGGCCCTGGCCGTTGCCGCTGTCACGGGCGAGCATCAGGAAGGTCTTGTCGGAAAGAGCAATGATTTCGCTCTCGGCGGCGATCGTCGTCTTGTCCTTGGCATCCTTGAAGACCGGCAGCGGCACGACATATTCGTGCACCAGTTTCAGGTGATCGGGATCGGCGGCGTCATAGATCAGCGCGCGGGTATTCTGGCGGGTCGAGCCGGAATCGCCGCCGTCCTGGCGGGCAGCCGATTGCAGCACAGCGATGATGAACTTACCATCAGGCGTTATCGCCATGCCTTCGAGACCCTGGTTGTTCTGGCGGCCGGTCTCCGGATCTTTCGGGTCCGGAGCGGAGGCGCCGGGACCGGGATTGTTGGAGGCAAAGCTCAGCGCGCCCTTGCGCATCGGCAAAAGCGCCTTCGGCGGCTGGGTGGCGGAGAGCAGGTGGCCGTCGGCCGAGAAGCGGTAAATATAAGGCCCGTATTCGTCGCTGACGAACATGCTGCCGTCGGCCATGCGGATGATGGCTTCATTGTCGAGCGCGATCTTGCCGTTCGTCGCCTGCGGTAGCGCGGGAAAATTGCCGGCAGCGGGGCGGACGCCGGATTCCGGGTCGAGGCCGGTCATGTCGCCGCCCTTGTCGTCGACGAAGAGTGTGGAATCGACGAGCTTTGCGTCGACGCCCGACTGTTCCTTGCCGGCCTCGGGTGCTGCACGCGGAGCGGTCGGCGTCAGCCCGATCGAGATGGTGTTCAGGCGAGGACGATAGTCGACGGTGCCGACGGCGTTGTAACCGCGGTCGGGCAACAGGTAGAGCGTGCCCTTGTACCCGGCGCCGTCGCGGCTCCAGGCGGCGGGATCGACCGCCATGCCCGAGCCGGAACCGAAGGTCTCGCCGAATTTGTCACGCTGGTTGGCCGGAATGCGGCCGATGCCCACCAGGCCCTTGTTGACGAAGGTGAGGCCGCCGACGGTGGCGGAATTCTCGGCCACTGCGACGACTGGCACGGCGGCGGATGCCGCGAGAACCGCGGCGAACAGCCGCGCTGTGTAAGGTCTGACATTCTTCATGCAAATACCCTCTCGGTCAAAAGCGCTCTCGAAACGGCTTCCGCCCGCAGGCTGGACACCGCTTCAAATGACACCCCCGGCCTGGATTCGATTTCCCGATGGCACAACACGCCCTGGATTTCGTCGCCCCATATCCCCGGCAGACGGTCTATGACGGGATCATGATATCTGGATGACGCTTTTCAGTGAAAAGCCCATGCCAAAAGGTGTGAGGCTTTTGCATATTCGCATTTCAGCTCGCTGCTCTATCCGACCGGGTAAGGCCCCTCGGCAAAGACCTCGTCGTGGTAGCCTTTGGAGCCGACATCCAACGCC
This sequence comes from Rhizobium sp. WYCCWR 11152, assembly GCF_013087615.1. NCBI lineage: Bacteria > Pseudomonadati > Pseudomonadota > Alphaproteobacteria > Hyphomicrobiales > Rhizobiaceae > Rhizobium > Rhizobium sp. WYCCWR 11152. The sequence goes on along the minus strand of NZ_JABFCP010000027.1, from coordinate 100,522 downwards.
AAGGGGCTTCGCCACTCCCTGTTGTCGCGCAGGCAATCGAGCACGAAACGGAAATCATATCGCGGCTGCCAGCCGAGTTCCCGCCTTGCGCGTTCGTTGACATAGACACGGTCGAGCGAAGGAAACATTTTCCAACCCCGTGATGCGTAGAGAGAAGCTGCACCCGGGAGCAGTCGTTCGACGACGGGAGGCGCGTCGCGCCTGATCTCGGCAAGATCCCTTGCCGAAAACGGCGTCGTGGCGGAGATGATGTAGCGGCCAAAGCCGATTGCCGGCGCCTTTTCGAGCGCCTGCAGATGAGCGCCGACCACGTCGGTGATATCGACGCGGCGGTGAAGAAGCTCGTTGGCCTGGGCGTTTTCAGCCGAATAGCCGTTGCGAATGTCAGGATCGTCGTCGTTTTCGGGAAAGAAACGCGAAGTCCTGAGAATGACCACCGGCAGACCGGATTTGCGGGCGAAGAGTTCGCATAGACCTTCGGCAGCGAGTTTCGTCACGCCGTAGATGTTTTTCGCGACGGGAAGCACGTCCTCGGTCACCCATGCCGCCGGTTCGCCGGCAGCAGGAGTCAATGCTGCGCCGAAGGTACTGGTGGTGCTGGTGAAGACGAAGCTTGCAACGCCTGCGGCGGCCACTGCTTCTTCGAGCAGGTTAAGGGTGCCGGCGATATTGGTGTCGAGGAAATCGCGATTGTCGTGGGTTGCCACATGCGGTTTGTGCAGCGTCGCGGCATGGATGACGTGGCTGATGCCAGACATCGCCTGGCGGACGAAGGCGCGATCACTGATCGAGCCGACCATGTCGGTAAAAGCCGAGGGCTTGATATCGATGCCGCGCACCCACCGGCTTTCCGCCCTCAAGGTTCGCATCAGCGCCTCGCCGAGATGGCCGGCACTTCCCGTTACCAGTATCGTCATCACATCGTCTCCTGACCGCTCGGCCGCGGACGCTATAAAGACTGGCGTTTCCGGACAACGCATAAATTATGCAGGGGAATGCAGGAAAGCTTGAGGCTCAGCCGATGGTCGTGACGAGGCGGCCGGCGCTACCGTCGGAAAGCATGATCCGTTCCCAGGTCACACGGCCGGCGGCGATTGGCAGCAGCGCATTGCCGTTGGCGCCGGTATCGAGGGTCAACGACGAGAGCCTGCCCTCATGCCAGCCGCGCTCCTCCAGCGACTGCTCGGCGGCGGCGATTTCGGCGGATGCATAAGAGAATATGGAGCGGCCGAGAAAGGCGCCGAGCGGCACCCGCCACTCCGCCTGCCGCGGGCGAGAGGCGGAGAGCAGCCGGTGGGTGCGGTCGCAGATCAGATGCACCGGCCGGACGGAATCCTCGACCAGCCGCTTCAGCGCCGCATCGACTGCTGCATGTTGCGGTGAGCTGAAAATCCGTTCCAGCTTGGCCGCCTGTTCGGCCGACAGGGCGAGCTGATCGCGCTCCCAGCGTGAGACCGTCGCCTGGTTGACGCGGAGGAGTTCGGCAAGATGTTCCTGCTTCATGCTGCGCAGCAGCCGCATGCGGCGTATGCCGGCGCCCGATATCGTCATCTGCCTGATCCCGTGCCGTTTTGGCCAGCATAAGGCTTCGGCTGGCCGGCAAGCAAGCTGTTGGGCGACTGGATCATTATTCGGGCTGGCCCTCGAGGTCGCCTTTCAGCCGGTCGAGAATCGACAGGGAATGGCCGGCATAGGTGCTGATCCAGCGGTCATAGATGTGTTTGATCGGCAGGCTGTTCAGGTGGTTCCAGCGCTCGCGGCCTTCCTTCCTGGCGATGACCAGGTCAGCCTCTTCCAGCACCTTCAGATGCTGCATCACCGTGCAGCGATCCATCTGCGGAAACATCTCGCAAAGGGTCCCTGTGGTTTGGGGGCCATCCTTGAGCAGATCGAGAATTTCGCGGCGGCGATGATGCGCCAGCGCCTTGAAAACGGGATCGTCGGTTGATTCGCTTGACATGTTATATTTTTATAACATAATGGCGCCGAGGACAATGGAACAGACACACTGGAGAAGAGGAGAAGTGTCATGTCTCTCGCAATCCGCATTTCCGGCCGTGTCGGCCGCCCCGTTGCAGAGGTGTTCGATGCCGTCGTCAACCCGAAGAAGCTCAGCAGCTATTTCACCACGATCGGCGGAGCGAGCGCACCGCTCGTGAAGGGCACGACGGTGACCTGGTGGAAGGATGCGCCGGTCGAGGTCGTCGAACTGGTGCCGGAAAGCCGCATCGTGCTGCGCTGGGATGGCGGCACCGGCGAAGACAAGACGACCTACAAGACGCTGGTAGAGATGAACTTCAAGCCGCTGGAAGACGGCGGCACGCTGGTGACTATCGCCGAGACCGGCTGGCGTGAAGACGATGCCGGCCGGCGCGGCACCTATCTCAACTGCGAAGGCTGGACGCAGATGCTCTGCTGCATGAAGGCCTTCGTCGAATACGGCATCAATCTGCGCGAGGGCATGTTCCTCAGCGAGATGAAGGGTGAGCCGGCCAGCGCGCCTGATGTTTGAACGAGTGAGTCGGCATCAAGACGATCGGCGGCGCAATCGTCGCATTCGCCGATATCACCGAGACTTTGCTTGCCTGTCACACTGCGGGTGCTAATTTCCGGATTCGATACTTCATTTCGGTTTCCAGGAGATTCATTATGCAGCTTGGCATGGTTGGTTTGGGCCGCATGGGCAATTATATGGTCCAGCGCTTGATGCGAGGCGGTCACGAATGCGTCGTCTACGACGCCAGGCCGGAAAGCGTTGCCGAGCTTGCGGGCCTCGGTGCGACCGGCAGTGCCTCGCTCGCGGAGTTCGTCTCGAAGCTCGCCCATCCGCGCGCGATCTGGCTGATGCTGCCGGCGGCGATCGTCGACAAGGTGCTGGCGAGCCTGGTGCCGCTGCTTGAGAATGGCGATATCGTCATTGATGGCGGAAACTCTTATTACCATGACGACATTCGTCGCGGCGCCGACCTCATTACCAAGGGCATCCATTATGTCGATGTCGGCACCAGCGGCGGCGTCTTCGGCCTCGAGCGCGGTTATTGCCTGATGATCGGCGGCGAGAAGGGCATCGTCGAACACCTTTCCCCGATCTTCGCGACGCTGGCGCCCGGCGTCGGCAAGACCGAAGCTTCGCCGAACCGGAGCGCCGAAGCGGCTGCGGCCAGCACCGCCGAGCAGGGTTACCTGCATTGCGGCCCGCATGGCGCCGGTCATTTCGTCAAGATGGTGCATAACGGCATCGAATATGGCCTGATGGCCGCCTATGCCGAAGGTATCAATATTCTGAAACATGCCAATATCGGCGCCGCCTCGCACGAGGCCGATGCGGAAACCGCGCCGCTCGCCCATCCGGAACATTTCCAGTATGATTTCAACCTGCAGGATGTCGCCGAAGTCTGGCGCCGCGGCAGCGTCATCACCTCCTGGCTGCTCGATCTCACGGCCGATGCGCTGCATGCCGATCCCGCACTTTCGAAATATGCCGGCCGCGTCTCGGACAGCGGCGAAGGCCGCTGGACGATCATGGCGGCAATCGACGAAAGCGTGCCGACGCCGGTGCTGAGCGCTGCGCTCTACGGTCGCTTCTCCTCGCGCGACAATGACGAATTCGCCAACAAGGTGCTGTCGGCGATGCGCGCGGGCTTCGGCGGTCACGTGGAAAAGCCGGTCCCGAAATCCTGAAGGCAAGCGACTTCACTCACCGTTCCGACAAAGCCGTCATCCTGAAATAGCGAGCGCAGTGCTTCGTTTCGAGGAGGCGGCGAGGTTTGCCTTTGCTAGCCATCGGTATGGTTTCCCTACTGCTTGCTGGCGGCAGCGGTCGCGAGTATCCATTGCAAAATGTCAGCGCTGCCTTCTACAAGCGACCGACATTTCATTGGAGGCGGTCATGGAGCGTGGCATGGCAGGAAGCTTGAAGGCCGTCATATTCGGCATGCTGGTATTGCTTGCGCTTTTTTCGGCGGTTTCGCCTGGCTTTTCCCAGACGCCGCCAGCGCAAGTGCCGACCGCGGCCGCCCCGCCGGCCGAAGTGCGTCAGATGATGGAGCTGATGCAGACGCCTCAGGTCAAGCAATGGATGTCGACGCAGATGGCGCCCGCGAGCGATGCGGCGGCTGGCGACCAGATGTCGGTGCTCTCAGGTCTGCTCCAGCATGCCCGCCGGCACGTCTCGATGGTCTCCGATGCGGCGATGACGCTGCCCTCGCAGGTCGGCCATGCTTCTTCGCTGTTCTTCGGCGAGATCGCCGCCGCCGGCTGGCCGCGCATGGTGGCGCAGTTTCTGGCGATTTTCCTGCTCGGCACAATCGTCGAGCGCATTGCCCGCTATGCCTTTCGCCGCCGCCGCCAGGCGGCGCAGATGGCGGGCATGCATCTCGCCCCGCGCGTCATCCCGGCGCTGATCTTCGCGATGGCGACGGCGCTTGCTCTTCTCAGCGTCAGCTGGCCGCCGGTCAGCCAGAGCATCGCGATCGTTTGCGTTGTCGCGCTCGTAGTCCAGCGCTTCACGATTTGCCTCGGAGGCGTGCTGGTCGATCTCATCGGGCTGGCGCGAGCCGAGGAAGAACGGGAGGAGATCACCGCGGCAATCATGCCGGCGCGCGCGGTTGCATTCTTCTGGTATCGGCGCTGTGCGACCTTCGTCATCTATTTCATTTTTGGATGGGCGGTGATCCAGTCGATGGAGCCGCTCGGCTATTCTGCGAGCGTGCGGATCCTCGTTGGCTATATCCTGGGCATCGGCCTGCTGCTGATCGCGATCGAGGCGGTCTGGTCGCGGCCGCACAAGGACGAGAAGCGTGGTCACGGGACCTCCTGGGCGCTCACCGTCTATTTCCTCTTGCTCTGGAGCCTCTGGGTCGCAGGCTTCAACTGGCTGCTCTGGCTCGGCATTTACGTGCTGTTGCTGCCGCGCGTGCTTGCCGTCTCGACGATTGCGGTAAAATCGCTGCAGCAGACCGAAGCGAGCTTCCTTGCCACACGCCGTATTGCAGCCGTGCTGCTCGACCGCGGCGTGCGGGCGCTGATCATTGCTGTTGCCGCCATCTGGCTCGGGCATATGCTCGGCGTCGGCGCCGACACGATGGCCGCCGGCGAAACGATGGTCGACAAGATCGCGCGCGGCGTGATCGGCGGCATCGTCATCTTGCTTGCCGCCGATCTGCTCTGGCACGTCATCAAGGCCTATATCGACGGCAAGCTGCTCGATTCATCCGTGGATGGCGGGACAACGGATGAGGAAAAGGCCAAACGCGCGCGGATACAGACGCTGCTGCCGATCTTCCGCAATATTCTCGCCGTGGTGATCGCCGTCATTGCCGTTCTGATGGTGCTCTCCGGCCTCGGTATCGAGATCGGGCCGCTGATCGCCGGCGCCGGTGTTGTCGGCGTCGCGGTCGGTTTCGGCGCGCAGACGATCGTCAAAGACGTCATCAGCGGTATGTTCTATCTCTGGGACGATGCCTTCCGCATCGGCGAATATATCGAAAGCGGCAGCCACAAGGGTGTGGTCGAGGCGTTCAGCTTGCGCTCGGTGAAGCTCAGGCATCATCGCGGGCCGCTGACGACGGTGCCGTTCGGCGAACTCGGGGCGGTGAAGAACCTCAATCGCGACTGGACGATCGACAAGATCAGCCTCAACGTCAAATACGACACCGATCTCGTCAAGGCGAAGAAGGTGATCAAGCAGATCGGCCAGACGCTGCTCGAAAATCCGGAATTCGGCCCTCATATCATCGAGACGCTGAAGATGAAGGGTGTCGAGCAGTTCGGCGAATTCGCGATCGAAATCCGGCTGTCGATGATGACGAAGCCCGGCGAGCAATTCGTCATCCGCCGCAATGCGCTGGCGATGATCCGCAATGCCTTCCAGGAAAACGGTATCGAATTCGCCGTGCCGACGGTGCAGGTGGCGGGCGATCGCGACGCGGAGGTGGATGCTGCCGTCGCGCGCTACGCCGCGCATGCGCGGGCGAGCAGCGAGCCGGCCGCATGAACCGCTTCACATTGCGCCGGCGGCTGCGATCAGCAGGCCTCCGATGATCGCCATGTTGGTTTTCCACGTATTGATGGCGCTGTCACGCGCCGTTGCCTGCATGTCCCAGAAATTCAGCAGCATGACGGTGGCCGCCAGCGTGAAGACGATGAGACCGAATGCCGCTGCCGCGACGAACAGGCCGAGCATCAGCAGGATGCCGGCGACAATCTGGAACACGCTGCCCAAGACCAGCACCCATTTCGCAAAAGGAACGCCGCGGGCTTCGATCGCCTCGGTCAGCGGCACGATGACGAAAAAATGTTGAACGCCGCCAGCGACATAGAGGCCGCCGAGCAGCAGGCGGCCGAGAGCAAGCATCACGAAGGCCGAACCATCCTGCATATCGAACCTTTCTCCCGCGTCTCAACTCTCCATCGAGCGCAAGGCTCTGCCGAAGCTTACGAAAATGCAATGTGCTGCGCCGCCCGCCTGCGCAAATTCGCCCCAATTGAGGATGATTGAGGCGCAGGCGGCGGGGCTGGGGTAGCGGCGGCATGGCTTCATAGGAGCTTATATGCCTTTCATGTTACGTCATCTGAAATGATTCCCGCCAAGCTGGCAGTTGCAGCAGGGTACGAGAATGTCGGGGCACGGCAATTTGGAAGAGATTGAAGAAACGGACGGGTTTTCCTTTGGCGGGCTATTCAGACGGTACAGAACGCCGCTGCTGGCGGCCGCATCACTGGTGGTTTTCTGCCTCGTCGGTTACGCGATTATGCAGCTCACCAACGAGGTGCGCTATGACGACGTCGTCGGTGCGCTCGCCGCCACCAGGCCGAGCTCGATCCTGCTTGCGTTGTTCTTCACGGCGCTCAGTTTCCTCGCACTGATCTTCTACGATCTCAACGCCATCGAATATATCGGCAAGAAGCTGCCCTTTCCGCATGTCGCGCTGACGGCGTTCAGCGCCTATGCCGTCGGCAATACCGCCGGTTTCGGCGCCCTTTCTGGCGGTGCGATCCGCTACCGCGCCTATACGCGCCTCGGGCTCTCGCCGGAGGATATCGGCCGCATCATCGCCTTCGTCACGCTGTCCTTCGGATTGGGGCTTGCGGGCGTCGCGGCAATCGCCCTCATCGTCATCGCCGACGAGATCGGCCCGCTCGTCGGCGTCAGCCCCTTCCTTCTGCGGCTGATCGCCGGTTCGATCGTCGCCATTTTGGGCGCGGTGATGATCATCGGCCGTGACGGGCGCGTGCTCGATCTTGGCCCTGTGGCAATCCGCCTGCCGGATTCGCGTACCTGGTCGCGGCAGTTCCTCGTCACCGCCTTCGATATCGCCGCCTCGGCGTCGGTACTCTATGTGCTGCTGCCGCAGACGGCCATCGGCTGGCCGGTCTTCCTCGCCGTCTATGCGATCGCCGTCGGTCTCGGCGTGCTCAGCCATGTTCCCGCCGGGCTCGGCGTGTTCGAGACCGTGATCATCGCCTCGCTCGGCAGCGCAGTGAACATCGATGCCGTGCTCGGATCACTGGTGCTCTACCGGCTGGTCTACCATGTGCTGCCGCTGCTGATCGCGGTGCTCGCGGTCTCGGCGGCGGAGCTGCGTCGTTTCGTCGACCATCCGGCCGCCTCCAGCATGCGGCGCATCGGCGGAAGGCTGATGCCGCAGCTGCTGTCGGCTCTCGCACTGCTGCTCGGCGTCATGCTGGTGTTTTCGAGCGTCACGCCGACGCCGGACCAGAACCTCGAATTCCTCTCCAACTATCTGCCGCTGCCGATGGTCGAAGGGGCGCATTTCCTCTCCAGCCTGCTGGGGCTGGCACTCGTCGTCGCCGCCCGCGGCCTCGGCCAGCGGCTCGACGGCGCCTGGTGGGTGGCCGTGTTCTCGGCGCTTGCCGCCTTGACTTTATCACTGTTGAAGGCGATCGCGCTCGTCGAAGCCGCGTTTCTTGCCTTCCTCATCTTCGGGCTCTTCGTCAGTCGTCGGCTCTTTACCCGCCAGGCCTCGCTGCTTAACCAGGCGCTGACGGCATCCTGGCTGATGGCGATCGCCGTGATCGTCGTCGGTGCCGTCGTCATCCTGCTCTTCGTCTATCGCGACGTTGAATATAGCAACCAGCTCTGGTGGCAGTTCGAATTCACGGCCGAGGCGCCGCGGGGCTTACGCGCCGTTCTCGGCATCACCATCATCTCCTCGGCGATCGCCGTCTTCAGCCTGCTCCGGCCGGCAAGCTTCCGGCCTGAGCAGGCGACGGACGAGGCGCTGGCGCGTGCCGTCGAGATCGTCATGAAGCAGGGCAATGCCGACGCCAATCTGGTGCGCATGGGCGACAAGAGCATCATGTTCTCGGAAAACGGCGACGCTTTCATCATGTATGGCCGGCAGGGCCGCTCCTGGATCGCGCTGTTTGATCCGGTCGGCGACCATCGCGCCGTGCAGGAACTCGTCTGGCGTTTCGTCGAAGCGGCGCGCGCCGCCGGCTGCCGGGCCGTGTTCTACCAGATATCGCCGGCGCTGCTGTCGCATTGCGCCGATGCTGGCCTGCGCGCCTTCAAGCTCGGCGAACTGGCGGTGGCCGATCTCAGGACCTTCGAGATGAAGGGCGGCAAATGGGCGAACCTTCGCCAGACGGCAAGCCGCGCCCAGCGCGACGGGTTGGAATTTTCCGTCGTCGAACCGCAGGACGTGTCTTCGGTCATTGATGACCTTGCCGCCGTTTCGACGGCTTGGCTCGAGCATCACAATGCCAAGGAAAAGGGCTTCTCGCTCGGCGCCTTCGATTCCGATTATGTCTCCTCGCAGCCTGTCGGCATCCTGAAAAAGGACGGCAGGATCGTCGCCTTCGCCAATATCCTCGTGACCGAATCCAGACAGGAGGGCACGATCGATCTCATGCGCTTCTCGCCGGATGCGCCGAAAGGCTCGATGGACTTTCTCTTCGTGCAGATCATGGAATATCTGCGCGGCCAGGGTTTCACCCACTTCAATCTCGGCATGGCTCCCCTCTCCGGCATGTCGAAACGCGAGGCGGCGCCCGTCTGGGACCGCATCGGCAGCACCGTCTTCGAACACGGCGAGCGCTTCTATAACTTCAAAGGCCTTCGGGCATTCAAATCCAAGTTTCATCCGCACTGGCAACCGCGCTATCTTGCGGTCTCCGGAGGGGGCAATCCGATGATCGCGTTGATGGACGCGACATTTCTGATCGGGGGCGGGTTGAAAGGGGTAGTGAGAAAATGATCAGGACAATCCTTCTTGCCACGGCATGCGCCTGCATGCTCGCGGCCGCACCGGCTGATGCCGCCGAAGAGACCACACAGAGCTTCGAAGCCGGGCTCATCCCGTCGCCGCACATCTTCCTGCCGGAAGGGGAGGTGAAGGGTACGGTAATGCTGATATCCGATGCCGCTGGCTGGGGCGACTATGAGAAGGCCGAAGCCGACAGGCTGGTTGCCGAAGGCGCCGTCGTCATCGGAGTCGACTTCCCCTCCTATATCCAGGCGCTCAGCCGATACGACGTCAGCCTCAACGACGGTTGCGTCTACATGGTCTCGGACATCGAGTCGCTGAGCCAGCAGGTGCAGCGCGCGACCGGCAACAGCGCCTATCATCTGCCGATCGTCGCCGGCATTGGCGAGGGCGGGGCCTTAGCGCTGGCGATCGCCGCGCAGACGCCGGATGCGACGATTGGCCAGACGCTTGCTGTCGATCCGAAGGCCGGCATTCCGCTTGCCAAGGAGCTTTGCACGCCGGCGTCCAAGCAGGTGGTTGGCGAACGCACCGTCTATGGCCTCAGCGACGGCGTCCTGCCGGACCCGATCATTACTGTCTTCACGCCTGATGCCAACAAGGATGGCCGGGCGCATGCCGAGGCGCTGAAGAGGGCCCATGACGAGATCGAGATCCGCGATTCCACCGACGATGCGCAGACGGCGTTTGCCGATACGCTCGACGATCTCGTCACCGCCTCCGGCGCCTTCGGCAACCCGCTTGGCCTGCCGCTGGCGGTGCTCGAGGCGACGCCCGCCCTCGACACGATGGCGGTAATCTATTCCGGCGACGGCGGCTGGCGCGACATCGACAAGGAGGTCGGCGGCACGCTGCAGAAGGAAGGTATTCCGGTCGTCGGCGTCGATTCGCTCCACTATTTCTGGTCGGAGCGCAAGCCGGAGGAGACTGCCGCCGATCTTTCGAAGATCATCGATTTCTACCGCAAACAGTGGAAGGTGAAGCACGTGCTGCTCGTCGGTTATTCCTTCGGCGCCGATGTCGTGCCCGCCACCTACCAGCTCCTCAAGCCAGCCGAAAAGTCGGCGGTGGCGCAATTGTCGCTGCTGTCGCTTTCGCACCAAGTCGACTACGTCATCTCTGTTCTCGGCTGGCTCGGCCAGAAGACGGAAGGGGCGGGAGGCGATCCTGTCGGCGATCTGAAGAACATCGATCCGAAGCTCGTGCAATGCATCTACGGCAAGGACGACGATGACGATGTCGCCTGTCCGGCGCTGAAGGATAGCGGCGCCGAGGTCATCGAACTGCCCGGCGACCATCATTTCGACGAGAATTACGACCTTCTGACCAAGACGATCATCGACGGGCTGAAGAGACGGCTGCAGAATTAATGCATTAGCGTTTCTTCACTCCAGCCGAGCGCGGTGAGTTCTGTACCACGAAACCGCGCATCGTCGGCAACGATGAATTCGTCGAGTTGCGGCGGAGCGACGCTGGTGCTGGAGAGCATCGCATGCACCTGTCCGCGATGATGGGTCTGATGCTGGAAGAGGTGGCCGAGCACGTCCTCCATCCGCTCCTCTTGTATGCGGTCGCCGCGATGGAGGCTGATGGTCGAGGTGAGCCTCTCCGGCGTCAGGGCCTCGCAAAGCGCCGTCAGGCGCTGATCGGCCTTCGCCTGCGCTGCTGCCAGCGAGGAAACGTCATCGAATGGTTCGTCGACCTCGAAGGCCTTGAGCCCGAGCGTGCCGCCTTCCAGGCCGTCGATATAGAACCAGTCGACCGTGATGATATGGTTCAAGGTTTCCTTGATCGAAGGGAAGAAGCTGGTGCGCGGCGCTTCGAATTCGCCAGGCTTCAAAGTCGTGCAGGCCTGAAGCAGGCGGCGGTTGGCAAGGGCGTTGTTATAGGCAAGTTTGCGGAATGGCCTGACAGGATCGAAGGTCGGCATCGGCGCATCTCCTCTTTAAACGCTTTTTGGCGACAGCACCGCCACCTTTTGAGGCGCGCAAAGGGCGCTATAACACCTTGAATTGCTTGCGTCAGTCTTTGCCGTCGAGATCGCCGTCCCGCCAGACGAGATGACGTGGCGCAACGGGAAGGGTTTCGATTTCATCGGCAATGAAATAGGGCGGGATGTCGAGTGCGCACAGGGAATCACGCGTTGCCGGCACCCATTTGAACTCGAGATAGTTGTCGCCGTCCTCGACCCGATGGATGATCTCGCCGGACAAAAAGGGGAATTCCGGCGGGAGGTCCATCAGGTAATAGAGACCGAGTTCATGCCAGTCGCGCTGTTCGTAGCGGAAAAAGTTCTCGACGATCCACAGCAGGCGATGGACGGTCACCTCAACGCCCAGTTCCTCCACCATCTCCCGTTTCAGCGTTTCCTCCGACGTCTCGCCGATTTCCGCCCTGCCGCCTGGAAAGGTCCAGAAGGGCTCATGCACGGCGCGATGGACGAGCACGTGGCCGTCGCGAAAGCCGAGGCCGGCGATGCGATAGTTGAAACGCTCAGCGCCCGCATTCAGGCGGATGAGAGTGCGCTTGGCCATGCCATTCTTATCCAAGATCGATGACGACAATTTCCGGCGGCACGCCGAAGCGCACCGGTGCGATGGAGCAGCCGAGGCCACCGGAAACGATGATATTACGCCCCTCCTCGATCATATGGCCATAGGCGTAGCGGTTGCCGTAGCGCGAGGGAACGATCGGCGAACGGCCGAGGAGGCGGATCTGTCCGCCATGCGTGTGGCCCGATAGCGTCAGCGAGACACGCTCGGGCACGCGCGGAAAGATATCGGGCTCATGGGCAAGCAGGATGACCGGTGCATCGTCCGTAACCTGAGCCATCGTTCCCTCGAGATCGTCGAGGCCGAGCATCTGCGTGCGGCCCCATTTCCTGCCGGGCAGCAGCGCCAGATGATCTTCGAGGCCTGCGAGCCAAAAGCCGCGGCCATCCTTTTCGAGCCGAACAGCGCGGTTGCCATAGACCGGGATGCCGACGTCGGCGAGGGCTCGGTGTCCGAATGTTTCCATCCCGCCGTTCTTCTGGGCGGTCCTGTCCTCCCACCAATCATGGTTGCCCATGACCGCATGGACGCCGAGAGGGGCCTGCAAGGTGGCGAGCGCCTTCGACCATTGGCTCGAATGCACGTACTGTGTCACCATGTTCATGCCGGCGGCATAATCGCCGAGCAGGACGGTGATGTCGCCTTCGAGTTCATTTGCCCTGTGGCAGATCGCGGCAATGCGGCTTGCCGACATCCAAGGTTCGCAGGCATGGAGATCGGCGAGCGCAACGACGCGGAGCTTGAGCCCCGGGGTCCATCCCGGCGGCGTCAGCCGATAGCGGGTGATGGCGAGCCGCGCGAGCGGTTCATAGGCGAAGGCGTAACCACCGAGCGACATGACGCCTGCGACACTGCCGCCGAGAACCTTGAAAAATCCGCGGCGGGTGATCACTCAGTTGTCCTCCTGGAACAGCCGGAACTGCGCAGCCTCCATATCCTTGGGCGGTTGCATTCCCAGATGTTTCCACGCGATTGCGGTCAGAACACGGCCGCGTGGCGTGCGCTGAATGAAACCCTGCTGGATCATATAGGGCTCGATGATGTCCTCGATCGCGTCGCGCGGCTCGGAAAGTCCGGCGGCGATGGTTTCGATCCCGACCGGGCCGCCGCCGAAATTGACCGCGATCATGTTGAGGTAACGTTTGTCGAGCTGGTCGAAGCCGACATTATCGACCAGCAGGCGGGTCAGCGCCTCGTCGGCGATCTCGCGAGTGACGGATTCCGCCCTTGCCACCTCGGCAAAGTCGCGCACGCGCCGCAGCAGCCGGCCGGCGATGCGCGGGGTGCCGCGGGCGCGTCTTGCGATCTCGCGGGCGCCCTCTTCGGTGATCGGCAGGTTCATCAGCCGCGCGCCGCGGCGCACGATCAGTTCCAGCTCCTCGACGGTGTAGAAGCTCAGGCGCACCGGAATGCCAAAGCGGTCGCGCAGCGGCGTCGTCAACAGGCCGAGGCGGGTGGTGGCCGCCACCAGGGTGAATTTCGACAGGTCGATCTTCACCGAGCGAGCGGCAGGGCCTTCCCCGATGATGAGATCGAGCTGGAAATCTTCCATGGCCGGATAGAGGATTTCCTCGACGGCGGGGTTAAGGCGATGGATCTCGTCGATGAAGAGCACATCACGCTCCTCGAGATTGGTGAGCAGGGCAGCGAGATCGCCGGCCTTGGCGATCACCGGGCCCGACGTCGAGCGAAAGTTGACGCCGAGCTCTTTGGCCATGATCTGCGCCAGCGTGGTCTTGCCGAGGCCGGGCGGACCGACGAAGAGCACATGGTCCAGCGCTTCGCCACGGTTTTTCGCCGCCTCGATGAAGACCTTGAGATTGGCGCGCGCTTCCGCCTGGCCGGTGAACTCGTCCAGCGATTGCGGGCGCAACGTGATATCAAGGTCTTCGCCCCGCTTTTCCGGCGATATCAGGCGGGCGGAGTCGCTCATGTCAAAAGTTCCATTCCAGGTATGGTTTTTGCGGCTTGGTCATCGAATGTCCTGGTTGTCACGCAGCCCGCATCACGATTACGAAGGGCGATGAAGACATCTGCAAATTCTGCATTGGTCCGCACCATGATTGCGAGCGTCTCCTCGACTATTCTTTCATCTTCGAGGATCAGGTCAGCCGAGTCCAACAAGTCTGAAATCGCCTCCATGATCTGTTCTCTTTTCAGCTTGATCCGTTGTCTCAAGAACCACACGCATTCCATCAGCGTGATGCAATTTATATAGCCCGGTGCCGTCTCGGAAAGGCTGGCAAAGAGCGCTGTGACCTTCTCTGTCTGGACAGCGTCGTCCTTCAGGAAGAAGCGCAGCAAGATATTGGTGTCGAGACCAATCATCTTGCTCTATTCACATGATCGGCGATGGCTTCGCCAATTGCCTCGTCCATTTCCGTCAAAGTGATCGTCGGTCGATTCGCATCGTGAAACTTGCCTGCGAGGTCGATGGCGCGTTTGTTCTTGGCTTTCATGATGATTTCGCCATCGCGGTTGATGTAGCGGATCCTGTCGCCGGACTTCAGATTCAGCAATTCACGAACTTCCGCCGGAATTGTTGTCTGGCCCTTCGATGTCATCGTACCGTAGTAGATATTCATGCGGATCTCCTTACCAATCAAGTTTAGTAAGGAATTGCGATCTATTCAAGGAGGTCACCGCGCCCCCAGTTCCTTCAATCCCAGCCTGATCAGTTTGGCGCTGTCGGCGCCATCGCCCGCCGTCTTCATTGCCGCGGCGATTGCGTTCGCCGCCTGGTCGCGGGAATAGCCGAGGTTGGTCAGCGCGGATACCGCATCGGCGACGGGTGCTGCCGCAACACCTTCGCCGAGTTCCTGCTTGAGGGCGATATTGATCGCTTCGCCGGCAAAGGCCGGCGCCCGGTTCTTGAGTTCGGTGACGAGGCGCATGGCCACCTTGGGACCGACGCCCGGCGCACGGGAGACGGCGGTGCGATCCTGCAGGGCGATCGCATTGGCAAGTTCGCCTGGGGTCAGCGTCGAGAGCACGGCGAGCGCCACCTTGGCGCCGACGCCCTGAACGCTCTGGAGCAGGTTGAACCATTCCCGCTCCAGAGCGGTCATGAAACCGAAGAGCTTCAGCTGATCCTCGCGCACATAGGTTTCGATAAACAGCACGCAGGCCTCACCAGTCGAGCCAAGCTTCGACAGGGTACGGGCCGAGCAATGGGCGACGTAGCAGACGCCGTGTACATCGACGAGCACATAGTCTTCGCCGATCTCGTCTATGGTGCCTTTCAGCTTGCCGATCATGGGTCGTGGTCTCTCAGCAGATGGAAACAAGTCAAGTATGGATTAACCGGCCAGCGCCTGTCGCATCCGGTTGCTGCCGCGATTATGCGCATGGCAGATGGCGATCGCTAAGGCGTCGGCGGCGTCGTTGCCCTTGAATTCGACCTTCGGCATCAGGATCTTCAACATCATGTGGATCTGCTGCTTTTCGCCATGGCCGACGCCGATGACGGCCTTCTTCACGGCGTTCGGGGCATATTCGGAGACCGGCAGGCCGGCGCGCGCCGGCACCAGCATGGCAATGCCGCGGGCCTGGCCAAGCTTCAGGGTCGCCACCGCATCCTTGTTGACGAAGGTCTGTTCGACGGCGGCTTCATCCGGCTTATAGCTGTGGACGATCTCCGCCAGGCCGTCGTGCAATTGGCAAAGGCGGGAGGCAAGGTCCATGTCGCCATCGGAAGTCACTGTTCCAGATGCGACAAACCGCAAGGAATTGCCTGATGTCTCGATGATTCCCCAGCCGGTGCGGCGAAGTCCGGGATCAATACCGACGATGCGAATCGTATTTTGCATGGTTCAACCTATAGCGATCGCGAAATAAGTGCCATCGATATGTGAACAAAACAAAAACACTCCCGGATTTAGGCCCCGCCATTTACCGCGAATTAAAACAGATGCCTGAATTCTAGTCGTCAATACGAGAGGGGCTTCTTTTCGCGAAGATTAAGCCTCCGATGTTCTGTTTACAGGTCGGTCGATCAGGCATGCGCTGCGTGCCCGGCTGGCAAGCGCGTTCAGAAGGGGTTCGTCGTACATGGCACAGAGATTTCAATCCCTGTCCTTCAAGGTCATCGTCACATTCATTCTGCTGACCGTGCTGTCGATCGCGGTCATCGACGTGCTGGCCTATTTCGCCAGCAGCCGCATCTCCGACGAGCAGGCGCTGAAGTCCAAGGAAAGCGTGCTGATCTTCCGCGGCGACATGCTGCAGGACCAGCTGACGCAGCTTGAAAACCAGGCCAACTCGATTGCGCGCATCGAGGCGCTGCAAATGTCGATCACCAGCCTGAAGAGCGGCTGGAAAACCATCGAGAAAACCTCGGGCGACGCTCGTGCCGAGCTGAAGAAGGTTTTCATATCGAACAATCCCAACCCGGCCGACCAGCGCGAGAAGCTTATGAAGCCGGAAGGGCCGAGCGGCTTTTATTATTCGAACCATGAGAAGACGCAGGGCGAAGTCGCCCGCGACCTCGAGGATACCGCCTTCAGCGACCTGCTGATCGTCGATCTCGAGGGTACCGCGCTCTACTCCTATAAGAAGGAAGATGATTTCGCCGAAAATCTGAAGTCGGACGCCTGGAAGACAACCGGCGCCGGCATCGCTTTCGCCAAGGCGATCGAGAATACCGCCAAGGCGACCGATGACGCCGCGCCGACTGGCTTCTCCGGCCTTCGCGTCGATGCCGGCACCGGCAAATCGGCGATCTTCTATGCCGTGCCGATTATCAAGCTTGGAGCGGCCAAGGGCATCATCCTCTTCAAGGTGCGTGACGACATCGTCACCGGCATCCTCTCCAAGGGCATCGTTCAGGGCAGCACGGCGCGGGCGGCGATCGTCTCCGGCGATGGCTCCGCTGTCGGCCTCGACGGAAGCGGCAAGCTTGCGACGCTCGATGCGACGCCCTTCACCTTTATCCAGAGCGCGCTTGCCAGTTCGGCGATGACGGTTGCCGATTTCGACCGGGCGGACGGTACGGCTCGTGCCTATGTCCGCGGCATCGACTATCGCGGCGACCGCTTCCTCGTTGTCGAGAGTGTGCTCTTGAGCGAGCTCAATGCCGGCTCGATCGAGATCGCCACCTTGCTGACGATGATCGGCATCGGCGTGCTCGTCGTCATGGCGGTCGCGACCGGGCTCGTCACCAATTTGCTGTTTTCGCCGCTTGCGCGGCTTGCCGGCGTCACCCGCGATGTCGCCGATGGCAAGCTCGACAGCGAGATCGGCAGCCTGAACCGCAAGGACGAGATCGGCACGATGGCCAATGCGCTCGACCGCTTCCGCCACTCGCTGATCGAGAGCCGCGAGCTCGAAGCCGCCAGCGAGGAGACGCGCCTGCGGGCCGAGCAGGACCGCCAGCAGAATCTGGCCGAGCGTGAGGCCGAGGCGAAAACGCTGCAGCAGGTGGTCGAGGCGATTGACGAGGGCCTGCATCATCTGGCGAGCGGCGATCTCGCCTATCAGATCGATACCCGTTTCCCGAACGAACTCGAAAGCCTGCGCGTCAATTTCAACGAGGCGCTGGCGACGCTCAGCGAAACCATGACGGCCATCGGCGGCAACTCGATGGCGGTGCGCGCCGGCTCCGAAGAGATGCGCACCGGCGCCGACGAACTTGCCGGGCGCACCGAGCGCCAGGCCGGCTCGATCACCGAGACGGCGAATGCGATCAGCGCCATCACACAGTCGGTCCGCCGGCAGATCGAGCGAGCCGAGCAGGCCGAGCGCATCGCCCGCGACGCCAAGAAGGAGACGACCGGCTCAGGCCAGATCATGCGCGAGACGATCGCGGCGATGGAGGCAATCCAGGTCTCCTCGCGCCAGATCAACACGATCATCTCCGTCATCGACGACATCGCCTTCCAAACCAACCTCCTGGCGCTCAATGCCGGTGTTGAGGCAGCGCGTGCGGGTGAATCCGGCAAGGGCTTTGCCGTCGTCGCCATGGAAGTGCGCGAGCTTGCCCAGCGCTCATCGAGTGCGGCCAAGGAGATTTCCAGCCTGTTGCAGAAATCGACGCATGAGGTGGAAAGCGGCGTTACGCTTGTGGAAAAAGCGGGCGTTGCACTGACGGGCATCGGCGCCCATGTCGAGGCGATCAACGGGCAGATCAACGAGATCATGAGTGCGACCCGCGAGGAGGCCAATACGCTGCGCGAGATCAATAGCGCCGTTGCCGAACTCGACGCGATGACGCAGCAGAACGCCTCGATGGTCGAGGAGACGACGGCGGCTATCCACCGGCTGGCGACGGAAGCCCTGGAAATGGACCGCCAGCTCGGCAATTTCACGCTGCCGCATGGCCATCACCAGCCGAGCGCCGAGGTGCATGTGCTGCGCCGTCAGCGGTAAGCTACACCTTTCCACATTGCATAAGGGCCGCGCTGGCGCGGCCTTTTTTGTTTGCGCGCATGGTTTGGAATGGCGCGGGTGCGAACCTACATAGACGGCATCGTTCAACTGCCCGGCAGGTTTCCCATGGTTCCCTTCTCCATACTCGACCTTTCCCCCGTTGCCGAAGGCAGCACCGTGCGCCAGTCCCTCGAGGCCTCGGCGCGGATGGCTGTGAAGGCCGAGGAATTCGGTTACAAGCGCTTCTGGCTTGCCGAACATCACGGCATGCCGGGGATTGCCAGTGCTGCCACCGCCATCGTCATCGGCCATGTCGGGGCTGCGACAAAGCGCATCCGCATCGGCTCCGGCGGCATCATGCTGCCCAATCATTCGCCGCTCGTCATCGCCGAGCAGTTCGGCACGCTGGAGGCGCTCTTCCCCGGCCGCATCGATCTCGGCCTCGGGCGTGCACCGGGAACGGATATGCGCACGGCACAGGCGCTGCGGCGCAACCTCGAGGCCGGCGCAAACAGCTTCCCCAACGACGTGGTGGAACTGCAGCAACTTCTCGATACGCCGGTCGAGAACCAGGCGATCCTCGCGGTTCCCGGCAATGGTTCACATATCCCGATCTGGCTGCTCGGCTCCAGCCTCTACAGCGCCCAGCTCGCAGGCATGTTGGGCCTTCCCTATGCCTTCGCCTCGCATTTCGCGCCCGACATGCTGCTCGATGCGATCGCGATCTATCGCGACCGCTTCCAGCCCTCGGCGACGCTCGACAAGCCGCATGTGATGGTCGGCGTGATGGGCGCGGTGGCGGCGACGGATGAGGAGGCTCGCTATCATTTCACTTCCGCAGAGCAGCAGTTCGTCAATCTGCGCCGCAATGTCCGCGGCCCGTTCCCGCGTCCGGTGGCCGATATGGCGGACTTCTGGTCGCCGATGGAAAAGATGAATGTCGAACACACGCTGCGTTATGCCGTGGTCGGCTCGCCGAAGACGGCCGAGGCGAAACTGACGGAGTTTCTACAGGAAACGCAGGCCGACGAGGTGATCATCTCGATGCCGATCCACGACATCGAGGCGCGGCTGACATCGGTGGAACTTTTCGCGGGGCTGGGAAATTTCATGCGAGCCGCCGCGTAGGGCAGGGCGCGCGCGAGGCGGCACTCTGACGGCGCCCCCTTTTCGGCAAGAAAAAACCCGGCGTTGCAGCCGGGTTTTTATATTTGACATCTGCCGGAGGAGATCAGGCCGAGAGCTTCGCCAGCACTTCTTCCGAGACTTCGAAATTGGAATAGACGTTCTGAACGTCGTCATCGTCTTCCAGGCTGTCGATGAGCTTCAGCAGCGACTGGGCTTTTTCCTCGTCCACCGGCACGTTGTTCTGGGCGCGCCAGACGGCCTTGACGGTTTCGGCTTCGCCGAGGCTCGATTCCAGCGCTTTTGCCACTTCGCCGAGGGCTTCGAAGGCGCAGGTGATGTAGTGGCCGTCTTCGTCGGACTCGACGTCGTCGGCGCCGGCTTCGATCGCGGCTTCCATCACCTTGTCGCCATCGCCGACGGAAAGCTTGTAGGTGATTTCGCCGACATGGTCGAAGGAGAAGGAAACGGAACCGGTTTCGCCGAGAGCGCCGCCGGCCTTGGTGAAGCTCGAGCGAACGTTGGAGGCGGTGCGGTTTCGGTTGTCGGTCAGCGCCTCGACGATGATCGCCGTGCCGCCGGGGCCATAACCTTCATAGCGGACTTCGTCATAATTTTCGCCGTCGGCACCGGCTGCCTTCTTGATGGCGCGGTCGATATTGTCCTTCGGCATGGACTGAGCCTTGGCGTTCTGGATCGCCAGGCGAAGACGGGCGTTCATCGTCGGGTCGGGCAGGCCGGCCTTGGCGGCAACGGTGATTTCGCGCGCAAGCTTGGAGAACATTTTCGACCGCACGGCATCCTGACGGCCTTTGCGGTGCATGATGTTTTTAAACTGTGAATGGCCAGCCATGGCACCCCTGTTCACGTCTCATTGTTCGGAATGGGCCGCCTTATAAGAGCGAAACGGCACCCGTTCAAGGAAAAAGCAGTTCGGAACAAAGGCGAGGTGATGACGTTTCAACCGAACTCCATCCAACGGAAAGGAACGGTTATGGCAAGTCTCAGTGAGGCGCAGGAACATCCAGCACGTCAGCTCTGGGATCAGGTCAACGGCGTTCATGCCGGCATGCTCGGAATTTCCGGACTGGACATGCACATGCAGCCGATGGCGCCGCATGCCGATCCCACCACCAACACCATCTGGTTCTACACCAAGACCGACGCCGACATCGTGCGCGCCATCAAGCCCGGCAGCCGCGCGCATTTCTGCGTCATCGGCAAGGATCACGACTATCACGCCTGCCTTGCCGGTGTGATCGAGGTGCATCCTGACCCTTCCAAGATCGAGGAATATTGGAGCTCGATCGTCGCGGCCTGGTATGACGGCGGCAAGAAGGACCCCAAGCTCACCATGCTGTCCCTCCATGTCGACGATGCTGAGATCTGGGTTTCCACGGGCAACAAGCTGAAATTCGGCTGGGAGATCGCCAAGGCCAATCTCGACGACGACAAGATGCCGGATGTCGGCATCAAGCGCCATCTGCAGTTCGCTTGACGGGCAGTGCTCCTGCATAATTCCTTAAATCGGAATCGATTTAAGGATAAAATTATGCAGCAATTCAAAGTGCTACAGCGTCCTTTGCGCGTCTGAAAAGACGCGCGGTGCTGTAGAAGGAAAACCGCCGAGCCTTTTTACTGCACGCCCTTCAGCACATAGATCAGCGGCTTTTTCGGGAGCGTGCGCATAGAGACGGTGATGCTGTCATCGGGCGCATTGGCGACGTCGAAATCCTTGCCGAACATCGAGACGAAGGCTTCGACCGGCGGGCCGCGCCGGTGCATCGGCAGGATCAACGACGAGCGTAGCCGCTTGATGACGCGGCTCATGCTGTCGGCGCCCATGGTCAGGCCGCCATCGACGGGGACCATGACGATGTCGAGCCGGCCGATCTCGGTATAATGGGCATCCGTCAGCTCGTAATGCAGGTGGCCGAGATGGCCGATGCAGAGGCCGGCGATCTCGAAGATGAAGATGGAATTGCCGTTCTCATGCGCGCCGCCGAGGCCGTAGCTGAAGCGGATATCCGTGGGGACGTTGCGGATATAAGCATCGCCGACGACGAGATTGACGTTGGCCTTCTCGCCCGGAATGTCGCTCCACCCATGCAGCACATGTTTGATGCCGGGATCGGGGGTCAGGGTATAGTGGGTCGTGTGCGCCTTGTTCATGGTCACGACATCGGGCGGCGTTGCCGGCCTGTACCAGCCATTATAGTCGGTTGCGATAACGATACCGCCGGGCGTATCGATCTCGAAGGTCGAATGGCCGAGGAAGGTCAGTTTGACGTCCTCGCCCTCGGAGACGGCAGGCACCAGCGGCGGGGCGCCGGAAAAGCTTGCGAAGGTCACCTTGGGGATGGTTTGCGCGATCGCCTGGCACTGGCTGACCGGCGGCCGCTGCTCTTGTGCCCCGGCAAGATTCGGCACGGCGAAGGCCGTAAGGCATGCGATAGCGAGGACAAGATATCGCGGCTTCATGCCACCCCTCCGGCGCTCTATCACCCTTCGATCGGCGCGTAATCCGTTCCGAAAATCGATTCCGATTTTCGGGGTTATGCGCGAATGGCGGGGAGGATGCGGCATGAGGCCGCAGGGGTCCAGACGGCGGGTTCTCACAATTGCGTGTTGAACGGCGCCTGTCGCCTGTTACCGCCAGAACTCCGGCACCGTCTCGGCCAGCCGCGGCCCGAGCCGGAGTGGCGCGATCTTTTCGGCAAGTCCTGTCGTATCCGAGATTTCCACGCCGACGCCGCAGATCGTCGCGGGGCCGTTCGCGGCTTCCATGCGGCCCTTTGGCATCTTGGAGATGAAGCGGTTGAGCGGCTCCTCCTTGTCCATGCCGAGGGAGGAGTCGTAGTCGCCGCACATGCCGGCATCCGACATATAGGCGGTGCCGCCGTTCAGGATCTGTGCGTCGGCGGTCGGTACATGCGTGTGGGTGCCGACGACGAAGCTGGCGCGGCCGTCGACGAAATGGCCGAAGCACTGCTTCTCGCTGGTCGCCTCGGCATGGAAATCGAAGATGATCGCGTCGGCCTGTTCCTTCAGCGGGCAGGCGTCGAGGATGACCTCCGCCGATTTGAAGGGGTCGTCGAGTTCGGGGTGCATGAAGACCCGTCCCATGACGTTGGCAACAAGCACACGCGCGCCGTTCCTGGCATAGAAAAGGCCGGAGCCGCGGCCAGGCGTGCCTTGCGGATAGTTGGCCGGCCGCAGGAACTGATCGTGGCGGCCGGCAAAAGCGACGGCTTCCTTCTGGTCCCAGACGTGATTGCCCGTCGTCACCACATCGGCGCCGGCATTGATCGTTTCCAGAAAGATGTCCTCGGTGATGCCGAAGCCGCCAGCGGCGTTCTCGCCGTTGACGACGACGAAATCGAGCTTGAGGTCGGAGACCAGACCCGGAAGGCGGTCCCAGACCGCCGTGCGTCCCGTCTTGCCGACCATGTCACCCAGAAAAAGCAGCCGCATTCCCTATCCAATCCAAGAGGCAAAAAAGCGAAGGCCGCTTTCTGTCAGGATGGCATCCAGGCTTATGTCGTGCGGCTCGTCGGGCACATGTGCCACTTCCTGGCAGTCGAATGCAATGCCGATCAGCTTCGGATGCAGGCCTTTTTGTCTGAGCCGGCTGATGGCGCGGTCGTAGTGGCCGGCACCGTAGCCGATGCGGTGGCCGCGGGCATCGAAGGCCGAAAGCGGCACCAGCATGATCTCGGGATCGAGAATGGCGGCATCCTTGCCGGGGCCGACCGTGCCGAAACCGGTATCGATGAGGGGCGCACCTTCCGCCAGCTCGCGAAAGACGATGGTCTGCCGATCGAGGATCGCCGGCACGCAGAGCCGCGCCCCGCGCACGGCAAAGCGCGCCATCAGCGGCCTGAGATCGGCTTCCGAACGGATCGGCAGGAAGCCGGAGACGATCGTATCCAGCGCAAAACCGACGGCCTCGCCGGCATGGTCGGCCATTGCGAGGCTTTTGGAGGCGCGTTTCTCGGCGGGGATAGCGTCGCGGGCCGACAGCCGTTCGTTGCGCAGCTGCGCTTTCAATTCTTTCGCGGTCATTGGATCTGCCGGTTCTGAGAGATTTACCCGAGCATAGACGGCTGGATGTCCGATGCAAATGCAGGATGCGACAGCATCACGCTCGTTTCACGCCTCGCCCGCCGGCGGCAGCGGTCGTCAGACGACGATGCTTGTCGGTATTGTCGCCGTGGCGATGGAGAAGCCTGCCATATTGGCCCCAGCCTGCCGGTCCTGCTGCCGCAACTCGCGCATCGCCTTTTCGAGCACTTGCTTGAGTTCGCGCACAACCGCCTTGAACTCTTCCATCGTTTCACGATCATCGGCCGAAATGCCTGAAAATTTCGGGGCATCCTCGGCGACGCTCGCATAGGCCTTGCGGGCGTTGGCGGTAGCGTCCGGTTCCTGCGAGCCGGTCTCGCCGGCCGCAGTTTCTCCTGAAGTATCCGTCAGTGCAGCGGCGGCCCCGCTCGTTGCGACTGCTGTTGCATCCGTAGTTGCGTCCATCGGAACAGCCGTTGCGGGACTGCCGGTCGCGACTGATGATGCGAATTCGGAGGCGGCAGTGCCGACCTTGCGCGCCAGTTCGGCGGCCAACCGGGCGACCACCTCAGGTGCCATGTTGGAGCTGCGCAGCATCTCCAACTCCTGTTTTGCCTCTTCGAGCTTGCGTTGCGCCTTCGCCTTGGCCTCGTCTCCCGAGTTTGCCAGGGTCTGGCGCATCTGCTGCAGCGCCTGGGTGGCGCGCTGCAGCTTCAGCACGCCCTGATCGGTCTCGCTTCCCGCGGCTGAAATGGCTGCCGTCGAAGACGCACCGCGCAAGATGATAGAGGCAGACGTGGTTGCAACCTGCATGAACAATTCCCCGATTTTTAATTCGGGCCCCGATTGCGATTCGGGCGCATTCTGCAACGTCAGACTTGCGTGGACCTGTGTCTTTGGGATTCGGGAAGCGCAGCGGCCAGTCGCTGCATCGTCTCGTTGAATAGAGGCGCTCCGCCGGGCGCCCAGCCGAGCGCTCGGATTTTCGCAGTGCTCATGGGATTGAGCGCGGCGCTATCGGCAGGGGCCGGCAGCGCGTGCCGACAGCCCGTCTCGTGGCGGATGGGTGAAAGGATATCGCGCGTGTCGACTGACATGTCCGAGACGTTGAAGACCTCGCCGGAGATGCGGGTGCTTTCCGTCTCCAGCATCAGCCTCACCGCCCGACCGAGGTCGCGGCCGTGAACTTCCGTTCCCAGATGGGCGGCAACCGGCTGGCCGGCGAGGTAATCGGCGATGATGCCGTCCCATTTGTTCGGCGAGAGATCGCCATAGACGCCGGTCGCCCTCAGGCTTACGCCAGCAAAGCCCGGCGTGGAGAGATGGGCAAGCGCGCGTTCGGCATCGAGCTTCACCTGACCGTAGAGTGTTTCGGGCTTGGCCAGCATCGTCTCCGTCAGTTCGGTTGCCTCGGGATGTTCGCCGTAGGCGGCGCGGCTGGACAGGAAGACGCAGCGGCGCGTGCCGGCGCGTTTGGCGGCTTCGAAAAGCCGGACAGTGCCGTCGAGGTTCAACCTGTGGAAGGTCTTCGGATCGTCGCCCTCGCCGCCGCGATATTTGCCCGGAACATGACTGAAAGCGGCGTGGACGAAGAAATAGGCGTCATCGAAGACATCGATCTGATCCTTGTCGGGATCGAGCGAAAGCGCTGCGAACTCGACCGGGCGGGAGAAGAGGCGGGGCAGCGGCGCGCGGCGCCCGCCGACGATCACCTGATATCCGGCGGCCAGCAGTTCCTCGACGACATACCGGCCGACGAGACCCGTTCCACCCGATACAAGTACCTTCATGCTGCCCCTTCCGGATTGTCCAGCGCCGTGATCTCAGGCACGTCGCCGCCATCGTGGAAACGGTGCCACAGATCGATCAAAGGTTGTAGTCGCGCTGCCTTGGGATGATCCTTTTCCCACGGTTTTTCATACTGGTAGTGCAGGATCGAAATGCTCTTCCAGTCCCAAAGCTCCGGCATGGTGAACCATACATATTGCAGCATGTTGAAATAAACCGGCAGGCCGTGCCAATCCGGGAAGAACGTCTCGAGAAAGGTCTGATCGGTGCGCCGCCAGAAGGCGTTCGGCCTGTCGAGCCTTTCGAGCATGTGCCGGAACGTGTCATGCGAGGGCGTGGCGACGAAGACGCCGGAATTCATGCGGTGGAAGTCGGCGAGGCTTTCGTAGACATTGGGGGCGGCGGAAAATTCCGGGTAGAAGAAGAGTCTGTCGACGTTCTTCAGCACGAGGGCGTCGGCGTCGATGAAGACGCAGCGCTGGTATTCGACGAGCTGCCAGAGCCTGAGCTTGCAGAAATTGTCGAGCGGCGAATGGAAATCCGGCTTGCGGCCCTTGGTGAAAGGAGCTGTCGAATGGAGTTGACCGCGGGCGTGGCGCTCGTTGACGGCCGCAGAGAGCGGCAGGTGTTCGACCTCGATCAGGCGGCAGTCGAGCGTTTTCAGGGGCAAAAGGGCGGCAGCATCGACGCCGCGGGTGTGGAGAATGACGATATCGGCCCCAGTGCCGGTTCGGCGCAGGGAGCGGGCAAGCGCGGTCGCACCCATGGCGTAGTCGGAATTGGTGACGAGTGTGACGTAGGCGAAGACGGACGAGCGGTTCATCGGGCTCCGCTGCCCCGATATATCTTGCTCCGGCGAAGGAGAGACAGCAAAGCGTTGCTACACGTCTCTTCTCCCCAGCGGGGAGAAGGTGCCGGCAGGCGGTTGAGGGGGTGAGCGACGACAGGAGCGACTGCGCTGAGCGCAAGCGAAGGGCAATGAATGGCGTGCCATGCGGCCCCCTCATCCGGCCCTTCGGGCCACCTTCTCCCCGCTGGGGAGAAGAGGGAGCAAGCCGCGACCTTCCCGCTTTGGCGAGTCCAAATGAGATGCCGAGCCATGGTTGAGCTGACGTGACGAGGGTGAGTTTGTGGGTTGGCCGCAGGCTGCCTAGCGTTCGTCATATCTCAGCGCTCACGACACCGACTTCAGCCGCTTGCCTTCCGGATCGTGATTGATCGTCGCGGCGATGTCCTTGGTCCAGGCGGAGACGGCCGGCACGCGCGAGCGGTCGACGCGATAGGCGAACTTCTTCGCGACATCGACGATCTCGCCGAGCAGGCCCGCTTCCAGCGTGATCGGTTCGAGGCCGAGATCGCGGAACTTTTCGTTCCGGACGATCAGCTCGTTCTCGGCGGCTTCCTTGCGCGGGTTGGGCAGCCAGGCAATCTTGGCGCCGCTCATCCTGGCGATCATCTCGGCAAGGTCGCGCACCCGGTGGGTTTCTGTCATCTGGTTGAAGATCTCGACGCGGGCGCCGCGAGCCGGCGGGTTTTTCAGCGCCAGCTCGATGCAGCGGACCGAATCCTGGATATGGATGAAGGCGCGGGTCTGGCCGCCGGTGCCGTGCACCGTCAGCGGATAGCCGATCGCCGCCTGGATGAGGAAGCGGTTCAGCACCGTGCCATAATCGCCGTCATAGTCGAAACGGTTGATCAGCTGCGCGTGGCGGCGCGTCTGCTCGGTATGCGTGCCCCAGACGATGCCCTGGTGCAGATCGGTGATCCTCAGACCATCATTCCTGGCGTAGAACTGGAAGAGAAGCTGATCCAGGCACTTGGTCATGTGATAGATCGAGCCGGGATTGGAGGGATAGAGGATCTCCTGGCTGACCGTCTCGCCGCCTGCGGTTTCGATGCCGACCGGCAGGTAACCCTCGGGGATCGCCGCCCCGACTGTCGAATAGCCGTAGACGCCCATGGTGCCGAGATGGATGAGATGGGCATCGAGATTGAGTTCCGTCAGCGCGTTCAGCAGGTTGTGCGTGGCGCTGACATTGTTGTTGACGGTGTAGTTCTTGTGGCGGTCGCTCTTCATCGAATAGGGCGCGGCCCGCTGCTCGGCGAAATGGATGACGGCATCCGGGCGATGTTCGGAAAGCCAGTTCTTCAGGAGTTCGTAATCCTTGGCAAGATCGATCAGATTGAAGTGGATGCGGCGCCCGGTTTCGGCATGCCAGATGCGGGTGCGCTCCTGGATCGAATCCATCGGGGTCAGCGACTGAACGCCAAGTTCGGTGTCGATCCAGCGGCGCGAGAGATTGTCGAGGATATGGATGTCGTGCCCGGCATCGGAGAGATGCAGCGACGTTGGCCAACCGATGAAACCGTCTCCGCCCATAACCGCAATCTTCATCGCATCGTCTCCTGATTGGTCGCTCATTATCGGCAATAGTTAGGAATTGTGACAATCATTCAATGCCTGCCGGCCGGGCATTCAATGCTTGCCTGCCGGGAAGCGTTGCGCCAAACAGGGCACCTGAGTTTGGAGAAAATTATGACGGAACGCCCTTTTTCCATTTCGGGAGAGCTGACGGAGGCTGGACACCGCCTCGTCCAGCGGGTCTATTATGAAGATACGGACTTCTCCGGCCTGGTCTATCACGCCCGCTACCTGCATTTCCTGGAGCGCGGCCGCACCGATTATCTGCGCTGCCTCGGCGTCGAGCAACGCGAACTCGTCAGTGCCGACGAGGAGGGGTTGGTTTTCGTCGTCCATCGCATGGAGATCGACTTCAAGAGCCCGGCGCGCATGGACGATGTGCTGACGATCCTGACGCATACGGAAAAAGCCGGCGGCGCCAAGATGGTGCTCAATCAGCAGATCCGTTCGGGCGAGACGCTGCTGATCGCCGCCAAGGTGATCATCGCCGTCATCAACGCCCGGGGGCGGCCGAGGCGGCTGCCGGAAACACTGGCGATGAAATTCCTGGAGGGCAGCACGCCATTGTAGTCAGAATCGCTTGAAATTCAGCTCTTGTCAGAACTTGAGTTTTATGTGAAGGAATTCCCGCGCCGCAGGATGAGCGCTCTTTCGGCAGCCGGACCTTGCTCCGGTCAAGTAATCCATGGAACGAAATCTTCCAAACACAGGCTTACTGTCACAGTCCGGCACTAACGATCTATTAACCATAATAGTGTCTTACTGGGAAAGTCGGAGTTTGTGCGGTGCACGCCTTCCTTTGACCAAATTTGACGGCAAGAAGGCGGAAGATGAGCTTGGAAGTTTGACCAGGGCTTTGGGCGGCGGCCGCCGGACACTTCTTGCGAGATCAGTTTGTGCCGCCCGGTCTAGCGCCGGGCGTTTGGATTCGGGGATTTTGGACCAATGGAACAAGTAGGATTGGCAGCAGCAACGACGGACGTCAGCCTCTGGTCGCTTTTCATGCAGGCCGGCATCGTCGTCAAGCTCGTCATGCTCGGGCTCATCGCAGCCTCGGTGTGGACGTGGGCGATCGTCATCGACAAATATCTGGCCTATGGCCGCGCACGGCGCCAGTTCGACAAGTTCGAGCAGGTGTTCTGGTCGGGCCAGTCGCTGGAAGAACTCTACCGCTCGCTGTCGGAACGCAGCAATACGGGGCTGGCGGCGATCTTCGTGGCCGCCATGCGCGAGTGGAAGAAATCTTTCGAACGCGGCGCCCGTTCGCCGATCGGCCTGCAGATGCGTATCGACCGCGCGATGGACGTGACGCTCGCCCGTGAGACTGAATTTCTCGGCGCTCGCCTTGGATCGCTCGCGACCATCGGCTCGGCCGGCCCGTTCATCGGTCTGTTCGGCACGGTCGTCGGCATCATGACCTCGTTCCAGGCAATCGCCGGTTCGAAGTCGACCAACCTTGCGGTCGTCGCGCCCGGTATCGCCGAAGCGCTGCTTGCCACCGCGATCGGCCTCGTCGCCGCTATCCCGGCGGTTATCGCCTACAACAAGTTCTCTGCCGATGCCGGCAAGCTTTCGGGCCGCATGGAAGGTTTCGCGGATGAATTCTCCGCCATACTTTCGCGCCAGATCGACGAGAAACTGCAGCCGCGCGCTGCCGCTCAGTAACCAACGGAGTATTCTCACATGGGTATGGCTGTTGGAGGTAATGGCGGTGGGGGCGGCGGACGCCGCCGTCGCGGCGGTCGGAACAGGGCCGTGATTTCCGAAATCAACGTGACGCCGCTCGTCGACGTCATGCTGGTGCTTTTGATCATCTTCATGGTCGCGGCACCAATGATGACTGTCGGCGTGCCGATCGATCTGCCGGAAACGCAGGCCAAGGCGCTGAATTCCGAGACGCAGCCGATTACCATCTCAGTCAAGAATGACGGCGAGGTGTTCCTGCAGGAAACGCCGATCCCGGCGGCGGAGATCGCCGCCAAGCTCGAGGCGATCGCCACCACCGGCTATAACGAACGTATCTTCGTGCGCGGCGATGCGACCGCGCCTTATGGCGTCATCGCCGATGTCATGGCCCGTATTCAGGGCGCAGGCTTCAAGAATATCGGCCTCGTGACGCAGCAGAAGAAGGACCAATAGCGCGCAAAATGAAGGCCAGTGTCATCACATCTGCTGTTTTGCACGGCCTGGTGCTCACCTGGGCGATGGTGTCGCTCGGCGCCCCGGAATCCTTCAAGGTGGAGGATTTCGAGGCGATGCCGGTCGATCTCGTGCCGGTGGAATCCATTACCCAGATGCAGCAAGGCGACAAGAAGGCTCCGAAGAAGGAGACTTCTGCGCCCGTGCCGACGACGCGGCCACCGATTGCGCAACCGGCCGAGAATGCCGGTGACAACAATGTCGACATGAAGACGCCGCCGGTGCCGAACGCCAAACCCAGCAATACGGAGGCTGCCGCGGCGAATTCGAGCGACAAGCCGATGCCGAAGATCGACCCTAAGCCGAATGACGTCAAGGAGATCGTCAAGGAGGAAACGGAAGTCGAACAGCCGAAGGAGGTCGCTTCCATTCCGCCGCCGAAGCCGGTCGAAGTAACGCCGCCGAAGCCCGAGGAAAAGCCGCCGGAAGAGCAGGCCAAGCCGGAGGAACCGCCGAAGCCGGACGCCGAGGCGCTGCCGGACAATGTACCGACGCCTGTCGCCAAGCCGCAGGTGAAACCGCCGGAACCACAGAAGCCCGTCGAAAAGCCGCCGGAAAAGACTGCGGATCAAGCGAAGACCGCCGACACACCGACCGACAAGAAGAAGGCGGACAAGAAGCAGGAAACGGCGAAATCCGCCTCATCGATGAAGAGCGACTTCAATGCCGACGAGGTTGCTGCGCTGCTGAATAAGACCGATCCTTCCGCTGGGGGTGCGAAGCGCTCGACGCAGGAAGCATCGCTTGGTGCGAAGAAGAGCAATGGTGGCGCTTCCCTTAGCCAGAGCGAGATTGATGCCGTACGCGGCCAGATCTCTGGCAACTGGACGGTTGTTTCCGGATTGGCCGGCGCCAACGAAGTTCATCTTAAGGTTCGTGTTCAACTTGATCAGGCCGGTAATGTCGTTGGCGATCCCGAGGTCATTGCTTCAGGCGGGCCGGATTCAACACGCCAAGCGCTCAAGAGCAGTGTCTACCGCGCTGTTATGAAATCATCTCCTCTCAAAAATCTGCCTGCAGACAAATATGAGGGAGAAAACGGCTGGAACGAGATGGATCTCAACTTCGATGCCAGCGATCTGGGAATCTAAATGTTGAGTAGCTTATCCCATTTCGCGAAGTCCATCGGGGCGCTGACGATGTTAATGGCTGCTTTCTCACTGCCGCCTGTTGGACATGCGGAGGCGATGGGTCGGGAAAAAACTGACTCAAAAGCAGAGATTTTAAGTATGCCCGTTATCGATGCGATGCGAAATGCCATCGCAAATCGTTTTGTCCTTCCTGCGGACCTGAAGGATGCCGCCAGCGTTCATTTAAGGTTCCGTGTGCGCCTCGATAGGGACGGTCGCATTATCGGAACTCCCGACGCGGAGGTTAGTGGTGGCAGCGAACGGACACGTAAAATCATTGCCGACGCAGCTCTTCGCGCAATTGTCCGTGCAGCTCCTTACGCGATGCTTCCAAAAGACAAATACGATGCCTGGAAGGAAGTCGTTTTGTACTTCGACGCCAGCCAACTGAACCTATAAAGTGCTGAAAGGCTTGTTTTGATATGGTCAAGTGTTCCCTCATCCGCGCCCTCATGGTCGTCGCCGGTCTAGTCGGGGCCGCAGTCTTTACGACCCCGGCGAACGCGCTTGTCGAGATCAATATCAACAAGGGTAATATCCAGCCGCTTCCGATCGCGGTGACTGATTTCCAGGGCGACATGGGCGCGCAGGTCTCGCAAGTCATCGCCGCCGACTTGCAGCGGTCCGGTCTCTTCGCACCCATCAACAAAACCGCCTTCATCGAGAAGATTTCTAATCCCGACGCTTCGCCGCGCTTCGAGGACTGGAAGGTCATCAATGCCCAGGCGTTGGTCACCGGCCGGGTTACCAAGGAAGCGGATGGCCGCCTTCGCGCCGAATTCCGCCTGTGGGATACTTTTGCCGGACAGCAGATGGCCGGTCAGCAGTTCTACACGCAGCCGGAGAACTGGCGCCGTGTGGCTCACATCATCGCCGATGCGATCTACAAGCAGATCACCGGCGAAGAGGGTTATTTCGACACCCGCGTCGTCTTCGTCTCCGAATCCGGCACCAAGCAGCAGCGCAAGCGCCAGCTGGCGATCATGGATCAGGATGGCTTCAACGTGCGGATGCTGACGGATGGCAGCGATCTCGTGCTGACGCCGCGCTTCTCGCCGAGCCGGCAGGAAGTGACCTACATGTCCTTTGCCAACCAGCAGCCGCGGGTCTATCTGCTGCAGCTCGAAACCGGGCAGCGCGAGGTCGTCGGTAACTTCCCCGGCATGACCTTCTCGCCGCGCTTCTCGCCGGATGGGCAGAAGGTGATCATGAGCCTGCAGCAGGATGCCAATTCCAACATCTATACGATGGACCTGCGCTCGCGCACGACGACGCGGTTGACCTCGACGGCGGCGATCGACACGTCGCCCTCCTATTCGCCTGACGGCGCACGCGTCAGCTTCGAAAGCGACCGCGGCGGAAAGCCGCAGATCTACGTGATGAACGCCGATGGTTCCGGCCAGACCCGTATTTCCTTCGGCGACGGCTCCTATTCGACGCCGGTCTGGTCGCCGCGCGGCGATCTCATCGCCTTCACCAAACAGGCCGGCGGCAAGTTCTCGATCGGCGTGATGAAGCCGGATGGTTCGGGCGAGCGCATCCTGACGACCGGCTTCCACAATGAGGGCCCGACCTGGGCGCCGAACGGCCGTGTGCTGATGTTCTTCCGCCAGGCGGCGGGGTCGGGCGGTCCGCAGCTCTATTCGATCGATCTGACCGGTTACAACGAGCAGCTCGTGAAGACGCCGACCTACGGCTCCGACCCCGCCTGGTCGCCGCTTATGGAGTAGGCGATGCGCTGCTGCCTTCTTGTCGCCCCAAAGTCATGGAACCGAACGGCCAAGGGACAAAGTAGCAAATTGTTAACCATAAACTTTGAGGGGCGGTTAACCGAGTGCGGTTACTGTCCGGAAACCCTGATGAAATCGCAAGGAGACCGGCCATGAGCCGAATTCATACCCCGGCAATGAGCCGCATGCAGAATTTCGCCCGCAACCCCGTCATGATCGCGCTTATCGCCGGCCTTGCGCTCGCAAGCTGCGCCAAGAAGCCGCCGAACAGCGCCGGCGACCTCGGCCTCGGCACCGGTGCTGGCGGCGCTGCAACGCCGGGCTCGGCCCAGGACTTCACGGTCAATGTCGGCGACCGCATCTTCTTCGATACCGACTCCTCGTCGATCCGCGCCGATGCTTCGCAGACGCTCGACCGTCAGGCGCAGTGGCTCGGCCGCTACCCGAACTACCAGATCACCGTCGAAGGCCATGCCGACGAACGCGGCACGCGCGAATATAACCTCGCGCTCGGCGCCCGCCGTGCTGCTGCCGCCAAGGACTATCTCGCTTCGCGCGGCGTACCGGCGCAGCGCCTGAAGACGATCTCCTACGGCAAGGAACGTCCGGTCGCCGTCTGCGACGATATTTCCTGCTGGTCGCAGAATCGTCGCGCGGTTACCGTGCTTGGCGGCGCCGGCATGTAATTGCCGAGCAACAATTCGCTTTTTCGACAGGCGGTCCCATCAGGGACCGCCTTTTCTTTTTGACCACACTTTGGCCAGACTCCGTTGCTTTTTGAAAGCAATTGGAAAAGTCTCCTGTTCGTGCCATCGAGGTGCGAAGAATCACTGGGACAGGACGATACATATGAAGAAACTTGTCGTGGCAGGCATGCTGTGCCTCGCGGCTGTGACCGGAAGCGAACGGGCGGCCTATTCCGCCTCGTTCTTCGGGCTACATCTCGGCGGCCGATCCGCGGAAAACCAGGCGGCGCCGCCCGTCGTCAAGGTGCAGAGCGGCGACGCGGAGGTCCGCGTGCAGCAGCTCGAAGAGCAGCTGCGGCAGCTGAACGGCCGGATCGAGGAGATGAGCTTTCAGCTTCTGCAGATGCAGGAGACCATCCGCAAGCAGCAGGAAGACAATGAATTCCGCTTCCAGCAGTTGGAAAAGACGGGTGCCGGCGGTGGCGCCAAGGCTCCTGTCAAGAAGAGCGAGACCGATGCCGCTCCGGCAGCCTCCGGCGGCGACGACATTGCCAAGGTGATCCAAGCACCGCAGGGAGCCGAAACGGCTCCCTCCACCAGCGTGCCTGAGAATAGCGGCCTCGGCCAGCCGCCGAAGGAGCTCGGCTCGATCGATTTTGATCAGAACGGCAATCCGATCGGCGGAAGCGTCGACGAAAATGCCACAATCGGCTCCGGGCCGATTCCCGATGCCAACACCAAAACGCCGCAGCAGACCGCCTCGCTCGGCAGCGAGGCCGATCAGTACAAGGCCGCCTACGGCCACGTACTGTCCGGCGACTACAGCACGGCCGAACAGGAATTCACGCAGTATATCACCCGCTACCCGAGCAGCGTGCGGTCGGCGGACGCCAATTTCTGGCTCGGCGAAGCGCTCTATTCGCAGGGCAAGTACAATGAGGCGGCCAAGACCTTCCTCAATGCACATCAGAAATACGGCTCATCGGAAAAGGCGCCGGAAATGCTGCTGAAGCTCGGCATGTCGCTTGCGGCCCTCGACAATAACGAGACGGCCTGTGCGACGCTGCGCGAAGTGTCGAAGCGTTATCCAAAGGCTTCGCGTGCCGTCACAAGCAAGGTTGCGAGCGAACAGAAGCGCCTCTCCTGCTAAGGTCTTCCGGAATGTCTCCGGAAGCCGCATCGCCTCAACTGGCGATCCTCCAGTTTCTCACGTCGCTTCAAAGCCCCGCACGCATTCTCGTCGCGATATCAGGCGGCAGCGATTCCACCGGCCTGCTTCTTCTGCTCGATGAAGCCGTGAAGGCCGCGCCCCATCTCAAGATTTCCCTTTGCGCTGCAGCCGTTGATCATGCGTTGCGCGCCGGCTCCGCAGACGAGGCGCGTAAAGTCGCAGCCCTTTGCGCATCGCTCGGCATTCCCCACATCATCATGATCTGGCAGGGCGACAAGCCGAAAACCGGCATCATGGCTGCGGCCCGAGAGGCACGCTACGGCCTGCTTGCGACCGCCGCCAATGACTTCAACGCCGATCTCATTGTTACGGGGCATACGTTCGACGACCAGCGCGAAACGCTTGCCATGCGTGGGTTGCGAACGGAGCAGGTTTCGACCGGTATTGCAGATGCGGTGCTCTTCGACCGGCGCTTCTGGATTTTACGGCCGCTTCTTTTTTCCAGCCGGGCAGATATCCGGGCGTTCCTGAACGAGCGGGGCGTGCCGTGGATCGATGATCCCAGCAACGAGGATACCAAGTACGAGCGCGTGCGGATGCGCCGGCAGCTTTCGGCCGAGGCATGCCTGGAGAAGGATATTGGCGCGGCCTGGGAGGAGCGGCTGGCTCTTTCAGCCAAGGGCGCAGAGTGGCTGGATCGTTACTTCACGCTTCACGGCGGTCTGCTAGGACAGGTGATGCTTGACGGCTTGAGGCAGGATTGGGCCGTCCTCGATTATGTGCTTGGGCGCCTGACGGCCGTTTTCGGTGGCCAACCGTTTGCGCGGGGGAGGGCGCATATGGAGCGTATCCTTGCATTTGCCACCGGCAGTGAACCGGGACGGATGACCGCTGGCAGGGTAGTTTTTGATCTCAGGCGTGACGGGCTTTATCTGACGCGAGAGAGCCGGGGGATAGTGCCGCTGGTGTTGCAGTCGGGAGAGGCGGGGGTGTGGGATGGAAGGTTTTATGCGTGCAATGGTTTGTCCACATCGATAGTGGTCGAGGCCGCCACTCCACACGCCTCCTCATTCCTGTCCTCGGACTTGATCCGAGGGATGTCACAGGAATCCAGTGCGCCCAAGTCCTTGGGCGCGCAAGACACTTCACGCTTTATTGAGTCAATCACCACGCAGACGCGCGGTGGCTGGATTCCTGTGACAAGCACAGGAATGAGGGAGCGTATGCATCACCTTCCCAAGGCGGCATGGAAGCGCGCCATCGCCTCCGCGCCGGCTTTAACCTCCGAAGGAGCCCCTTTATCTGAGGAATCCTCCCGGATGATCGAGCTCATGCCCTATTTCGCACCCTTCGACCGCTTTTTGACACGATTTGACTTCATCTTTGCGAATAGGCTTTCGGCGGTTTTCGCGACGGCGCCCTATGCGAGGCTGCCTTTAAGAAGTATTGACGGAAAAACCATCTGACTTAGGGGATCGCCTTGGCAATCGCACGGCGCAACCCTATGTTAGAAACGAATAAGACGGTCGCCATGAGGCGGCTGTTCCATGCTGGGGAGTTCAATGAACCCTAACTTACGTAATTTCGCCTTGTGGGCGATCATAGCGCTTCTGCTGATCGCCCTTTTCAGTATGTTTCAGACGGCGCCGGCGCAAACGGGCTCCCGCGAAATCCCTTATTCGCAGTTTCTGCGTGAGGTCGATGCGGGCCGTGTGAAGGACGTCGTGGTCACGGGCAACCGTCTCTCCGGAAGCTATGTTGAAAATGGCACCACCTTCCAGACCTATTCGCCTGTGATCGACGACAGCCTGCTCGATCGCCTGCAGTCGAAGAATGTCCTGGTTTCCGCCCGTCCTGAAACGGACGGCTCTTCGGGTTTCCTCAGCTATCTCGGCACGCTTTTGCCGATGCTTCTGATTCTTGGCGTCTGGCTGTTCTTCATGCGGCAGATGCAGGGCGGCTCGCGCGGCGCGATGGGCTTCGGCAAATCCAAGGCCAAGCTGCTCACCGAAGCGCATGGCCGCGTGACTTTCGAAGACGTTGCCGGTGTCGACGAGGCCAAGCAGGATCTCGAAGAAATCGTCGAATTCCTGCGTGATCCGCAGAAGTTCCAGCGTCTCGGCGGCAAGATCCCGCGCGGCGTGCTGCTCGTCGGCCCTCCGGGTACCGGCAAGACGCTGCTCGCCCGCTCGGTCGCCGGCGAAGCCAATGTGCCCTTCTTCACAATTTCGGGCTCCGACTTCGTCGAAATGTTCGTCGGCGTCGGTGCAAGCCGTGTGCGCGATATGTTCGAGCAGGCGAAGAAGAATGCGCCCTGCATCATCTTCATCGACGAAATCGATGCTGTCGGCCGTCATCGCGGCGCCGGTCTCGGCGGCGGTAATGACGAACGCGAGCAGACGCTGAACCAGTTGCTGGTCGAAATGGACGGCTTCGAGGCGAATGAAGGCGTGATCCTGATTGCCGCTACCAACCGTCCCGACGTTCTTGACCCGGCGCTGCTGCGTCCCGGCCGTTTCGACCGTCAGGTCGTGGTGCCGAATCCCGACATCGTCGGCCGCGAGCGCATCCTCAAGGTGCATGCCCGCAACGTTCCGCTGGCGCCGAATGTCGATCTCAAGATCCTCGCCCGCGGTACGCCCGGTTTTTCCGGCGCCGACCTGATGAACCTCGTCAACGAAGCCGCCCTCATGGCCGCCCGCCGCAACAAGCGCGTCGTCACCATGCAGGAATTCGAGGACGCCAAGGACAAGATCATGATGGGCGCCGAGCGCCGTTCCTCGGCGATGACCGAGGCGGAAAAGAAGCTCACCGCTTACCATGAGGCCGGACACGCCATGACCGCGCTCAATGTCGCCGTCGCCGATCCGCTGCACAAGGCGACGATCATTCCGCGCGGCCGTGCGCTCGGCATGGTCATGCAGCTTCCCGAGGGCGACCGCTACTCGATGAGCTACAAGTGGATGGTCTCACGCCTCTGCATCATGATGGGCGGCCGCGTTGCCGAAGAGCTCACCTTCGGCAAGGAGAACATCACTTCGGGTGCCTCCTCCGACATCGAGCAGGCCACGAAGCTTGCCCGCGCCATGGTCACGCAGTGGGGCTTTTCCGATCAGCTCGGTCAGGTCGCCTATGGCGAGAACCAGCAGGAAGTCTTCCTCGGCCACTCGGTTTCGCAGTCGAAGAATGTTTCGGAAGCAACCGCGCAGAAGATCGACAATGAAGTGCGCCGCCTGATCGATGAAGCCTATACGCAGGCCCGCAAGATCCTGACGGAAAAGCACGACGAATTCGTCGTGCTTGCCGAAGGTCTGCTCGAATACGAGACACTGACCGGCGAAGAGATCAAGGCGCTGATCCGCGGCGAAAAGCCTTCCCGCGATCTCGGCGATGATTCGCCGCCAAGCCGCGGCTCGGCTGTTCCGAAGGCCGGCGCACGGCCTGCCACCAAGGGTGACGAGCCCGAAGGCGGCCTCGAACCGCAGCCGCATTGAACAGCGGCACTACCTTGAACAAGGCCGGATTTCCGAAGTGGGAGATCCGGCCTTTTCTATTGGTAACGGGATATAATCATTTTTCTTGCTAATTTACGTGCTGATCGCCGCATTTTGTGGCATTCCGCTGAATTGAGGCGAGCATGAATCACGCTCCTGGATTGACGACATTCCACTGAAGCCGGATTCGCTTGGAACGATGCGCTGCCTTGAATGGCGCGCGGAAAGCACAGGAGTGCAGATGAAAAGACGCTATTTCGGTACGGACGGCATTCGCGGCCAATCCAACGTCTTCCCGATGACGCCGGATCTCGCCATGCGGGTCGGCATTGCCGCCGGTACGATCTTCCGCCGCGGCAATCACCGCCACCGCGTCGTCATCGGCAAGGATACGCGCCTTTCCGGCTATATGCTGGAGAACGCCATGGTCGCGGGCTTCACGGCTGCGGGTCTCGACGCCTTTATTCTCGGCCCGATCCCGACGCCAGCTGTTGCCATGCTGACACGCTCGCTGCGTGCCGACCTCGGCGTGATGATCTCGGCTTCGCACAATCCTTACGAGGATAACGGCATCAAGCTCTTCGGCCCTGACGGCTACAAGCTGTCAGACGACATCGAGGCCGAGATCGAGGATCTGCTCGAAAAGGACCTGAACGCGCAGCTTGCCAAGTCCGACGATATCGGCCGCGCCAAGCGCGTCGACGGGGTGCATGACCGCTATATCGAACATGCCAAGCGCACCCTGCCGCGCGACGTGACGCTGCAGGGCCTGCGGATCGCCATCGATTGCGCCAATGGGGCTGCCTATAAGGTGGCGCCGGCCGTGCTCTGGGAGCTCGGCGCCGAGGTGGTCACCATCGGTAACGAGCCGAACGGCACCAACATCAATCTCAATTGCGGCTCCACCAGCCCCGTCGCGTTGCAGAAGAAGGTCGACGAGGTGCGCGCCGATATCGGCATCGCCCTCGATGGCGATGCGGACCGCGTCATCATCGTCGACGAGAACGGCTCGATCGTCGACGGCGACCAGCTGATGGCCGTCATCGCCGAGAGCTGGGCCGAGAGCCAGCAGCTGCGCGGCAATGGTATCGTTGCGACCGTCATGTCCAATCTCGGCCTCGAGCGTTTCCTCGAGGACAAGGGCCTCGGCCTTGCCCGGACGAAGGTCGGTGACCGCTACGTCGTCGAGCATATGCGCCAGCATAACTACAACGTCGGCGGCGAGCAGTCCGGCCACATCGTGCTTTCGGATTACGGCACGACCGGCGACGGTCTCGTCGCGGCGCTACAGATCCTGGCCGCGGTCAAGCGCACCGGAAGGACCGTCAGCGAGGTCTGCCGCCGCTTCGAGCCGGTGCCGCAGCTGCTGCGCAATGTCCGCATCAGCGGTGGCAAGCCGCTAGAGGATATCCAGGTGCAGAAGGCGATCGCCGATGCCGAAGCCGAGCTTGCCAGGAACGGCCGCTTGGTCATCCGCCCCTCGGGCACCGAGCCGCTGATCCGCGTCATGGCCGAGGGCGACGACCGCGCCCAGATTGAACGCATCGTCAACGAGCTGATCGGCACCATCTCGAACGTCCGGACCGCCGCCTGATTTTTCGGGACGAAATGTCAAAAGCCGGTACGCAAGTGCCGGCTTTTTCGCTATTGGCGCCTGCGGTTCGAAGATCCACTCCGCATTCAAAGGAAATATCATGAAAAAATTGGTGCGCCTGCTGCTGACGATCGCTCTCGCATTCGTCGTCTTTACCGGTTTCCGCTGGTACCGCTACATCACCAACACCGACAGCCCTTACGATGAAATCGGCATCACGCTCAACAACGCCATGCCAGGCCCGATCAATGCCTGGGGCTGTGCCAAGCTCAAAACGACCTTTGGCAGCTCCTTGCCCCCGTATGGCTGCGCCGCCGAAAACGCGACGCAATGGAAGTGACAGCAGGATTTGTCGATTGGAGCAGCCGATCGACCTGACGGCGAAGGAGCCGACCCAGCGATTTGACGAGGCGGGGTTCATGGCGTTGCAGCTGGCGGTCTTTAGGGAGTCCGGCGGCTGCCAGCCTCAGCCTAGCTTCACGATATCGAGGAATTTGCCGCCAATCTCTCTCTTAACGTTTCTTCCCATTTATAGTTAAGCAGCTTTTAACGTTTCCAATTCATTATCCATACGAAGCGTACCAGATTGGCGGCGATTGAGCCTGCCGACGCAAACGGGATTTTGGAGTGGGATCCATGAAAACAAGCTTGTCCGGCATCTTCGCCGCATTGTTGATCGCGACAAACGCCTATTCCGCGGACTTCGCCCCTGCCGAGCCTATCCCGGAGCAGCCGCCTGAGGTGACCGTCACCGAAGCGACCGGCTGGTACCTGCGCGGCGATGTCGGCTATGCCTTCACCGATCTGCGCGGCGCCCGCTATTTCCAGGGCAGCAACGCCACGGAGGTCGATTTCGACCGTGCCGACCTGGACGACGCATGGACGGTCGGCGGCGGTGTCGGTTATCAGATCAACAGCTATCTGCGCACCGATCTGACCTTCGACTATCTCACCCAGGCAGATTTCAAGGGCTCGACGGTTGGGCAGTGCGGCTTTCCGCTGGTGGACTGCACCTCGAGCGACCGCTCTTCGCTGACAGCCTATACGCTGCTCGCCAATGCCTATGTCGATCTCGGCACCTACGGCTACGTCACGCCTTATGTCGGCGCCGGTATCGGTGGTTCTTACGTGAAGTGGAAGAACCTGCGCAACGTCGCCTGCGCCGATGACGGCAGCTTCTGCGACGACCAGGTCACCCATGGCGGCAAGGGCAACTGGCGCTTTACCTACGCCCTCATGGCCGGCGCTTCGATCGACGTGACCTGCAACGTCAAGGCCGATGTCGGCTATCGCTACCTGCATATCGACGGCGGCAACATGTTCGGCTATGCCGACAATGGCGGCCCGGGCCGCGACAAGGGTCTCAGCGTTCACGAAGCCCGCGTCGGTGCCCGCTATCTCTTCGGCGGCTGCGCCCAGGCGAGCTACGAACCGCCGCCGGAAATCCCGCTGCAGCAGCCTGTCTACAAGTAAGTCCAATTCCCAGACATTTGAAAGCCGCCCCCAACCGGGCGGCTTTTCGTATTGCGGCCCTACCGCCCTGCGTCAAAATATGTTCCGCCCGCGACACTTCGATCTTGACTATGACGCGCCGGATCCATACACACGGCGGCGGGACACCCTTCCCCAACGAAGGGCTTTCTATCTGAGAGGATAGCATCATGGCGAAGACGGCAAAGCCGGACATCCGTCCGCACAATACCCATTTTTCTTCTGGCCCCTGCTCGAAGCGCCCCGGTTGGTCGCTCGAAGCCCTTTCCGACGCGGCCCTTGGCCGTTCGCACCGCGCGAAGGTCGGCAAGGCCAAGCTCAAGCAGGCCATCGACCTTACCCGTGAAATTCTCGAAGTGCCGGCGGATTACCGCATCGGCATCGTTCCGGCGTCCGACACCGGCGCCGTCGAAATGGCGCTCTGGTCGCTGCTTGGCGAACGTGGCGTCGATATGCTCGCCTGGGAAAGCTTCGGCGCCGGCTGGGTCACCGATGTCGTCAAGCAGCTGAAGCTCAAGGATGTGCGCAAGCTCGAAGCCGGCTACGGCGAGCTTCCCGATCTCTCCGCCGTCGATTTCGACCGCGACGTCGTCTTCACCTGGAACGGTACCACCTCAGGCGTGCGCGTGCCGAATGCCGATTTCATCCCTGATAACCGCAAGGGCCTGACGATCTGCGACGCCACCTCGGCCGCTTTCGCGCAGGCACTCGATTTCGCCAAGCTCGACGTCGTCACCTTCTCCTGGCAGAAGGTTCTGGGCGGCGAGGGCGCGCACGGGGTCATCATTCTTTCGCCGCGCGCCGTCGAGCGTCTGGTCACCTATACGCCGGCCTGGCCGCTGCCGAAGATCTTCCGCATGACCTCGGGTGGCAAGCTGACGGAAGGTATCTTTCAGGGCGAGACGATCAACACGCCGTCGATGCTCTGCGTCGAGGACTATATCGATGCGCTTGTCTGGGCTAAGGGCCTCGGCGGCCTCAAGGGGCTGATCGCGCGTGCCGACGCCAATGCCAAGGTCATCCACGATTTCGTCGCGGTTAACGACTGGATCGCCAACCTTGCCGTCAAGGCGGAAACGGCCTCGAACACGTCCGTCTGCCTGAAGATCGTCGACAAGGATATCGCAGCGCTTGACGACGACGGCCAGGCGAATTTCGCCAAGGGCCTGGTCGGCCTCCTGGAAAAGGAAGGCGTCGCTTATGACGTCGGCCACTACCGCGACGCGCCGTCCGGCCTGCGCATCTGGGCCGGCGCCACGATCGAGGCATCCGACATGCAGAAGCTGATGCCCTGGCTTTCCTGGGCCTTCGAAACGCAGAAGGCGCAGCTTAATCAGGCCGCCGCCTGAGGTGATCGCATTCGGCTCCGCCATAGGGCGGAGCAGCATTCCTGATTCATTCATCGCTGAACACTTTTGAAGGAGGCCCTCATGGCACCTCGCGTTCTCGTATCCGACGAATTGTCGGAAACCGCCGTCCAGATTTTTCGCGACCGCGGCGTCGAAGTCGATTTCGAACCGCAGCTCGGCAAGGACAAAGACCGTCTGCTCGAAGTCATCGGCAAGTATGATGGCCTGGCCATCCGCTCTGCCACCAAGGTGACGGAAAAGATCATCGAGGGGGCGACGAACCTCAAGGTCGTCGGCCGCGCCGGCATCGGCGTCGACAATGTCGATATCCCGGCCGCCTCGCGCCGCGGCATCATCGTCATGAACACGCCCTTCGGCAACTCGATCACGACAGCCGAACACGCGATCGCGCTGATGTTCGCCGTCGCCCGCCAGCTTCCGGCAGCCGATACCTCGACGCAGGCCGGCAAGTGGGAGAAGTCGAAGTTCATGGGCGTCGAGATCACCGGCAAGACGCTCGGCGTCATCGGCGCCGGCAATATCGGCTCGATCGTCTGCGCCCGCGCCATCGGCCTGAAGATGCACGTCGTCGCCTACGATCCGTTCCTCTCCAAGGAGCGCGCCGAGGAGATGGGCGTC
Source organism: Rhizobium sp. WYCCWR 11152 (assembly GCF_013087615.1). NCBI lineage: Bacteria > Pseudomonadati > Pseudomonadota > Alphaproteobacteria > Hyphomicrobiales > Rhizobiaceae > Rhizobium > Rhizobium sp. WYCCWR 11152. Next base: position 57,491 of record NZ_JABFCP010000027.1, on the reverse strand, counting down.
ACCAAGGTGGAGCTGGAAGAGCTTTTCGCCCGCGCCGACTTCATCACGCTGCATGTGCCGATGACCGACAAGACACGCGGCATCCTCAACAAGGAAGCACTGGCAAAGACCAAGCCCGGCGTGCGCATCATCAACTGCGCCCGCGGCGGCCTGGTCGATGAGGCGGCGCTTGCCGAGGCCATCAAGTCGGGCCATGTCGCGGGTGCCGCCTTCGACGTGTTCGAGGTCGAGCCCGCCAAGGAAAGCCCGCTCTTCGGCCTGCCGAACGTCGTCTGCACGCCGCATCTCGGCGCCTCGACGACCGAGGCTCAGGAAAACGTCGCTTTGCAGGTCGCCGAACAGATGGCGGATTACCTTGTCAATGGTGCGGTCTCCAACGCCATCAACATGCCGTCGATCACGGCTGAGGAAGCGCCGATCCTGAAGCCCTTCATCCGTCTAGCCGACGTTCTCGGCGCCTTCGTCGGCCAGGTCACCGAAGAGCCGATCAAGGAAATCGAAATCCTCTATGACGGCATCACCGCCAACATGAATACGCGGGCGCTGACGAGCGCTGTGCTCGCCGGCCTCATCCGCCCGCAGGTTGCCGACGTCAACATGGTTTCGGCGCCGATCATGATCAAGGAAAAGGGCATCGTGCTTTCCGAGGTCAAGCGCGACAAAACCGGTGTCTTCGACGGCTATATCAAGCTGACGGTGACCACCGAAAGCATGACACGCTCGGTCGCCGGCACGGTGTTTTCGGACGGCAAGCCGCGCTTCATCCAGATCAAGGGCATCAACCTCGATGCCGATGTCGGCTCGCACATGATCTATATCACCAATACCGACGTCCCCGGCATGATCGGCTTCATCGGCACGACGCTTGGTGCTGCCGGCGTCAACATTGCCAACTTCCAGCTCGGCCGTGACAAGCAGGGCGGCGACGCCATCGCACTGCTCTATGTCGACGGCAAGGTTGATGACGCCGTGCTTGCTGAGTTGACCGCCCACCAGGCGGTTCGCCAGGCAAAGCCGCTGACCTTCAATATCGACTGAGTTTTTCCTCCCGAGGAAATGAAAAACCCGGCGCTGGCAACGGCGCCGGGTTTTTGCTGTGTCGGGAACCAATGAATTTAGTGGTGCCGGCGTTTCCGGCGAAGGATTTTGCCGAAATGGGCGACATCGTCTTCAGCCTTCGTGCGGTGAAGGAAGGCGAGCCTGCTGCCGTCGAGACCCTGGAAGAATTCGTCCCAGGAAATCTCTTCCTGCGTTTCAGAGGAAAAATCGACGCGCACGGTTTCGCTGTCCGGTGCGTTCTTGATCCGGGCAGGATGGCCGCCGCGCTCCTCGATCCAGTGTCTGATCCTGCTGTAATCCGTCGTCGTGCCGAACCTGCCCATGAAACCCTCCTCAGCAATTCGATTGCGACTTCGATGCCCAAGAACGCACGATCGAGGGAATTGTTCCGTGGTGCCTCAAATATTTTATCGAGGACCGAGATCGCGATGGCAAACCGCCGCTTTTGCACATTCTGAAGGCGAAAGCCTAAAGTTTAACCCCGAGTATGATTCTGATTTTATTTAACTTTTCTCAGTATACCCGTGCCATCGGCATCAACCGCACGCGAATTTCCATGGCCCCCTTGCAGAAGACCGAGCAGACCGAAGCATTAAACGACGACTTCCGGTCATTGTTTGCAACGCATCCGTCGCCGATGTGGGTCTATGATCCGATATCGCTGCGCTTTCTCATCGTCAACGAGGCGGCGGCAGCACTTTACGGCTATGGCGCGGACGAGTACCGGCGCATGACGGTTCTGGATATCCGCCCTGAGCATGAGCGGGAACGGATGAGCGACGCCGTCAGCGGCCGTACCGACATGGAAAAGGCGGAACGCTGGGTTCACCTCAAGGCGAGCGGCGAGACCTTCGAAGTGCTGACCTATGGCCGAGAAGTGCGTTTCGAGGGCCGGGCCGCAATCCTGGCGATCGTGCAGGATCGCACCGAGGTCAACGCCGCCAGACGCCAGATGAGCGATACGCGCTCGCTTCTCGACAGCATCGTCGACAACCTGCCGGTCGGCGTCTTCGTCAAGGACATGGAAGCGGACGGGCTTTACGTTCTCTTCAACGAGGCCTGCGGCGACATCGTCGGCATGAAGGCGGAGGACGTGGTCGGCCGAACCGACCGGGCGCTGTTTCCCCCCAGTCAGACAGACGCCTTTCGCGAGCAGGATCGCCGGGCCTTCGAAGCCAATGCGACGATCAGCTTTGAGGAGACGATGCTGCGCGCCGATGGGGCGCCGCGCCTCTTGCGCACCGTCAAACGCGCCCTGCCGACGCCCGAGGGCCATGCCCCGCGTTATCTGCTCGGCATCTCGCAGGACGTGACGGAGGAGCGGACCGTCGAGGCAAAGCTTGCCCATCTCGCCATGCACGATTCGCTCACCGGCCTGCCGAACCGGGCGGCGTTTTCCAGGCACATCAACCAGCGGGCGGTCGAGGCGACCGCCGACAGCCCGATCGCGCTGCTTTATATCGATGTCGATCATTTCAAGCATATCAACGACAGCAAGGGGCATGCCGCCGGCGATGCGCTGCTTTGCCAAGTGTCGGAGCGGCTGCTTCAGCTGGCGGAGGAGGGCGATCTCGTCGCCCGTCTCGGCGGCGACGAATTCGCCGTCGTGCTGGAACTCGACGAGCCGGAACGGGCCGGCCGTTTTGCGCAGCGGCTGCTCAAGGCGCTGAGCCATGCCTTCGATCTCGACGGCGCCCGGGAGCATGTCACCTGCAGTATCGGCATCGCCTTGGCGCCCGACCATGCCGGCGACGCGGATGTGTTGATGCGGCACACGGATCTGGCACTCTATGCCGCCAAGGAGAGCGGACGCTCGACCTATCGTTTCTACGAGATGGAGATGCGGCTTGCCGCTGAACGCCGGCACGTGATGACCGCCGAGCTGTGGGAAGCGCTGGAGAAGCGCCAGTTCGAGCTGTATTACCAGCCGATCGTGCAGCTCGACAATGACGGCATCGGCGGCTTCGAGGCGCTGATCCGCTGGCGCCATCCCAAGCGCGGGCTGGTGGCGCCGATGGAATTCATTCCGCTTGCCGAGGAAACCGGCCTCATCGTGCCGATCGGCGACTGGGTGATCCGGGAAGCCTGCCGCGCGGCTGCCGGCTGGCCCGCCCATCTGAGGGTCGCCGTCAATCTCTCCGTCAGCCAGTTTCGGCATGCAAGCCTGCTTTCGACCGTGGTCTCGGCGCTTGACGAGACGGGCCTCAATGCCGACCGGCTTGAAATCGAAATCACCGAATCCGTATTCCTGACCGATGCCGACCAAAGCCTGCCGCGGCTGCGTGCATTGAAGGAACTCGGCCTCCGCATCGCCATCGACGACTTCGGCACCGGTTATTCGTCGCTGAGTTATCTCCGATCCTTCCCTTTCGACAAGATCAAGCTCGACCGCAGTTTCGTTTCGGGCATCGAGACGGATGCGGGCAATCTCGCCATCGTGCGTGCCGTCGTCGGCATCGGCTCCGGATTCAACGCGACGACGCTGGCCGAAGGGATCGAGACGGAAGAGCAGTTGCAGAAGCTGCGTGCCGAAGGTTTCAGTGAGGTGCAGGGCTATCTGATCGGCCGGCCGATGCCGCAGCACGAGGCAGAGGCGTTGATCCACGGCCGCGCGCTGAAGGCCGCTTCGTCACGCAGATAGAGTCGCTTAAGCGACAGCTGGCAGCGGCGTCCAGGGAAAGGTATTCGCCGGATGCCATCAAGCATTCGTCATTTTGAGAAAGCCGGCAGAAGCGGCATAATTGTCGTGGGCTGGAAAGGAGGATGTCTATGAAACGCTATTCATTATCGATGATCGGACTGGCGCTCGTAACCGCCATTATCGCCAATCCGGGCATCGCATTCGCCTGCAACAAGCTGATCGGCACTTGAGCCGCACCCCCCGCTCCAAGGCGCGGCTTCGGCTGCGCCTTCTCTTCAGGCGGGAATGCGAAATATCGGCGCCCGAAGGCTGCCCCTTGCGCCCAAGGACAATCCTTTCTATATCGGTGCCTCATCGAGAGACGGCGGCCGATCCCGCCGGAGATCAGCAATCCGCCGCAATTGCAGCGCAAGGGCGGATCGTGACCGCGCAGAATTGGCACCATCGTTGAACACACTGGATTTTGACAAGAAGCCGGAAGAGACCCGTGTCGTCGTCGCCATGTCGGGCGGCGTCGATTCATCCGTTGTCGCCGGCCTTCTCAAACAGCAGGGTTATGATGTGCTCGGCATCACGCTGCAGCTTTACGATCATGGCGCCGCCGTTCACCGCGCGGGCTCCTGTTGCGCCGGCCAGGATATCGACGACGCGCGCCGCGTCTGCGAAACGCTCGGCATTCCGCATTACGTGCTCGATTACGAAAAGCGCTTTCGTGAGACGGTGATCAACCCATTCGCCGAAAGCTATGTGGCGGGCGAAACGCCGATCCCTTGCGTTTCCTGCAACCAGACCGTCAAATTCGCCGATCTTCTGGCGACCGCCAAGGAGCTTGGCGCCGATGCGCTGGCGACCGGCCATTATATCCGCTCGGGACGGAATCCTTCGCCGGACAATCCCGGCCGCCGCGCGCTTTTCCGCCCGGCCGATGCCGACCGCGACCAAAGCTATTTCCTCTTCGCCACGACGCAGGAACAGATCGATTATCTCCGCTTTCCCCTGGGCGGCCTGCCGAAGGCCGAGACCCGCAGGCTCGCCGAAGAGATGGGCCTCGTCGTTGCCAAGAAGGCCGACAGCCAGGACATCTGCTTCGTGCCGCAGGGCAAATATTCCGACGTCATCACCAAGCTGAAGCCGAATGCGGCGCTCGCCGGCGAGATCGTCCATCTTGATGGGCGCGTGCTCGGCACCCATGAGGGCATCCTGCATTTCACGATCGGCCAGCGCCGCGGCATCGGCATCGCCACCGGCGAGCCGCTCTACGTCGTCTTTCTCGATGCTCGCTCGCGCCGGGTCATCGTCGGGCCAAAAGAGGCGCTGGAAACGCACCGCGTCTACTTGCGTGACGTCAACTGGCTGGGTGACGAGACGCTTGCGGAAGCCGCCGCCGGCAAGGGCTTTGCCTGTTACGCCAAGGTCCGCTCAACAAGGGCGCCGGCGCCCGCCGTCCTGCATATCGATGCAACAGGCACCTATGTCGACCTGACGGTCGGCGAGGCGGGTATCGCGCCCGGCCAGGCCTGCGCGCTTTATTCCGCGCCCGGCGACAACGCCCGCGTCTTCGGCGGCGGTTTCATCGAACGCTCCGAGCGTGAACCTTCGGCGGAAGCCTGCCTGAAGGCCCTTTTGGCCAGCCCCGTCGCCGCCTGAAACCGATCGGAAACAGGAGGCGGTAAAGCCCACCCTTTTTCTCGATCATGCGCTTGACACAAAGCCGAAGCGCACCTTATAAGCCGCTCATCCCACGAACCGGCATCGCTTCGCGAGCGGGTGTCGTTGACCAGTGGCGGAGTAGCTCAGTAGGTCAGAGCAGAGGAATCATAATCCTTGTGTCGGGGGTTCAAATCCCTCCTCCGCTACCATCTGTTTTCATTACATAAAATGCGAATTTTGGAGGCCGAAAAGACGGCCTCTTTTTTTGGCGTGATGGCACACTGGTGGCAACCACCAAACGTGGCGGTGAGGGGACAAAACCAGTCCGGCCCTGATCTGCAGGATTCCCGCCAACGCTGAGGACAGGCCTATCTGTAGAGCGTCAGAAGCAACAGAGGCATCTTCGTCGCCCAAAGGTGGGATGCGACAGCGATAATAATAGCCCATACGGCGAGCGAGAACATGACCGCCGCTAACCTGATCCCGACTGGCTGCATCATTTCCTCCATCCCAGCATAATCGTGCCCCCTCGAACGATCCAATGCTAGCAAGATGCAGGCCCGTCAGCTATCGCAAGAAATTGGTACCCAGATAGGCGCCGCAGAGCGCAGTCGGTGAAGGTGCACAGATTTCGGTGATGCGGCGCCCTTTCCCATCAATCAGACGATGAAATGAAAGTTGTCGTATTGCGCGCCGTAATAATCCGGGCCGCTCGTTTCGTTGATGACGGGTTCTGTGTCGAGCACGAGAGAGTCGATTTCGCCGTAGGCGCTGAGATCGATCACTTGCGGGTCATGAATGCTGTCGGCGGTGACGTTGACTGTGACCAAGAATACGGTATCGCCGTCCAGCTTACCTTCGATCGTCAGAACGTTGTCATAATCCGATGTGCCGTTTGCGACACTGAATTGCTCGATCTGAAAGTTGCCGCCATCGGCGGCTTGGATGGGTGTCCAGAACACGCCTCCTCCCAGATAGTGGTTGCCATCCGCTTCCTCCCGCACAGTCGCGTCGTCACCATCGTACCAGGCGCCCCAATCGAAGCCTTTGTAGCCCGTCGGGAAGTCGTGGTTGCCGACATCCTCGAAATTGACGAAGACGTCGCCGCGTTCCGGCAGGTCGACCGCGATGTTGAGCAAGCCGAAATCGGTGGCGCCTTTGCCATCCGAGATCTTGAAATTGAACTGGTCGACGAGTTGGTCTCCCGGGCCGAGCGCTGATACCACCGGGTTGGTGTGATCGAGCTCATAGGTGTAGTTACCGTTGGAATAGACGGTCAGAGTGCCGTATTTTCCCTCGACTGTGGTGGTCGTGGCAGGCCCGTTCGGATCGGCCGGTTGCGGAATTCGCTGTCCATTGACGAAGTTGAGACGCACCTGATCTCCGTCGGCATCCACCGAACTGGTATTGTCCAGGATGTTGCCGTCGATCGGGTTGTCGATGTTGAAAATAGGCTGGTATACATCACCTGCGACCGGCTTGTGGTTTGCCATTTCTACCTCCCGTGTGATTTTCTGTTCGACTATGCAACCTTATCGGGTATCTGGCAACCGAAATTGATGGAGCGGCAGAGCAATTCCGCCCGTCAATCCAACAGATTTCGATCGGTTACACCTCAAGCATTCAAGTAAAGAGAGCGGCTCGAATGTCGATCCTGTTTATGAACCAGGATTTTACGTCTTGTCTTACGCTACTGCCGCTTCATCGATCATGGTGTTGCTCGCCTTTTCAGGAGATCCATCAATCGACCAGCGGAAAACTTTCAGGCAGGATAATAATGGCGGATCAATCATGACGTCGTCATGACGATATACTGCATGAATTGCTCGGCGCGCCAAGAGCAATCTTGAAGGCGAAAGGGGAGCAATCAGCAGAGCCCGAGCTTCTGCCGACCATCCCATCAATGCAGGCCGCCGACCCCGAGCAGGCTCTCGACAGCCTCGTGATCCCTGGTGAGGTTCTCCGGCGTTCCGGTCCAGGCCAGTCTGCCGCGTTCGAGAATGACGACCTGATCGGCGAAATCGAGCGCGCTCTGGATGCGCTGTTCGACCAGCAGGATGGTCATGTCTCCCGTCTTGGCGAGGTCGGTGAAGGCGGCCATGAGTTCCTCGCAGATAACGGGTGCGAGGCCCTCCAGCGGTTCGTCGAGCAGCAGGACGGACGGGCGGCCGAGAATGGTGCGGGCCGTGGAGAGCATCTGCTGCTCGCCGCCGGAAAGCTGGCTACCGAGGTTGCGGCGGCGCTCCTTCAGGCGCGGGAACATCGCATAGGCTTCCTCCAGCGCCGTCTTCGGTCGCGCCTTCAAGCCGACGAAGAGGTTCTCTTCGACCGTCAACGTCGGGAAGACGCAGCGTGCCTGCGGCACATATCCGAGGCCCTTGTGCGCGCGTGCAGCACTCGGTGCCGTCGTGACATCCGAATCGCCGAGGCGGATGCTGCCCTCGTATCGCCTGGTCTGCCCGGCAAGCGTTGCGAGCAGCGTGGTCTTGCCCATGCCGTTGCGGCCGAGCACGGCAAGCCGGGCACCTGCCGGCACGGAGAAGGAAATGCCTTCGAGCACTCTCGTCGGCCCATATCCGGCCGACAGATTCTCGACCTCAAGCGATATGGCTGGCATTGGCATAGCTCCCGAGATAGGCCTCGCGCACGCGCGCATCCTTGGTGACGTCTTCAGGCTGGCCATCGAAGATGATCGCGCCTGATGCAAGCACGATGACCCGTTTGGCAAAACGGAAGACGAGATCCATATCGTGTTCGATCATCAAGACGGCGAGATCGGCGGGCAGATCGGCCAGCGCCTGCTCGATGCGGCCGGTATCGCTCTGCGGCACGCCGGCTGCCGGCTCGTCAAGCAGCAGCACTTTCGGCTTCAATGCCAGCGCCACGGCGATCTCGAGAAGCCGCTGCTGGCCATAGGCGATTTCGCTGACCTTGCGATGCATCAGGAAAGCCAGTCCGAGCTTGCCGAGGAGATCATCGACCTCCGCCATGACATCGGGCATACGCAGGAAATTGCCGAACATGTGCCCAGTCTTTCCATCGCGCTGAAGGACGGCAAGTCCCACATGTTCGGCCGGCGTCATGTCCTGGAAGAGCCGCGTCACCTGAAAGGAGCGGACAAGGCCGCGTCTGACCCTGCCGATCGCATCGACCTTTGTCACCACCTCGCCGCCGAGGCGAACCTCGCCTGAATCGGGCGAGAGATTACCGGTCACGAGGTTGACGAAGGTGGTCTTGCCGGCGCCGTTCGGGCCGATCAGCGCGATGCGATCACCAGGCGACATCGTGAGCGAGACATTATTTGTGACGGCAAGGCCGCCGAAGGCTTTCTTGAGATTGGCGACTTCGAAGACCGGGCTCATGAGCGCTTCTCCGTGCGGCGGCTAACGAAGGCTGCGGCCGTGCCATAGAGACCTTTCGGCGCAAAGAGCACGACGGCGATCAGCAGCGCGCCGACCATGGTCAGCCAATGGAAGGGATTGGCGGCGGAGACATAGTCCTCGAAGAGCATGAAGATGACGGTGCCGGAAAGTGCCCCGAAGAGAGAACCGGTGCCGCCGAGGACCAGCATCACAAGCGCTTCCGCCGACTGCGTGAAAGACAGGCTGTCGAGGCCGACGACCTGTGTCGAAATCGCGTTCAAGGCGCCGCCGACACCGGCAACGGCACCGGAGATCGCGTACATCCTGATCAGAGCTGCCTTCGGCGAAGCGCCCATGGCGCGGATGCGCAGCGGGTCCTGCTTGATGGCGCGGCAGAGCATGCCGAAGGGCGAGCGGACCAGAACCCTCAGCAGCACGAAGACGGTCAGCAGCAGCGCCATTCCGAAGAAGAAGGCGGTGTGACCGTAGAGATCGAACTCGAAGAGGCCGAAGACCGGGTCCGGCGCAATGCCGGAAAGTCCGTCGCTGCCGCCTGTCCATGACGAGGCCTTGTTGGCGAATTCATGGAAGAGGTTGATCAGCGCAATCGACAGCACCAGCTGCGGCAGTCCATGCGCACGCAGGATGATGGCGCCGCAGAGCAGCCCGGCGACCACGCCGCCGACAATGCCGGCCAGCATCATCAGCAGCGGGTCATTGATGCCGTAATGCGCCGAAAGGATCCCGGCGGCATAGGCGCCGGAGCCGAAAAGTGCTGCATGGCCGAGCGTTGCGACGCCGCAATAACCGGTCACGAGATCGAGCGACAGGACGAGCAGCGCGATGGTGATCATTCGGGTCAGAAGGGCGAGATTATCGGGGAAGGCGAAATAGCCGATCGTGGCAATGGCTACGATGACCGCTATTCCGATGAAATCGCGGCCGATAAAGCCGCGACGATGCTGTAGACCTTCGTTTTCGTCGTTCATGACAAGCGCCATCCTATTTCGCCCTTCCGGCAAGGCCGCGCGGGAAGACGCAGATGATTGCGATCACCGCGAGATAGAAGAAGAATTCGCCGAATTCCGGCATCAGATACCGTCCTGTGGTATCGATCGCGCCCAGCAGCAGACAGGCGATCAGCGCGCCTGGAATGGAGCCCGCGCCGCCGACGGAGACGACGACCAGGAAGGTCACCATGTAGCGCAGCGCGTAATAGGGTTCGACGGGTAGGAGTTCGGCGCCGACCACGCCGCCGAAGGCGGCAAGCCCGACGGCAACGGCAAAACTCACCGCATAGATGATCTCTGTGCGCACGCCGAGTGCTGCAGCCATCGCCGCATCGTCGACGGAGGCGCGTAGCTTGACGCCGAAGCTCGTCCTGTCGATCGTAAACCAGAGGGCGAGAGCCACGGCGAGGCCGCAGAGGATGAGGAAAAGCCGGTGAACGGGAATGGTGCGGAAGCCGAGATCGGCTGACCCCTGTAGCGCACCGGCAAGCGGTATGGTCTTCAGCGTCGGCCCCATGACATAATTGGCGATGCCGATGACGCAGAAGGTGATGCCGATGGTCATCAGCACCTGGGTCAGTTCCGGCGCGCCATAGATCCGGCGATAGAGAAAACGCTCGATCGGAATGGCGACGATGATCGTGATGACAACGGCGGCGATGACCGCCGCGGCATAACCGAGGCCGAGGTCGCGTGCGACATAGGAGGCGATATAGCCGCCGATCATTGCGAAGGCGCCATGGGCGAGGTTGACGACACGCATCAGCCCCATGGTCACCGAAAGGCCAATCGAGATCACGAACAGCACCATGCCATAGGCAAGGGCGTCGACGGCTATGCTGAAGACTGTCTGCATGGAAATACCTTGCTTCCAAGCGACGGGCTCGGCCTGATCGCAGGCCAAGTCCGTCACCTGTCTTGACGCTCGATGTTACTTGACGGCTGCCAGGCCCGGATCGCCCTGCTTCTCGAAAGTATGGACCTCCTTGTTGATGTAGGTCCCGTCATCTGCCTTGGTGACTTCGCGCAGATAGATGTTCTGTGTGATGTGACGGCTTTCCGGATCGATCGAAACCGGGCCGCGCGGGCTCGTCCAGGCAAGGCCCTTGACTGCATCGACGGCCTTTTCAGCATCCTGCTTGCCGCCCGTCGCCTCGATCATCTTGTAGATGACATACATGCCGTCATAGGCGCTGACCGCGGGGAAGGAGAGTTCGGCCTTGTTGCCGATCGCCTTGGTTGCCGCCTCGACAAAAGCCTTGTTCTCGGGAGAATCGTGCGACACGGCATAGTGGAAGGTCGTCTGGATGCCGAGGGCAGCATCGCCGAGGGCCGGCAGATCGGATTCCTGCGTCAGGTCACCCGGCGCGAAGAACTTGACGCCGGCAGCCTTCAGGCCATTGTCGTTGTAAGCCTTGACGAAGCCGAGCGTCGTCGGACCGGAGGGCAGGAAGGCGAACACGCCCTCAGCGCCGGAATCCTTGATGCGCTGCATGATCGGGCTGAAATCGTTGGTCGCAAGCGGCATGCGGATCGCCTCGACCACCTGGCCGCCGGCCTTTTCGAAGCCGGCCTTGAAGGCGTTCTCGGCGTCGATGCCAGGGCCGTAATCGCTGACGACGGAAATCACCTTCTTGACGCCGGCGTCGAAGGCCACCTTGGCGATCGGCGTCGAGGTCTGCCAGGTGGTAAACGAGGTGCGGACGACGAGCGGGCTCTTGGTGACGATCGCCGAGGTGGCGGCGTTCATGATGACCATCGGCACATTGCCCTGCTTCAGGATCGGCGTCACCGCCATGGCATCGGGCGTGAAGTAAAAGCCGGCGAGATATTGGACCTTTTCCTTGACGATCAGTTCCTGCGCCAGCGCCTTGGATTGGGCCGGATCGGCTTGCGGCACGTCACGATAGACGATCTCGACCGTATCGTTGCCGACCTTGTTGCCGTTGACCGCCATATAGGCATCGATGCCGGCCTTGAAGTTCTTGCCTTGGAGCGCGAACGGACCGGAGAACGGCCCGATGACCCCGACTTTGATGGTGTCGGCATAGGCGCTCGTGCCCATGGCGACTGCCGCAATGGCGGCCAGAAATAGTTTCTTCATTCTCTCTCTCCCTTTTTGGCGCACTCCGGCGCCGTATTCGCTAGCCGCTGGAAATTTAGCGCTAACCTGTCATGCGAAATGGTGATGTAAAATGAAATAAATACCGTAATCCATAACTGTACAATTATGATTGTATGTCGAGGAGCGAACTATCGGCCGCCGGTTCTACGGTCGAATTCTGATCCATGCCGGCCTCAGACACTCCTATCAGAATGGCAGTCCCACATAGTTCTCCGCAAGCGCCGTCGAGGCGGCGCGGGAGTGGGTGAGATAGTCGAGCTCCGCCTCCTGGATCTTCTGGTCAAAATCCCCGGTATCCGGAAAACGATGCATCATCGTCGTCATCCACCAGGAAAACCGCACGGCTTTCCACACGCGGGCGAGCGCCTTTTGCGAGTAGGCGTCGATGCCACTATTCGAGCCTTCGCGGTAATGCTCGATCAGCCCGGAGAAAAGGTAGTGGACGTCGCTGGCGGCAAGGTTCAATCCCTTGGCGCCGGTCGGCGGGACGATATGGGCGGCGTCGCCGACCAGGAAAAGCCGGCCGAAACGCATCGGTTCGGCGACGAAGGAGCGCAACGGAGCGATAGATTTCTCGAAGGACGGCGCGGTCGCCAAGGCCTCGGCATGATGCGTCGGCAGACGCCGTCTCAACTCGTCCCAGAAGCGATCGTCGCTCCAGTCCTCGATCTTCTCGTCGAGCGCACATTGGATGTAGTAGCGGCTGCGGGTCGCCGAGCGCATCGAACAGAGCGCAAAGCCTCTCGGATGGTTGGCATAGATCAGCTCATGGCTGACAGGCGCCACGTCGGCAAGGATCCCCAGCCAACCGAAGGGATAGATCTTCTCGAATGTCTTGATTGCCCGTTCCGGGACGGCCTTGCGGCTGGCGCCGTGAAAGCCGTCGCAGCCGGCGATGAAGTCGCAATCGATGCGCTCGACAACACCGTCTTTCAGATAGGTGACGAAGGGAGAATGGCCGTCGAAGTCATGCGGCGCGACATCGACAGCATCGTAGATCGACAGGGAGCCGCTTTCTTCGCGCCGCTCCATGAGATCGCGCGTTACCTCGGTCTGTCCATAAACCGTAACGCGCCTGCCGCCGGTCAATTCGTGGAGGTCGATACGGTGGTCGCGTCCGTCGAAGGCCAATGAGAAACCGTCATGCGGCAGGCCTTCGGCATGCAGCCGCGTCCCCGCTTTTGCCTGATCCAGCAGCCCGACGGTGCCTTCCTCCAGAACGCCGGCGCGAACCCGGCCGAGGATATAATACTTGTTCACACGATCGAGAATGACATTGTCGACGCCGGCTTCGGTCAGAAGCTGGCCGAGCAGTAGGCCGGATGGCCCCGAACCGATAATGGCGACCTGCGTTCGCAAATGCTGCCTCCCTGCATTTTTGCGTTTTGCCAGATTCTGCCGCGCCGCGCCTGCCGCAGCAATGGACATCCCAACCTAAAAATTGCACTAATCGAACATTGGTGCCGGAGAAGCCCCACGGAGCCCCATGAGCAGACAGGTCCCCACCTATGAACTCTACGGCGAAAAGACCGGGCGAGAACCGGATTTTTGGGTGCATTGCGAAACAATTCGCTCTCGCAGCAGTTTGCATCACTGGGAGATTCGCCCGCACCGCCACGAGAGTTTCTTTCAGATATTGTACATCGAAAGCGGTTCCGGCGATGCGATCTTCGGCGAAAGGAGCCATGCCATCCGTCCGCCGGCCATCATCACCGTGCCGCCCGGGCTCAATCACGGCTTTCGTTTTTCACGCGATATCGACGGCCTGGTGATCACCCTGTTGAGATCCCATCTCAGCCATCCGCTCGGTGATCGAAGCCAACTCGGCGAATGGCTGGCGGCGCCGCATCTGACGCCGCTCGATCCCGATAATGCCGAGGCCGTCTATGTCATGCAGACGTTGAAGCGGCTGGGCGACGAATTCGAAAACCGCCGCAGCGGCCGCAACGAGGCGTTGGCAGCCTATGTAGCTCTGGCGCTGCGGCTGACGGCGAGGATTTCTCATGAAGGGAATACGCGCGAGCTTCCGCCCAACGAGAACGAGCGGCGGATGGAAATGCTGAGCGAGCTCATTCAGCAACATTTTCGGTCACACAAGCCCGCGTCGTTCTACGCCAGAGAGCTTGGGCTTTCGCCGACTCATCTCACCCGCATCGTCCGGTCGATGACCGGCAACACGCCGCATGAATTGATCGCTGGCAAACTCGTCGAAGAGGCGAAACGCCAACTGGTTTTTACACTGGGCAGCGTGCAGGAGATCGGATTTCGGCTCGGCTTTGCCGATCCCGCCTATTTCTCGCGCTTCTTCGTTAAATACACCGGAGAAACGCCGCGGGTCTGGCGCATGAAGGAGAAGGTTCGGCTTGAACGTGTATAGGCCACCCGCAAGGTTTCCCGGTTTACCAGGCTTCGACGCCCTCTTCCGTGTTGCGGGCGCGTTCGCCGGCGCGGGTCTCGTATGCGTCTCGTTGCTCAGCTGATTTGACGGCATCGTCTGAGCCATCGCGCTGGGCTGCGGGCGTCATGTAGAAGGCGAGCGCCTTTTCCAGCCGGGCGGCGGTAAGCGTGGCAGCGAAACTTTTCATGTCGTTTCCTCGGTCGACGGCCTTGAAGCTTGCCCGAGACACATAGCCTACGATGCGGTCTTGCAGGAACAGTGCGCCGAGGGTTTTCACCAACTTTAGACTTTGCTTGACGATCGCTTCCGCCGGATGATCTCCGCCGACCAGTTCCGTGCGATTCCGTTTGGTTTTCGCTTCACGCCATCGGCCATGTCCAGTTCCGCACCTCCGGCATGTCCTCACCATATTCGCGGACATAGTCGTGATGTTCCGCAAGCTTGCCACGGAAGGCGGCGAGCGCTTCTCCTGCCTTTTCCTTCAGGCCCGGCACACGCTCGATCGCTTCGATGGCGAGGTGGAAGCGGTCGAGTTCGTTGAGGACGGTCATGTCGAAGGGGGTCGTCGTCGTGCCTTCCTCGATGAAGCCGCGGACGTGGATGTTGCGGTGGTTGGTGCGTTTATAGGTCAGGCGGTGGATGAGATAGGGATAGCCGTGATAGGCGAAAATGACAGGCTTGTCGGCGGTGAAGATCGCATCGAATGCCTCGTCGGTCAGGCCGTGCGGATGCTGATCCCTGGATTGCAGTGCCAGGAGATCGACGACGTTGACGGTGCGGATCTTCAGCTCGGGAATGGCCTTGCGCAGCAGATCGACCGCTGCAAGCATTTCCATGGTCGGCACGTCGCCGGCACAGGCCATGACGAGATCGGGCAAAATGGTGTCGTCCTCGTTGCTCGCCCAGCGCCAGATGCCGATGCCGGCCTCGCAATGTTTCACCGCCTCGTCCATCGATAACCATTGCGGCTCCGGTTGCTTGCCAGCGACGATGACATTGATGCGGTCATAGGTTCGCAGACAATGATCGCCGACCCAAAGCAGGGTGTTGGCATCCGGCGGCAGGTAGATGCGGACGATATCGGCCTTCTTATTGGCGACGAGGTCGACGAAGCCGGGATCCTGATGGCTGAAGCCGTTGTGGTCCTGACGCCAGACATGCGATGTCAGCAGGTAATTCAGCGACGAGATCGGCTTTCTCCACTCGAGTTCCCGCGTCACCTTCAGCCATTTGGCGTGCTGGTTGAACATGGAATCGATGATGTGGATGAAGGCCTCGTAGCAGGAGAACAGGCCGTGCCGGCCAGTCAGCAGGTAGCCTTCCAGCCAGCCCTGGCAGAGATGTTCGCTCAGCACCTCCATGACACGTCCATCTGGGGACAAGTGGACGTCGTAGGGTTCGATACGCTCCATCCAGACACGGTCGGTGACTTCGAAGACGCTGCCGAGACGGTTCGATTCTGTCTCGTCGGGGCCGAAGATACGGAAATTGGCAGCCTTCGCGTTGCGCTTCATCGTGTCGCGCAAGTAATGGCCGAGGATTTCCGTCGATTGCACCATGGCGCTGCCGCGCTTGCCGATATCGACCGCATAGTCGCGGATATCGGGAACATCGAGTTCCTTGCGCAGCAAGCCGCCATTGGCATGCGGATTGGCGCCCATGCGGCGCTCGCCGACGGGGGCTAGCGCCCGCAACTCGGGTTTCAGCCGGCCGTCGTTGCCAAAGAGGTCCTCCGGATCATAGCCACGCATCCAGTCCTCGAGGATCTTGCGATGCCCTTCATTCTCGCGGCAATTGGAGACCGGCACCTGGTGGGAGCGCCAGAAGCCTTCAACCTTCTTGCCATCGACTTCCTTCGGTCCCGTCCAGCCCTTCGGGCTGCGCAGCACGATCATCGGCCAGCGCGGGCAGATATCGGGTGCCTTGCCCTTGCGGGCTTCCTCCTGGATTTCGCGAATGCGATCGAAGACCCTGTCGAAGGTTGCGGCCATCTGCTGGTGCATGTCGCGCGGCTCGTGACCCTCGACGAAGAAGGGCTCGTAGCCGTAGCCTTCAAAGAGGCTCTGCAAATCCTCGTGACTGGCGCGGCCAAGAATGGTCGGATTGGCGATCTTGTAGCCGTTCAGATGCAGGATCGGCAGCACGGCGCCATCGCGGGCAGGGTTCAGAAACTTGTTGGAATGCCAGCTCGCAGCCAGTGGCCCGGTTTCGGCTTCGCCGTCGCCGATGACGCAGGCGACGATCAGATCGGGATTGTCGAAGGCGGCGCCATAGGCATGGACGAGGGCATAGCCGAGTTCGCCGCCCTCGTGGATCGAGCCCGGCGTTTCGGGTGCCGCGTGGCTCGGAATGCCGCCGGGGAAAGAGAATTGTCGGAAAAGCTTGCGCATGCCTTCGGCATCCTCGGAGATATCGGGATAGATCTCGCTGTAGATGCCTTCGAGATAGGTGTTGGCGACCATGCCCGGCCCGCCATGGCCGGGGCCGCACATGTAGATGATATCGAGGTCGCGAGCGCGGATGAGACGGTTCAGATGCGCATAGATGAAGTTGAGGCCGGGTGTCGTGCCCCAATGGCCGAGCAGGCGGGGTTTGATGTGCTCTGGTTTCAGCGGCTCGCGCAGCAGCGGATTGGCCAGCAGATAGATCTGGCCGATGGAGAGATAATTGGCGGCGCGCCAATAGCGGTCGATCAGGGTGAGTTCGGCATCGTTAAGGGCGGCGGTCGAGACATGCTTTTCCATGGGTTTCTCCCGTTCGAAAACGTCTTCAACGTCAATTCTACCGGCTGCTGCCGGCAAGCTGTTGATCTGGATCAGCCACTGCCAAGAACGGACAGCGCCTCCTCGGCGATGATCTGCTCCTCATCGGTGGCGATGACATGGGCGGCGATGCGGCTTTCCCTGGTGCTGATCGTAAAGTCATTGGCAGCATTGACCTTTTCGTCGATTGCAAAGCCAAGCCAGCATAGCCGTTTAGCCACGCCTGCGCGGATCTCCGGCTGATGCTCGCCGATGCCGGCGGTGAAGACGATGGCGTCAAGGCCACCAAGCGTCGCCGCCATGCGGCCGATTTCGCCGGCAACGCGCAGGGTGAAGAGGTCGATCGCCTGGCGCGCCTCCGGCCGTCCGTCCTTCAGCAGGTCGCGCGTATCGGCGCTGATGCCGGAGACGCCGAGCAGGCCGCAACGGTGATAGAGCAAGTCCTCGATCTCCTCGAAGGATTGTTTCCTCTGACGGGCCAGATGCAGGATGATGCCGGGATCGAGCCAGCCCGGGCGCGTCGCCATCGGGATGCCGTCGAGCGTCGAAAAGCCCATGCTGCAATCGCGGCTGATGCCGTCATCCAGCGCACAGAGGCTGGCGCCGCTGCCGAGATGGGCGACAACCACCTTTGCCGTGCGCGGCGCCTTGCGGCGAAGCTCTCCGGCGATGAATTTATAGGACAGGCCGTGGAAGCCGTAGCGCTTGATGCCCTCGTCATGCAGCGCGCGGGGAATGGCGAAGCGGCGAACGAGATCGTCCTGCGTGGCGTGAAAAGCCGTGTCGAAGGAGGCCGTCTGGGCAAGATGCGGTTTCAGATGCCGGAGGGCGCGGATGAAACGCAGCGCCTGCGGCTGGTGCAGGGGCGCAAGCGGGGTCAGCGCATCGACGGCATCGATTGCGGCGGCGTCGAGGGCGATCGGCCTGGTGAAGCGGTCGCCGCCATGGACGACACGGTGGCCGGCAGCACGCGTCGCTGTCATGTCGAAGTGATCGGCGAGACGCGCGAAGGTCTCATCGATGACGCCGTGCAGGTCTTCCGTCACCTCGGCCTTCAACGGCATCTCGACTATCTGCAGCCCTTTCGTCAGGCCGAGCGACAGCGGTTCGGCGCGGAAATCGATCACGCCTTTGCCGATGCGTCGTGCCTCGGCGCCATCTATCGCGAAGATGCCGATCTTAACGGTCGAAGAACCGGTGTTGAAGGTCAGCAGCAGGTCGGTCGATGACATGTCGTCTAAGACTCCGCGCGGGTGTGAGATGACCGAACTTAGCGTCGGAGTCCCAGGCGGGAAGGATTTATTCGCTCGGGGCGCGATTTTGTCACTGCGCAGCCAGTCATCTTGTGCGGCTGGGATTGTGACGCGTCATCCTTCGTGAAGGCGACGGTACCAAGCGCTTCACCGTCAATATCGTCCGACATCAGTGGCTTACGGGGCGGGCCGGGTGGGGCGTCATGAGAGCTTCACGCTGCGGAATTATTAACAAAAGGCAAATTTGCAAAACGGAACAAGGAACTATGCCATGGCCGATATTGCCCCCAGCCAGGTTCATAGCGACGCTTCCCACCCGCTCCACAGTTCGAATTCGGCCAGCAAGTGGTTCTTGCCGCTGTTTGCGCTCGTTCTGGTTTGTGGCCTTGGATATGTCGCCTATGCACTCGCCCGCGACCTGACAACTGCAGTTGCCGTTCCCTGGATTCTCCTAGGCCTTGCGCTGCTCATCGCGCTCGGCTTCGAGTTCGTCAACGGTTTTCATGATACGGCCAATGCCGTCGCCACCGTGATCTACACCCGTTCCATGCCGGCGGAATTCGCCGTCATCTGGTCCGGCTTCTTCAACTTCCTCGGCGTACTGACCTCGAGCGGCGCCGTCGCCTTCGGCATCCTGGCGCTGCTGCCGGTGGAACTGATCCTGCAGGTCGGTTCCGGCTCCGGCCTTGCCATGGTCTTCGCGCTGCTGATTGCCGCGATCGTCTGGAACCTCGGCACCTGGTATCTCGGCCTGCCATCGTCGAGTTCGCACACGCTGGTCGGCTCGATCATCGGCGTCGGCCTTGCCAACCAGTTCCTGGCGCCGGCAGGCACCGCGACCAGCGGCGTCGACTGGTCGCAGGCGACCAATATCGGTCTGTCGCTTTTGATCTCGCCGCTGATCGGCTTCGGTCTTTCCGCTGTTCTCCTGCTGGTCATGAAGTTTTTGGTGCGCAACAAGGCGCTCTATGCGGAGCCGAAGGGCAACCAGCCGCCGCCGCTCTGGATCCGCGCCATCCTGATCTTCACCTGCACCGGCGTCAGCTTCGCCCACGGCTCCAACGACGGCCAGAAGGGCATGGGCCTCATCATGCTCATCCTGATCGGCCTGGTGCCGACGGCTTTCGCGCTGAACCGCACGCCCGATGTCAACTATCTCGAAGCCTACAAGTCGGCATCGGCCCAGGTGGAAACCGCGCTCGGCAAATATGTGAAGCCTGGCGTGACGGTTGCGGACTACAAGGCCGAGGTCAGCAACGCCGTCAAGAACAAGACCTGGACGGATGCGACGACGCTGGCTCTGCAGCAATATATCCACCAGACCAGTGCTGAGGTCGCCGGCTTCCCGACGCTCGAAGCAGTACCGACCAATCTCGTCGGCAACGTCCGAAACGACATCTACCTGATCGGCGAGGCGCTGAAGCTGATCGACAAGCAGAAGCTGCTGCCGATGGATGCCGGTGACCTTAGCGCGGTGACGAACTACCACAAGGCGGTCGACAATGCGACGAAGTTCATCCCGCTCTGGGTGAAGGTGGCGGTCGCAATCGCGCTCGGCCTCGGCACGATGGTGGGCTGGAAGCGCATCGTCGTCACTGTCGGCGAAAAGATCGGCAAGACGCATCTGACCTATGGTCAGGGCGCGGCAGCCGAAGTCGTGGCGATGGTCACCATCGCTTCGGCCGACCATCTCGGTCTGCCGGTCTCGACCACGCATGTGCTGTCATCAGGCGTGGCCGGCACCATGGCGGCGAACAGCTCCGGCCTGCAATGGTCGACCGTGCGCAACATGCTGATGGCCTGGGTGCTGACGTTGCCGGCCTCGATTGCGATCGCCTTCGTGCTGTTCGTGATCATGCGCCAGGTTTTTTAGAGAAAATTCCCGGCAAAGCGCGAAGCGGTTTTGCCGGGAATTGCGTCAAAACAAAAGATTAGAGCATACCGTCAGGCCGTGGAGGCCAGACTGGCATTGCGATCGCTGATGAAGATGCCCGCCTCGGCGGCGGGCATCGCCTTGCCGAAGAGATAACCCTGGCCGATGTCGCAGCCAAGCTGCAGCAGGGAGGCGAGCTGGCCGTGCTCCTCGATGCCTTCGGCCGTCGTCTTGATGTTGAGGCTCCTGCCGAGGCCGAGCATGGCGCGGACGATCTTCTCCTGGCGCTCGTCGTCGCGATAGGTGGCGATGAAGCTTTTGTCGATCTTGATCTTGTCGAAACGATAGCGGGCGAGCTGGGCGAGGCTCGAATAACCCGTGCCGAAATCGTCGAGCGCGATCTGGATGCCGGCGGCGTGCAGCTCGTCGAGAATAAGCGCGGCGATGGCGGGATCCTGGATCAGCGCGTTTTCGGTGATCTCCACTTCCAGACGCTGCGGCGGCAGCCGGCTTGCCGAAAGAACCTTGAGAATGCGCGACGTCAACAATTTGTCTTCCATCTGCACCGGCGAGACGTTGAAGGACAACATCACATGCTCTGGCCAGGTGAGGGCGTCGCTGCAGGCCTGGGTGAGAAGGTCCTCGAACAATGCGGTGATCATGCCGGTTTCCTCGGCAATATCGATGAAGACCGGCGGCGGAATGTTGACGCCGTCGTCGCCGATCCAACGCGCTAAGGCCTCGAAGCCGCAGAGTTGGCCGGTCTTCAGGTCGATCAGCGGCTGATAGAAGGGCTTGATCGCCTTGTTGGAGATTGCGGCGCGAAGCCTGGTTTCCAGCGCGGCGCGTTCCGTTACCTTGTCCTGCATCGAAGGTTCGAAGACGAGGTAGTGGTTGGGCCCGCGTGATTTCGCCTCGTACATGGCGAGGTCGGCACGGTGGGCGGCATCTTCGAGCGGCTCGGCTCCTTCGGCCCAGCGGTCATAGCCGACGCTGGCGCCGACTTCGACGGCAAAACCATCGATATGGATCGGTCGGGTGACGGCCTGGATCAGCAGCTTGGCAAAACGCTCCTCGCGCTGCGCCGTCAGGGCAAAGGCGACGATGATGAATTCGTCGCCGCCGAAGCGATAGACGCAATCGGCATTGCCGAGCGCGCAGATGCGTCTGGCAACCTCGATCAACAGGACGTCGCCGCCCTTGTGGCCGACCAGATCGTTGACCTTCTTGAAGCCGTCGAGGTCGACGGAGAAGATGGTGACGTTGTGGTCCCACTCCTCGATCTCGGCCTCGTCGTCCTTGATCGGCCGGGAGAGGATCTTGCGCTCGAAGGCGTATCGGTTCGGCAGCTTGGTCAGATGGTCGTGGGTTGCGGTCCAATCGGCCTTTGCCTGGGCGGCGGCGCGCAGTTCCATTTCCTTGCGCAGGTCGGCGATGCGCAGCACCGAATAGATGAAGCTCATGGCGCCGGCGATGCCGAGCGCAAGAACGAGCTTGTCGGCGCCGTACTCGCCGAAACCGGTCATGAAGGCGACCAGGCTGTCGTCGAGCTGTAGCAGCGTGCCGAGAAGCCAGAGGGTCACTCCAGACACCACGATCGACACGCATTGCCTTCCGGCCCTGCTTTGGAAAAACACCGGCATTATGCCTTCTCCATCTCCACCTTCGCGGAAATATCACGAAAGTCTGAAATGTTTGTTGAAACCAGAAGGCGAATTATCGGAGGCGGCAGCCTGTTGCTGTGCCGCAGAGACCCGACAGGGCTAGTGGGGAACCAGGGCGTCGTTGTCAGCGCGATCCCGGATCGGGAGGTCGCTGATGCGGGAAAAGAACGAAGGCGAGCGTGCCAATGCATCGCCCGCCCTTTCTCGTGCTTCAGGCGGTGACGATCAGCAGCGGAACGCTGACAATGAGACCGACCAGAACCGTGACTGTGGCGACACGCATGAAACGCAGGCGTCGCGTGCGTTCGCCACTCCAATCATATGTCATTCTTCCATCTCCTTGGGACAAGGAAGTAGTCCCCGCAAAGCCGGGTTCAACAGAGATGACGCGATTTGCTTGTGCAAAGCTGGATAAGATCAGCAGTCTCTAATGCTGGAAGCGCAGAGACCAGCGCTGTCCGTTGCTGGTCATGCGGATGACGGAAAGCGGCTCGACGTCGCTTAGCCAGAAGGAGGAGAGTGGCGCCTGAAGCACATGCACGATCGCTGCCCGGATGACGGCCGCATGGCTGATGGCGATCACGTGGCCGCCGAGGACGGCCTGGCCATCCATCCAACCGGCGATGCGCGTGCGCAGATCAAGAAGGCTCTCACCGCCATGCGGGGCCGCTTCCGGATCGCTCATCCAGCCAATCAGGTTCTCCGGCTCTTCGGTCCCGATCGCCGCGATCGACCTGCCGGCCCAACGGCCATGGTCGCAGTCGCAAAGCGCCTGATCTATTTGGGCTTCGAGGCGGAGCGCGTCAGCAGTCTGACGGGCGCGCAAGGCGGGGCTCGTGGCAATACGGTCGGCGCGGGGCGGGGGGATCATCCTGCCGGCTTCCTCCACTGCCTTGTCCTCCAGCGGTTCGTCGAGCGGGAACAGGGCCTTGCGGCTTGCTGCCGTCGCGCCGTGGCAGATCCAGGTGAGGCGCGTGTTCACAGCCGTTCTTGTCTCCCCTGAATGCGGCGACAGCGTCCTTCGCCGGCTTGTGAAGTTTCGTTGACAGTCTCTTCGGCGTGCAGATATAACCGTGCTGTTGCGGGTTTGGAAGCCGGTGTAAGTCCGGCGCGGTCGCGCCACTGTGACCAGCGTGTCGAAAGCTCTTCGCGCTGGAAGTCAGACCCTACTGCACAAGCACTCTTTCGACTGAACGCGTCATTCCCGGAGGAATACATGTCCGACACCACTTTCGCGCCCGTTGCTGTACCGGCGCCGATCCCCGTAGGAGAGATCCTGCCCTGGGCGATCTTCGGCGGCCTGCTGATGCTCATCGTCCTCTATTTCGTCGGCACCGAAGAGGGCGCGATGGCGCTGTTCAACGGCATGTATGTGCACGAATTCGTGCATGACGGCCGCCATCTCCTCGGCTTTCCTTGCCACTAAAGCGCTTCGCGATCGGAGTTCCTGACATGGTTGGAAACCTTCTGCTTCGCGGCATGCTCGCGGGCCTGATTGCCGGCATCCTCGTTTTCGCTTTCGCCCATACTTTCGGCGAGCCGCTGGTCGATGCGGCGATCGCCTTCGAGGAGGCGAGCGCCCAAGCGGCCGGCGAAGCTGCCGAACCTGAAATCGTCAGCCGCGCCACGCAAGCCGGTCTCGGCCTTTTCACCGGCGTCATGGCCTACAGCGTCGCCGTCGGCGGGCTCTTCGCGCTTGCCTTCGCCTTCGTGCATGGTCGCTTCAGCCGCCTTTCGGCGCGCGGCACCTCGGCCGTCATCGCCATTGCCGCCTTCGTGGCGGTCGTGATTGTTCCCAGCATCAAATATCCCGCCACTCCGCCGGCGGTCGGCAATCCCGACACGATCGGCGTCAGGACCGAACTGTTCTTCCTGATGATCGTCGTGTCGCTTGCCGCACTCATTGCTGCGGTGGCGCTGTCGCGTCGTCTCTCCGAGCGCTTCGGCTCCTGGAACGGCGCGATCATCGCCGGAATCGCCTATCTCGTCTTCATCGGCCTCGTGCTCTCTCTGCTGCCGCCGATCAACGAGGTGCCGGAGAACTTTTCGGCGATGGTGCTCTGGGGCTTCCGCACGACCTCGCTCGGCATGCATGCGATCCTCTGGGCAACGCTCGGCCTCGCCTTTGGGGCGCTGGCGGAAAAGCGGCTTGCCGTTAAGGGCGGGCAACGCGGCCGGCCGGCAACGGCATTTCACTGAACGCATCGAAGGGCGCCGCTTTGCCGGGGCCCTGAACTTTTCGGGCGATTATGAAAAACGACAGAGCCAGACCACTGCTGCTGACGGCGTTTTCTGCCGCCGCGTTTTTTTGTGTGGTCGCCGGAAGCGCTTTTGCCCATAGCCGCGGCGACGGCGGCAGCCATGCCGGGCTGAATATCCCGCAAATCTCCCATGGCGAGATGGCTGTCATATCTGACTATCGCGGTCGGATCATCGATCTTGCATCCCGCGCCGTCGATACAAACGAGCCGTTCCGGCGCGTGCTGAACTATGCCGATATCCAGTATTCCTACTGTCTGTGGGGCCGGATGCCGGGCAGCGTGACGGATGAGGAAAGCCCGTTCAACGAATGCGCCCATGCTTATCTCGCCGCGACCAAGGCCGTCTTGCTTTCGATGCGCGAGATGCCGCGGGAGGCTGCTGCGGCGGATGAAATCATTTCTGCGGTCGACGCCGACATGGTGCGGCGCGGGCTTGCGCTGATCAGCTGCCGGTTCAGCGGCGAAGCCTTCAACACCGCCGATATCGTCAAGCCGCGCTGGAGCGGGATCCCGTTTCATGCCGCCAGCATGGCATCGCTGACGGGGCTTGCCTCCTTGTTCGGCCTTGGCGTGTTTGCGCTTCGCCGTTTCTCGCGGCCGAAAGCTCAATCGTCGGAATAGCGCTGCTCGCGCCACGGATCGCCATAGATGTGGTAACCGTTCTTTTCCCAGAAGCCGGCCTGATCGGCAGGCATCAGCTCGATGCGGCGCAGCCATTTGGCGCTTTTCCAGAAATAGAGATGCGGCACGACGAGGCGCATCGGGCCGCCATGCTCCGGCGTCAGCGGTAGGCCTTCCCAGGCGGTGGCGAGGATCGCATCCTCGGCGGCGAAATCGGCGAGCGGCAGGTTCGTGGTATAGCCGTCGTAGCTCGTCAGCATGACGTAAGCTGCTTCCGGCTTCGGCATGGCGAGGTCAAGCAGATCGCGCGTCGAAACGCCCTTCCATCTGTTGTCGTAGCGCGACCAGGTGGTGACGCAGTGGATATCGCTCACCCCCGTGCTCTGTTCGATCGCCTGGAAGTCGGCCCAGGTGAGGGTGCGCGTCGTTTCGACGAGGCCGCGCACCTCGAGCCGCCAGGTCTCGGTCGAGATGACTGGCTGCTGGCCGAGATCGAGTACAGGCCAGTTCTTGACAAGGTGCTGGCCGGGTGGCAGGCGCTCGGCTTCGGGACGGCCGATACGGCCGGTCAGGAACTTGCCCTCTGCCGCCCAGCGGCGCTTGGATGTGGTGAGTTTGCTGTCGGCGGGCGTCTGGTCGTCGCTCATGGGCGGGGCCTCCTTGCGGTGCAGCAATAGGACATCCGCTCCTGCCGAGTGTCAAGTTTCGGCGGCCCCTTGGAAATCCCTAACCACCCCTCTAAACTCGGTCCGTTGGGTATGCCTCGCTGGGGAGTGGAGGCAGAAAAGGGGAGGAGCCGGTTCTGTCTTCGAAATATCGTGCGATAGCGGCGTTGCTGGTGGTGCCGCTGATCATCTTCGCCTTCTTCACCTATGGGAGCGCGATTGCGACGCGCGCCTATATGGAGGAAGCCTCGGCGCAGGCGGGGACGGCACTGCGCCTTGCCGTTTCGGCACTCAGCGGCCATCTCAACCGCTACGAGGCGCTGCCGGCGCTAATCGCCGATCATGACGACATCAAGGAACTGGTGAGCGCGCCTGAAGATGCGGCGCTGCGCGATGCGGCCAATCTCTATCTCAAGGAGATCAATGGGCTGCTGAAATCCTCCGATATCTATGTGGTCAAGCCAGACGGAGAGACGATCGCGGCCAGCAATTACGATGGGCCTGCAAGCTTCGTCGGACAGAATTTCAGCTACAGGCCCTATTTCCAGGATGCGATCGAAGGCCGGCAGGCACGGTTTTACGCGCTCGGCACCACCTCGCTGAAGCGCGGCTATTATTTTGCCGCACCGATCCGAACCGGCGCGGATATTCGTGGCGTCATCGTCTTCAAGGTCGATATCGACATGATCGAATCCTCCTGGGGCGGCGGCGAATACAAGATTTTCGTCTCCGATCCGGAGGGCATCATCTTCATGTCCGGCAGCCCGGAATGGCTCTACGGCGCGATCCTGCCGCTGACGGCCGACCGCGTCGCCCGCACCGAGGCGTCGCGGCGTTATGCCAATGCCAGGCTGGCGGCGCTGCCGGTGAGGCGTCACCACTTCGAGCAGCATGAGCTGATGACGCTGGCCGGCGAGCGCGGCTCGAGCGAGTATCTGGTGCTCTCGCATTACATGCCGGCCGAGGACTGGACGGTGAACGTGCTGATGGAGACGAGTTCCATCCGTGCCCAGGCACGCACGGCGCTTGCGGCAGTCTTTCTCTTCCTCTGCATCGCCGGGCTCGCGGTCGCGGTCCTGCGCCAGAGGCGGGCGCGGCTTGCCGAGCGCATGCAGATGCAAGCCGAAGCCCGCAACGAACTGGAGCGGCGCGTCGAAGAGCGCACAGCCGATCTTGCCCGCGTCAACAGCCGCATCGAAGAAGAAATCGCCGAACGGCGGCTGACCGAGCACCAGCTCCGACAGACGCAGGCCGATCTGATCCAGGCGGGCAAGCTTGCCGGGCTGGGACAGATGTCGGCTGCCCTTTCGCACGAGTTCAACCAGCCGCTCGCCGCCGCCAAGACCTATACAGACAGCGCCTCCGTTCTCATCGACCGTGGGCGGACGGAGGAGGCGCGGGACAATATCCGGCGTATCGGCGGGCTGATCGACCGTATGGCTGCGATCAGCCGGCACCTGCGCAACTTCGCCCGCAAGCCGAACGAGAAGCTTGGTCCCGTTTCCCTCGACGAGGCGATGCGCGATACGCTCGAGATCATCGCCTGGCGGCTGAAGGCGGCGGATGCCGAGCTGTTGCTCGCTCTCGGGCCGCGTCCGCCGGTGGTGCGCGCCGGTTCAGTGCGTCTCCAGCAGGTGCTGGTGAACGTGATCTCGAATGCGGCCGATGCGGTGGAAGGGCTGGATGATCGGCGCATCGAGGTTTCGGCCTTCGAGGAGGCCGGCAAGGTGGTGCTGACTGTCCGGGACCATGGGCCGGGTGTGCCGGCGGCGATCGCCGAGCGTATCTTCGATCCCTTCTTCACGACGAAGGGCGTCGGCAAGGGGCTCGGCCTCGGGCTTTCGATCTCCTATAACATCATCAAGGATTTCGGCGGCAGCCTTACAGCTGCCAATCATCCCGAAGGGGGCGCGGTGTTCCGCATCGAGCTGCGATCGGCGGCAGGGCTGATGCCGGAGGCAGCGGAATGAACGATGCGAAGATCCTGTTGGTTGACGACGAGGAGGAACTGCGCCGCTCCACGGCGCAGGCGCTGGAGCTCTCCGGCTTCAGTGTCGAGACCTATTCGAACGGCGACCACGTGCTGGAGCTGATCGGCTACAGCTTTCCCGGCGTCGTCGTCAGCGATATCCGCATGCCGGGCATGGACGGCATGACGCTGATGCAAAAGATTCGCGAGCTCGACCCGGAGGTACCAGTCATTCTCGTCACCGGCCACGGCGACGTTCAGCTTGCGGTGAAGGCGATGCGCGAAGGGGCCTATGATTTCATCGAGAAGCCGTTCACGCCGGAGATGCTTGCCGGCGTCATCCGCCGGGCGATGGAGCGGCGCGGCCTCGTGCTCGAAAACCGGCTGCTCAAGGCGGTTGCCGGCAAGCGCGACGATATCGAGGCGCGGCTGCCGGGGCGGACGCAGGTGATGGTGGATCTGCGCTACCGCATCCGGGCGATTGGGGCGAGCGATGCCGATACGCTGATCGTCGGAGAAACCGGTGCCGGCAAGGAGGTGGTGGCGCGGGCGCTCCACGACATCAGCGCCCGGGCGAGCCGGCCGTTCATCGCGATCAATTGTGCCGCATTGCCGGCGAACCTGATCGAGAGCGAGCTTTTCGGCCATGAGGTGGGGGCCTTTCCGGGCGCGGTGAGGCCGCGTTACGGAAAATTCGAACATGGGCGCGGCGGCACGATCCTGCTCGACGAGATCGGCTCCATGCCCTTCGACCTGCAGGCGAAGTTCCTGCGGGTGCTGCAGGAGCGGGTGATCTCCAGGCTCGGTTCGAACGAGGTCGTGGCGCTCGACGTGCGCTTCATCGCGACAAGCAAGGTCGATCTGGAGGCAGAGGTGGCGGCGGGGCGCTTTCGCGCCGACCTCTTCTATCGGCTGAACGTCGCGACGCTGCACGTGCCGTCTTTGTCGCAGCGGCGGGCGGATGTTCCGCTGCTTTTCCTGCAGCTGGTGCGGGAAGCGGCGGCCCGCTACGGCCGCGACGAGATGGCCGTGCCGCCAGATGTGATTTCCGACATTGCTCAGCGCGACTGGCCAGGCAATGTGCGTGAGCTGAGGAATGCCGCCGACCGTCTGGTCCTCGGTCTTGACAATGGCGGGCGGCAAGCCGAGGAGGCGACCGGGCTTGCGGAGCGTGTCGCCGAATTCGAACGCGGGGTCATTGCCAGCGCGCTGGTGGCGCATGGCGGCAGCCTCAGGCCGGTCTATGAGTCGCTCGGCATTTCCCGGAAGACTCTCTACGAAAAGATGCAGAAATACGGTCTCGACAAGCGGATGCTGACCACCGAAAGCTAGCTCGGAGCTGGGGCGGTGCTGCAATCTCGCGGTGCGATGGGTGGATTTCCACCCACCGCCAGAGCCGTTTGTTTCCAAATCGACCCATGCTGCATCGCACTGTCATAAAATCGTCTTTCGAAAGCGCATGCAATGATTGCGGGTCGATTTTTCCAGGCGGCAAATATGCTATCCGAACCGGCGCGGAGGATGTGTCGGCGGGCTTGCTTATTTCATCAGGGAGGAAACGATGAAAATTCTGAAGGCCATGCTCGGCCTGACCGCGGCTGCCGCGGTCTCTCTTCTCGCCGGCGCCGCTTCGGCGCAGACCTATCCCGAGCGCACCATCACCATGGTCGTGCCCTTTGCGGCCGGCGGCCCGACGGATACCGTCGCGCGCCTGGTCGCCGAATCCATGTCGAAGGATCTCGGCCAGCAGATCGTCGTCGAAAATGTCGGCGGCGCCGGCGGCACGCTCGGCGCTGGCCGCGTGGCGAATGCCGATCCCGACGGTTACACCATCCTGCTGCACCATATCGGCATGGCGACCAGCGCCACGCTCTACCGCAAGCTCGCCTATGACACGCTTGGCGCCTTCGACTATGTCGGCCTCGTCACCGAGGTGCCGATGACGATTGTCGCCCGCAAGGACATGGAGCCGGCCGACCTCAAGGGGCTGATCGATTATATCAAGGCCAACAAGGACAAGGTGACGGTCGCCAATGCCGGCATCGGTGCGGCTTCGCATCTCTGCGGCATGATGTTCATGAGCGCCATCCAGACGCCGCTCACAACCGTTCCCTACAAGGGCACCGGCCCTGCCATGACCGATCTGCTCGGCGGTCAGGTCGACGTCATGTGCGACCAGACGACCAACACGACGAAGCAGATCCAGGGCGGCACGATCAAGGCCTATGCCGTGACCTCGCCCAAACGGCTTGACGTGATGAAGGACATTCCGACGGCCGTCGAAGCCGGTCTGCCGGGTTTTGAAGTCGGCATCTGGCACGGCATCTATACGCCGAAGGGCACGCCGGCTGAGATCAACGAACGCCTGTCGAAGTCGCTGCAGGTGGCGCTGAAGGATGCGAATGTCGGCGCCCGCTTCGCCGAGCTCGGCACGGCGCCATCCTCCGACGCCGATGCGACGCCGGCTGCGCTGAAGGCCAAGCTCGAAAGCGAGATTGCCCGCTGGAAAACGGTGATCGAGGCCGCTGGCGAATATGCCGACTGAGGATTATCCTCGTAAGGACATGCCGGATAAGCCCCTCACCCTAACCCTCTCCCCGCTTGCGGGGAGAGGGGACTTGCGTCACTCGACGGCGGCAAGGGGCGAAGGGCTTGCAGCACTTTCCCTTCTCCCCGCATGCGGGGAGAAGGTGCCGGCAGGCGGATGAGGGCAATCGCAGCAGCAGTGCGTCACGAACCATCTCCCCAGGAGACACCATGAAATCCATCAGTTTCGATACCACCAATGCGATTTGCGGCGCGCTTTTCGTCGCGACCGGCGCTTTTTTCGCCATCCAGTCGCTGGGGCTCGACCTCGGCACGACGGTGCGCATGGGGCCTGGTTATTTCCCGCTGGTGCTTGCCGGTGTGCTCGTGCTTCTCGGCGCGATCATCTTCATTCAGGCGCTGCGGGTCGAGGGCGAGCCGATCGACCCGTTTGCCTGGCGCGGCATGCTCTTCATCCTGCCGGCGCCGGTGTTCTTCGGGCTGACGGTGCGCGGGCTCGGCTTCGCGCCGTCACTGTTCCTCACCGCCTTCATCGCCTGCTTCGCATCGCAAAAGATGAACGTATTCCTCGCGATCGTGCTGTCGTTGCTGCTGACCATCTTTTCGGTCGGGGTCTTCAGCTACGGGCTCGGGCTGCCGTTCGAGCGCTTCGGCCCCTGGGTCCGGTTCTAGGAGACGATGATGGATCTTTTCAGCAATCTCGCGCTCGGTTTTGCAACAGCCGGCACTCCGGAAAACCTGCTCTTCTGCTTGATCGGCGTGCTGCTCGGCACGCTGATCGGCGTGCTGCCAGGCATCGGCGCCACGGCGACGATCGCCATGCTCTTGCCGATCACCTTCCAGCTTGAGCCGGTTTCCTCGCTGATCATGCTCGCCGGCATCTATTACGGCGCGCAGTACGGCGGCTCGACGACGGCGATCCTGATCAACATGCCGGGCGAATCCTCCTCGGCCGTGACCGCGATCGACGGCTACCAGATGGCCCGCAAGGGCCGGGCCGGCGCAGCGCTTGCGATCGCGGCGCTCGGCTCGTTTTTTGCCGGCACGGTCTCGACCTTTCTCGTCGCGATCTTCGCACCGCCGCTGACCGCAATCGCGCTGCAGTTCGGCTCGGCGGAATATTTCTCGCTGATGATCGTCGGCCTCGTCTCCTCGATCGCGCTCGCGCATGGCTCGATCGTCAAGGCGCTGGCCATGGTGGCGCTTGGGCTGCTGCTCGGCCTCGTCGGCACCGACATCTACACCGGCACGCCACGCTTCACGCTCGGCATCCGTGAATATGCGGACGGGCTGAACTTCGTGGCGCTTGCCGTCGGTGTGTTCGGGGTGGCGGAAATCCTGCGCAACCTCGAGGGCGAGTCGACACGCACGGTGCTGATGGCCAAGGTCACCGGCCTTTTGCCGTCCCGCCAGGAATTCAAGGAGATGATTGCGCCGGTCATTCGCGGTACGGCGATCGGCTCGGCGCTCGGCATCCTGCCGGGTGGTGGTGCCATTCTCGCGGCCTTTGCCTCCTATACGGTGGAAAAACGGATGTCGAAAACGCCGGAGGAATTCGGCAAAGGCGCGGTCGCCGGCGTTGCGGGACCGGAATCGGCAAACAATGCCGGCGCGCAGACTTCGTTCATTCCGCTCTTGACGCTCGGCATTCCGGCCAATCCGGTCATGGCGCTGATGGTCGGGGCGATGATCATCCAGGGCATCGTACCCGGTCCGAACGTTGCCACCGAGCAGCCGGCGCTGTTCTGGGGTATCATCGCCTCGATGTGGATCGGCAACCTGATGCTGGTCATCCTTAACCTGCCGCTGATCGGGCTCTGGGTGAAGCTCTTGACCGTGCCTTACTACGTGCTCTTCCCCATCATCATGGCCTTCTGCTCGATCGGGGTCTACAGCGTCAACGCCAACGTCTACGATCTCTACGCCGTCGCCTTCTTCGGGCTCATCGGCTATGTGCTGGCGAAGCTTCGCTGTGAGCCGGCGCCACTTCTGCTCGGCTTCGTGCTCGGGCCATTGCTCGAAGAAAACCTCCGGCGCGCCATGATCCTGTCGCGCGGCGATCCGACCACCTTCGTTACGCGGCCGATCAGCGCCATTCTTCTGGCCATTGCGGTCGCCGTCCTCATTGTCGTTTTCCTGCCGAGCGTCAAGAAGAAGCGTGAGGAGGTGTTCGTCGAGGAGGGCTAGAGCATGATGCCGAAAAGTGTAAGCGGTTTTCGGACGACATCATGCTCTAACTATATAATGTAGAATAGGATTCAGATTTTAGGCCCGGCCTGAAATCATCCTGTTCGGGGGTTGAACTTACTGCCTGGTTGATGAACAAGAGATAATCTGACGCGGGCGCCGGTTGGGCGCCCGTTTCGCTTGACAGGATCTCCAGGCCCCAGGAGCATTGCGCGATGAGCATTCCCGCCCGGATCAAGGAGGATCTGCCGTTTCTGACCTCCCTGCGCCGCGACCTGCACGCCCATCCCGAACTCGGTTTCGAGGAGGAGCGTACCGCCGGCATCGTCGCGAGGCTTCTTGAAGAAGCTGGCATCACGGTGCATCGCGACCTCGGCGCCACCGGCGTGGTCGGCACGCTGCAGCTCGGCAACGGCACACGCAGGATCGGGCTGCGCGCCGACATGGATGCGCTCGCCATGCCTGAAATGGCGGAGCGGCCCCATAAATCGACCGTGCCCGGAAAGATGCATGCCTGCGGCCATGACGGTCATACGGCGATGCTGCTTGGCGCCGCGCGGCATCTTGCGGCAACGCAGGATTTTTCCGGCACGGTGCATTTCATCTTCCAGCCGGCCGAAGAAGGGCGAGGCGGAGCAAGGCGCATGGTCGAGGAGGGGCTGTTCACGCTTTTCCCCTGCGATGCCGTTTATGGGCTGCATAACATGCCTGGGCTTGCGGTCGATGAGATCGCCGTGGTCGAGGGGCCGCAGCTTGCCTCCTCCGACAGCTGGCGCATGACCTTCCGTGGGACCGGCACGCACGGTGCCAAGCCGCATCTCGGCCGCGATCCGATCACGGCGGCCGGGACCTTCCTGTCATCGCTGCAGACGATCGTCGGACGGGTGGTCGATCCGCTGCAACCGGCCGTCGTCAGCGCCTGTTTCCTACAGGCGGGCGACTCGAAGGCTCTGAACGTCATTCCTGATATCGTCGAGATCGGTGGGACGGCGCGGGCCTATTCGCCCGATGTGCGCGACCAGTTGGAGACCGAGATCGGACGATTGGCGCATGGCACTGCGGCCATGTACGGCATTGCTGTGGACTATGCATTCGAGCGGCGGATTCCGCCTGTCATCAATGACGCGGATGCGACCGCACGGGCGCTGGCAGCCGCCGGCTCGGTCTTCGGCGGGAAGGTGCAGACAAGCTTTCCGCCGTCGACGGCAGGCGACGATTTCGCCTTCTTCGCCCAGAACGCGCCGGGCTGCTATGTCTGGCTCGGCAACGGTCCGGCGGTGGACGGGGCGCTGCATCACAACACGGCCTATGATTTCAACGATGAAGCGCTTGGATATGGGGCGGCCTATTGGGTGGCGCTGGTCGAGCGGGAGTTGAAGGTTTGATTATCTGCTGCCTAATTGCCTGAATCGGAATCGATTTTAGGAATTAGGCGGCAATTCAAAAGCGACCGTTACGCGCCTCTCTGCATTCTGCGTTGGCAACAATTGCCCTCCGTACAGCGACTTCGTCAATGTCCATCAGTCCATCGGCGATTCCTCAACCCTTGCTGTCCCGCGCGTGGCATGGATGAAGGCGAACACGAAGCCGATCGCCAGCACAAGCACAATGGTCGGCGCCGGCGCGCTGTCGATGAAGAAGGACAGGTAGACACCGACAAAGGAACCGATCACGGCAATGGCGACGGAGAGGAGCAGCATCGTGCTGAACTTGCGGGTGAGCAGGAAGGCGATGGCTCCCGGCGCAATCAGCATGGCGATCGAAAGGATGATGCCGACCGCCTGCAAGGCGCCGACGATCGTCAGCGAGATGAGGGCGAGAAGGCCGTAATGCAGCAGGTTGATCCTGAGGCCCACCGCTCTCGCCTGGGCGGGGTCGAAGGCGTGCAGCAGGAAGTCCTTCCATTTCACACCAAGAATGACAGCTGTGATCGCAGCGATGACGGCCGACTGCCCGATGTCGCGCCAGGAGACGCCGAGCATGTCGCCGAACAGGATGTGGTCGAGGTGCACGTCGGACTGGATCTTGACATAAAGGACCAGGCCGAGCCCGAACATGCCGGAGAAAACGATGCCCATCACCGTATCCTGTTTGATACGGCTGTTATCTTTCAGGAAACCGGTGGCGATAGCGCAAAACATGCCGGCCACGAAGGCGCCGATCGCGAAGGGTATGCCGACGATATAGGCGATAACCACGCCGGGGAAGACGGCGTGGCTGATGGCGTCTCCCATCAGAGACCAGCCTTTTAGAACCAGGAAACAGGACAACAGCGCCATCGGGATTGCGACCAGCACCGAGATCACCAGCGCATTGACCATGAAGCCGAACTGGAAAGGCGAAAGAAGCGTCTCGACCATGTTCACGGCGCTACCTCCAGCGCCTGCGCGGCGCGTCTGCGCGCCGCCAGCATGCCGTGTTTGGGTGCGAAGAGGAACGCGATCAGGAAGATTGCCGTCTGCAGTACGACAATGATGCCGCCTGTCGCGCCATCGAGGAAGTAACTCGCATAAGCGCCGACGAAACTGGTCATCGATCCGATGATGACTGCGATCACAAGCAGCCGCGGGAAGCGGTCGGTCAGCAGATAGGCGGTCGCGCCGGGCGTCACCACCATGCAGATGACGAGGAATGCACCGACTGTCTGCAACGCCGCGACGGTGGAGGCAGACAGCAACGTGAAGAAAATGACCTTGAGAGCGGTCGGATTGAGACCGATCGATCGGGCATGGCTCTCGTCGAAGAAAGTGACCATCAGGTCCTTCCATTTGACGAGCAGGACAGCGAGCGACACGAAGCCGATGATGGCGAGTTGCAGCGTATCCTCGGGCGTGATGGCGAGAATGTTGCCGAGCACGATCGTCTGGATGTTGACCGCCATAGGCTGGAGCGAAACCATGAACAGGCCCAGCCCGAAGAAAGAGGAGAAGATCAGGCCGATGATGGCATCTTCCTTCAGTTTGGTGCGCTGGTTGAGGAAAAGCATCGCTGCGGCAGCGAGCCCTCCGGAAAAGAAGGCTCCGATCGAAAAGGGAAGTCCGAGCATATAGGCGCCGGCGACGCCGGGAACGATCGCGTGCGAGAGCGCGTCGCCGATCAGCGACCAGCCTTTCAGCATCAGATAACAGGAGAGGAAAGCGCAGACGCCGCCGACAAGGGCGGACACCCACATGGCATTGAGCATGTATTCATAGGTGAAGGGCTGCAGGAGGTCGGCTATCATTCCCGACCCCCATTGCCACTATCGGACCTTCGGGCGGTCGCTTTTCCACCCTGCAGGATCAGGGGGCGCTCATCATCGGTTATGACGCCGATCGACGTTGGCCTGCCGTTCTGCGCTTCGCTGAACACGAAATGACGCAGCACGCCGCCAAAGGTCTTTTCCAGATTTTCCTGCGTAAAAGTCTCGACGGTCGGGCCGTAGGCGAGCACCGTGCCCTTGATCAGGATGGTCCGGTCGCAGAATTCCGGCACGGAGCCGAGATTGTGGGTGGAGACCAGCATGACGCGGCCTTCATCCCGCAGTTCGCGCAGGAGCTTGGTGATCTGGTCCTCGGTCTTTACGTCGACACCGGTAAAGGGTTCATCGAGCAGAATGACCCGGCCGTCCTGTGCCAGGGCTCGCGCCAAAAAGACCCGCTTCCGCTGACCGCCGGAGAGCTCGCCGATCTGGCGCTTGCGGAACTCGCTCATGGCGACGCGGGCGAGCGCGGA
Source organism: Rhizobium sp. WYCCWR 11152 (assembly GCF_013087615.1). Taxonomy (NCBI): domain Bacteria; kingdom Pseudomonadati; phylum Pseudomonadota; class Alphaproteobacteria; order Hyphomicrobiales; family Rhizobiaceae; genus Rhizobium; species Rhizobium sp. WYCCWR 11152. The sequence goes on along the minus strand of NZ_JABFCP010000027.1, from coordinate 21,730 downwards.
GGCCACTGCCTCGTGGTCTGCGGCCTTCGGGATGCGCATCATGCCCATGTGGCCGTAGCGTCCCATCATCACGACATCCTCGACCAGCACCGGGAAGTTCCAGTCGACTTCTTCCGATTGCGGCACATAGGCGACGAGGTTCTTGCGCAGCGCCTCTTCGACCGGCATGCCAAGTACGCGAATGTGGCCCCTGGCGAGACGCACGAAACCCATGATCGACTTGAAGAGCGTGGACTTGCCGGAACCGTTGACACCGACCAGCGCGGCGATCGTGCCCGTGGGGATCTGGAAACTCGCGTCCCTCAGGGCCGTATGTCCGTTGCGGTAAGTGACGGTCGCATCCTTTACCGTGATCCCCGATCCCGCATCCGAGGATGCAGGACGGACAAGATTGCCAACCAGCACGGTCATTGCGACAACCCATCGGCAAGACCCTTCGCGACCGTATCGGAGGTCACGCGCAGAAGATCGATATAGGTTGGCACCGGGCCGTCGGCTTCGCTCAGCGAGTCGACATAAAGCACGCCGCCATAATGCGCACCGGTTTCGCGCGCCACCTGCCGGGCCGGTTTATCGGAAACAGTGCTTTCGCTGAAGACGGTTGGAATCTGGTGTTCCTCGACCGCATCGATCACCTTGCGGACCTGCTGGGGCGTGCCCTGCTGGTCGGCGTTGATTGGCCAGAGATAGAGTTCCTTCAGCCCGAAATCGCGTGCGAGATAGGAAAAGGCGCCCTCGCTTGAAACCAGCCAGCGCTTGTCCTCGGGAATTTTTTCGAGGGTGGCACGGATCGGAGTGATCGTCGCTTCGATCTTCTGCTTGTAGGCCTCGGCGTTAGCCTTGTAGGTCTCCGCATTCGCCGGATCATACTTTGCGAAAGCATCCCGGATATTGTCGACGTAGATCAGGGCGTTCTTCGGCGACATCCAGGCGTGGGGATTGGGCTTGCCTTCGTAAGGGCCTTCCGAGATGCCCATCGGTTCGATGCCATCGGAGACGACCGCACCGGGGACGTCGTGCAGGTTCTGGAAGAACTTTTCGAACCAGCGCTCCAGATTGAGGCCGTTCCAGAGAATGAGCTGTGCACCTTGTGCTCGCTGTATGTCACCCGGCGTCGGCGCATAGTTGTGGATCTCTGCGCCCGGCTTGGTGATCGATTCCACGATCGCGGCATCACCGGCCACGTTTTTTGCCATGTCGGCAATCACCGTGAAGGTCGTCACCACCTTGAACTTCGAATTGGTTGTCTGTTGGGCAGCGGCGGGAAAGGCAACCAGCACGGCTGCGAATGCCACCCCTATCATTCCGGCCAAAACCGACCGTCTTTCCCCATAGAGCATATATTTCTCCTCTTGCTGCTATTGCGACCGAATTGCAAAAGCCGCGGAGAGTCGAACAAGTTGCGCTTCGGAATGATTTGCAAAAAATGCTTGACGACCCTTGTTTCGACTATTGTGCAATTAAGAATGAATTGCAACAATGATCCGAACCGGAGGCCGAAAAAGATGACAGCAGGCCCCGACGGGCTGGCTGCGGTCAACCTCATCGAACAACGCATACCGGGATTTGCCGTAACGGCGCATGGTTCGATCGGTTAGGCGTTTGAGGGGCACACGGCACCCCTCGTTTGAGGGGCACACGGCACCCCTCATGACGGAACTTGCGCGCCCTCGGCCTTTACAAGACCTTCAGCACGGGGTTTTCCAGCACCTTGCCCGTTACCACATCGGCAATCCCCTGATCGGTCTGATGCGGGCCGACATTGCAGGCGAGCGTGGCGCCGAAGCAGGCCTTGAAGACCAGATAGGGCGGCTTCCACGTGACGATCTTTTCCATCGCCTTGCGGATGCCGGCGAAGGCCAGCGCCGTGTCCTTCAGCGAGGCATCGGTCACTAGGCCTGAGAGCGGCAGCGGCAGCATCGCCTCGATCCTGCCGTCCTTGGCGACCGCCATGCCGCCGCCGGCTGATATGACGGCGTTGGCGGCGAGCGCCATGTCGCCGGCATTGCCGCCGAAGACGGTGAGGTTGTGGCTGTCATGCGAAACGGTGGTACAGAAAGCGCCGCGCCATTCACCCCAGCCGGTGAGGAAACCGATGCGCGGGATGCCGTCGGTCTTGCCGTGGCGATGGGCGACCGAAATCATGGCGCTGCCGGCCGGCGGCACGACGAAACCATCCCTGACCTCGGTTTCGGCCTCGCCCCATTGCGTGAAGCGCGGGCGGTCGATGGTGGCGACGCGGACGCGCGCGCCCTTCGCCGGAATGCGAAAATCATTCTCGGTCAGCGGCGGCAGCTTCACCGAATTGACAAGCGGCGCCGTATCGATCTGCTGGACGGCAACCTGCATGCCGCCGTTGCGGGCAACGATGCGGCCGCCTGATATGACGAGCCGCGCCCGGAACTCCGCGAGGTCTTCGAAGAGCACGATGTCGGCGCGGCGGCCGGCGGCGACGAGGCCGAGATCGGAGCGCTTCAGACGTTGTGCGGCGTTGAAGGTCGCGGCACGGATGGCCCATTCCGGCTTCATGCCGTAGCGCACCAGGCGCCTGATGACGTCGTCGAGGCCGCCACCTTCCTGCAGTTCGTCAGGAAAGACGTCGTCGGTGCAGAGCGTGATGGTCGGGGGCAGGTGGCCGAGACCGTTCAGTACCTCGACGAACTCCTGCAGCAGATGGTCGTGAGAGCCGCGCAGCTCGATCGTCAGGCCGGCGGAAAGCTTGGCGAGGAGATCGGCGCCGGAGGTAAGTTCGTGGTCGGAGGTGATGCCCGCCGCCATGAAGGCGTTGAGATCGGCGCCTTCGAGGCCGCGGGCATGGCCGCAGACGAGCTTGCCGGCGGCGAGGCCGGCATTGACGATAGCAGTCATGCGCGGATCGCTGTCGATGACGCCGCGCATGTTCATCACTTCGGCGACGCCGCCGATGGCGGAGGAGTGCAGCATCTCGGCGACGACCGCAGCATCGAAATCGGCGCCGGCAAGTTCCAGGCCCGGCGCGGAGGGCACGCAGGAGGGCGCGAGAAGGATCATACGCAGCGGCAGGCTGCGCGCCGCCTCGATCGCCCAGCGCACGCCGTCGAGCCCGTGGACATTGCCGAATTCATGCGGATCCCACACGATCGTGGTGACGCCGCGTGGCAAGACGGCGCTCGCATATTCGGCCGGTGTCACCATCGAACTTTCGATATGCATGTGCGTGTCGATCAGGCCGGGCGTCAGGATACTGCCCGCCGCATCGATGATCTCGATGGCATCCGTGCGGCTTGCCGGGGCATGAACGCTTGATATCAGCGCGCCGACGAGGCCGATATCGGCTTGCCGGGTCAGGCCCGTCACCGCATCGAGCAGCCGGCCGCCGGTGATCAGCATGTCGAAGGGGGCATCGCCGCGCGCAGCGGTGACGGCGCGGGCCCGCAAGGCGGGATCGTTGAGATCGGCGGGTTCTTGGCGAGCGGTGACGTTCATTTGCGGGCCTCGTTGACCAGGGCAGCGAGAATGATGACACGCGCCATGTCGGCATCGATGTCGGCGGCGAATTGCGCATTGAAGGTCGCATGCGTGGCGCGGGTCTCGACGACGGTGCGGCCGCGGGTCAAGGCGCCCTGCAGCTCGACGTCGATACGGGCGGGGCGGAAGCTGACAATATCCGGAGCGACGAAGGCGACGGCGGCGGAAGGATCGTAAATTGCCATGGCCGGGCGGCCACGGCTGGTGCCGATGCGGATATAACCCGAAAACATATCGGCGATGAGTTCGGCATTGGCGCCGCCGGCATTGCGCACCGGCTCGGCGTCTTCGGGCCTGGCCAGCACCTTGCGGCAGAGGTCGAGATCGACCATGCGCAGCGGCAGGCCATGGGCGATGACGATCGAGAGGGCCTCGGGATCGGCGAGCGCGTTGAACTCGGCGGAGGCCGTATGGTTGCCGCTGGTGACGCCGCCGCCCATCCAGACGAGTTCGCTGATGCGGGCAGCAAGATCGGGCCGGGCAAGCGCCACGGCGGCGATGTTGGTGAGCGGGCCAAGCGCCAGGATGCGGTGCTGGCCTTTGCGCTCCAGCCAGCGGCAGAGTGCTGCGAAGGCATCGCTTTCGGCAAGGGCCGCCGGCTGCGGCAGGCTCCTGCCGATAGTGGGGATGCCGGTTTCGCCGAGGATCGCTTGAGCGGTTTCCAGCTTGCCGAGCACGGGCATGGCGCGGCCGGTGTGGATGGGGAATGTCCAGCCGAAGGCGCCGGCGGCGCCGGCGGCGTTTATCCTCACCTGCGGCAGCGGCGTATTGCCGAAGACCAGTGATATTCCGTCGATCTCGAATTCCGACTGTCCCACCACCAGAATGGCGGCGATGTCGTCGAAGCCCATGTCCGTGTCGATCCAGACGCCCATGATTTCACCCGAACCGTTTGAGGCTTGCCGCGCCGGCAACCGGCAGATCGAAGGTAAGCGGGCTGCCGATCTCGTGCGGCGGCAGGCCTGCATCGATCTCGGCCTTGATCGGGCCGAGCGGAGTGTCGAGCAGGTATTCGCGGGTGTTGCCGGCGAAAGACGTGCCGCACACGGTGCCCTGGAAAGCACCGGAGCCAAGCTTCACCATGCGCGGACGCCAGGCGAGGCCGGCTGCGGCTTCCGGCGCCGGGCCGGAAAGTCCGACCGGCCCATTCGGCGTCACAAGCTTTCCATCCTTCAGCGCGAAGACATTCTCGAAGCCGACGAAATCGGCGACGAAGGCCGAGGCCGGATTGTTGTAGATCTCCTCCGGCGTGCCGATCTGTTCGATGCCACCGTTCAGCATCACGACGATGCGGTCGGCGAGTGCCAAGGCTTCCACCTGGTCGTGGGTGACGAAGATCATGGTGACGCCGGTCTCCTTCTGCACGCGTTGCAATTCGGCGCGCATTTCAAGGCGAAGGCGGGCATCGAGATTGGAGAGCGGTTCGTCGAGCAACAGCACCTTCGGCTCCATCACCATCGAACGGGCGAGCGCCACCCGCTGCTGCTGGCCGCCGGAGAGTTCGGCGGGCTTGCGGCCGCTAAAAGCCGACAGGCCGACCGATTTCAGGCCGGCGCCGACGCGGGCGTCGAGATCCGCACCTGAGATACGCTTGAGACGCAGGCCGAAGGCGACGTTCTCATAGACCGTCAGATGCGGGAAGAGGGCATAGGACTGGAAGACGAGGCCAACGGCGCGTTTGTTGGCAGAGACGCGGGTGATATCGGCGCCGTCGAGGCGGATGCGGCCAGCGGTGGGCGTCAGCAGGCCGGCGATGGCGCGCATCGTCGTCGTCTTGCCGCAGCCGGAGGGGCCGAGAAGTGCCACCAGCTCACCTTTGCCGATCGCCAGGTCGAGGTCCTGCACCGCGACCGTGTCGCCATAGGCAAGGGTCAGCTTGTCGAGTTGAAGATAGGCATCAGACATAGCGCGAGAATCCCAGGAAGCGTTCGGCGAGAAAGACGATGCCGATCGAGAGAAAGGCGAGAAGGGCGGAGAGCGCCGCGATGGAAGGATCGTAGGTGGTTTCCATGTAACCCAGCATGTCGATCGGCAGCGTGCGAACGCCGGGACCGGACAGGAAGAGCGAGACGGGCACCTGATTGAAGCTGGTGACGAAGCCGAGGATGAAGGCGGCAAGGATGCCGCCGCGGATATTCGGCATCACCACGCGGAAGAAGGCGCCGAGCCGCGAGGAACCGAGTAGGACGGCAGCCTCCTCAATGTCCGAGCGCAGATTGTCGAGGCTCGCCGAGACGACACGCACGGCATAGGGCAGCACCAGCGCCGTATGGGCGAAGAAGAGCGCGAGCGTGATGTTGAAGCCGAAGGGCACGACGAGATAACGCAGCAGCGCCAGGCCGACGATGATGCCGGGCACGATGATCGGCAGCGACACGATGGTGCGGACGGTCTCGGCCGCGGGCAGCTTGTAGCGGGAGAGGGCGTAGGCGGCCGGGATGCCGAGGAGGAGGGCTGCGAGCGTTCCGAAGACAGCGAGGAACATCGACATGGCGAAGCTGTCGCGGAAACTCTCGATGGTGAACACCTTCATCACCCAACGCAGCGACAGGCCCTGCGGCGGGAAGGCCAGCGTATCTCCTGATGATAGCGAAGCGGCGATGATGATCAGGAACGGGCCGATCAGGAAGACCAGCAGCAGGAAAAGCACGAGGGGCGAAAACAGGCGCAGCGTCATCGGCGGTTCCTCGCCGTCGCAAGGCGTTTCAGCAGGATGTTGGCGGCAAAGCTCATGACGATCAGGATGAAGGCGATGACGCTTGCCGAAACGAAATCATTGGCGACGGAAACCTGCTGGTACATCAGCGTTTCCAGCATCAGCACCTTGGAGCCGCCAAGCACGGCGGGGGTGATATAGGCGGTCAGCGATCCGGTGAAGACAAGCGTGCCGCCGACGACGAGGCCTTCCCTGGTGAGCGGCAGGATGACTTTCCAGAAGACCTGGAACCAGTTGGCGCCGAGCACACGAGCAGCCGGAATCGCATCCTTCGGCATGTTTTCGAGCGCGCTGATCAGCGACAGGATCATCAGCGGCAGGAAGAGCTGCAGGAGGCCGATGAAGACGGCGGTCTCGGTGAACAGCAGCCGCAGCGGCTCGGCGCTGAGACCCAGGCCTGTTATCGCCTGGTTGACGATGCCGGTGCGGCCGAGAATGACGATCCAGGCATAGGTGCGCGCCACCGGAGAGATCATCAGCGGCAGGGTCACGAGGCCGATCATCCGGCCTTTGCCCTTCGCCGGCAGGTTGACGATGGCAAAGGCTGCGGCATAACCGATGACCGCGGAAACGGCGGTGACTTCGAGGCCGAGCCGGAACGTGCGCAGGAAAACGGTGCGGTTCAACGTCCCGGAGAAGAAATCGGCATAGGCCGACAGGCTCCAGGCGCTGCCGGCGCGGAAGCCCTCCGACAAGAGGATCGCAACGGGCAACAGAAAGACCACGGTCGCAAAGATGGCTGCCGGCAAGGCAAGCGCCAGGGCTTCTGCGCGGTTCTGGAACATGAGGCGCCTTTCGAGCGGACAAGAGGGAGGCCCCGGCAGAGGCGCCGGGGCCAATTTTCACGCGGGCCTTACTGGCCGACCTTCTCGTTCCACGTCTTCAGCCAGCCGGCGCGATTGTCGAGGGCGACGGCTGATGGGATCAGCTTGAGGCTCTTGGCCGTTTCCTCGCCATAGGTGAGGTTGTTGGCGGCGGCTTCGGAAAGCTTGACCTCGCTGTTTGCCGGGCTGTCGATCAGCTTTTCGGCGAGTTTGGTCTGGATGTCGGTCGAGAGCCAGAAGTCCATGAACTGCAAAGCTAGATCCTGGTTCTTCGAGCCCTTGGTCAGCACCAGCACGTTCATGCCGCCGGTCTGGCCCTCCTTCGGCGTCGCCCAGGCGACCGGGACGTCGAGTTTGGTGAAGCCGGCCCATGAGAAACGGCCGATCGGCGCTGCCCAGATCTCCTCCTGCTGCATCAGTTGCACCAGCTGCGAGGACTTTTCGTAGAAGGTGACGATGTCGTCCTTCTTCTCGCCCAGCGCTTCGATCGGCCCCTTCAGATCCGGCGTGTCCTTGCCGAGCGCCAGGCCGAGCATATAGAGCGCCGGCGGGCCTTGGTTGGTGGTCACGTTTGGAAAGGCGACGTGGCCGACATATTCCGGCTTCAGAAGATCGGCCCAGGAGTCGATCTTCATCTTATCGGAGCGATAAGCAATCGAGGTGGCGTAGAAGGTGTAACCGACGCTCATGCCGTCACCGTTCGGATCCTTGGCGACGTCATAGAGCTTGGCGAAATCGGCGAGCTTCGCGGTATCGATCTTGTCGATCAGGCCGGCGCGCGAGGCGGCCAGCGCATCGGCCATGGAAACGGCGGCGAGATCGACGACCGGGTTGGCCTTGTTCGCCTCCATTTTGGCCAGACGCTCGACGCTGTTGCCGGTTTCGACCACGAGTTTGCAGCCGCATTTGGCTTCGAAGGGATCATAGACCAGCGTCTTGAAATCGTCCTGCGCAAAGGCATAGACGGAAATCGTCAGCGTCCGTTCTGCTGCGGCTGCGGTGAGCGGGCATAGGGCGGCGAGTGCTACCGAGGCAATGAGAGCCTTTTTCATCTTACATGTTCTCCATCTCTGAGGTTTTTGGTGCCGGGTTCGCAGGCCCGGATGATTGGCGGACGATCAGCTGCATGGCGACGCGTTCGATCTCCGCGGTAACGAGTACGCCCTCGCGGATGCTGCTTGTTCTTATGGTATCCACCAGCGCCGACACGGCAATCTCGGCAATCCTATCCATGTCCATCCGGACCGTCGTCAGCGACGGCGTGACAACAGATGACCAGATGAGGTCGTCGAAGCCGGTGACGCTGACGTCAGTGGGAATGTTGATGCCCGCCTGCTGCAACTCCGTCAGCGCCCGCAGCGCCTGCAGGTCGGACAGGGCCGCGAAGGCGGTGAAACCCTGCCTGACTTTTTCGGCGAGGCCGAGCGGGCAGCCGCTGCCGTTCTCCTTCTCCAGCCTGTCGATCCACAGCGTTTCCGAATGCATGCCGCGGCGCATGCCGGAGCGGATGCCGCCGGCACGGTCGTTCTGGACGTTGGATTCCTGATTGTTGCCGATGATGAGGATGTGGCGATGGCCGAGGCCTGCGAGATGGCCGGCGATTTCATGGCCGCCCTGCCAATGGTCGGCGGCAACGGTGTTGCCGGGCGTCGAGGGAGTGTCGATGACGGCGACCGGACAGGCGGCGGACGAGATGCGGGTGGCGCGGCGGGGAATGACGACCATGCCGTCGACGCCGCGCTCGACCAGCCGGTTGATCGCCTCGGTCTGGGCGGCGACATCACCGCGAGAATCGGCGATCAGCACGCCGTAACCTGCGGCGGAGGCAGCGAATTCGATCGCCTGCGCGATCTTCGGGAACAGCGGATTGGCGATATCGGGCAGCACCAGACCGAGAACGCCGCTGCGGCCGGTCCGCAGCGCCCGCCCCGCCTGGCTCGGGACGTAACCGAGCTCGGCTGCATGCTCACGGATTCTTTCGACCAGTTGGCCGGAAACCCGGCCCTTGCCGGAAAGCGCATTGGAGACCGTGGCGACGGAGACGCCGAGCGACGTCGCTATTCTGCTGAGGTTCGGTCCCGGGCGCGATGCTGGCATGATTGACGATCATTCTGATTAATCGTTTAATCAAAGTGATAGCTCAGCTTTTCCCGCCTGTCGAATCCGAATTCATCTTATGCGCAATTATTCGGTTACGGCACGCGGCGGACAAGAAAAAGCCCCGCGAGACGATCGCGAGGCTCTGTACTTTCAGATCGATTGAAGAAGTTGTCAGCCCTTGACAGCCACAACCTTCGCCGCCGGTGCGGTGGTCTTGCCGCCGGGGGCGAAACCGCCGCCGATTGCGATATTCAGCGACACGTAGTCCTTGGCCATCTGCTGGACGGCTGCGGCAAGGCTTGCCTGGGCGAGCGAAACCTGGCGCTGGGCGTCGAGAACGTCGAGCAGCGAAGAGGCACCGTCCTTGTAGGATGCGGTCGAAAGTTCGAGCGTTTCCTGTGTCGTCTTCACCTGAGCCTGAAGTGCCGAGACCGTGCGGGCGTCACGGCGGACGGCCGAAAGTGCATTCTCGACCTGTTCGATCGCGGTCAGTACCGTCGACTTCCAGTTGAGATAGGCCGCTGCGGCATTGGACTGCGCCGTCTTGACGCCGGCGCGCAGGGTACCGCCATCGAAGATCGGCAGGTTGAGGGTGGGGCCGAAGGACCAGGGCGTCAGGCCGCCGTGGATGCCACGCTGGTTGATGTAGGCCGGCGAGATCGAGCCGCTGAGCGAGATGCTCGGATAGAGCTGCGCCTGGGCGACGCCGATCAGTGCCGTTGCAGCTGCGAGGTCGCGTTCCGCCACACGGATGTCGGGACGGTTGCGGATCAGGTCGGCCGGGATGCCGGAGGTGATGCCGCCGCGGAATACCGGCTGGCCATAGCCCTTCAGCAGATCATCGACAAGGGTTGCGGCCGGCAGGCCGAGCAGCGTGGCGATGTGATGGGCCGAAATGCGGATGTTGGTTTCGAGGCCGGGAATTTCGGCGAGCGTCGACTGCACCAGGCCTTCGGCCTGAACGACGTCGAGACGCGAGGCGGCGCCGGCTTCCAGCTGGAACTTGGTCAGTTCGTAGGTTTCCTGACGGGACTTCAGGTTGGCCTTCGAAAGCGCCAGGCGCTGCTGATAATAACGAACGTCGATATAGCTGGAGACGAGGTCCTGCACGAGGGTCAGCTTGGCAACGTCTGCCGATGCGTAAGCAGAATCGAGCGAAGCGAGAGCGCTCTCGGTGTTGCGCTTGTAGAGGCCGAAAATATCGAGCAGCCAGGTCAGCTGTGCTTCGCCGCCGCTGGTGTTGCGCGTGTCGAACTGCGTGCGCAGCTCGCCCCTCTGGCCGCTGACCGTGTGCGAGGCGCCGACGGTCAGGTTGGGCAGGGCGCCGGCTCCTGCGACGGTGACGTTGGCGGAAGCCGCATTGATGCGTTCGATCGCCTGCTGGACTGACAGGTTCTGGTCGAGGCCGGACTGGACGAGGCCGTCCAGCTTGCGGTCTCTGAAGGCGCTCCACCAGGCCACGGTGGTAACATCGCCATCACTCTTGGTTCCACCCTCTCCGAATTTGGCGGGCAGCGGCATCTCAGGAGGAACATGATCCGGGCCCACAACGCAGCCCGACAACAATAACAATAATGCCGGTGTGGCAAAACGAAGAGATACCATTCATTTCATCCTGTACTCGAGCAAGTCAATTCTTGTCCAAAGCTTCATGCTTCACTATCGGCCGCCGCGCCTCGTTCTACCAAAAACACCATTCCGAAGCAGTCGGGCGCAATGTAGCAACGGGAACTGCATTATCACAGTGCATTTATATCACAGTCCTGCCGCATTTTTACCGCGTGTGGCAAAGATGCGTCGGATGACGACGAAAAACGACGGCACGAAGAAAATTCCGAGCATTGTAGCCGCCAGCATGCCGCCGAGAACGCCGATACCAATGGCATTCTGTGCCGCCGAGCCCGCGCCTGTCGCGATCGCCAGCGGCACGACGCCGAGAATGAAGGCAAGCGAGGTCATGATGATCGGCCGCAGCCGCAATCTTGCGGCTTCCAATGTCGCCTCGTAGAGCCCCATGCCGCTTTCCATGCGGTCCTTGGCGAATTCGACGATCAGGATGGCGTTCTTCGCCGCCAGCCCGATGGTGGTCAGCAAGCCGACCTTGAAATAGACGTCGTTCGCCTGGCCGAAGACCGTTGCCGCCGTCAGCGCCCCGAGGATGCCGACAGGTACCGCCATGATCACCGAGAAGGGGATCGACCAGCTTTCGTAAAGCGCTGCCAGGCAGAGGAAGACGACCAGCACCGAGATCGCGTAGAGCATCGGCGCCTGCGAACCGGACAGCCGCTCCTGATAGGAGATGCCCTGCCAGGCGACGGTATAACCGCCGCCGAGCTGATTGGTCAGTGCTTCCATTTCGTTCATCGCATCGCCGGAAGAAACCCCGGGAGCGGACGCTCCGTCGAGCGGAATGGCGCTGACGGCGTTGAAGCGGGCAAGCGAGGGCGCGCCCTTCACCCATTCCGTGCGGGTAAAGGCGGAGAAGGGCACCATTTCGCCGTCATTGTTGCGGGCGTACCAGTGGTTGAGATCGCTCGGCTGCATGCGGAAGGGCGCATCGCCCTCGACGTAGACCGGCTTGATCTCGCCGTTCAGCGTGAAGTCGTTGACGTCGCGGCCGGTGAAGATGATCGACAGCATCGAATTGACCGAAGCGATGTCGACGCCCATGGCGCCGATCTTTTCCTGATCGAGCACGATGCGCATCTGCGGCTCGACTTCCTTGTTGCTGCTGCGCAGCGCCACGATCTTGCCCGAGCTATTGCCCATCTGGATCAGCCGCTTGGAGGCGGCCGTCAGGGCGTCGTTGCCGTGGCCGCCGGTGTCGACGAGATACATGGAGAAGCCGCTGGACACGCCGAGACCCTGGATCGCCGGTGGCAGCAGCGCGAAGACCTGCGCCTCGCGGATCGCGAAGAAATTGCCAAGCGCCCGGTTGACGACCGATTGAGCGCTCAGCGTCGGATCGGTGCGTAGCGAGAAATCCTTGAGCTTGGTGAAGACGATGGCGCTGTTCTGGCCGGAACCGCTGAAGCCGAAGCCGAGCGCGCCGAATACGGAATCGACGGCGTCCTTCTCGTTTTCACGATAGTATTTCTCGACCTTCTCGACGACTGCCTGGGTCTGCTGCGTGGTCGAGCCCGGCGGTGTGGTGACGATGGTCAGCAGCACGCCCTGGTCTTCCTGCGGCAGGAATGAGCTCGGCAAGCGGGTGAAGAGATAGGCGCAGCCGGCGCCGACCAGAAGGAAGGCCAGCATGACGCGGATCGGCCGCTTCAGCAGATAGCCGATGGTCGTGATATAGCCGTTGGTCGAGCGCGTGAAGTTGCGGTTGAACCAGTCGCCAACGCGGTGCTTCCTGTGTTCGCCGACCGGCTTCAGCATCGTGGCGCAAAGTGCGGGCGTCAGCACGAGGGCGACGAGCGCCGACAGCAGCATGGCCGAGACGATGGTGATCGAGAACTGGCGATAGATGATGCCGGTCGAACCGCCGAAGAAGGCCATCGGAATGAAGACGGCGGTGAGGACGAGCGCGATGCCGACGATGGCGCCGGTGATCTCGCCCATCGATTTTTCCGTCGCCTCGAGCGGCGAAAGCTTTTCTTCGGACATGATGCGTTCGACGTTTTCGACGACGACGATGGCATCGTCGACAAGAAGACCGATCGCCAGCACCATGGCGAACATCGTCAAGGTATTGATCGAGTAGCCGGTGACCGCCAGCACCCCGAAGGTGCCGAGCAGCACCACGGGAACGGCAATCGTCGGGATCAGCGTCGCGCGGAGATTCTGCAGGAAGACGAGCAGCACCACGAAGACGAGCACGATCGCCTCGATCAGCGTGTGCACGACCTTCTCGATCGACAGTTCCACGAAGGGCGTGGTGTCGTAGGGATAGGTGATCTCGACACCTGCCGGCAGGCCGCGGCCGATGACCTCGAGCGCGGAGCGCACGCGGGCGGCGGTATCGATGGCGTTGGCGCCGATTGCAAGATTGACGGCGAAACCGGTCGACGGCTGGCCGTTGTAGCGCGAACTGCCGCCGTAGCTTTCCTGACCGATCTCGATGCGCGAGACGTCGCTCAGACGCACCGTCGCGCCGTCCTTTTCGACCTTCAGGATGATGTGCTCGAAATCGGCGACGGTGGTCAGCTGGCTTTGGGCGGTGATGGTGACGTTGATCTGCTGGCCGGGGATCGTCGGCTGAGCACCGAGCGAACCGACGGAGACCTGGGTGTTCTGCGCCTGGATGGCTGACGTCACGTCGCTCGGCGTCAACTGGTATTTCAGCAGCTTGAACGGATCGAGCCAGACGCGCATGGCGTATCCTGAACCGAAGACATTGATGCTGCCGACGCCTTCCAGGCGCTGAATCTGATCCTCGATCGAGGTCGACATGATATTGCCGAGGTCGACGGAGTTGCGCTTACCGTCGGTCGAAACGAGCGAGCCGACGAGAAGGATGCTCGAGGTCGAGCGGGTGACGCTGATGCCGGCATCGATGACGTCGCTTGGAAGCTGCGACTGAACCAGCTGCAGCTTGTTCTGCACCTGCACCTGGGCGATATCGGGGTCGGCGCTCGTCCCGAAGGTGAGCTGGATGCTGGCCGAACCCGTCGATGAGGTCGAGGTCATGTAGGTGAGGTCGTCGAGGCCGGTCATGCCGTCCTCGATGATCGTCGTCACCGATTTCTCGACAGTCTCGGCGCTGGCGCCGCGATAGGTGGCGTTGATGCGAACCGTCGTCGGGGCGATGTCGGGATATTGCGAGATCGACAGCGTGAAAATCGCCAGCAGGCCGGCGAGCATGATGGTGATCGCAATGACCCAGGCGAAAATCGGACGTCGGATGAAAAACTTGGCCATCGGTTGTTCCTGTGCGGCTGAGACGGTGACGATGCGGGCCTGCGGCGATTACTTCGCTGCGGGCTTCTGCGCGTCACCGGCCGCGGGCTGCTCGGCAGGCACGACCACGCCGGTGTCGTTGATCTTCATCGGGACCGGCTTCACCGGCATGCCTGAGGTGATCGATTGCAGGCCGCTGACGATCAGCTGATCGCCGTCCTTGATGCCTTCGGTCACGAGCCAGGAATTGTTGGAGGGCGAGCTGTTCTCGAAGGCGCGGGTTTCGACCTTGCCGTCGGCGGAAACGAACTGTGCCGTCAGCCGGCCGTTGGCGTCACGGCTCGTCGCCAGCTGCGGCAGCGCATAACCGGCCTCGGCGCCGAGCTCGACGGTTGCGCGGACATACATGCCGGGCAGTACGATACGGTCGGGATTGGGAAAGAGCACACGAATGATGAAGGTGCCTGTGGTCTCACTGACCACCTGTTTCGACATGTCGAGCTTGCCCTGCTGGTTATATTCCTTGCCGTTTTCGAGGATCAGGTGGAAGACGACATTGGCTTCGCCCTTGATGTCGCCGGCGGCCATCGCATCGCGCAGCTTCAGCAGGTTGGTGCTCGATTCCGTCAGCGAGATGTAGATCGGATCGAGCTGGCGGATCGTCGTCAGCGCCGTCGTCTGGTTGGCAGAGACAACGTTGCCGACATTAACGGCCGTCTGGTCGATGATGCCGTCGAAAGGGGCGACGATCCTGGTGTGGTCGAGGTCGATCTGTGCAGCGGACAGTGAGGCCTTCGCCGACTCGACTTCGGCCTTGGCCTGGAGCAGCGTCGTCTTGGCCGTTTCGAATTCGATCTGGGTGGCGCCGCTGCCGACGAGGCGCTGGTAGCGGTCGAGATTGCTTTCAGCGCTCGGCACGCTCGCCTGCGCCTTGGAAATCGCCGCCTTGGCCTGCTCGACGGCGGCGATATAGGGTGCATCCTCGATCTGGTAGAGAAGGTCGCCCTTCTTGATCTCGCCGCCGTCCTTAAAGGCGACCTCGCGGATCAGGCCGCTGACCTGAGGCCGGATATCGGCGGTCTGAAATGTCTCGGCGCGGCCGGGCAGGATCGTGGTGATCGGGAAGCTGCCCTTCGTCAGCGTGATGACGCCGACGGGGGCAGCCTGCTGCGCCCCGGCTGCACCCGCATTGCCGGCGGGCTTGGAGCCACTGTCGCTGCAGGCGGCGAGAAGGGCTGCGAATGCCAGGGCCGAGGAGATGAGGAGGGCACGCCGTATCATGCTGAATTCCTGTGCGGTGGCAATCGCCGTTCAATCCACGAGCTCGGGCCTGCGGGCTCGGCTTGAGCGAGCGCAGGCTTATATAGGCGTCAGGATTGGGTTGGCTTCAAATGCCGTTATCCGAATTTAAGAAAAGCTTTACGAAGTGACGTAATTCAGCAATCATCACTTAGCAAGCGCTATTTTGCAGTGCGGCATCGACGAAACACACGATTTTTTCGGCGCGGTGCACAAGGGTCTCCTTGTCGTCGCGAGCGATCAGGACAGGGTGCAGCACGCAGGCGAGGACGTCTGCAACGGTACGCGCCGCGCTCTCGGGATCGCGGCAATGATAACTTCCCTCCGCCATGCCTTCACGGATGATCTCGCCGAGCTTCGCCTCGATGCGGGCGCGATAGCGATTGCCGGCCTCGAGTTTGGCCTCGATCGTCGAAAGCACCATTTCGAAGATATAAGGGTTCTTCTGGATGTCCTGCAGGTGGCTTTCCAGCAGGCGCAGGATGAAGCGGAGCAGTTGTTCCTTTGGCGGCAGCTTCTCATCGAAGGCGGCGAAGCGCTCGGCGGCATCATCGAGATGACGTCCTGCGATCGCATCGACGAGCGCCACCTTGGAACGGAAATGCTTGAAGACATTGGCGGGCGACATGTGGAGCGCGCCGGCGATATCGGCGATCGACACCGCAACGAAGCCGCGCTCGCGAAACAGCATCTCCGCCATGGAGAGAATGTCTTCCCGCGTTTCCTCGGCCTTGCGTCTTGGCCTTCTTACCATTTGTTCCCCGCCGGGCTGAGCCCGATACCCCTTTTTGCCAATGCTAGCGCGATTGGAAGGAATGCCGCAAGCTGATGATCGGGCCGGCGGCTTTCGTCTGTCGCCATTTCAAGGGAAATAGGGAGCGAGGTTGTTTCGGACACGGGCAAGTGGCGTCTCGCCGCTATCGTCAGGAACGAAGCGCTCGCCGGTGATCGCCTCGTAGGCTTTGATATAGACGGCCGAGGTCTGCTCGATCAGTTCGGCGGGGATTTCCGGGATCTCGTCCTTATAGGGATCGCAGCGTTCCGCCACCCAGGCGCGGACGAAATCCTTGTCGAAACTTTCTGGGCGTTTTCCGGCGGCAAAGCTTGCCGGATAGCTTTCGGCAAGCCAGTAGCGACTGCTGTCCGGCGTGTGGATCTCGTCGGCGAGGATAATGTTGCCGTCACCATCGGTGCCGAACTCGTATTTGGTGTCGACCAGGATCAGCCCGTTTTTCGCCGCCATCTCCTGGCCACGGGCAAAGAGGGCGAGCGCATATGTCGACAGCGTCTGCCATTGTTCCTTCGTGAGAAGGCCGCGCGTGACGATTTCGGCCGGGGTCAGCGGCTCATCGTGGCCGCCGTCGAATTCCTTGCTGGTCGGCGTGATGACGGGTTCCAGCAGGATCTGGTTGTCGCGCATGCCGTCGGGTAGACGCATGCCGTACATCTCGCGTTCGCCCTTCTTATAAAGCGTCAGGATCGAGGTGCCGGTGGTGCCGGCGAGATAACCGCGCACGACGATCTCGACTGGCAGGATGTCGAGCCGCTTACCGATGACGACATTCGCATCGGGATAGTCGAGAACGTGGTTCGGGCAGATGTCCTTCGTCGCCTCGAACCAGTAGCGCGCTGTCTGCGTCAGTACCTCGCCCTTATAGGGGATGCAGGTCAGGATGCGGTCGAAAGCGCTCAGCCGGTCGGTGCTGATAATAATGCGGCGTCCGTCCGGAAGATCGTAATTCTCGCGCACCTTGCCGCGATAATAGGCCGGCAATTCCGGGAAATGGGCTTCGGAAAGAATTCGCACGGTGCTCGACTGTCCTTAATTATTGGGTGAAGACTTCCTGCTCTAGTTTCATTGCTGGGGAAGTCAAGCCGATCGGGTATCGCATCACAGCCAGAACAGACCGGTGAGAAGCAGGGCGAGGCCGTAACTTGTGACGGCAAGCGGCCAGCCGACGCGCAGGAAGTCACTGAAGCGGTAGCCGCCGATGCCCATTGCCAGCGTGTTGTTGTGATGGCCGAAGGGCGTTAGGAAATCGAGCGACGCTCCGGCGGCGACCGCGATCAGATAGGCGTCCGGCGCATGCCTGCCGGCTCTTGCGAATTCCAGTGCGATCGGGGTCAGGACGATTGCGACCGTCGCATTGTTGACAAAAGGCGTCAATGCCATGGCGAGGAAGAGGATGAGGGCGATGCCGAAGAGCGGATGGGTGATCGGCGCGACGAGGCTGAGCCAGCCGGCAATGGTTTCGGCAGCTCCGGTGCTTGCCACCGCCTGGCCGATCGGGATCATCGCCGCCAGCATGATGATGATCGGCCAGTTGAGATCGGCCATCGCCTGACGGATGTTGAGGTGATTGAGCAGAGCGAGCACGAGCACGACGCCGGCAAAAGCGATGTCGGGACGCAGGCCGGCCGCCGAGGCGGCGACGCCGCAGGCAAAGAGCGCGAAGGGCCGCCAGGATAGGAGCGGCGCCGGTTCGCTCGGTGCTGTCGAGGCGAGCGGCAGGCACTCGCTTTCCTCCAACGCTTCGCCGATTGCAATGCGCGGCCCCTCCAGCGTCAATATATCGCCGATCGACAATTGCAGGTCGAGGAAGCGGCCCTCGATGCGTGGCGCGCGCATGGAAAGGGCGGTGACCGCGATGCCGCGACGGTGGAAGACTTCGAGCGAGCGGACGCGCGAACCGACCAACGTGCTCTCCGGCATGACGACGGCTTCGACACGGGTGAAATCCGGCTGCAGGCCATGCGGATGGGCATCGGCGATCAGCGCCTGCGTGGCGGCAAGGCCGGCAAAGACCGCATCGGCGCCTTCGGCAAGCAGCACGTCGCCGGGTTCGATCACCGACTGGTCGAGCGGACCGAAGACGAAACTGTCGCCGCGGATCAGCGCATGCGGCTTGATACCGAAACTTGCCGGGCAATCGGAAAGCCGCACGCCGATCAGCGGCGAGACGTCAGGGATGCGACGCTCGACGACGATGCCACGCGTGGCCGGAGAGATCTTTACCGGTGTTTCGTCGGGTTCCGGAAACAGGCGCTGCACGCGAAAGGCGATGAGCAGAATGCCGGCGATGGCGACCGGCAGGCCGACATAGGCGAAATCGAAGAAGTGAAAGCCGGTTCCGGTCGCCTTGGCGAGTGCATCGCTGACGAGCAGGTTGGCCGGCGTGCCGATCAGCGAAACGAGGCCGCCGAGCAGGGCCGCGAACGAGACCGGCATGACGAGCTGGCGGCGCGGGATCGTCAGGACCGTGCCCAAGCGTAGCGCGACCGGCAAGGTGATCGCAAAGGCGCCGATATTGTTCATGAAGATGGACATGAAGCCGGCGAGCGCGGAAGTACCGGCGATGACCTTGAAGCCCGAAGGTCTTGCGGCCGCGAAACGGGCGGCGAGACTGTCGAAGAGCCTGGCGCGCGCCAACACCTGGACGATCAGCAGGATCTCGACGACGGTGATGACGACGGGACTGGCGAAGCCCGTGAAGATCTGCTCGGCGGGATAAAGGCCGAGCGCATGGCCGACAAGCAAGCCGGCGATCGAGACCACCTCGATGCGGATGCGATCGAGCGAGAAGAGAATGAGCATCGCCAGCAGAAGGATCAGCAGGGATGCTTGCTCGAACGACATGGGCAGATCCGTTGTTTCATCGATCAGGCGGGACTGTAATCGTTCCTCATGCGCTGTACAGAGGCGCCTTCAGGCAAAGATTGAACAATCCTCATATCTCGCGTCAGGCTGGTGGTGCCTGCCACCGGCCCGTGGCGTTCCGCTCCAGAATGGGGGTTGCGAAGACGCCGACGGTGCGCGCGCTCCATTGCGGCCCGGCGGCTGCGAGACTTTCGCGCCAGCGCTCCGATTGCAGCATGGCCGCACCGATGACGACGGGTTCGATGCCGCAGCCTGTCAGCAGATGAAGACCCGCGACGATCGAGGCGCCGCTGGAAATGACGTCATCGATGAGTGCGACGCGTCGTCCCTGAAGCAGCGGCAGCATGCGCGGATCGATATAGAGACGTTTCTGCTGTGTCGGCGTGGTGATGGAAGACAGGGCGACGGAGAGCTCGTCGCGATACCAGAATTTGCGCGAGGTGCCGAGCGGAACGTAGCGGCTATGGCCGAGCTTCTGCGCCACGGCGGCGGCCAGCGTCAGGCCGAGCGTCGGCAGGCCGGCGACGACATCGATGCGCATGGGCCTGATCTTCTCGGCGAGGCTTTCGGCGAGCGCATCGAGCACGGCGAAGCTCGCCTGGTTGACGATCAGCGAGGCGAGGGCCCGGTCGCCATCCGCCAGCTCACGGATCGGCAGGCGAAGCTGGCGGCCGTCTTCGAGCGTGGCGACGTAAAAGGAGGTGAACTCCCCATCGCCGGCAAAGGTGCCGGGCGGGTGAAGTTCCTGCCAGAAGTCGTGCGGCGCCATCTCCGTCACAGCAGTCAATTGCGTCTCGTCCTCTCCATGCCGGTTTTCCGGCGCAGTGCCTGCAATTCGGGTTCGGTCAGCGCACGCACGGTGCCTTTCGGCAGTTCGCCGAGTTCGAGTCCGCCGATTGCAACGCGCACGAGACGCAGGCATTCGGTGCCGAGCGCCTCCAGCATGCGGCGGATCTGGCGGTTGCGGCCCTCGTCGAGCTCGACCTCGATCCACGAATTCCTGTCGCCCTGGCGCAGGCGCCGCGCGGCGGTCGCCGTCAGCACTTCGCCGTCGTGGCGGATGCCTGCTGTCATGGCGGCTATGTCCTCGTCGTCCATGATGCGGTCGATCTGGACATGATAGGTTTTTGTTACATGGGTGACCGGATCAAGCAGGATCTGGGCGAATTCGGTGTCGTTGGTGAAAAGCAGCAAGCCCTCGCTCGCCTTGTCGAGCCGGCCGATCGGAGAGAGATGCGGGATGTCGAAATCCCTGAGACAATCATAGACCGTCGGCCTGCCTTCGGGATCGTGGCGGGTGGTGACGAGACCGCGAGGCTTGTTGAGCATCAGATAGATTTTCGCTTCGGCAGCGATGACGAGGCCGTCGATGCTGATCCTTGCCGTGGCAAGATCGACCCATGCGGAGGTATCGCTGACGGTACGGCCGTCAACCGCAACACGATTTTCGGCAATCAGACGTTCGGCCTGCGTGCGGGAGCAATAACCGAGTTTGGAAAGGGCACGGGGAAGGGTGACCCGCTTGGCCGCGGCGGTATCTCCGGGCTTTGTTCGTTCACGCGTCTTGTGCGGGGGGCGCCGCTCCCTCATTTGCCATCCTTATCCTGCTTTCGATGCCGTTTTCTTGGCATGAACGGCAGAAGGATGCCAGCAACGTGAATAAAAAACGAGGGGAATAAAGGCGCTGCAACAAGGGGTCAGCGCTTTGGATAAAGCGCCGTCACGGCTTTGTTAGGGTGGTGCTGCCTCAGCGGCAGACCATGAAACCGGCCAGTTCCTTGCGGCTGACGACGATGCCGGCGGCGGCCTTGACCGGGTCCGGATGTGTGTAGGACAGACTAGGCATTTCCGGCAGATCGAGTGCCTGGCGCATATTCATGATACCGACGGCATAGCGGCCATCGGCGCTGTCGACGCTGACTTCAATAATGCAGTTGGCCCTCTTGTTTTCCATGGTAGTCCTCCCTTCGTTTTTTATGTTCCCATAGCTGGCATTAAAAATTGGTTTTTCTAAGACATAAGCATTTACGCACCCTGCCGAAAAACGGATCGGCGGGTGCGCAAAAACTGGTTTATGGGTGGATATGGCGTGTTCAGCGCCACCAATGGCGAGGCTGCGGCTGAGAACTGCCGGAAAGCAGGTATCCGGCAAGAAAGCCAATGGCGCCTGCAAGCACCAGGGCAGTGGTCGTTGCGGTCGGATGCTCGCGGGCGGCGTCGGCAGCAGCCACACCTTCGGCCCGGATCTGGGCGACGGCGTTCTTTGCCCGGGGCAGGGCTTCGTCATAAACCTTGCCGGCGCGGCCACGCACTTCGTAATAGGCTTCAGCGCCCTGAGCGGAAATCATCTTCTGCAGGCGCGAGACTTCCTGTTGGAGTGCGGCGATGTCCTTGCTGACGGATGCTCTGATATCATCGGTATTGGCAGCCATGTCGGTCTCCTTCCTTCAATGGGAAAGACAACACCCAACTCGGTGATAGGTTCCGAAATCTCAGCCGCTGATTTGTGACGGAAATTTAAAGCTCGCCGGTCGGAGGCGCTTTAATCCTCCGTTAACCATAATTTCGCGCAAGATCCTGTTTTCTCGCTATCTTTCGATCGTTGAGAACGACGTTCCGATGGATTTTTGACCAGCCGGTAAAGGAATTTTCGGGAATCCGTCCCGAAAGGGCGCCCTGTGGATAATATCGACCGGCAAAAATGCCAGCCGAATCAACCTGTTACAAAAATGTCAAAAAACTTTGGTTGGGTGTGTTGACTGTTTCGGTGGGTTAGTTCTA
>NZ_JABFCP010000026.1:0-18431 GCF_013087615.1 Rhizobium sp. WYCCWR 11152 | reverse complement strand
GTCAACGTGGCCAATCGTGCCAATGTTGACGTGCGGCTTGTTGCGCTCAAACTTACTCTTTCCCATTTTCGGGTCTCCGTTTTGCTAGTCCCCGAAGGGATCTAATTCTTGTTATCGGTCAATTGGTATTCCGGTCACTTCTGACCGGAATACTTTGCCTGGATTTCAGTTGCGACGTTCGACGGGACCGGCGAATAGTGATCGAAGGTCATCGTGTACTGGGCGCGGCCCTGGGACATGGAGCGCAGGTTGTCGACGTATTTGAACATGTTCGCGAGCGGGACGTTCGCGTTGATGACGACGGCGATACCACGGCTTTCCTGGCCCTGGATCTGACCGCGACGGGAGTTCAGGTCGCCGATAACGTCGCCGACGTAATCTTCCGGGGTGACGACTTCGACCTTCATCATCGGCTCGAGCAGCTGAGCGCCGGCCTTCCTGGCTGCTTCACGGAAGCAGGCACGCGATGCGATTTCGAAGGCAAGAACCGAGGAGTCGACGTCGTGGAAGGCGCCGTCGATGAGGGTCGCCTTGACGCCGAGCATCGGGAAGCCTGCGAGCGGACCCGAAGACAGAACGCTTTCGATGCCCTTCTGGACGCCGGGGATATATTCCTTCGGAACGGAACCGCCGACGATCTTCGATTCGAACTTGAATTCGTCGCCGTCCGGGTTCGGTTCGAAGACGATCTTGACGCGCGCGAACTGGCCGGTACCACCGGACTGCTTCTTGTGCGTGTAGTCTTCTTCATGCGTCCGGGTGATGGTTTCGCGGTAGGCAACCTGCGGCGCGCCGACAGTTGCTTCGACCTTGAATTCACGACGCATGCGGTCGACGATGATGTCGAGATGCAGTTCGCCCATGCCGGCGATGATGGTCTGGCCTGATTCCTGGTCGGTCTTGACGCGGAAGGACGGATCTTCAGCAGCCAGGCGGTTGAGCGCGAGGCCCATCTTTTCCTGGTCGCCCTTGGTCTTCGGCTCGATGGCGATCTGGATGACCGGCTCCGGGAATTCCATGCGCTCGAGGATAACCGGCTTCAGCGGATCGCAGAGCGTGTCGCCCGTCGTGGTTTCCTTGAGGCCAGCGAGAGCAACGATGTCGCCTGCGAAGGCTTCTTCGATGTCTTCACGCGAGTTGGAGTGCATCTGCAGCATACGGCCGACGCGCTCGCGCTTGTCCTTGACCGTGTTGATGACCGACGTGCCCTTCTCGAGCTTGCCGGAGTAGATGCGGGCGAAGGTCAGCGAACCGACGAAGGGGTCGTTCATGATCTTGAAGGCGAGCATGGAAAGCGGCTCGCTGTCATCGGCATGACGCTCGATTTCGGCTTCCGTCTTGAAATCGATGCCCTTGATCGCCGGGATGTCCATCGGCGACGGCAGGTAGTCGACGACGGCGTCGAGCAGCGGCTGCACGCCCTTGTTCTTGAAGGCGGTGCCGCAGAACATCGGATGGAACTTGACGTCGATCGTGCCGCGGCGAACCAGCGCACGGATCTGATCGTTGTCGGGCAGAATGCCTTCGAGGTAAGCTTCGGTGGCGGCTTCGTCGATGTCGACGACCGTCTCGATCAGCTTTTCGCGATATTCTTCAGCCTTGGCCTTCATGTCCTCGGGGATCTCGACGACATCCCACTGGGCGCCGAGCGACTCGTCGCGCCAGATGAGTGCGTTCATCTCGACCAAGTCGATGACGCCCTTGAATTCGGTTTCTGCACCGATCGGCAGCTGCATGACGACAGCCGTTGCACCGAGACGGGTCTTGATCATCTCGACGGAGCGGTAGAAGTCCGCACCGGTCTTGTCCATCTTGTTGCAGAAGATCATCCGCGGGACATTGTACTTTTCAGCCTGACGCCAGACGGTTTCCGTCTGCGGCTCAACACCGGCGTTAGCGTCGAGCAGCGCGATGGCCCCGTCGAGAACGCGCAGCGAACGCTCGACTTCAATGGTGAAGTCGACGTGGCCGGGAGTGTCGATGATGTTGAAGCGGCGCGTTTTGCCGTCACGGCCCTTCCAGTAGGTCGTGGTGGCAGCAGAGGTGATCGTGATGCCACGCTCCTGCTCCTGCTCCATCCAGTCCATGGTGGCTGCGCCGTCGTGGACTTCGCCGATCTTGTGCGACTTGCCGGTGTAATAAAGAATACGCTCGGTGGTCGTGGTCTTGCCGGCGTCGATATGCGCCATGATACCGAAATTACGGTAGTCTTCGATCTTATATTCGCGAGCCATTGTGGACTGCCTTTCGATACCGTTCGGAATTACCAGCGATAGTGCGAGAACGCGCGGTTGGCGTCAGCCATCTTGTGCGTATCTTCGCGCTTCTTGACGGCGGAGCCGCGGTTGTTGGACGCATCGAGCAGTTCGCCGGAAAGGCGGTCAACCATAGTCGTTTCATTGCGCTTGCGGGCAGCAGCGATCAGCCAGCGAATAGCAAGAGCCTGGCGGCGCTCCGGACGAACATCGACGGGGACCTGATAGGTCGCACCACCGACACGACGCGAGCGAACTTCAACGTGCGGGGCAATGTTCTCAAGCGCAGAATGGAAAACCGTGAGCGGCTCCTGCTTGGCCTTGCCCTGGACAACGTCGAACGCACCGTAGACGATGTTTTCAGCAACGGACTTCTTGCCGTCGAGCATAATGGCATTCATGAACTTGGTGACGACGAGATCGCCGAACTTCGGGTCCGGATTGATCTCGCGCTTTTCTGCTTTATGACGTCTGGACATATTTTGTCTCTTCAACCGTTAAGGCGCTTCATGACGCGGAGGACCTCGCGCAGCGCCGGATTATTCAAAAACCGAATTACTTCGGACGCTTCGCGCCGTACTTGGAGCGGCGCTGCTTGCGGTTCTTGACACCCTGGGTATCGAGAACGCCGCGGATGATGTGATAACGGACACCCGGAAGGTCCTTGACGCGGCCGCCACGGATCATGACGACGGAGTGTTCCTGAAGGTTGTGACCTTCGCCGGGGATGTAACCAATGACTTCGAAGCCGTTGGTCAGGCGGATCTTTGCGACCTTACGCAGAGCCGAGTTCGGCTTCTTCGGCGTCGTCGTGTAGACGCGCGTGCAAACGCCGCGCTTCTGCGGGTTCTCCTGGAGTGCGGGAACCTTGTTACGCTTTACGTTCGCCTGGCGAGGCTTGCGGATCAGCTGGTTTACGGTAGGCATTCAACCATCCCTTACGTTTTATCTCAGTACCCTTGCGGGCTTGAACTCGCGCCGTCTCCGGCAGTGACGCGCGCTTTCCGTCAATGCGCAAAATATGGCCCGATCCGCTTCCGCAGATGGACCACAAGGAGCAGAGGACGCATAGAATATGCGTCGTGCGTGCAGCATCATGACTTCAACGTGCGTTTAGAACCTTGTTTGAGGTGAACTTCAGGGCGAGTCGCCCCGAACAGCCAAGCCTCACATGGGATCTGATGGCCGGGGTACTACTGGTTTCCACCCGTCTCGTCAAGGCCGGTTAAGAAATAAACTCGCCGTATCGCCTTGATATGCCGGCCGAACGCCCTGTTTCATCCTTCTAGACGAATTCACGGCTGTGCCCCAAGATAAAAACTTGGGCATTGCAGCAAAAGCAGTTAAGGAATCAGCAATTGCGGCGTTCGGCCCTCCCAGCAGGATTCGAGCGAACGAATCGTCAAAGAGCCGAAGGACAGGCGATGATCACGACACCTGATAACGACAATAATTTCGACGGCCCGATGATCTTCATCATCATCGGCAAGGGCTACGAGTCCGACGCCAGCGAAGGCATCGACCTGCACATCATGCTGAAGGCGCCTGACGACGACACTGCCGTACGCGAGGCCTTGAACGCCCTTGCCGAGGAAGGCTTCATCGAGGCAGATCTCGACCAGATCGGCATGCTGACCGAGGTCCCGGCCGAAGAGCCGCACGCATCTGCCTACCAGGGCGCCGTCGAAGGCGAAGTCGCGATCATTCGGTTCAACTGAAGGGAGCCGCTGGTCACGCTGCCAAGGCAGCATAAGCGGAAGCAGCCCCCTCCCCGCCAAATAATCAGAGCAGATAAAACAAAAACCGCCCGGATCGCTCCGGGCGGTTTTTCAATTTCATAGACTTCAGCTGCGGGTTATTCCGCAGCCGGAGCCTTTTCGGCCATGTCCTGCAGCATCGGCGTGGCAACGGCAGCACCCGTGCCCTTGCGGCGCTCTTCGAGGATCATCTCGTCGCGCGACGTGGCGATGCGGCGGATCTGGGTCATGGTGCCGCCGGTACCGGCCGGGATAAGGCGGCCGACGATGACGTTTTCTTTCAGACCCTGCAGGCCGTCGGTCTTGCCGGCGATCGCAGCTTCCGTCAGCACCTTGGTCGTTTCCTGGAAGGACGCGGCCGAGATGAAGGACGGGGTCTGCAGCGATGCCTTGGTGATGCCGAGAAGAACCGGATCGCCGTAGGCTGGCTTCTTGCCCTGCTCGATCAGGTGATCGTTGACGTCTTCGAGCTCTATCCGGTCGACATTGTCGCCGACGATATAGGTCGAGTCGCCTGCATCGGTGATTTCCACCTTCTGCAGCATCTGACGGACAATCACCTCGATGTGCTTGTCGTTGATGACGACGCCCTGCAGGCGGTAGACTTCCTGGATCTCGTTGACGAGGTAGGAGGCCAGAGCCTCCACGCCCTTGATCGCCAGGATGTCGTGCGGAGCCGGGTTACCGTCGAGGATGTAGTCACCCTTTTCGATATAGTCGCCTTCCTGAAGGTGGAAGGGCTTGCCCTTCGGGATCAGGTATTCGACAGGCTCGACACCGTCTTCCGCCGGCTCGATGATGACGCGACGCTTGTTCTTGTAGTCGCGGCCGAGACGGATCGTACCATCGATCTCTGCGATGATGGCGTGGTCCTTCGGACGGCGGGCTTCGAACAGCTCGGCAACACGCGGCAGACCGCCGGTGATATCCTTGGTCTTGGCGCTTTCGAGCGGCGAACGAGCGAGAACGTCACCCTGGGAGACCTTCGTGCCCGGCTCGACCGACAGGATCGCATCGACCGAGAGGAAGAAGCGGGCGTCACCACCGCGAGACAGCTTCGCGATATTGCCGCTGGCATCCTTGATGACGATCGCCGGCTTGAGGTCCGAGCCGCGCGGGGTCGAACGCCAGTCGATAACCTGACGCTTGGTGATGCCGGTCGATTCGTCGGTCGCTTCCAGAACGGAGAGACCGTCGACCAGATCTTCAAACTGAACGGTACCGGCCACTTCCGTCATCATCGGACGGGTGTAGGGGTCCCACTCTGCCAGGCGCTGGCCGCGCTTGACCTTGTCGCCTTCGTCGACATGCAGCTTCGAACCGTAGGCCACACGCTGCGACGACCGCTCGACACCACGTTCGTCCAGGATCTGGACGGTCATGTTGCGGCCCATGGCAACGAGGTTGCCATCGGAGTTGCGCAGGATGTTGCGGTTCTTGATCTGCACCGTACCTTCGTACGAAGCTTCGAGGAACGACTGGTCGACCACGGTTGCCGTACCGCCAAGGTGGAAGGTACGCATGGTGAGCTGGGTGCCCGGCTCGCCGATCGACTGAGCAGCGATGACGCCGACGGCTTCGCCCATATTGACCGGCGTACCGCGCGCGAGGTCGCGGCCGTAGCAGACCGAGCAGACGCCCGTCTGGATTTCGCAGGTCAGTGCCGAGCGGATGCGGATCGACTGGATGCCGGCCTTCTCGATTTCGACGACGTCGGGCTCAAGGATCATCCTGCCGGCATCGACGATACGCTCACCCGTGACCGGATGGTCGATGTCGTCGAGCGCCGTGCGACCGAGGATACGGGCGCCGATCGAGGCAACCACCTGGCCGGCATCGACGATGGCGGTCATGGTGAGGCCCGTCTGCGTTCCGCAATCGACGTGCGTGACGATGCAATCCTGCGCGACGTCGACGAGACGGCGGGTCAGGTAGCCGGAGTTGGCGGTCTTCAGGGCGGTGTCTGCCAGACCCTTACGGGCGCCGTGCGTCGAGTTGAAGTACTCGTTGACGGTCAGGCCTTCCTTGAAGTTCGAGATGATCGGGGTCTCGATGATTTCGCCCGACGGCTTGGCCATGAGGCCACGCATGCCGCCCAGCTGGCGCATCTGGTTCGGAGAACCGCGGGCACCGGAGTGGCTCATCATGTAGATCGAGTTCATCGGCTTCTGGCGACCGGTCTTCTCGTCGAATTCGACCGCCTTAATGCGGGCCATCATCTCTTCGGCGACCTTTTCGGTCGCCTTGCCCCAGGCGTCGACAACTTTGTTGTACTTCTCGCCCTGGGTGATGAGGCCGTCATTATACTGCTGCTCGTATTCCTTCACCAGGTTTTCGGTGTCGGCAACGATCTTGGCCTTGGCATCCGGAATGACCATGTCGTCCTTGCCGAACGAAATGCCGGCGCGGCAGGCGTGGGCGAAGCCGAGCTGCATGATGCGGTCGCAGAAAATGACCGTGTCCTTCTGGCCGCAATGGCGATAGACCGTGTCGATCATCTTCGAGATGTTCTTCTTGGTCATTTCCTGGTTGCAGATATCGAAGGGCACCTTGCCGTTCTTCGGCAGCAGTTCGCCGATGAGCAGACGGCCAGGCGTCGTCTCATAGATCTTCGAGTAAGGCTTGCCATCCTCGTCGACCGACTTGAAGCGGCCGCGGATCTTGGTGTGCAGCGTCACGACCTTGCTTTCGAGGGCGTGATGCAGCTCGCCGAGATCGGAGAAGGCCATGCCTTCGCCCGGCTCGTTCTGGTTGAGGATCGACAGATAGTAGAGGCCGAGAACCATGTCCTGCGAGGGAACGATGATCGGCGCGCCGTTGGCCGGATGCAAGATGTTATTGGTCGACATCATCAGCACGCGGGCTTCGAGCTGGGCTTCGAGCGACAGCGGCACGTGAACGGCCATCTGGTCGCCATCGAAGTCGGCGTTGAAGGCCGTGCAGACGAGCGGATGCAGCTGGATCGCCTTGCCTTCGACCAGGATAGGTTCGAAGGCCTGGATGCCCAGGCGGTGCAACGTCGGTGCGCGGTTCAAGAGAACCGGATGCTCGCGGATAACCTCGTCGAGGATATCCCAGACTTCCGGCTTTTCCTTCTCGACCAGCTTCTTGGCCTGCTTGACCGTCGAGGAGTAACCCTTGGCGTCGAGGCGGGCATAGATGAACGGCTTGAAGAGCTCGAGCGCCATCTTCTTCGGCAGGCCGCACTGGTGCAGCTTCAGTTCCGGACCGGTGACGATGACCGAACGGCCGGAATAGTCGACGCGCTTGCCGAGCAGGTTCTGGCGGAAGCGGCCCTGCTTGCCCTTCAGCATGTCGGAGAGCGACTTCAGCGGACGCTTGTTGGCGCCGGTGATGACACGGCCGCGACGGCCGTTGTCGAACAGCGCGTCAACGGATTCCTGCAGCATGCGCTTTTCGTTGCGGATGATGATGCCAGGCGCACGAAGCTCGATCAGGCGCTTCAGACGGTTGTTACGGTTGATGACGCGGCGGTAGAGATCGTTCAGATCCGACGTCGCGAAACGGCCGCCGTCGAGCGGAACCAGCGGACGCAGATCCGGCGGGATGACCGGAACGACCTTCATGATCATCCATTCCGGACGGTTGCCCGACTCCATGAAGTTCTCGACGATCTTCAAGCGCTTCATCAGCTTCTTCTGCTTGAGATCCGACGTGGTGTCGGCAAGCTCGGCACGCAGGTCGCCAGCGATCTTTTCGAGGTTCATCGAGGCCAGCATCTCGTAGATCGCCTCGGCGCCGATCATCGCGGTGAACTGGTCTTCGCCGTATTCGTCGACAGCGAGCATGTACTCTTCTTCCGAGAGGAGCTGGTGCTCCTTCAGGGCGGTCAGGCCCGGCTCGGTGACGATGTAGTTTTCGAAGTAGAGGACACGCTCGACATCCTTCAGCGTCATGTCGAGCAGCGTCGAAATGCGTGATGGCAGCGACTTCAGGAACCAGATGTGGGCAACGGGAGCGGCGAGCTCGATATGGCCCATGCGCTCACGGCGAACGCGCGACAGCGTGACTTCGACGCCGCACTTTTCGCAGATGATGCCCTTGTACTTCATGCGCTTGTACTTGCCGCACAGGCATTCGTAGTCCTTGATCGGCCCGAAGATGCGCGCGCAGAACAGACCGTCGCGTTCCGGCTTGAACGTACGGTAGTTGATGGTTTCCGGCTTCTTGATCTCACCGTAAGACCAGGAGAGGATCTTCTCCGGAGACGCGATCGAAATCCGAATGGAATCGAAATTCTGTGCAGGCACCTGCGGATTGAAAAGATTCATGACCTCTTGGTTCATGCCTGTCTCCTTCATGGGCTAAAGCGCCCTCAAAATGCGATGGTCGGCGGCAAATTCCCGGGAGCCGCCTCCCTCGCTTAAACGAGAATAACCGCTGGATGCGGCGAAACTTCCCTTCCGGGCCGACACGGATACGGCGCCCGGTGGGACCGGCGTGCGCCGCGTTGGCAGCGCACGCCCTATCAAGTGCTTACTCGGCCGCGTCGGGCAGCTGAGCTGCCTGCGCCTCGTCAAGCTTGGTGTTCTCGAGCTCGACGCTGAGGCCCAGCGAGCGCATTTCCTTGACGAGAACGTTGAAGCTTTCCGGAATACCGGCTTCGAACGTGTCGTCTCCGCGGACGATGGCTTCGTAGACCTTGGTGCGGCCGGCGACGTCGTCCGACTTCACCGTCAGCATTTCCTGTAGCGTGTAGGCCGCGCCGTATGCTTCGAGCGCCCAGACTTCCATTTCGCCGAAGCGCTGGCCGCCGAACTGCGCCTTGCCGCCCAGCGGCTGCTGGGTCACGAGCGAGTAAGGACCGATCGAACGAGCGTGGATCTTGTCGTCGACCAAGTGGTTGAGCTTCAGCATGTAGATGTAGCCCACCGTCACCTGACGGTCGAACTGCTCACCGGTACGGCCATCATAGAGCGTCGACTGACCGCTATCCTTGAGACCTGCCAGACGCAGCATGTCGTTGACGTCGGCTTCGTTCGCGCCGTCGAAAACAGGCGTCGCAATCGAAACGCCGCGCTTCCACTGGTCGGCGAGACGCAGAACCGAGTCGTCGTCGAACTCATGAACCTGCTCGGCCTTCGGGCCGTCTCCGACGACATCGCCGATGGTCTTGCGCAGCGGCTCAATGTTGCCATTGGCCTTGTATGCGTCGATCAGTTCGCCGATCTGGCGACCCATGCCGGCGCAAGCCCAACCCAGATGCGTTTCCAGGATCTGGCCGACGTTCATGCGCGAAGGCACGCCGAGCGGGTTCAGAACGACGTCGACATGCGTACCGTCTTCGAGGAAAGGCATGTCCTCCACCGGCACAATGCGCGAAACGACGCCCTTGTTCCCGTGACGGCCGGCCATCTTGTCGCCCGGCTGGATCTTGCGCTTTACGGCGACGAAGACCTTGACCATCTTCATGACGCCAGGAGGCATTTCATCGCCGCGCTGGACCTTTTCGACCTTGTCCATGAAGCGCTGTTCAAGGCGCGACTTGGATTCGTCGTACTGACCGCGGAGCGCTTCGAGTTCGCTCTGGACCTTTTCGTCTTCGACCGCAAACATCCACCACTGCGAGCGGGGATATTCGGAAACGACGGCGTTCGAAAGCTCGGCTCCCTTCTTGAAGCCCTTCGGGCCGGCGATGGAGGCCTGGCCACGCAGCATCTCGATCAGACGGCCGTAGACGTTACGGTCGAGGATCGCCTGCTCGTCGTCGCGGTCCTTTGCCAGACGCTCGATTTCCTCGCGCTCGATCGCCATCGCGCGCTCGTCCTTTTCAACGCCGTGGCGGTTGAAGACGCGGACTTCGACGATCGTGCCGTAGGTGCCGGGCGGCATGCGCATGGATGTGTCGCGCACGTCGGAGGCTTTTTCGCCGAAGATGGCGCGCAGAAGCTTTTCTTCCGGCGTCATCGGGCTTTCGCCCTTCGGGGTGATCTTGCCGACGAGGATATCGCCCGGCTGAACTTCGGCGCCGATATAGACGATACCGGCTTCGTCGAGGTTCTTCAGCGCTTCTTCCGAAACGTTCGGAATATCGCGGGTGATTTCCTCAGGACCAAGCTTGGTGTCGCGCGCCATCACTTCGAATTCTTCGATGTGGATGGAGGTGAACACGTCGTCGGCAACGATACGCTCGGAGAGCAGGATCGAGTCTTCGTAGTTGTAGCCGTTCCAGGGCATGAACGCGACGAGCGCGTTGCGGCCGAGCGCCAGGTCGCCGAGATCGGTCGACGGGCCGTCGGCGAGGATGTCGCCGCGGTTGACCTCGTCACCGACGGTGACCAGCGGGCGCTGGTTGACGCAGGTGTTCTGGTTCGAACGCTGGAACTTCTGCAGGCGGTAGATATCGACGCCGGACTTGCCGGCTTCGAGGTCTTCCGTGGCGCGGATAACGATACGCGTCGCGTCGACCTGGTCGACCACGCCGCCGCGGCGGGCGCCGATGGCAGCGCCAGAGTCACGGGCGACGACCGGCTCCATGCCGGTACCGACGAACGGAGCTTCGGCACGCAGCAGCGGCACTGCCTGACGCTGCATGTTCGAGCCCATGAGCGCGCGGTTGGCGTCGTCGTTTTCCAGGAACGGGATAAGCGCGGCTGCGACCGAAACGACCTGCTTCGGCGAGACGTCCATCAGGTTCATGCTATCGCGCGGGGCGAGCATGACTTCGCCGGCATGACGGCAGACAACGAATTCGTCGACGAAGGAACCGTCAGCGTTCATCTCGGCGTTGGCCTGGGCGACGTAGTACTTCGCCTCTTCCATGGCGGAGAGGTAGAGCACGTCGCTCGTCACCTTGCCGTCGACGATGCGGCGGTACGGGCTTTCGATGAAGCCGTACTTGTTGACGCGGGCAAAGGTCGCAAGCGAGTTGATCAGACCGATGTTCGGGCCTTCCGGCGTTTCGATCGGGCAGATGCGGCCATAGTGGGTCGGATGCACGTCGCGGACTTCGAAGCCGGCGCGCTCACGGGTCAGACCGCCCGGGCCAAGAGCCGAAAGACGGCGCTTGTGGGTGATTTCCGAGAGCGGGTTGACCTGGTCCATGAACTGCGAGAGCTGCGAGGAACCGAAGAATTCGCGCACGGCAGCAGCTGCCGGCTTGGCATTGATCAGGTCCTGCGGCATGACCGTGTCGATCTCGATCGAGGACATGCGTTCCTTGATCGCGCGCTCCATGCGCAGCAGGCCGAGACGGTACTGGTTTTCCATCAGCTCGCCGACCGAACGGACGCGGCGGTTGCCGAGGTTGTCGATGTCGTCGATCTCGCCCTTGCCATCGCGCAGTTCGACCAGCATCCTGACCACGGCCAGGATGTCGTCCTTGCGCAGGATGCGGACGGTGTCTTCGACGGTCAGGTCGAGGCGCATGTTCATCTTGACGCGGCCGACGGCGGAGAGGTCGTAACGCTCCGCATCGAAGAACAGCGAGTTGAACATGGCTTCGGCCGATTCCATGGTCGGCGGCTCACCCGGACGCATGACGCGGTAGATGTCGAACAGAGCGTCCTGACGGTTCTCGTTCTTGTCGGCTGTCAGCGTGTTGCGGATATAGGCGCCGACATTGATGTGATCGATGCCGAGAACCGGGATCTCGTCGAAGCCGTTCGCCAGGATGATACCAAGCGTCTTCTCGTCGATTTCGTCGCCGGCCTCGAGGTAGATTTCACCCGTCGAGTAGTTGACGATATCGCCGGCAAGGTAGTTGCCATACAGATCGTCGTCGGCGGCCTTCAGGGCCTTCAGACCTTTGTCGGACAGCGTGCGCAGCAGGCGCGGGGTCAGCTTCTTGCCGGCTTCGACGACAACTTCGCCGGTATCGGCGTCGACCATCTCGGTGATCGCCTTGGCACCCTTCAGCGTTTCCGGCTTGAAGGGAATGCGCCAGCCTTCGCCGTCGCGCTTGTAGAGCGACTTCGTGTAGAAGGTGTCGAGAATTTCTTCGCCGTCCATGCCGAGCGCCATCAGCAGCGACGTGACAGGGATCTTGCGGCGGCGGTCGATACGAGCATAGACGATGTCCTTGGCGTCGAATTCGATATCGAGCCAGGAACCGCGATAGGGGATGACGCGCGCTGCAAAGAGCAGCTTGCCGGACGAATGGCTCTTGCCCTTGTCATGGTCGAAGAAGACGCCCGGCGAACGGTGCATCTGGGAGACGATGACGCGCTCGGTGCCGTTGACGATGAACGTACCGTTGTTGGTCATGAGCGGCATGTCGCCCATGTAAACGGACTGTTCCTTGATGTCCTTGATCGACTTCGCGCCAGTATCCTCGTCGATATCGAACACGATGAGGCGCAGCGTCACCTTCAGCGGCGCTGCATAGGTCAGGTCGCGCTGACGGCATTCGTCAACGTCGAACTTCGGCGGTTCGAACTCGTAGGACACGAATTCCAGCATGGATGCGCCGGAGAAATCGGTGATCGGGAAAACCGACTTGAAAACGGCCTGAAGACCCTCGTCGGGTCGGCCGCCCTTCGGCTCTTCAACCATCAGAAACTGGTCGTAGGACGCCTTCTGAACCTCGATGAGGTTCGGCATTTCTGCGACTTCGGGGATCTTACCAAAAAACTTGCGTACGCGCCTACGACCGTTGAACGAAAGGGTCTGAGCCATCGTCGCTCCTTCAAAATCTTGCACCCGGGCCTGCAACGGACGGGAACCGATGGCCAGTCGATCCCGTCAATCAATGAGTAGTTCAATCTCGTCCGACCCCAGAAAACGCTCAGCTCGGATTGCTGTGCTGCCCTCGGTGCGAGACCATCCTTTTGAAGAACCCATTACCCAAAAGCCGGTTCGACGCGGCTTT
The DNA here is from genome assembly GCF_013087615.1 of Rhizobium sp. WYCCWR 11152. Classification (NCBI taxonomy): domain Bacteria; kingdom Pseudomonadati; phylum Pseudomonadota; class Alphaproteobacteria; order Hyphomicrobiales; family Rhizobiaceae; genus Rhizobium; species Rhizobium sp. WYCCWR 11152. Next base: position 5,589 of record NZ_JABFCP010000026.1, on the reverse strand, counting down.
TGGGTAATTCGTTCAGAAAAACGGCAAATGGGAGGCAGTAGAGATACTGCCTCCCAAAAGCAGTTCAAGATTACTTGACGTCGGCCTTGGCGCCAGCGTCTTCAAGCTTCTTCTTGATGTCAGCGGCTTCAGCCTTGTTGACGCCTTCCTTGACAGCCTTCGGAGCGGCTTCAACGAGATCCTTGGCTTCCTTGAGGCCGAGACCGGTGATGGCGCGGACTTCCTTGATGACGTTGATCTTGTTGGCACCAGCTTCGACGAGGATGACGTCGAATTCGGTCTTTTCTTCTTCAACGACAGCAGCAGCAGCACCGCCGGCAGCGGCAGCAACAGCTACCGGAGCAGCAGCGGAAACGCCCCACTTTTCTTCAAGAAGCTTCGACAGTTCTGCAGCTTCCAGAACGGTCAGCGAGGAGAGGTCGTCAACGATCTTTGCGAGATCAGCCATTTTACTAGTTCCTTTTGTTCGGTTCGAACCGGTTGATTATAAACAGCGAAAAACCGCCTTACGCGGCTTCGTCCTTCTTGGCATAGGCCGCAAACACGCGGGCAAGCTGGCTTGCCGGTGCTGCAACAACCCCAGCGATGCGGGTAGCCGGTGTCTGGATCATGCCCAGCAGCTTCGCACGCAGCTCATCGAGCGAAGGCAGGGTCGCAAGCGACTTGACTGCATCGGCGTTGAGCGTGGTTGTTCCCATGGCGCCGCCCAGAACAATGATCTTGTCATTGGTCTTGGCGAAATCCATGACGACCTTCGGAGCGGTGATCGGATCGGTGCTGTATGCAATCAGCGTCTGACCCTTGAAGAGATTGGACATCCCTTCCGCTTCCGTACCCTGAAGGGCAATCTTGGCCAGGCGGTTCTTCGCGACTTTGACGGTACCGCCAGCTGCGCGCATCTTCGAACGAAAATCGTTCATCTGCGCGACTGTGGCACCAGCATAGTGGGCCACGACAACTGAGCCCGAAGCCTTGAAGACTTCGTTCAGTTCCGTGACGAATTCGCGTTTTTCCGCTCTTTCCACTGCCTATCTCCAGTTGGCGGGACCGAAAATGGGCCCGCCGGTTGCCTTTTGCCTCCTGGGATCATGCGAGATCCCAAGCGACGCTTGAGGATCCTGTCCCCCCGCGCTCTCGCGCCAATCAAGGCTAAAGAGGCACAAGGCATCCAAGGCTCGAACCGAGTTCCTAGAAGCGAACTTCTTGCAATTCGGGTCTTACCCGTCTCATGCAGGCACAGTGATTAAGGGAAAACCACCTGCAATCTCGGACAGGATTCCGGATTTCTCCGGAATATTCCGGCCCCTTGCGAGGCCGGAAATTCAGTCGCCGGACTTAAAGCCCGGTCATAAACTTACGCAGCCGGAGCACCGGTGACCGAGCCGGGCTCGATCTTGACGCCCGGGCCCATGGTCGAGGAAATCGCCACGCGCTTGACGTAGTTGCCCTTGGCGCCAGCCGGCTTCGCCTTGATGACGGCGTCAGCAAAGGCACGGATGTTTTCTTCCAGAGCCTTGGCGTCGAACGAAGCCTTGCCGATACCGGCATGGACGATGCCGGCCTTCTCGACGCGGAACTCGACAGCGCCGCCCTTGGAAGCCTTGACAGCTCCGGCGACGTCCATGGTGACGGTGCCCACCTTCGGGTTCGGCATCATGCCGCGGGGGCCTAGAACCTTACCGAGACGGCCGACGAGCGGCATCATGTCGGGGGTGGCGATGCAGCGATCGAATTCGATCTTGCCGCCCTGGACGATTTCGACGAGCTCTTCGGCGCCGACGATATCGGCACCGGCAGCCTTGGCTTCGTCAGCCTTGGCGCCACGAGCGAAGACGGCAACGCGAACCGTACGGCCGGTGCCGTTCGGCAGGTTGACGACGCCGCGAACCATCTGGTCCGCATGGCGCGGGTCAACGCCGAGGTTCATCGAGACTTCGATGGTTTCGTCGAACTTGGCGACAGCCCGTTCCTTGACCATGCCGATGGCCAGGGTCAGAGCGTAGAGCTTGGTGGGATCAACACCTTCGTTGATCTTCTGCGTGCGCTTACCAGCCATGATCTTAACCCACCACTTCCAGGCCCATGGCGCGGGCAGAGCCCTCGATCATCGCCATTGCACCTTCGATATCCGCTGCGTTCAGATCCTTCATCTTGGCTTCTGCGATCGACTTGATCTGAGCCTTGGTGAGGGAGCCGGCCTTGGCGCCCTTGCCGGGCGTCTTGGAACCGGACGTGATCTTCGCTTCCTTCTTCAGCCAGTAGCTGACCGGCGGCTGCTTCATCGCGAAGGTGAAGGACTTGTCCTGGTAATAGGTAATGACGACCGGAATCGGCATGCCCTTTTCCATTTCCTGCGTGGCGGCATTGAACGCCTTGCAGAATTCCATGATGTTAATGCCACGCTGACCAAGCGCCGGACCAATCGGCGGGGACGGGTTTGCCGATCCTGCCTTGACCTGAAGCTTGAGCTGGCCTGCAACTTTCTTAGCCATATCTCTCTGCCTTTCATGAACGGCCGGTCGCCCGGCCCGTGATGCCGAATCTCTCCGGCGGCTGCGGTTGCGTGGTGCGGATCCTTAGGGTCCGGCTAAGACCCCTCACCTTCCACGCGGGTGCGGACAAGGTCCGCAGGAAACAGGCCGCAAGGGCCAGCTTCCAGTTTCTGCAATCAGACCTTCTCGACCTGAGCGTATTCCAGCTCGACCGGCGTTGCGCGGCCGAAGATCGACACTTCCACCTTCAGGCGCGAACGTTCTTCGTCCACATCCTGAACCGTGCCGTTGAACGACGCGAACGGACCGTCGGAAACGCGGACCTGCTCGCCGATCTCGAAGGTAATGGAGGCCTTCGGCCGCTCGACACCTTCCTGAACCTGACCGAGAATGCGCTCGGCTTCATAATCCGGAATCGGAACGGGCTTATTGTCGGAGCCGAGGAAACCTGTGACCTTCGGCGTATTCTTGATCAGGTGGTAGGCTTCGTCCGTCAGATTGGCACGAACCATGACATAGCCCGGGAAAAACTTGCGCTCGGAATCGACCTTGCGGCCGCGACGCACTTCCACCACCTTTTCAGTCGGCACGAGGATCTTCTCGAACAGATGCTCAAGCCCCTTCTGGCGAGCCTTGTTCTCGATGTCTTCAGCCACCTTCTTTTCAAAATTTGAATATGCGTGGACGATGTACCAACGTGCCGCCATTTTCATTTCCACCCGTATCAGTTGCCGGTATTCAGCACGAAGCTCAGAGCCCAGCCGATCAGCTGGTCAGCGGCAAAGAAAAACAGCGCGGCGAAAACCACCATCACCAGCACCATGACCGTCGAGATCATGGTCTCGCGGCGCGACGGCCATGTAACTTTGGACGTCTCGGAGCGAACCTGCTGCAGAAACGCAAACGGATTGGATTTGGATGCCATCGACTGCCCACGCAATTACGGCGCGTAAAGCTGAAACTATCAGCCCCACGCACCGCGTGTCTGTTGAACCCTAAATAAACACCGATTTCCGAATACACAAGGGGGAAACCGAAGTTTAACGAAATTACTTACCACCAATCAATCCCCGACCGGAAATGCAGCGAGCATGTCCGCGCTGTCCCGCATCCAGGAAAATGGCAGGGGCAGTAGGGCTCGAACCTACGACCTGCGGTTTTGGAGACCGCCGCTCTACCAACTGAGCTATACCCCTTCATACCGATCATTCAGCGCCTGAGCCAAGGCCCGCAAATCGCTGCTGAAAAGCATGGCGCTCCCTTTAAGACGACGACACGGGATTGGCAAGCACGATTTTCGATTTTCAAAGCCATTCTCCTGATATGCGAGCGATCGGCCTTTCAATCGCGGAACGACGGTCCGTTCAGACCTTCACATATTTCCGCCAATCGTGCTCTTCCTTAAAACCCAGCACCTCGCGGATCTTGCGGTTGGAGAGCAGGCCCTCATATTCGCCGATCTCGCGGGTGAAGGGCACGTTCGGGAAGAATCGTTTCGCAAGCTCCTTCGATGGCGTATTGGCAGAGACGGTGTCGTTGGCAGCGTTGAAGACCTGGTAGCCGAGACCGTCCTTCTCGATGCAGAGATGGCAGATCTGCCCGAGGTCGCGGGCGTCGATATAGCTCCAGGCGATGCGCTTGCGCATCTCGGGATTGGCGAAATAGGTCGGAAACTTCTCGTACTCGTCAGGCTCGATGACGTTGCCGATGCGCAGCGCATAGATGTCGAAGCCCGAACGTTCGGCAAAGGCGCGCGCCGTCTTTTCGTTGACCACTTTGGAAAGGCCGTAGGAATCCATTGGATTGACGTCGTAATCCTCCTCCAGCGGGAACTGGTGGAAATCGCGATGGCCTTCGGCGAAGCAGACGCCGTAAGTCGTCTCGCTCGATGCGACGATGATCTTCCGGATGCCGAGCTTCACCGCCGCCTCGATGACATTATAGGTGCCCATCGTGTTGATGCGGAAGGTTTCGTTATCGGGCTTGATCAAGATGCGCGGGATGGCGGCGAAATGCACGACGGCGTCGAAGGGCTGCACGCCCCTGCCCGCGTCGAGATCGGGAAAATCGCGATGCATCGAGAGCGCGTTGAAGACCTGACCGCTATCGGTGATGTCGGCGATGAGATTGGTGACGCCGGGGCTATCCAGCGGCACGAGATCGAGGTTGTGAACCTCGTAACCGGCATTGACGAGCCACGGCACCGCATGGCGACCTGCCTTGCCCGAACCGCCGGTGAATAGAATACGTCTCTTCATGGAATATCCTCCGCGTCATGAAATCGGAGGCATAGATAGACGCTTCCGCGCGAAGAGCAAGCGAGCGTCCTGCAAGGGTTCACCCCCGCGTCGCCAGAAGCCCTATCCGGGAGCACCTGGCCGATCATTTCCGATCACCGCAGAACCCTGCGATGCTCGGCAAAGGTCATCACTTGACGACACTTACCTCGCCAATCTGCACGACGGCAGACTGAACAACTTCTTGCGGAATTGCAGCGATGAAAAACATCGTGAAAACATACATCGCGAATATCGTCGCAGCGAATGTGGCCTTTGGAATCATCCGGGCTCTCCTCTTTGCAAGGAGGAGTCTGGACTACAATGGTCCAATCACAAACCGGTTTCTGAACGTGAGATGAACAAAATACTGTGACAGGCCAACTTAACGATATTTTTACAACACCTGTTAAACCTACAGGAAGCCATGAAAATGAAAAACCCCGCTGTTTCCAGCGGGGTCTTCATAATTGCGGATAACTCGAAAGTTACTCGACGATCGACGCGACGATACCGGCGCCGACGGTGCGGCCGCCTTCGCGGATAGCGAAGCGCAGCTTTTCTTCCATCGCGATCGGAACGATCAGCTCGACCGATACCGTGACGTTGTCGCCCGGCATGACCATCTCCGTGCCTTCCGGCAGCGTTACGATGCCGGTCACGTCGGTCGTGCGGAAGTAGAACTGCGGACGGTAGTTGGTGAAGAACGGCGTATGACGGCCACCCTCTTCCTTCGTCAGGATGTAGGCTTCAGCCATGAACTTCTTGTGCGGCTTGACCGAACCCGGCTTGCACAGAATCTGGCCACGCTCAACGCCGTC
>NZ_JABFCP010000025.1:0-6451 GCF_013087615.1 Rhizobium sp. WYCCWR 11152 | reverse complement strand
ATTGCCGAACATGCTGGCATCCGGACATCCTATCTCGTCTGTCTTCCGCTGATCATTTACGCGCTCTTTTCGGCCAAGGCGCTTGCTACGCGCCGGGCTGCCGGCGGAGGCAGCGCTGCGACTGCTCGGAGCGTCAACGGGTAACGGACTGGGCTCCCGGTTTTTGGCCGCGCGATTGGTTCAGCGAAAAACATAGCCAAGCACGGAGTAGCGGCGTGCTCGATGCTCCTTTAACGTGTATGCGCTTGATGTCCGTCATGAATTTCAAGAGCGTGTTCACTGCACTAGGCCCACAGCCAAAGTATTCCTTTGCATTGCCCTTTGACGTTGAACTTCTGGATTGTCACCGAAGCCTTGATCTGAAGACGACCGCCCACCGGTGCCGAACTTTTGCGACAACACCGGGGTAAGGAGGGGCGGAAATATGCGCTGCGACCATTCAGGTCGCATAGCGAAGCGAGAGATCGGTTCCCTATCCCAGATAACTGCAGCGAGACCTCCTTTCGATCTTTGAAAAAAATTCGACCTTAAATAACACCGCCGAGACCGATTGTTCTCCGATCCGACGACAGTAGGAACTTTCATGTCGCCGCCGTGTTGTCGTAACGGCGCTGGCAGATCTGCCGCGTAACGATACCAAACCATGGGAGCTGACCGATGAGTGATACGGAGCAACCGGACCAGCAGACGCCTCCTACCCCGGGGAGCCCGGCTCCCGCCGCGACACCAACCTCAACCGGGCCGATCTCGTCCACACCGGATGAGCCGGCGGTAGAAGCTTCGGTAGACAGCGCGCCAGCGCTATCAGCCGACAGCCAGACCCTGCAGGAGCGTCCAAAAACCAAAGGCGTGGCCGATATTGTCTTCCTCGTAGACGTTAGCGGCAGCATGGACCCCTGCATCGACGCGCTGCGGAGAAATATCGAAGCCTTTATTGACTCCTTAAGCCACGGTGACCCGAACAACGCCGCCCCTGTCAAAGATTGGCGCGGGAAGGTTGTCGGCTACCGTGACATTGAGGCCGCCCAAGCCGAAGGCCTGCCATGGATCGTCGACAATGACTTCGTGCGCGATGCCAGCGCGCTCAAGGCGCAGCTTGGCACGCTACAGGCAAACGGCGGTGGAGACGAGCCGGAGTCGCTTCTCGATGCTCTCTATAAGCTTGCCTCTATGGAGGCTGTGCCGAAGGGTTCGCAGACAGAGGATCCGGCGAAATGGCGCTATAGAAGCGATGCGGCGCGTGTTGTCATCGTCTTCACCGATGCTTCATTCAAGGAGACCATGAGCATTGCGGAGGCAAAGGGCGGCTCGTTGCAGGACGTGGCTAACCTTATCATGGCCAACCGAATTATTCTCAGCCTCTTTGCCCCGAATTTCGAGGGCTACGATCGGCTGAGCCAGATCGACAAGTCGGAATGGGAAGTGGTGGAATACGAAGGGCTGAACCCGCAGGAGGCGCTCCAGAAATTTACCTCCGACCCGGTTAACTTCCGTAACACCCTGAAGCAGCTGGCCGCCAGTGTATCCCGGTCGGCAGCGACCGTAGCGCTTTAGCCCGGCTGACCCGAAAGCCATGGCCAAGAAGCTGAAAATCGGCGACCGGATCCGGCAGTATCGCGTCACGAAAGTCTTCGGACCTGGAATGATGGCTATTTCCTATGGAGCTCAGACTTCCACCGGTGAGAAGGTTTTTCTCAAGCAATACAAGTCCCCTGCTCCGACGGTTGTCTGGTATGGGGCTTTCGTTGCTTATCAGAACGAGCTCGGAGCACGCGTCCGGAATGGCCGCGCTGCTCAATTTGCGGTGCGCCAGGTCGATGCATTCGAAGAGATCTGGGGCGGGCTTTGCTACTTTCAGGCATTCGAGTTCGTCGAGAATGGTGCCGACTTGCAGCAAATGCTCGATGAGGAGCGGGAGCAGCATCGTCGCACCAAGCTGGCCGCGACTCGTGATGCCACGGTTTGGGCACGTCACCTCACGTGGTCAAAGGTGTTCATGACCGGTATCGCGGCACTGCACGAATCCAAGGTCGTTCACGCAGATCTCAAGCCGGCGAACGCATATTTGATCACTGACCCGTCGATCAGCTCCGGCTACCAGCTTAAGCTGATCGATATGGACTTCTCCCTGTTGGCTGACCGCCGCGCGCCCTGGCACGGGCATCAGGGATATGTTGGCACTGACAACTATCGATCCCCCGAACATATGACGCGCGGCGCTATTCCGGGACTGGCTTCGGATATTTTCACCTGCGGGCTAATGCTTTACGAACTTCTCGCCGGCCATCATCCATACTGGACCGAGGACCAGGCTGATTATGCGAAGCTTGTGCAGAGCTATGCCGCCAAACCTCCGGCACTTGCCGGGTTGATGCCGGCACCGGCGAACAATGCCGAGGTCAGTGCCGTCCTCCACCGATGCCTGTGTCCAGATCCCGCTGCGAGACCGACGGCTGCGGAAGTTCGGGCAATTTTGAGTGGACGCGGCGCAGGCTCTGCCGTCTCCGAACAGAAAGCTGCTGCATCGACAACAGAAGGCATCGCACCTCCAACTTCCGCAGAGTTGATCATTTCCGAGAGGATCGAGCTGCTTGGTGCGGACGGACGTTCGCTCCAGATCGGGGTGATGACGGAACTTGGAAAACCCCTGTTGCGGCAGTTCGGGCCGGAAAGCGAGTTCTGGGATAATCGCCAATGTGTCCTGGAACGAAATCCCACACGGCAATGGGTGATATCTCCCGTGGATGGTGCGACCAACGAAACACTCGTGAACGGCCTGACCCTCACAGCTCCTCGTCCGCTCAGGCAAGGTGATCGAATTGCGGTCGGCCGCCAGGCCAAAGGCATCGCCAAGATGCCCCTTACGGTGCGGGCGCTCAACAAATGAACTCGGCCGGCGGTAAAGTGCCCGAGCCCGATCCTCCCTGCGAGCAGCCGGCGATAGCGGAGGCGCATCCGGTGATCACAGAGGTGCCCAAGGATGAACTGGGGGCGCCGGGTCTTTCCAGGCCCGCCGCAGATGTTCCAGCTGTAGGCTCCGAACCTACACCGGTGGTTGCTGCGCCATTGGACGAAGAGCCTGCGTCCAGGACGGAAAGCCTACCGTCTGACCAGGCTCTTTCGAAGGTGACGGCCTTTGCTCCATTAGAAATAGTGGATGTGAATGACCTCGATTGGAAAGCTGTCCTCAACCGGGCCAACCCATCTTCCATCCGCTCCGAAATTCGGTCGACGGTTGAAAGTATGGAGGGTCTGCTTGACCGGGCCGACGGGCCAGGCATGTTGTTCGACAAATTCCGCGCCGATCCCACCGACAAAGTCATCAAGATTTCTGACTTCGATACCGAAATCCCGTTGTGGATCATCGGCGACTTGCATGGTGATCTTCTGGCGCTCGAGGCCGCACTAGTGGCAATGCGGCAGCCGGACCTGCAGCCCGGAGAAGTCCAACCTCGGATCCTGTTTCTTGGCGATCTCTTCGATGACGAGGGTTTTAGCCTCGAAATCCTTCTCCGCGTATTTGAACTGATCGTAGACGCGCCCGACCGCGTGTGCGTCATCGCCGGCAATCACGACGAAGCACTGTCTTACGATGGCGTACGATTTTCCTCGAGCGTGACGCCATCGGACTTTGCCGACTTCCTCAACGCTAACCTCACCCACGAATGGATCGAGCGGGCCGGTAAGCTTGCCGTGCGTCTGTTTACGAACGCTCCGCGCGCACTCTTCTTTCCCGACGGATTGCTTGCCGCCCACGGAGGCTTTCCGCTGGTTGACTTGCATCCCGCCCTCGCTGAATCGGGGGAATGGAACAACCCGATGTGCCTGTCTGATTTTGTATGGACAAGGGCCCATCCGAAAGCCCGCAGGAAGCTGCCAAACCGTTTCTCCCGCGGGAGCCAGTTCGGCTACGAGGACTTCGCTGCTTTTTGCTCTTTGAGTGCTGGTCTCGGACGGCCCGTCACACATATGGTACGCGGCCACGATCACGTGGACGAGAGGTATGCGAGCTTCCCCGCCTATCGGGCTAATCCACTGCTCACGACCGTCGCACTTTCGCGTCGGTTGAGCCGCGAGGCATTCGGCCCCTACGAGCGGGTTCCCACCATGGCGCGATATGTCGAAGGAGCCCTGCCGAGCGTGTATCGGTTGCACATTCCCGCGGAAATGATCCGTGCCTGTTATCCTCAGCCGGCCGCCGACAGCATCGACTATCACCCGAGCCAGGAGCCTCAACCATGACAGGCGTCATCCTGCGTTGTCCAAACTGCGGCACCTCCACTGCGACTTCCGGTGAGTGCGAGGCCTGCCACGAGGCACAAGTCCGCTTCTACTGTACGAACCATAACCCGGGGCATTGGTTAGATGCACCCGCATGTCCGCAATGCGGCGCAAAGTTTGGCGATCCGCGTCCTGCGGCACCGTCGGTGCCCCCTCCCGTTCGCCCACGTCCGCCGGTGCCTTTTCCCAAAGCAGCGCCCCGCGCGGAACCACCACCACCGCTGGATACGAGTCCCGGGCCATGGGGCCGGAGAGAGCGACGGAGGTCTGCCCGCCCTGAGGCGGAGACCGACCGCGCCTCAGCGGGCGACATCCGCACGGCAAAAATGCTGGAGATGCTTCGAGCCCTCTCCCGCGCCGGTCGTATCACTCGAAGGTCAACCTATCCGGTTCCGGAAGCGCCACCTGCAAGGGCAGCAGCGGCGGGGTGCCTGATGCGCTTTATGCTCCTCGTGATGTTCCTGTTCATCATCTTGCCGCTGATATTTTCCCTGATAGGAGGCTCTCTACTTGGCGTACTCGACGGCTATTACTTCTGAGGATCGACGACCACGCCACGCTCCAGGCGGCTGAGGCCGGACGTCCGCGCCATCCCATCTATTTTTTGTACCTTATACGTGCCGCTCCACAGCTAGCATGCCGCAGCCGTGCGGATGGCTAACACAATCCCTGCTCCAGGCCGCCAGGGGAGCAGGAGCTGAGCGTCTAGATGCGATACCAACGAAGGCTCGAATTCGCCCCGTGCCAGAAGCTATACTAACCATCGCCTCAGCTAATGCGGAAGGACACTTGCGACGAGTTTCTTGTTGCGCGTGTCCTGCATCTGGTGATCGGACGCCCGTTCAGCGCGCCGACGATTTTTGCGTTGCAGCCTGACCCTGACCTGCCAGACGACCTTGCCGAACAAGTCCAGCGGCATATCGACGTATTGGAGCTGCAGCGACGTTGCGGACCATTCATTCGCGACGAAATATGTCCAAATGCTTCGGCTCTCGCATGAGGCGCGCGCATCCGGAGGCGGCATTCACGCAATATCGTCTTCCAAGCCTTGATCATCAATGCACATGGATCTAATGAGGCGCGTCAGTGGTCCTAGGAGTTTAAAATGCAAGTTCTGGTACGTGACAACAACGTTGAGCAAGCGCTCCGTTTTTTGAAAAAGAAGTTGCAGCGTGAGGGCGTTCTCCGGGAGGCCCGACTTCGTGAGCGTTTTGAAAAGCCCTCCGAAAAACGTGCGCGTGAAAAGGCCGAGGGTATCAGGCGCGTCCGTAAACTCGCTCGCAAAAAGCTTGAGCGGGAAAGTGGTATTTCGGCTCCCAAGAAGGCGAGAGCTTCTGGTCGCTAGCAGTGATCGAATGACGCATGTTTCGTCTGTCGAGGAAAGGACTTTCTCGTGTCTGAGATGTCCCTTTCCTGCAGGCCGTGCTGTTAAGTACAGTGTCCAATGGGAGGTTGCTCACCGCGCCTTGATAAAGGTGTCAGGGGCGTCTTCGATCAGTTTCAGCTGGAGCGTGATGCGTGGGCCGGCTGGCTGAACTCCTCCAAGATTTGGTCCTGATGTCACTGCTACGCGAAGAGTGGAGTGAGTTCGACGGTTGAACCAGCGGAGCTTGCGACATTAGTGCCCTGGGCCTCACGAGCCAGATAAGCTCTGTCCAGCTCCGACAATATCGCTTGCAACAACATTGCCCGAAGCCCTGCCGCGCACGTACGCAGTACCTGACAAAATCCGTCCGTCAACAAGGTTGACCATCTGTGAGCCTTTCAAGGTGGGTGAGCGTGCAAGCAGTTTGAGCCGTTCATACTCTCCGGCTAGTTTGATCGCGCCGGCGGCAATCGGGACGGCTCCCGCTCTCTACCGGATCAAGCCGGCCTCCACGAAACGTAGAAATGCCTGCGTATGCTGCAGGCAGTTGACATCTGTTGCCGGCGTCCGACCCAGCTGTTCCAGTTCGTGCAGAATGCGACCGAGGGTGAGGGTTCGGCATTCATGATGATCGCGCCTCCACTGGGGTTCGATATAGGATGACCCGACCGGTCGGTACGATCTGTGAGAGGAAATCAAAGTCGCGGACGTTGCCAGTCAGCACGCTCGCACCCAACTGCCGTGCCTGCAAGAAAACCATGGCGTCATTGACGAAGCCGCGCTCATGTCCTTCCCCCTTTGGCA
>NZ_JABFCP010000024.1:0-396728 GCF_013087615.1 Rhizobium sp. WYCCWR 11152 | reverse complement strand
GACCGCCAAGGCGCTGACGGCAGCAGCCAAGATCGGCGGCGATATCCATGTGCTGGTTGCCGGCAAGGCTGCCAAGGCTGCCGCCGATGCCGCCGCCAAGCTTGCCGGCGTGTCCAAGGTGCTGCTGGCCGAAAGCGACGAACTGGCCAACAATCTGGCCGAGCCGCTGGCCGACCTGATCATCTCGCTGGCGGGTAGCTACGATACCATTGTCTCGGCTGCCACCTCGGTCGGCAAGAACGTGCTGCCGCGCGTCGCCGCTCTTCTCGATGTCGCCCAGGTCTCCGAGATCATCGAGGTGATCTCGTCCGATACCTTCAAGCGGCCGATCTATGCCGGCAATGCCATCCAGACGGTACAGGCGAGCGATGCCAAGAAGGTGATCACCGTGCGCACCGCTTCCTTTGCCTCTGCACCGGAAGGTGGTTCGGCAACGATCGAGGCAATCCCGGCGGTTTCCGATCCGGGGCTTTCGACCTTCGTCAGGGACGCGCTGTCGGCCTCCGACCGGCCGGAACTGACGTCAGCGAAGATCATCATCTCCGGCGGCCGCGCACTCGGCTCGGCGGAGAAGTTCAAGGAAGTTATCCTGCCGCTTGCCGATAAGCTCGGTGCTGCCGTCGGCGCATCCAGAGCCGCCGTCGATGCCGGCTATGCCCCGAACGACTGGCAGGTCGGCCAGACCGGCAAGGTGGTGGCGCCGCAGCTCTACATTGCCTGCGGTATTTCAGGCGCCATCCAGCATCTGGCCGGCATGAAGGATTCGAAGGTCATCGTCGCCATCAACAAGGACGAGGAGGCGCCGATCTTCCAGGTCGCCGACTATGGATTGGTCGCCGATCTCTTCGACGCCCTGCCGGAATTGCAAAAGGCGCTCTAGTGGGGGAGACCGAACGTGGCGCGCGTCGTGGGACGTCCAATCAAACCTGGTGCCGACCTTCTCCTGAACGATGACGAAAAGCCGGCATATATCCGGCTGCACGACATCGGGAGGGAGAGGCGTTCTCGGCCGCTGCAGGAATTCCTCAATGATGTCGGCGGCCTGATGCTGTCGGCGGAGGCTCCTGCCGTCGCCAGTTTCGTCGCGGGCAAGGTTCTCCAGAGGCTGCTCAAGACCGGCAAGGTGCGTCCAGAGGGCGGGCCTCTTCCCGGCGCGCCCGAAGGGCTGGATGACGCCATCGGCCATCTTGGAAAATCGGGACGGAAATACGAGGCGATCGCCGGCCAGTTCCAGAGTCTCGCCGATAAGCTGCTCTGGAGACGCGGCCGCTCCGGTCCGTTCGCAAGCCTGAATTTCGGCAATACGCACTCCCATGCGGTCTTGGTCGGTCCCGGCGGCATGGAGGAACGCGCCGATCTCAGGGTCGGCGTGATCTACATGGATCGCTATACAAGATTTCCCGATCACGTTCAGACGCAGCCCCGCGCTTTCATTCTGCTTTCGCCGGGTGAAATCTGCCTTGGCAATTCCCAATGGTTTTCTGCCGGTATCGGCACAGTCTTTGCAAACGACGCCGGGCAATCCTTCGCGATAAGATGCACAGCCCGGCCACTGCTGGCGGTCTGGTGCCAGGTTGAGCGGGAGACGTGATGGGGTCCTTGGCGACAATAGGTCGGAGATGTACGAAAAGCTTGAACGCCAGAGCTTGAAGTCTCGGCGGTAACGCAGCGAAGCAGATCGGCGAGAAACCGGTCGATCCGAATATGCAGCATCAGAATTCAATTTAAGAGGAAGGATATCAAAATGGACGTTCGCGCCGCCGTGGCCACACAGGCAGGAAAACCGCTCGAAGTGATGACCGTGCAGCTGGAGGGGCCGCGGGCCGGCGAAGTGCTGGTGGAGGTCAAGGCGACGGGCATCTGCCACACCGATGATTTCACCCTGTCGGGCGCCGATCCGGAAGGCCTCTTCCCGGCCATTCTCGGCCATGAGGGTGCCGGCATCGTCGTCGATGTCGGCCCCGGCGTCACTTCGGTGAAGAAGGGCGACCACGTCATTCCGCTCTACACCCCGGAATGCCGCGAATGCTATTCCTGCACCTCGCGCAAGACCAACCTCTGCACCTCGATCCGCGCGACCCAGGGCCAGGGCGTGATGCCGGACGGAACCAGCCGCTTCTCGATCGGCAAGGACAAGATCCATCACTATATGGGCTGCTCGACCTTTTCGAACTTCACCGTGCTGCCGGAGATCGCCCTTGCCAAGGTCAATCCCGACGCGCCGTTCGACAAGATCTGCTACATCGGTTGCGGTGTCACGACCGGCATCGGCGCCGTCATCAACACCGCCAAGGTCGAGATCGGCGCAACGGCCATCGTCTTCGGGCTCGGCGGTATCGGCCTCAACGTGCTGCAGGGTCTGAAGCTTGCAGGTGCCGACATGATCATCGGCGTCGATATCAACCCTGACCGCAAGGCCTGGGGCGAAAAGTTCGGCATGACCCACTTCGTCAATCCGAAGGAGGTCGGCGACGACATCGTGCCCTATCTCGTCAACCTGACGAAGCGCCACGGCGACCTGATCGGCGGCGCCGACTACACCTTCGACTGCACCGGCAACACCAAGGTGATGCGCCAGGCGCTGGAATCTTCCCATCGCGGCTGGGGCAAGTCGATTATCATCGGCGTTGCCGGCGCCGGCCAGGAAATCTCCACCCGTCCGTTCCAACTGGTCACCGGCCGCAACTGGATGGGCACCGCCTTTGGCGGCGCGCGCGGGCGCACCGACGTGCCGAAGATCGTCGACTGGTACATGCAGGGCAAGATCCAGATCGATCCGATGATCACCCACACCATGCCGCTCGAAGACATCAACAAGGGCTTCGAGCTGATGCACAAGGGCGAAAGCATCCGCGGCGTCGTGGTTTATTGAGCCATGAAGACGATCTCGACCGAAAATTCTCATGGCGGCACCCAGGGCGTTTACCTCGATCGCTCGGACGCTTGCGACTGCGACATGACCTTTGCGGTCTTCCTGCCGCCGCAGGCCAAAACACGCAAGCTGCCGGTTCTATGGTACCTTTCCGGTCTGACCTGCAGCCATGCGAACGTCATGGAAAAGGGAGAGTATCGGCGTCTTGCCGCAGAACTCGGTATGATCGTCGTCTGCCCCGACACCAGTCCGCGGGGCGATGCCGTCCCGGACGAACCTGGTAATTGGCAGTTCGGCAAGGGGGCCGGCTTTTATGTCGACGCTACCGAGCCGCCATTCGCACTGAACTATCGGATGTACAGCTACGTCGTCGATGAATTGCCAAAGCTTATCGCCGCCGAGTTTCCGGTCGACATGACGCGACAGGGGATCTTCGGTCACTCGATGGGCGGACACGGCGCGATCACGATCGCGCTCAAGAACCCCGGACGCTTCGGCAGCTGCTCGGCCTTCGCGCCGATCAGCCATCCCTCGGTCTCCGGCTGGTCAAAGCCGGCATTTCAGAAATACCTTGGATCTGATGAAACGGCCTGGCGGGCATATGATGCCTGCTCGCTAATCGAAGACGGGCACCGGTTCCCGGAATTCCTCGTCGACCAGGGTACGGCGGATAGCTTCCTGGAGGATGGATTACGCCCTGAAGAGCTCAGGCAAGCCTGCGAGACTGCCGGCATCAGCCTGCGGCTTCGCATGCAGGAAGGCTACGGCCACTCCTACTTCTTCATTTCGACATTCATGGAAGACCATCTGCGCTGGCACGCACGGAGGTTGGGAGACTGATTGCAGAGCTTGGCCGGGCATATCGCAAACGGCCCAGAAGGGGAGGAGAAACCCATGACCAGCATAGCCATACATCCGGCAGTGGATTCAGGCTTTCGGGCGACTGACGCTGCTTTCACAGGCGGGACGCTCGTCTGCAAGTGCACCAGCAACCCCGTGAAGGTCAGGATCAAGGGCGATATCGCTCACAATCACGCCTGCGGCTGCACGAAATGCTGGAAGCCCGAAGGTGCAGTGTTTTCGGTCGTGGCAGTTGCGCCGACCGAAAGCGTCGAAGTTCAGGAGAATGGCGACAAGCTCGCCGTCGTCGATTCCACAGCCTTGATCCAGCGCCACGCCTGCAAGGAATGCGGCGTGCATATGTATGGACCGGTCGTGCGCGAACATCCGTTCCAGGGATTGTCGTTCGTCCATCCGGAACGCTTTCAGGAAAGCGGCTGGGCGAAGCCAGGCTTTGCGGCCTTCGTGTCGTCGATCATCGAAAGCGGCTTCGACCCTGCCAAGATGGACGCTGTCAGGGCACAACTGAGGACGTCCGGCCTCGAGCCTTACGATTGCCTAAACCCTGGCCTTATGGACTACATCGCAACCTGGATGGCCAAGAAGAGCGGCGTCCTGGCCGCGTGATTTGACCCCGGGGAGCGCCGGCGGGGCGCTCCCCAGCAAAACCGCCGCCATCCGAATATCGAGATATTCCGTGATGGCCTGCCGGCGGCTCAGGCTAGCCGGCTCGAAGCCGAGGGAAACATTGGACAAACCCATTTTCATTGACGATCATGATCCGCTAGAACAGGATGTCGTCCGAAAACCGCTTCACACTTTTCGGCATCATGCTCTGGCGCATGTCTTTCGGATTCGATGAGTACGTTCTTACAGGCGGCAGGGGGATGAATATGCGATCCGGGCAGCATCGGCACGGAGACGACGCCGCGAGGTCGGCTGAGCGGCTCAAGGTGGGCTTCGTCCTGGCGCGATCGTTCACGTTGTCCGCCTTCGCGCTCTTCGTGGATACGCTGCGGCTTGCCAGCGACGAGCAGGATCGTTCCGGAAGGGTCCTTGCCGACTGGCAGGTGATCGGCAGCACGCGGCACCTGATCACCTCGAGTTGCGGCGTCCAGGTCGCTCCGACGTCCGATTTCGTCGATCCGTCGAAGTTCAATTATATCGTCGTCGTCGGCGGCCTTCTGACGGTGGAGAACCCTGTCGACCAGGAGACCATCGCTTTTCTCAAGCAGGCGGACGCCAAGAAGGTGCCGCTGATCGGCGTGTGCACGGGTTCGTTCATTCTGGCTGCGGCTGGCCTGATGAAGCGGCACGAGTCCTGTGTGAGCTGGCTGCATTATAAGGAGTTTCGGGAGCGGTTTCCCGACCTCAGCGTTCGCTCCGATCGGCTCTTCAATCTCGATCGCCAGCGCGGATCATGCGCAGGCGGCAGCAGCTCCGCCGACATGGCGGCGTTGCTGGTCCGAAAATGTATCAGCCGCGACGCCGAACGAAACGCGCTGGAGGTCCTTCAGATCGAAAAGGCGCGGGCTCCGGCCGACATACAGCCCCGGCGTCCGCTCTACGACGATTATGACGATGCCCGCGTCAAGGCGGCGATGATTACGATGGAGCAGTTCGTCGATGGCAGCATGTCTATCCAGAAGCTTGCCGCCACGGTTGGCCTGTCGAGGCGGCAACTGGAGAGGATATTCATCGACAAGACGGGGATGTCTCCTGCCAAGGCCTATAATCGTGTTCGCATGGAGCGAGCGAAGTCGATCCTTGCCCAGTCGAAGGCGCCGCTGATCGAGATTGCGCTGGATGTCGGCTTTGAAAACGCCTCGCAGTTCACGAGAACCTTCAAGCGCACATTCGGGCAGACACCGTCGCAGCATCGTGCCGCTTCGAGAGCGCACTAAAGCGCGTCGCAATCTTTCAGATTCGCTCCTCGCGCTTTAGCTCTTTGTTCTCACGCATGTCGTTGTCGCAAACCGCTGCACAGTTTTGCGCGACCTGCTTTTTCAGATCTCTTCCCACGGAAACGTGTCCAGCCGCTCGGCTCCCCTTGCCGTGATCAAGGCCTGGGTTTCCAGCTTGATGCTCTCGGATCCGGCTTCGGCAATCAGGCTTTCGACGTTGAGAACCATGTTCTCCTCGATGATGCCGCTGAAATCAGGGTCGAAATCCGGATGCAGAAGGATCCCCGGCCATTCATCCGCCATTCCGGTTCCGTGCAGAGCAAGCGTGTATCGATAAGGCTGGTATTTCTCCGGAATCCGCCACGAGATTTCGTTGAATTCCTGGAAAGTCATCCCAGGCCTGATGATTGAAAGATTGTGCTCGATCTGATCCCTGGCTGCCGCATAAAGTTCCTTCTGCTTCCCCTTCATTGCCACGTGTCCCGCTGTCCACGACCGCGAGAGATCGGCACAATAGCCGTAGGGTCCGATCATGTCGGTGTCGAAGGATATCATCTCCCCGCGTTTGACGACGTAGTCCGAACATTCCTGATACCAGGGGTTTGTTCTCGGGCCTGCGGTCAAGAGCTTGGTCTCCAGCCACTCGCCGCCGCTGCGTGCGTTTTCGAAGTGAAGCTCGGCCCAGATCTCTCTTTCGGTGCGGCCCGGCTCGGACACCTCGTACATCCGCGCCATGCCTGCTTCGCAGACACGGATCGTCCATCCCATCAACTCGATTTCATCGGCGCTCTTGATGGATCGCGCCCGCTCGGCCAGCTCCTGACCGTCTAAGAGGATGAAGCCGCGATCCCGCAATTCGAACGCGCCGGCGGGTTCGAGCCTGTCCACCGCCAGGCGTTTGTTGCCGCCATTGCGGCTCACGAGGTCCGCGACCTCGTCTGCCCAGGCTTTCAGGCGGGGCTCAATAAGGTTGCCTGATGTGAAGAATATCCATGATTTCGCCGGCCGGATCTCGTCGATGCCGGGAAGCCCGTCATTGACGTGCTCGGCGCCTTCGAATTCGAAAAGTATGGCCGGACCATCGGCGAGAATCAGAGCGTAGCGCGAGGCGTTGTGCATCGTCCATATGCTCATATTCGATGAATCGAAGGCATATCGGACGTTGACGGGGTCGTAGAGAAGCAAGGCGCCGCAGTCCCATTCGCGCATTTTCCTGCGCAGGCGCTCCAGACGATAGCGGCGAGCCCGGTCGAGCGTCGTGGCCGGCACAGGACTGATAAGAGGCCGGTCGGCTCCTTCAGGATTGAGGTATGCCTGCTTTCGCTCGTCCTTGAAGACCGTCGAGCCGGTCAGTTCGGCGGAATCGCTTTCCTCTCGCAGCATCTCAGTCAGTCCCTGTTGTCGGTGAGTGACAGTGTCAGCGCTCGATGACCAGATCGCTGAGCGGTTTGGAGCAACAGGGCAGGAAGAAGCCGGCGTCGATTTCCCGCTGACGAATTCCGCCATTGTGGTTCATGTCGACCGTGCCTGACGTAAGCTTCGACTTGCAGGTGCCGCAGACGCCATTCGCGCAGGACGACGGGATCCTGACGCCTGACTTCTTTGCACAAGAGAGCACGCTCTGGTCGCCTGTTACCTCGATGCTGCGGGCCTGCTTCGAGAAGGTGACCTGAAAGACCCTCGCAGCTGCCTCCTGAACCGCAGGAATTTCGGGTTCGTCGATGACGGCTGCGTCGAAGCTTTCCTCCAGGTAGTTCGAGCCGGGCACGCCGAGTTCGGCGGCAATGCTGCGCGCGGCGGCCATGAACGGGGCGGGGCCGCAGCACATCACGGTTCGCTCAGTGATATCGGGAACCGCAAGCCGCATGTAGTCTTTCGAAATGCGGCCGGTCAGACCGGGCCATGACGGCTCGCCGGCCACGGTCTCCGGGAGGAAATGCAGGCGAAGGCCTTTCAGCCTGCGGGCGATGCAGGCCAGTTCGTCGCGAAAGATCAGATCCTGCGGCGTCCGTCCCGCGTGCATGAAGACGACGTCGGCAGGTTCGCAACTGTCGGCGAGTTCCCGCAGAATGGACATGACGGGGGTAATTCCGGAGCCGCCCGACAAAAGCAGAAGCTTGCGTCCAGACGTCTCGGGCCTGACGAAGTGGCCGAGCGGCCCATTCGCCTTGATGGTCGCGCCGGGAACCAGGGTGTCATGAAGCCAGTTGGAGATCTTTCCGCCGGGAACGCGCTTCACCGTCACGGAGAAGGCGTTTGTCCGATGCGGCGAGGAGGAGATGCTGTAGCACCTGTTTTCAGCGTCTCCATTATGTTCCAGGTCGAATAGAAAATACTGCCCGGCCTTGAACGCGAACCGCTTGCCTTCGCGCGATGCGAAGGTGAATGTCTTGACGTCGTGGGTTTCCTGCTGGACGTCGAGGCAGACGAGCGCGTCGTCTTCTTCCGGGTTCCAGAGGTCGTGAAGGGCTGCCCTGGCTGCGGGCATCTGCGGGCTCCTAGTATCCATGGGCGCGCATCCGATCGATGTACCAGCTGGCGAATTTGTCGAGGTTCGACTCGGAAAAGCGGGAGTAGGGGCCTGGTTGATATGCCGGGTCGAGAGTGCCTGCATGGGAGCGCGCCACGAGATCGGCGTCCTGGTCCGTCGTCGCGACCCAGACATCCGTCAGCTTGTCGAGATCGTAATCCACGCCTTCGACGGCGTCCTTGTGGACCAGCCACTTGGTTCTGACCAGTGTCTTGCCCGCCGAGAGCGGAATGACGGTCGCCACCACGGCATGGTCGCCCATGAAGTGGTTCCAGCTGTTGTGGCCCCAAAGATGCGTGTCGCCGAGATCCTTGCGGGTCATATGCCCAAGAAGCTTGGAGGATGCGGCGGTGGCGTCGTGGGTCTGGGATTCGCCGGCGCCTGCGATGATCAGCCGCTGGGTGCGGAAGTTGGTGGCGCAGTCGGCGAGCTGCTCGACGGCAGCCGAGGGGAAGCCGTCAGACTCCCACGCCTTCGTCTGCTCTTCATACAGCCTGAAATGTTCCTCGGCCTGTTCGCGATCCTCCGGGCTCAGCGTCTCCGGGTCGAAGCCGAAGTCGAGATCGACGAAGGAGACGCAGAGCTCCGGATGGTTCGCGGAGCAATGGTAGCATTCGCGATTGTTTTCCATCGTGAGCTTCCAGTTGCCATCCTCGATGACATCCGTTTGGAAGGCAACCTTTGCGTTCCGGATGTCGTAGGGGGCAAGGCGCTCGGTCATGGCCTGTTCGAGGATGGCGATGTCCTCGGGCGGATTGTCGGAGAGACAGACATAAATCAGCCCGCCGATCGACTTGAAAGTGACGGGCTTGAGGCTCCGACACTCCTTGTCGAAGTCCTTGCCCATGTGAGGCGCGTAGCTGAGCTCACCCGTCAGTTCGTATGTCCAGGTGTGATAGGGACAGACGAGTTTTGAGACGATCGTCTTGCCCGGATCGAGAAGGCGGGAGCCGCGATGGCGGCAGACATTGTGCAGGACGCGAATTTCTCCGTCGTCGTCACGCAGAAGGATCAGGCTCGTCTTGCCGATATCGATCACCGTGGCGTCACCGGGTTCGGGAACATCGCAATCGAGACCGACACAGATCCAGTGATTGTGGAAGAAGACGTCGATGTCTGCTTCGAACACGTCTTCCCTGACGTAAAGGCCGGCCGGCAGGGAGTGACCGTTGGCACGAGCGTCGAGAAGGGCGGAAATGGAAGATGGGAGCTTGTTTAGCATCAGAACCTCTTATGCGAGAGTTTCCCTAGATTGCCCTTGTAGTTCCGGTGTTTCAACGGCATAAAAAATTAGGTTCGCATAAGTTTTTGTCATGCGATGAGGAATTCTGGGATGCACTTTAGAAGACGGATCCCGTCGCTGACGGCACTGGTGACCCTGGAGGCGGTGCTCAGAAAGAAGAGCTTCACCACGGCTGCGACCGAATTGGGTGTCACCCAGGCGGCGGTCAGCAGGCAGATTGCATTGCTGGAGGAGGAATTCGGCCAGCCCCTATTCGTGCGCAAGCATCGAGCGATCGAGCCGACAGCGGCATGCATCAACCTCGGAGCCACGCTGGCCAAGAGCTTTGCCGATATTGCCGAGAGCGTTGAAGCGCTCCAGTCGCGCAGCCAGGACGTGTTGACCATAGGAGCGACCGTTGCATTCTCTTCTTTCTGGCTGCTGCCGCGGCTGGCAGAGTTTCGCCGTGCCAATCCGGGCATCCTGGTGCGGGTGATATCCCAGGACAGCCCGATCGCTCTCGATGACGGAGAAGTCGATGTGGCAATTCGATATGGTGTGCCACCCTTCAGCGATAGCACCGTCATCGCCTCGCACGGCGACGTCATCTGCCCGGTCTGCTCTCCCGACTATCTCAAGCGTCGTGGCGATGGCGCGCTCGGCTCCGCCGACGAATTCATCGAGACGGACGTTCTCGATCGTTCCTGGTATAGCTGGGCGCAGTGGTTTTCGCTGACCGGCGCCAACCTCGAGATAAAGCCGTCGCTTCGGTTCAACCACTATACCGAAACCATCGCAGCCGCACGCGCCGGGCAAGGGATTGCGTTGGGATGGCGCATGCTGGTGGGCACCTTTCTGGAGGATGGAACCCTGGTGCAGGTCGACGGCGGCGAGCTTGCCGCGGAAGATCGTTACAACGTGATCGTGCCCGTCAAAGCCAAGCGAAGCAACGCACGCGATCTTGCCGCCGCCTGGCTGACGGCATCATTGCACGGTTGATCGAAGCGTAATCACAAACCCAGCCCCACGGTTGCCGTCCGGTGAACGCCTTTCGGGACGAAGGCGAAGCGATCTGCCAGTCCCAGGAAATCGGCCGCCAGGTGAATGACGGAAAGCCACATTTCCGTCCCCTGCAAGCTCGGTTCAGCACGATCGGCAAACGGGAATCCTTCGCCATCCCGCCATCTATCCAACGCCCTCGATATGACCTTGCGGGCGATCGCCTCCCCGTCGGTCCGCCTGTAGTCGGTCTGCCGGGCAATCAGCAGCAGAGGATGAATCGTATCGAGCAGGTTGCACGCGTTGTATTTTGCAGCAACGAAGCCCTTGTGGTTGCGGTAGTTGAGATGAACCGTTTCGAGTGAGGCGTGCGGGTGGGCAAGTGCCACGCCGAACTGGGCGTAGGTGCCGCGCGTCAGACGATAAAAGCCGTTCACCGGTTGAAGCCACCCTTCCGCCGCGGTCGGTTCACCCCACAGCCCCGAAACGCTGTTGGCATTTCGGCTCAGCCACTCGAAAAGCGCCTGCCGTGAATGCCTGATGCCGAAAGACTTCGCATTGAAATACATGGCGGTTCCGATCGCATCGACCACGCTTCCGGCGTGCCAGGCCCGGGTCGACCAGGGCAGGGCGCTCAGCCATTCATCCAGCTCCCCGGCGCCGAGCTCGACCGCATGGACGGGTTGGCGTGGACCGGAACCAAGCAGTTCAAGCGCATAGCCAACCGCAAGGACGTTATAGAGCGCCTTTGAATCATCCCTCAGCGCCTTGCCATGCATGCGTGCATTCTCTTCCGGGAAAAGGCCGGTCTCTCGGTCCTGAAGACCTTGGAGACGCTCGACCGTCTCCGCCGCATCGAGATCGGGCGGCAGGTGGCCGAAGCCGGCAGCGATCTCGATTGCATCGCAGAGATGCCGGATCGCCGGTCTGCGGATGCCGTCCGCTTCCAGCGATTCATAGGATCCTTGCGTTTTCCAGCGTGCCAGGATGTCCGGCCACTGGTCTTTTGCTTTCTGGCCGAGCCTCACCAATTGATCTTCAATGTCGCCAGTGCCGGTTTTCCGGGGCGCCGAGCCTCGGCTCCGCAGCACCCGGGCTGGTACACCACCGGCAATCGCCATGGCGGGAATATCTCCCGTGACCACAGCTCCGGCGGCGATCACCGCGCCGTTTCCAATCGTGGCGCCATCGAGGATCACGCAATTGGCGCCGATCCAGACATCGTCGCGGATCACGATGCCGATGCTGACGACACCCTGGCGGTGTATAGGAACGGTCGGATCGTCGAAGCCATGATTGAAGCCGACGATCGAGGCATGCGAAGCAATCCGCACGCCATTGCCGCACGTCACCGTGCCGGAAACACAGGCATAGGGATTGATGGTGCAATCGTCGCCGAGGATCACATGGCCGCGAACGAGCGCGTGCCCGGCGATCCACGACCGCTCGCCCATCGTCAGGCTTTCGGTGAAGATTGCGGCATTCTCGGCGATGTAGGACGTCTCGGCCAGTTCCGCACTGCATGATCGCCTGAGTTCCGTCTTTCGGGCGAGGTGAGTGGGATGACGGAGGTCAGACGCAATGTGTTCCCAGGTCAGGTATTGAAGCCTGCGCGCTTCCTTCTCTTCGCTCACTGACGATTGCGGGCTATTGACGTGATCCATTCTGCTCCTCATTCCCGGGTTCAACCGCCGAATAATCGTCTGCCTTCAGCGATCAATTGCCTCGCTTCATCAGACGGCCTGATTCGTCCAAAAAGCCGCAATTTGTCGGGGGCTGCTGGCCTTACTACCTAGGAAGAAATCGATCGAAATTCCATCGGTCTCGTTTCCATCGAAGGAGTTCGCTGCCTTGTTATCGCTGAACGGCACCTTAACCTTCAATGGCCCTTATGTATCTTTGAACGGACCCTTCCACGACACGTGAGCCATCTGTTTTGATCGTTCTCCCCGTGAATGCACCGTAAATCGACTCAAATCGATATGGCCGTACGGCCTCCGATATGCCTTCCACAGTTCTGGCGTTGAGCGGAATGAGGTTCGGATAGCTGCGCATGAAGCTCACATACTGACGATCCAGCGTGACTTGCATCGTGTCGCCCACGAACAGAGCGCCCCGTCCAGCTTCCAGCCAGGGACAGTGAAGCACCGAACTGCCAGCGAAATGCCCACCGCAACGAATTACGGTCGCCGGACCGACTTGCAAAGTTTCACCCTTCCAAAGGCGAAGTGCCGGACCAGGTCTCTGTACCCATTCGCCGTCATCGGCGTGGAGATAGATCGGCACGTCGCCATAGGCTGTGCTCCACTCGACCATCGAAGAATAGAAGTGTGGGTGTGAAATTGCGATCGCCGTAAGACCGCCCATCGCAGCAATTTGGGCCGCACTCGCCTCGTCAACGAGGCTGAGGCAATCCCAAAGAATGTTGCCATCCGGTCCCTCGATGAGGAAGGCGCGCTGGTCAATTGCGAAGGCAGGTGAGATCTGCAGGCTGTGAACACCCTGCGCTTCTTGGTTCCAGATCACACTGTGTGTCCGGCTGATTGCCGCCATATCCGTCCACCTTTGCCCCGACTGGGGCACGAACTGACGGTCGTCCTCGCAGACCGGGCAGGCTCGCGGCGGCTCAGATCTCTCGCTGAACTGAGCGCCGCAGGCGGTACAGATAAAACAAGTCATGCTCAAATCCTCAACAGGTTTGGGTGCGGCCTCCGCATCGCCAGCAAAACATGCAGCAGATGTCGAATGTTCCCAATTGCATTGTTCCCATCATGTAGTGTTGCGACATGGGAGATTGGAAGGTGCCAGTGAGGCTAGCCCTCGGCCGTGCATGAAGTCGCCCCCGGTCTTGGGACGACGGGGCCTCAAGCCGAGTGAAATGGGTGAGGCGCACGGAAGCCAGGCTAAAACGTTGTCGCTGACGTAACGGAAGAATCGGACTCGCGGAATGAGCATAGCCGCCCTTACAGCTTATCGAGTGCGGGCTGTTCGATCGCCGGCACTCCTGACGTGGCAAGATAGGCGCCACTCAGCATCACGACGATCTGCAAAGACGTCACATGCCACGCATCGATCATCGGCGACGTGCTGAGCCATCTGGAAACCTTGAGGCGAGTTATGCCGCGCTCAGAAGTTCAGCGCTGACCGGCATGCCCATATGAAAGCCCTGGACGCGGTCGATGCGAAGATCCTTGAGAAGGGAAAATTGTGCTGCAGTTTCTACGCCTTCCACCAGGATCGTATTCCCACGATTGCGGATGAGAGCAATCATGTCCTGAAGCATCATCAGACCGCGTG
The DNA here is from genome assembly GCF_013087615.1 of Rhizobium sp. WYCCWR 11152. Classification (NCBI taxonomy): domain Bacteria; kingdom Pseudomonadati; phylum Pseudomonadota; class Alphaproteobacteria; order Hyphomicrobiales; family Rhizobiaceae; genus Rhizobium; species Rhizobium sp. WYCCWR 11152. The sequence continues at coordinate 383,064 of NZ_JABFCP010000024.1, read as the reverse complement.
GGTTCGAGCAGTCGTGCAGGAAGGTTCGATCGACCTTGACCGTCTGAAACTCGATTGCCCTCAGCCAGGAGAGGCCCGCGAAGCCGCAGCCGAAGTCGTCAAGCCAGATTTCGACGCCGAGTGCCCGCAGATCGGCGATGCATTTCAGCACCTCCGACTGCATATCCATGTCCAGGCCCTCGGTGACTTCCAAGGCTAGTCGCGACCCGCAGACCCCGCACCGGGCAAGGATATCAGCGACACTGGCAGCAAAGCCGGGGGAACGCAGTTGTATCGGCGACACGTTGACGCTGACGGTCGCCATGCGATCGGTCATCAGTATATCCCGGCATGCCGTCTCGATCGCCCACCTGCCTAGTTCGAGGATAGCGCCACTTCGTTCCGCAACCGGAATGAATGTCTTCGGCGAAACCGCGGAGCCGTCCGGCATCCTGAGGCGCATCAAAGCCTCGACAGCTCTTGCTTTCCCGTTCGTCACGTCGAAGATCGGTTGGTACACGAGCGAGACCAGTTTGCGATCGATAGCGGCCGCCAGCAGCGGGACGAGTTTGCCAGCATGGTCGTCGGGGCGAGGCAAAAACGGATCAAAACTGCGAATGCAGTTTCGGCCACTTGCTTTGGCATTGTAGAGAGCGAGGTCGGCTTCACGTACTATTCGTTCAACTTTCTCTCCCACTTTCTCGCGGGTGAAGGCGACGCCGATGCTGACGGTTACGATCGACATATCGTCTGGTCGCTCGTCGTGAGCAATCGCAAGAGACTCGACTTCCATTCTGATCTTCTCGGCGAGAGTCATCGCGACCTTGGGGAGGGCAGCCGGCATGACCACTATAAACTCCTCGCCACCATATCTGCCGATCATGCCATCGGACCAGCCTACAACCGCCTTCAGCGCATTGGCGATGACAGTCAGGCATCGGTCTCCTTCCTGATGTCCGTAGCGATCATTGAAGCGTTTGAAAAAGTCGACGTCGATGAGGAACACGGAGAAGTCGCGGTGTTCGTCTTTCCAGGCGGCCCAGCATTCGTCGAGCCGCCGATCCAGCGCGCGTCTGTTGCCGATGCCTGTCAGATAGTCAGTATGTGAAAGCTCGAGCAGTGACCTTCCGCGCTCGGACGCTTCCCAGTGCTGGTGGCGAGCCTCCGCCGCGTTCAACAACACGTTTCGACGCTCCACGTTCAATCGCCAATTGACGAAAGACGTGAAGGCAAAGCACGAAATGTAGAACATCCCGAAGGCAAGCTTGTAGGTTTGGCTTGAAGGAAAAAATTCCACGATCGTAATGAAAAATGCGCATAGAACGAGGCCCGAGGTGATCACCGAAAGCCGAAACGGGAAACTGAAAAACAGGTTGGCGCCCATCATGAAGATGGCGCCGAATATCATGTAGTATGACATGGCGGTGACGTCGCGGGTAGCAATCGCCGGGTAAAGCCAGCCTACATAGCCCACAAGCAGAGCAGCGGCGCATGTGATGTCAAGCCAGACGGTTTTCGCATTGGCCAGTCGCAGAATTTCGAACGCCAGCAGCGCGATCGTTGCAACGACGAATCGCGCGGCGATCGTCATAGGGGCAACATCGGGGATCAGCCATCGGTCGGGAAGTGCAAAGGCCACATAAACGGCAACCGCCATCCAAAGACCTTGCCGTGAGCTCCGCCTCCGGACAGCATCATTTTCAGTTTTCAGAGATTTGAGAGCCTCGGCGAATGAAAAGCTGGCGGTAGATTCGTCACTCTGGACATTAGTGCAAGCCGCGATCATGCAACGACGCCGGCCTGACAGCCATCTAAAGTATGTTGAAAAGTAAGCCATACTTCGGCGCCCTCCAAAATCGCGTTCGGCGACCTGCAACCGGTTTGTCTTATTGCTTAGCTTTGTTAGAGGGGTAGCATCTGACCCGCAAGAGTAGAATTACCCTTATCCCGTGTGGATTCTAGTCGCATCCTATTTCGAGGTTGATTATGCTTAACGCTATATCAAGGGGATCTCGAAATGGCACAAAGCCTGGTCTTGGACGGTGAAAGTCTTGTTGCGCCCGGCGAAATTCGTCGGGTGGCAAGGAGGGTTGCTGCGCCAGATCCCGGCCACCTGATCGTTGCCAGAGCCGAGCTTGCCCTCAGCCTTGACGTGTCGATCCGTCAGTTCAAGTCCGGCGTCGAGCCCAATGCGATCATCGAGCGTCTTGCCGAGGCCTTGCACCAGATACGGCGGCGCTTTCATCCGGAGGTGTGGGACGTCATCGTTCCGATCGCGCAATCCCATCCCGTTGCTCACTATCTTCATCAAGATCCATTGACCCGCTGGTCGTTCGAAAAACCGCGCGGCTATTCTGGCGACGCACGCCTTCTCGACTTCATATACGGCCGACCTGAAATCGAGGACGCCGTCTTGTCCGCGAGCAACTTGGGACGTTCGATCTACGCCTACACTCGAAATGCTTCGTCATCCGTCGCGGTGAGGGAGCGTCGAGACATTCTGGCTCGCCGCGTTGACGAAATCGCTTCGACCCGGGCTGGTTCCACCGAAGTTCTCGCCATCGCCGCCGGGCATCTTCGTGAGGGGCCTTTGTCGAGCGCTCTCAGCGCCGGCGCGATCAGACGCTGGGTGGCTTTGGATCAAGACCCGATAAGCGTTGGAACCGTCGCTCGCGATTTCGCCGGCACGTCCGTCGAGGCCGTGAACGGGTCGGTCAAATCCCTGCTCGGTGGGAGGCACGCGCTGGGAATGTTCGATTTCGTCTATGCCGCGGGTCTCTATGATTATTTGCCGGACGCGGTAGCCGTAAGGCTGGCCAGGAAGTGCGTCAGCATGCTGAAGCCTGGCGGCACATTCCTATTCGCCAACTTCTCCCCGGAGACCGACGTCGATGGCTATATGGAGACATTTATGAACTGGGCGCTGCTGTTGCGGTCAGAACCAGAGATGGGCTTGATCGCCAGTGAAAGCGTGACCGGGGCGGATGTGAAGGTGTCTGTTTGGCCCGGCTCAAACCGCAGCATTGTCTACTGTGAAATTCAAAAACCGCATTAGGCCGCACGTCTGCCGTCCGATCCGGTAGTCTTTGGGTAGTCCGTTAGTTCAAAATCCGGGAGCGACCCTGTCAGAGGCTGCATGAGAAAAGGGCGTGGCTGCTCTCCGCCACGGCCTTTGAGCTGTTTATCGGCCGGGGCAAATGAGACGGCCCATGGCTGTGTCCAGTGTGGTCGTGCCCTTCACCGGCTCGCCCTCGAACCGGATCCAGCCTTCGTTGAAGCCATCGATCATACGCATCCGCGGGAGGGGGTTCTGCATGCCCTGATCGGTGAAAATCTGCTCCCAGGTGTCGCGGGCGACCGGCTCCGCCCGGACGGGTTTGCCGAGGATGGATGATAGGACAGCGGCGATATCGTTGGGCGTGACGCCCTCTGGCCCCATCAACTCGACGACCTGTTTGCCCACCCACTCGTGCTGCAGCAGTTCTGCCGCCTTGGCTGCGACGTCGAGGACAGAAACCATCGGATAGGGCTGATCGAGCGGCTGCAGGAAACTCGAGAAGACACAGGTCTCGCGCGCCGGCGCGATATCCCAGGCCGTGTTCTCCATGAACCAGCCGGCACGCAGAAAGGCGATTGGCATTGGCAAGGCAGATAACGTCTGTTCGACGAGACCAAGCTGGCTCAAGAGGTTAGGTTCTCTGGCCTGCGCGCCGATGGTGGAGAGGCAAACGACCTTGGCGGGACGAGACGAAAGAAGCGCGGTCTTCAGGGCCGCAATGACAGCGCGCACTTCCATAAAGCCAGGGGTCGGATCGAAGGTCGGCGGGATCAGCAGAAAGACGCCGTCGGCGCCGGCGAAAGCCTTGGTGAGCGCATCGGCGTCGGTCATCTCGGCCAAGGCCAGTTCCGCTCCTTTGTTCTTCCATTCCGCTGCTTTCTCCGCATTGCGCGCGACGGCGCGTATCGGCACCCCTGCCTTCAGCAGACGCGCGGCGACAATGCCTCCGACTTGGCCTGTTACTCCGGTGATCACAAACATGGTTAGACTCCTTCGCTTCCTGCACCGCCAGCAGGTTGGCGGTTTGTTATGCTGATCATGTCCTTTGGCAGCATTTGACTGAAGCGCGCTTCTGTCACATGATTGGTGACTAAAAATCACGGATGCCCGATGTTTGACGGACGATTATTGAATGGCGTGAGCGTACTGGCCGCCGTTATCGAGAGCGGAAGTTTCGCGCGGGCGGCGGAGCTAATGGGACTATCGGCGTCGGGTGTCAGCCGCGCCATTTCCCGACTGGAGGGGCGGATCGGTCTGCGGCTGCTCGACCGGACAACACGCACGATGCGGCTCACCGATGACGGCGCGCGGTTCTACGAACAGGTGGCCCCACTCTTGAGCGGCATCGAAGAGGCTGCGCAGACAGCTGTTGGCGCCAGACAGGCGGTGCGTGGCCGACTGCGAGTCAATGTCGACCCATATTTCTCACGCCTTGTGCTCGGCCCGCGGCTCGGCGCCTTCCTCGACCGTTACCCGGATATCCAGATCGAGGTCATCACCCGCAACGAGATCGGCGATCTTGTTACTGATGGCATGGACGTCGCTGTGCGCTTTGGCGAGCCTGCACAACGGTCGCTTATTTCGCGCCTGTTGATGCAGACACGCGTGATCACGATTGCGGCTCCCGCTTATATCGAGCGACATGGTCGGCCGGGCCGTCCACAGGATTTGAGCGAGCATACCTGTATCCAGTTCCAGGACCCGCTGACTGCAAGGCCTTTCGAATGGGAGCTTCGGCGGGGTGAAGAGGTCGTCTCGATCGAGACCCGCAGCCGCATTTTAGTCAACGATGCCGGCACGACCTTGGCGACCTGCCTTGCGGGGATAGGCATCGCGCAAGTCTTCTCACTCGGGATGGCGGATTATCTGAACAATGGGCAGCTCGTGAACCTCTTTCCCGACTGGTCGGACGAGACATTCCCGCTCTACGCCTTCTATCCCTCGCGTCAGCATGTCCCGGCTAAGGTCAGGGCCTTTATCGATTTCTGCGTCGAGATCATCGAATAGACGGAGGCGCCTCGTCGAGCGCCTCTGCTGACTAAGCCGGCCGCGGCTTTCTGGTTCTGATATAGGCCATTGCGGAAATTCGTCCTGTTGGGTTCTTTCATGCTTGGGAGGAAACGATTTCAGATTTCCGGGCATGGAACCCTTGTCAGATGCGTTCTATCCGGACCGGATACTCGCCGCGCACCAGCAACGGCTTGAAGCCATTGTCGAAGCGGCCGAGCCGGATCAGCCCGTCCCAGCGGTAATCCGCGTAGAACAGAGCCAGGTTACCCCACGGTTTGAAGTAGCAAAGGTCGCCCGGCTGCTCGTTTCCGAAAGCACCGCTGCCTTCTTCGGTCAGCTTGCGCGGCAGATGGACGATCTTTTCGTTCCTGCCGTAGTCCTCGATCTTAAGGTTCAAGGGCAGCATGGAAGCAAGATCGCGCGCCGTCGGATTGTCGAAGAGTGTCGCGGTCAGGGTTAGCTTGTTGAAGCCTATCCTGATCCTGACGTCTGTCGCCTCGGGATCCGCCGGGCCGCGCTCGTCCTGCCCTTGCGCCACGAGAGGGAGAGCGGCGGCCGCCAAGGTTCCGCCCAGCACCGCGCGACGGCTCATGAACTTGGATGTCATCGAGATAGCGCGCCTCGCGTCAGACAGGTTGAGCCGTGGGCCGAAACAGGATTTCGTTGATGTCGACATCGTCTGGTTCGTTCACCGCGAAGGCGACCGTTCGGGCGAACGTGTCCGCGCTGATGGCGATCTTGCTGACGAACTCCTTGGTGCCCGCCTGGACGTCCTTTTCGCTGATATGTTCGAGGAGTTCGGTGCTCACTGCGCCGGGTGAAATGATCGTGGTGCGGATATTGTACGGCTTCACTTCCTTCCGCAGCCCCTCCGAGAGGGCACGCACGGCGAATTTCGTCGCGCAGTAGACGGTGGCACCCGGATCGACCACATGACCGTAGACGGAGGACACGTTGATGATGTGCCCCGACTTCTGCGCCTTCATGTGCGGAAGCGCTGCTGCGATGCCGTAGAGCACCCCTTTGATGTTCACGTCGATCATGCGATCCCACTCGTCAACTTTGAGCCGTTCGAGCGGCGCAAGTGGCATCAAGCCGGCGTTGTTCAGCATCACGTCGATGCGACCAAACGCGTTGACGGCCGTGTCGACGAGCGTCTTGACCTGAAGTTGGTCCATGACGTCGGTTTGGACTGCCTTGGTTCTATAGCCCTTGGCGGCCAACTCCTCAGCCAGCTTAGCGATGCGGTCGCCACGCCGCGCGCCGAGGACTACGGACGCGCCACGCTCGGCAAGGTGACGGGCGGTGGCTTCGCCAAGTCCGCTGCTTGCCCCGGTGATGACGACCACTTTGTTTTCGATTCCTTGGGACATGATGATCTCCTGTTTTGAGGTTTCTGAAGGTTCAGGAACGGCGACCGGCGAGCGCGGCAAGGACAGCCGAACCGGCAAGAAGGCAGGCGGCCAGAAGGAAGGTACTCCACCATCCCGCGGTGTCGAACAGCATGCCGCCAGTGAAAGCGCCGCCGGCAATGGCAAGTTGGATCAGCGCCACTTGCAGCCCACCTGCCGCTTCCAACTCACCGGGGACGATAGCGGCCATCCATGTGTTCCAGGCGACCGGAAGCGGCGTCGAGAAAAATCCCCACATGACGAGCAGGGATTCGGTAACCGCCGCGAACGGCCCGAGAGCGATCAGCAGCAGGGCAAGGACCGAAAGAGCAGCCGGCAAGCCTACAAGAACGAAGAGGAGGTGGCGCCGGGCGACGAAGCCAATGACGGAGGTTCCGGCCAGTCCACCGACGCCAAGGCCGAGAAGCACCATGGACAGAACATTCAATTCCAGTCCCGTGACGCCTTCGAGGAACGGACGAAGAAAGATAGACAGGGCGTTCTGGCCGATGAAGGCGAGACCGGTCGCCGCCATTCCAATCGCGAATGTGCGATTGCGCAGCAGCCCGAATATTCTGGCCACCGACAGGGTTGATGTCGCCGGCATCCTCGGCAGGACCACCAGTTGCCAGGCGAGCGCTGCTATTCCGATCGGCACCGTGATGAAGAATGTGCCCCGCCATCCGATCAACCCGCCAAGAAAACTCCCGAGCGGCGCGGCAAGGACGAGGGCGAATGCGGTGCCGCCTTGAAGAAGCGCAATGGCCTTGGGCAGATCACGGTCTGAAGCCAGGCGTGCCAGAATAGCCGTCGACAGCGACCAGAAGCCGCCGATCGACACGCCGACCAGGGACCGCCCGACGAGAAAGACGAGGAAGTTGGGTGCGAGGGTAACCGCCAAGCTCGATGCAACAAGAACCGCCGTATAGAGCAGGACGACGGACTTCCGGTCGATCCTCGCCAAGACTGCATTGCCGAAAAGGCTGGTGATGACCGCAAAGACTCCCGACACGGTGATCGCTAATCCAGCTTGCCCCTCTGAAATAGAGAGCTCCCTGGCGATCGGGGTCAGAAGGCTCACAGGGAGAAATTCCAACCCCACCAGAAGGAAAGTGAGAAGCGAGAGGCAGGTCACAGCAGACCATGAGGTCGCCGTGTCGTCCGTCAGTGAGGTCTCATTCAATGTCAACTCGACGGTCATTCACGTTCTCCTGTCCGTTGCCAGATAGATAGCCGGACTGGTTTTGCGCGACTAGGAGTTATAATCTGAACATCGTGATGAAGGAGATTCAACAATGCGGCGCGACGAGTTCACGGAAATGCGTGCGTTTCTGGAGGTGGCTCAGGAGCGGAGTTTCACACGCGCTGCATCAAAATTGGGAGTCACGCGCTCGGCGCTGAGCCATACGATCAGCGCGCTCGAAGCCCGGCTTGGCGTCCGGCTTCTCTCCCGCACGACGCGTGACGTGGCTCCCACGGCGGCCGGTGCCCGGCTCGTGGAAAGTATTCAGCCGCATTTCGAGAGCATCGCCGCCGGGATCAGTGCCCTCGGCGCGCTGCGCGACAAGCCTTCGGGCACCGTCCGCCTCGTATGTCCCGATGATGCCGTGGACCTGGTCTTCCGTTCGAGGCTGCCGGCATTTTTACGGGATTACCCCGATATCACCGTGGAACTCATCGTCGACAACGGTTTCACAAATATCGTGGAGCGCCAATTCGATGCCGGCGTGCGGCTCGGCGAAGCGATTGCGCGCGACATGGTGGCCGTTCGCATTGGACCCGATATCTCTTACGCCGTGGTCGGATCACCCGAATATTTTGCGGCCCGCACTGTGCCTTCGACCCCGCATGACTTGACGAACCACAATTGCGTCAACCTGCGTCTCCCGACGTCAGGCGCTCTCTATGCCTGGGAGTTTGAAAAGGATGGCCGCGAGTTCAGCGTACGTGTGGAAGGCCAGCTCGTGATGAGCAACATAGGGCCGGCGATCAATGCCGCTCTCGACGGCGCCGGGCTGTCTTATGTGCCGAGAGACCTCGTCCGGCAATATTGTGACAGCGGTCAACTGAATGAAGTGCTGGCCGACTGGGCGCCAACATTCCAAGGGTATCATCTCTATTACCCCAGCCGGCGCCATCCATCCCCTGCTTTCTCCGCCTTCGTCGAAGCCTTTCGCTACCGGCATCGGTAACCAATGCTCGTGTCGGGAGGCTCCGCCGGACAAAGGGGGCGCAAGGCGCAACACGCTGCGCCCCTTGTTCATCGAAGGTTGCCGAGGGCCGTTACCGGGCGCTGTCGATGATTGCGCCGCCGTCGGGGGTAAGGCTGTATCCCGTAATGAATTGGGAGTCCCTGCTGGCCAGGAAAAGCACCACCGGGGCAATGTCGTCTTCCGGCGAGCCGAAACGAGCGAGCGCGTTTGTCGGGGGAGGGATGTCCTTATTCTCGGCGCCCCAGGTGTCCGCGACCGGCAGAACGTTGTTTACGGTGATCTTGTCGGCACCCCATTCGCGTGCCGCCGTGCGAGTCAGCGCGCGTACCGCCTCCTTGGCCATGTTGTACGGACCGTAACCAGCCAACCCCACGGTGCCGGCCATCGAACCGAAATTGATGATCCGCCCGTCTCCGCCTTCTCTCAGGTGAGGATAACAAGCCTGCATGAAGCGCAGATACGCGATCGGCCCGGTGTCGAAGTTCCGTTGCAATTGCTCGACCGAAAGGTCGATGACCGACGACGAGACCGCAGAACCATCGAAAGCATTGTTCACGAGAATGTCGATGCGGCCATATGTTGCGACAACCTTGTCCACCGCGGCCGTGATTTGAATGGCTTCAGCGACGTCGCAGACGACGCCGAGCGCGGTGCCGCCCGCTTCGACGATATCATCGACAACGCGTTCGACGCCTTCGGATGTCCGCGAAAGAACTGCGACCTTCGCGCCTTCGGCCGCAAACAGCTTTGCGGTGGCGCGGCCAATGCCGCGGCTTGCGCCAGTGATAACGGCAATTTTTCCATTGAGTCGACCCATGTGTATCTCCATTTGATAAGGCTTAGGAATCATCGAGGTGTCAGAGGGCAGCGGCCTGGACGTAAGGCGAAGGGACGTCGCGGACGTCGTTCTGCGTCATGAATGAGGTGATCAGCAGCGCCAGGCCGATCGCCGCTGGCAGAGCGCCGACAGGTTTTCGAACGCCGATATGCGCCAGACCCGACAGCAGCAGATGAAAGAAGATACCTGCATACGCGAGATCGCTGAGCGGCACGCTGACGCGCGAAAGGATTGCGATCGGGCCGAAGACCTTAACAATGATCATGAACGGAACGAGGCTGTTCGCGCTGTATCCGAGTTCCGTCAGCGCTTCACGAACCCACTGTTTCCTTGTGGCGTACATGTAGGCTGAAGCGAGATAGAGCGCGGATAGAAGTGCCGTGCTGATCCAGTATCCGTAAAATTCAAGCATAGTTCATCCCTGTCGCTGCCCAGGCAGCAACATTCCTCTCGTCGAGTCTGTCGGTTTCTATGTGAGGGGCGCTCCTTTTACTGCGTCCCTGATGCACGGATGGAAAATGTCGTCTAAGGTCTATCTTTGCAAGTAGGATGAATTACTTGCAGCTAGTATGGAAAACCAGACCATGGCCGATGGCGAAATCAATATGCATGAGGAGATGCGTCGCGCATTCGCGCTGCTCTCCGGCAAATGGAAGCTGGAAATCATGTGGCTGCTCCATCAGCGGATCCACCGGTTTGGCGAACTGAGAAAGGCTATTCCCGGCATTACCCAACACATGCTGACGGCGCAACTCCGCGAGCTCGAAGCAGACGGGCTCGTGTCCCGCACCATCTTTGCGGAGGTTCCTCCGCGCGTCGAATACGAGATCACCCAAAAAGCGCGGGGCCTCGGTCCCACCATGGAAGCGTTGACGACATGGTGGAATGAGTACGGGAAGAGTGTGCCGGTGAAACCGAGCGCACGCGGTCGGAAAGCGAGAGATGGCTGAACTACCTGTGGGTCGATTGATCATAGTGGCGCGATAGCCGATAGCAATGACGATATCGCAGTCCGTCCGGCGGCTACTCACCGGCAGTTCGTCATCTCAAGGATCACATTCACGAAAAACTCGAACCGGACTTGTTCCAGCCTTCCTTGACCGTTTCCATCGCGACATTCGTCGATGTGTTGGCAACGTGGGGCAGTGTCGAGATGCGCTCGCCGAGGACACGGCGGTAGCGGCCGATATCGCGCGTGCGGATCTTCAAGAGATAGTCGAACCTGCCGGCGATCATATGGCACTCTTCGACTTCGCTGATCTTTTTGATGGCATCGTTGAAACTTTTCAGCGCGTCCTCGCGGGTATCGGAAAGCTTCACCTCGACGAAAGCAATATGGTCGAGCTGCATTTTCGACGGATTGAGGACGGCCTTGAAGCCTTCGATATATCCTTCGCTGATCAACCTTTTGAAGCGGATCTGGCACGGCGTCTTCGACAATCCGACACGCGCGGCCAGATCGGTGATCGACAGCCTGCCGTCCTCGGTGAGTGCGGTGAGGATCTTTCTGTCGAACTGGTCCAATTCACTAAAGATGTCGGTTTCAGTAGCCATTTGAACTCTCGCGGGCGAATTAATAAGTTCATACAGCCTGGAAACGGCCGAAATCAAGTGAGATCGCGATTTGCGGCTGTGGTAGATTGTAGGCCGGGCAGAAGAGTGCTGAAATCGGTATCGCCGCCGCGCTCAACACGGGGAGCATTCATGCATAATAAAGAAGCGGATGACGATCGGACGCCGGATTTGCTCGCGCACTACCGGCCGCTGGCGATCAGGGCTGTGGCCGCGGCGCTCACCCTCAAGCGCGACAGACCGGAGGCGCGCCCGCTGCGAGAGACGGAATATTCCGGCCCCGCCTGCACGGACGATGCACAGTGGGACGATGAGCCCGGCATCTCGTTCATCCGTTAAACCAGATATCGATTGATAGGTACTTTCATGTTGAACGCAGCGATCGACCCCGCCCCCTCCAATGATCCGGCCGATGGCGCGCCATTCTCTGCCTTTGCCCCGCCGATCCGGCCGCAATCCGAACTTCGCCAGGCCATTACGGCTGCCTATCGCCGGCCGGAAACCGAATGCCTGCCGCCGCTCGTTGCAGCAGCGCGCGTCTCCGAGGCAAAACGCTATGACATTCGCAGCACGGCCCGCAGCCTGATCGAGGCGTTGCGCGCCAAGCACAAGGGGACCGGTGTCGAAGGGCTGGTGCAGGAATATTCGCTTTCCAGCCAGGAAGGCGTGGCGCTGATGTGCCTCGCCGAAGCGCTGTTGCGCATTCCCGATACCGAAACCCGGGATGCGCTGATCCGCGACAAGATCGCCGAAGGCAACTGGACCTCCCACATCGGCGGCGGAAAATCCATGTTCGTCAACGCCGCCACCTGGGGCCTGGTCGTCACCGGCAAGCTGACCTCGACGGTCAACGACCGAAGCCTGTCGGCAGCGCTGACGCGGCTGATCGCGCGCGCCGGCGAGCCGGTCATCCGTCGCGGCGTCGATATGGCGATGCGCATGATGGGCGAGCAGTTCGTCACCGGTGAAACGATCGCAGAGGCGCTGAAACGCTCCCGGCCGCTGGAAGCACGCGGCTTCCGTTATTCCTACGACATGCTGGGCGAGGCCGCGACGACGGGCGCCGACGCCGAGCGTTATTACCGGGATTACGAAAAGGCGATCCACGCCATCGGCAAGGCGTCGGACGGACGCGGCATCTATGACGGTCCGGGCATTTCGATCAAGCTTTCGGCCCTGCATCCCCGCTACGTGAGGTCGCAAGCCGGCCGGGTGATGAGCGAGCTGCTGCCGAAGGTCAAGGCGCTGGCCGTTCTCGCCAAGACCTATGATATCGGCCTCAATATCGACGCGGAGGAGGCCGATCGGCTGGAGCTTTCGCTCGATCTCCTCGAGGAGCTTTGCTTTGCCCCTGATCTTACCGGATGGAACGGGCTGGGCTTCGTCGTGCAGGCCTATGGCAAGCGCTGCCCCTTCGTCCTCGACTACATCATTGATCTCGCACGCCGCTCGGAGCGCCGGGTCATGGTCCGTCTCGTCAAGGGCGCCTATTGGGATGCGGAGATCAAGCGTGCCCAGCTTGATGGTCTCGACGACTATCCGGTCTATACCCGCAAGATCTACACCGATGTTGCCTACGTCGCCTGCGCGCGCAAGCTGCTCGATGCTCCGGATGCGGTCTTCCCGCAATTTGCCACTCACAATGCGCAGACGCTCGCAACGATCTATCGCCTGGCGGGTCCTGATTTCACAGTCGGCAAATACGAGTTCCAATGCCTGCACGGCATGGGCGAACCGCTCTACGACGAGGTTGTCGGGAAGGAAAAACTCGACCGGCCTTGCCGCATTTATGCGCCTGTGGGAACGCATGAGACGCTGCTCGCCTATCTGGTTCGACGCCTTCTGGAAAACGGCGCCAATTCCTCCTTCGTGCACCGCATCTCCGATCCGAATGTCTCGGTCGAGGCGCTGATCGCCGATCCCGCCGAAATCGTCGCGGCCATGCCCGTTATGGGCGCGCCCCACACGCAGATCGCCTCGCCAAAGGCTCTTTACGGCAACACCCGGGCCAATTCCGATGGTCTCGATCTCTCGAACGAGGCCACCCTTTCGGATTTGGCTGAGGCGCTCATCTCCACGGCTGCTGCCCCGTGGCATGCGCTTCCCCTCCTTGCCGACGGCTCTACGGAGGGGGTGACGCGCGATGTTCTCAATCCTGCCGATCACCGGGATGTCGTCGGCACAGTGACCGAGGTGAAGGTCGAGGAGGCTGCGCGCATCGTTCGCATGGCGGCCGAGCATGCGCCGCAATGGGCTGCCGTGCCGCCGGCCGAGCGTGCCGCCTGCCTGGAGCGGGCCGCCGACATCATGCAGGCCCGCATCAAGGTGCTGATGGGCATCGTCATGCGCGAGGCCGGCAAATCCGCGGCCAACGCCGTCGGCGAAGTGCGTGAGGCGATCGACTTCCTGCGCTATTACGCCGAGCAGGCCCGCAAGACCCTCGGCCCCTCGCATGCGCCCCTCGGCCCGATCGTCTGCATCAGCCCGTGGAATTTCCCGCTGGCGATTTTCACCGGACAGGTCGCCGCAGCCTTGGTGGCCGGCAATCCCGTGCTTGCCAAACCGGCCGGCGTCACGCCGATCATCGCTTCGGAAAGCGTGAAGATCCTCCACGAGGCGGGCGTGCCTGTCGGTGCCCTGCAGTTCGTGCCCGGCAGCGGCCGCCTCGGCGCCGGCATGGTCGGAGCGGAGGAGACGGCAGGCGTCATGTTTACCGGGTCGACCGAAGTTGCCCGCCTGATCCAGGCGCAGCTGGCAGAACGGCTGTCGGCGACCGGCAAGCCAATTCCGCTGATTGCCGAAACCGGCGGCCAGAACGGCATGATCGTCGACTCCTCGGCATTGGCCGAGCAGGTGGTGGCCGACGTCATTGCCTCTGCCTTCGACAGCGCCGGTCAGCGCTGCTCGGCACTCAGGGTTCTCTGCCTTCAGGACGATGTCGCCGACAGGACCCTCGCCATGCTGAAGGGCGCCTTCCGCGAGCTGACGATCGGCCGTACCGATCGGCTGAGCATCGATGTCGGCCCAGTCATCAACGAGAGCGCAAAGACGGAGATCGACCAGCATATCGAGCATATGCGCGGCTTGGGCCGCAAGGTGGATCAGCTGCCGCTGCCCGAAAGTGCTGCAGCGGGGACCTTCGTTCCGCCGACGATCATTGAGATCAAATCCCTGGCAGACCTGACGAGGGAGATCTTCGGCCCGGTCCTGCACGTCATCCGCTTCAAGCGAAACGGGCTCGACCGTCTGATCGACGACATCAACGCGTCGGGTTATGGTCTGACATTCGGGCTTCACACCCGGCTTGACGAAACGATCGCGCATGTGACCAGCCGCATCAAGGCCGGAAACCTCTACGTCAACCGGAACATCATCGGCGCCGTCGTCGGCGTGCAGCCCTTCGGCGGCCGCGGCCTGTCGGGAACCGGTCCGAAGGCCGGCGGTCCGCTCTATATCGGCCGGCTGGTGCAGCGTGCGCCCGTGCCGCCGCAGCAGGATTCCGTTCATACGGACCTTGCCCTTCGTGACTACATTGTCTGGCTCGACAAGAAGGGCCTGTCGGGCGAGGGGGAAGCGGCGCGTGGATATGCGAGCCGTTCGGCGCTCGGGCTCGAACGCGAACTCACCGGTCCGGTGGGCGAGCTTAATCTCTACGCGCTCCATCCCCGCGGCCGTATTCTCGTCGTGCCGCAGACGGAGGGCGGGCTTCATCGCCAGATCGCCGCAGCCCTATCGACCGGCAATCACATCGTCGTGGACGCGGGTTCGTTATCGAGGTCAGCCCTGGCGGATCTTCCGGCGGCTGTCGCCGGCCGGATTTCCTGGACATCGGATTGGGAAAGGGACGGGCCGTTCTCCGGCGCGCTCGTCGAAGGGGATCGCGACAGGGTTCTGGCCGTCAATCAAAAGATTGCTCACCTGCCCGGTCCGCTTCTGCTGGTCCAGGCCGCAACGACCGAGGAATTGGCGGGCGACCACGAAGCCTATTGCCTGAATTGGTTGCTGGAGGAGGTGTCGACCTCGATCAACACCGCAGCTGCCGGCGGCAATGCAAGCCTTATGGCCATCGGCTGAGTGACAAGACGAGGGCGCAGAAAATGTGCTCTCGTTGGCATGCATGCGCCTTTGATCGTCGGAAAGGGTCGGCCGAAAGCCGGCCCATCCAATGGGTTTGCCCATGCCTGAGAAAACGGCGGTCTTTCATGAGCAGCATAACCGTCCGCATTCCTCCTGGCCGCTCGGCCGCGGCCGCGGTCTCCGGTGCGGTGTAGCCCTGTCCGGATCAAAATCAGGCAAGTCGGCTGGTGGTCATGCCGCCGCGTGCCATCCATCGCGGATATGGCGGTAGCCTTCGCGATAGACCGATTCCGGTGTCTCGGAAAAGTCGCGCCAGACCTTTGTCGCGGCGGCGAGCTCCTTGAGCGCCCGACCGAAGGCCTCGATTGTCAGCCACCCGTCGTAGCCGCTCGCGCGTAGCGCCTCGAACGTCTCCGCCCACGGAATGTTGCCCCGCCCCGGTACGCCGCGGTCGTTCTCCGAAATGTGGACATGCACGATGCGGTCACTGTTTCGCGTGAACGCGCCGATGGGATCGGCTTCTTCGATATTGCTGTGGAACGTGTCGTACATGGCGCGGATATGCGGATGTCCGACCGCGTCGATATGGGCCGCGAGATCGTCCATCGTGTTGAACAGGTAGCATTCGAAGCGGTTCAGCGCCTCAAGCCCGATCGTGACGCCGTGCTTTGCTGCATGGTCGCCGATCGCGCGTTGTGAGGAAACCGAGCGCTTCAGTTCCGCCGCGCTCGGCCCGCTTCCAGAGAACTTGCCGAGCGTCGAATGTAGCGGGCCGCTGAGCAACGTCGCGCCCAGCGCATCGCTGCAGTCGATGGCCCATTTCATGTAGTCGATGCCGCGCCTGCGGGTCGCGGCGTCGGCGGCGATCAGGTTCATCTGCGGGTCGCCCATGGCGGAAACGGCGGTCCGTTCCAGGCCGATCCGGTCCAGCATGTCTGCCAGCCGATGGTAGTCGTCGGGTGTGCCCGAAAAGATCGGGATCTCGACACCGTCAAACCCCGTATCCTTGATATCGCGTAACAGTGCCTCGTGTTTCCGGCCGACACTTGTCGTCCAGAGGAACATGCACATGCCGATCTTCATCTCCCCTCCACTTGGCCTGCGGCCACTCCGAGATGGTTTCAACGCCCCATCACTTTTCCAGATCTGGTCATACCAAATCTTCGAATCTGGTCAAGCCAGTTTATTGCACGCTTGGGGTGCCGGATTCGCGCCTAAGCGAGAAAATCAGTATTAAATATCGACTGCCTAAAGAAATATCGACCTTTTGGCCCCGTCTTGCAGAGGGTTAAGAATTGAGCTAGAGCTTTCAAATAACGAGAATTGGCCAAACCAGATTGCCGAAGGCGGCGAGAGTGGCCAACGATAACATGACCTTTTGCCGCCCGATTGGCGGTGGACCGTGCTGCAACTGTCTGGGAGGACCTCATGCATCTTTCGACACATAACTGGATGCGGGCCGAACCGCTCGCCGTCACGCTGAAGCGCATCAAGAAATATGGCTACGAAAGCATCGAGATATCCGGCGAGCCCGCGCAGTACGACGTCAATGAGACGCGCGCGCTGCTGAAAGAGCATGGCATCCGCTGCTGGGGCGCCGTTACGCTGACGCTCGGCGAGCGCAATCTTGCCGCCAGGGATGAAGGCCAGCGCGCCAGGTCAGTGGACTATGTCAAGAGCGTCATCACCATGGTCAGCGAACTCGATGGCGAGATCGTCACCCTCGTGCCGGCCACCGTCGGCAAGGTGGTGCCGGATGGCACCGAGGAGGAAGAGTGGACATGGGTGGTGGACGCTACCAAGGAGTGTTTTGCCCATGCCCAGAAGAGGGGCGTGCGCATTGCCGTAGAGCCGCTCAACCGTTTCGAGACCTATTTCTTCAACCGTGCCGCCCAAGCGCTGGCGCTCGCCGATGCCGTCAGCCCCGAATGCGGGGTTTGCCTTGATGCCTTCCACCTGAACATCGAGGAGGAAGACATGTATGAAGCGATCCGGCTCGCTGGAAAGCGCCTGTTCGATTTCCACGTCGCCGATAACAATCGTTTTGCCGCCGGCCTCGGCCAGCTCGACTGGCCGAAGATCATCGGCACGCTGAAGGAGATCGGGTACGACGGCGCCGTCACCAACGAATTCGTCGCTCCGGTCGACCGCACGCCGGCCTCAAAATATCCGGACATGGTCGAGCGTAACCCCGTCGATATTCCCCCGGAGCAACTGAAGTTTATCCAGGACCACGGCTCGAGCCTTCTCACTGAGAAGTTCTACGACGATCAGATGCGGATCACTGCCGAGACGATCCTGCCGCTGATCAGGTAACGAACGGAAAGAATATGCCCTGCGGCTCGCGGGCCGTGAGGGGCAGGGGATCCGAGATATGCGCATCAAGACCGTAGAGGCCTGGTGGATTAAAATTCCCATCGAGGCGAGCCGTCAGCACCGCAGCGACTTCGGCCGACTGACGACCTTCGATAGTGCGATCCTGCGGATCGAAACGGACGACGGCATCGTCGGCTGGGGAGAGGGCAAGAATGCCGCGGGCAGTTCGGGCACCTATGGCACGCTGGTACATATGCTCAATCACGAGATTGGGCCGAAGCTCATCGGCCGCGATCCCGCCGACATCTCCACCATATGGGAGATGCTCTATAACGGCGTCCGCCACGAGACGGCGGCGAGTTCAGGTCACGCCATGCCCGAGATCGCGCGGCGCGGCCTTTCCGTCGCGGCGATCAGCGCGGTCGACATAGCGCTCTGGGACATTCTCGGCAAGTCGCTCGGCGTCCCCGTCTGGAAGCTGCTGGGTGGGCGCAAGGCGGACAGATTGCCCGCCTATGCCTCGGGCGGTTGGGAGAGCGTGGACCGGATCGGCGAACAGCTCCGGTCCTATGTCGCGGCCGGTGGTTTCAAGTCAGTCAAGATGCGCGTCGGTGCGATGGATCGTGCGCTGCATGTCTCGGCATCGCGCGTGCGTGCGGCTCGCAAGGCAATCGGCCCCGACGTCGACCTGATGGTCGATGCGCACGGCACCTATACTGTTGCGGAGGCAAAGCGCTTCATCCAAATGGTCGCCGATTGCGACCTCGCCTGGTTCGAGGAGCCGGTGATAGCCGATGACAAGCCGGGCATGGCGGAGGTGCGCGCGGCTGGGAACGTGCCGATCGCTGCCGGCGAGAGCGAGGCGACGCGTTTTGCCTTTCGAGATCTTGCCACGCTTCGGGCCGCCGACATATTCCAGCCGGATCCCGCCTTCTGCGGCGGCATTACGGAGGCGATGCGCATCAGTTCGCTCGCCAGCGCCTTCAACCTCCGTTTCGCGCCGCATCTTTGGGCCGGCGCGCCCTGCTTCTTCTCCGGCCTGCACTTGTGCGCGGCTTCCCCGGCAAGCTTCGTCATCGAATATTCGCTCGGCGCCAATCCGATGATCCACGATCTTGTCGAGGACACTGTGTCGGTGAAGGACGGTATGGTAGAGATCCCGGACAGGCCTGGCCTGGGCTTCACGATCAATCAGCGGGTCCTGGAGACTCACGCGCAAAGACAGTGACGATGAAAGAAAATTCCCTCCTCTCCGATCTCGCGGCCCATCTTTTCTCGAACTCGAGCGGCAACGGCCGCACGCCATCGGAGCGAGAGCTTGCGGAGCATTTCGGCGTCAGCCGGGGGCAGGTTCGCGAGGCACTGGCCATTCTGGAGGCAATGCGCATCGTCGAGCGCCGGGCCAAGTCGGGCATCTATCTGACGACCACGGAGGCGAGCGTGGAGGCAATGGCGCTTTTTGCCCGCGCCGGCGTGCCGCTTGATCCTATCCTGATCTACGAGACCGTGGAGCTTCGCAAGATCCATGAGATCAAGGCCGCGGAACTCGCCTGCGATCGGGCGACGGAGGAGAACTACCAGCACTTGCGCGATATCCTCGCGGCGTCGGAGGCGAAGCTTGCCGCCGGCGAGGGGCTGGCGCGCGAGGACCGGGATTTCCATTTGGAGATCGTCCGGGCCACCAAGAACAGCGTCTTCCATCGGGTGTGCAGCGTCTATTACGTCATGGGCGAGCACCGCCTGCCGATCTATTTTGCCGACGCCGCCCGAAGCCGGCGCTCGCACGAGGAGCATATCCGCATCTACGAGGCGCTGCTTGCCCGAGACGGCAATCTCGCCCAGGCGCTGATGAGCGCGCATCTTCAAGGTGCGGAAAGTTATTGGAAGGGCCTTATCGGCGGTCCAGCGACGGCAGCCTGATAGGCATAACAGGCGGGGAGGGCCGATGAGCTTCATCTTTTCCACGCATCCCCTGCACCCTGCGGCCAGGTCCATGCTCGAGGCTGCGGGTGATCTGCGCGTCGCTTCCGCGCCCGATCCCGAAAGATTGCTGCGAGAAGGCCGCGGCGCGGGCATCGTCATCGTACGCGCGCCGATTCCGCCGGCTTTCTTCGAGGATGCGCCGGCGCTTCGCGCTGCGATCCGCCATGGAGCCGGGCTCGACATGGTGCCGATGGATGCGGCGACCCGCGCCGGCGTGCTTGTCGCCAACGTCCCGGGCGCCAATGCCTCGACTGTCGCCGAGCACGTCTTCCTCGTGACGTTGGCCCTGCTTCGGCGCTTTCGCGCGATGGACCGCGAACTGCGTCAGAACGGCTGGCTGGCGGGCCGCGCCCAATCGGACGCGGCCGTCGACCTCGCCGGCCGCACCATGGGCATCGTCGGCATGGGCAACGTCGGCAAGGCGATCTTCAAGATCGCGAAATTCGGTTTCGGCCTGGAGGTGGTCGCCACGAGCCGGTCGCCGGAAAGCGTGCCCGACGGCGTGCGTTTCCTGGCGATCGATGAGCTTGTGGCGACGGCCGACATCGTTGTGCTCTGCTGCCCGCTGACGCCGGAGACGACCGGCTTGCTCAATGCCGGTCGCATCCGGCGCATGAAGCCCACTGCCGTTCTGGTCAACGTCTCACGCGGCCCCGTCATCGACGATGCGGCGTTGATCGAGGCGCTGCGCGATGGTCGCATCGGCGGAGCCGCGCTCGACGTCTTCGCAACGCAGCCGCTTTCGCTCGACCATCCCTATTTCGGCTTTGACAACGTCATCGTCACGCCGCATCTGGCTGGACTGACGGAAGAGAGCATGATGCGCATGGGAACAGGCGCGGCGAGCGAAGCCCTGCGCGTCATCAAGGGAGAGTTGCCCGTCAATTTGCGCAATCCCGAAGTGGTGGAACACTACCGCCGGCGCTTTCCCGCATAGCGCCTCGTCGCGACCTCGAAACGCTCGCTGCCCCTGCCGTGCCGCCGAGACCGCTGGCATCCTTCGGACCGATCAGGTCAGCCAGCGTGCCGCAGGCTTACACCGCTTCCGGCGTCAAACAGCACGACTTTCTCCGGATTCCACGAAAAGCGAACCTCATCCTCGATCCGAAGCGCCGTCTGTGTCGGCACGGTCGCATGGATGAACTTCTCGCCGGTGCGCAGCGTCACGATCTTTTCGACACCGTGATTTTCCACATCGTGGACCCGTGCTTCGCCGGGCGCGCCGCTGTCGAGAAAAATGTCCTCAGGACGGATGCCGAAGGTGAGCGGGCGACCGTCTGTCGCGATCCCGTGTCCGTTGCCGAGCGGCAGCCGATAGCCCTCGCTGGCCACTGCCTCGCCGCCGGCAAGCGTGCCGGCGATCAGGTTCATCGGCGGCGAGCCGACCGCGCGCGCGACGAAGGTGTTGACCGGGTTTCCGTAGATCTCCTGCGGCGTACCCGTCTGCACCAGTTGACCATTGTTCAGGACGCCGATCTTGTCGCCCATCGACATGGCCTCTATCTGGTCGTGAGTGACGAAGAGGAAGGTCGCGCCGAGGTTCATCTGCAGGTTTTTCAGCTCGGTGCGAAGTGCTTCGCGAAGTTTCGCGTCGAGCGCCGAAAGCGGTTCGTCCATCAAGAAGACCCGCGGTTTGCGCACGATGGCCCGGCCGATCGATACGCGCTGCATCTCGCCTCCCGACAGCCGGTCCGTCTTGCGGTCGAGCAGATGCTCGATGCGCAGGGTCTTGGCAACCCGGTCGACACGCTCCTTGATTTCTTCGGGCTCAACGCGGCGGATACGGGATTTCAATGGAAATTCCAGGTTCTCCCGCACCGTATAGCGCGGGTAAAGCGAATATTGCTGGAGCACCAGGGCCACGTCGCGCTCGGCGGCACCCCAGTCGGCGACGTCCTGCCCGTCGATGAAGATCTGGCCTGCGGTCGGCTTCTCGAGACCGGCGATCAGGCGCAGCGTCGTCGTCTTGCCGGCGCCGGTCTGCCCGAGCAGAACGAAGAACTCGCCGTCAGCAATGTCGATGTTCAGGTTTTTCAGCGCCGTGTGGTTGCCGAAGGTCTTGGTGATGCCCTTGAGTTCGATATGCGCCATCAGAGTCTGATCCCCAGCGACGAGCCGGTCGCGGTGTTGAAGAAATGTGCCTGGGCGGGGTCGATGCGTGCCCAGACGGCTTCGCCGGGACCAGGCACGAAACCGCTCTTGGTGCGTGCCCTGATCATCTGGTGACCGACCTTCAGGTCCACGATGTCGTGCGAGCCGAGAGGCTCGATGATATGCGCTTCAACCGGCATGAAGCCCTCGCGGGCCTCCCGTGAAACAAGCACGCCCTCAGGCCGGACCCCGAGTGTCAGCTTGCCGTTCTCGGCCCTTGCGTCGGAGAGGCGGTTAGCCAGCACGGCGGGGAACTCGAAGCCCGTCGTCCCGTCGCCGACCTGCACGCTGGTATGGCTGCCCGTTTCGCTGATGGTCGCCGGCGCCATGTTCATGACCGGGCTTCCGACGAACTGGGCGACGAACGTGTTGGCGGGTTGTGCGTAAACCTCTTCCGGCGTGCCGACCTGCTGAAGGATGCCCTCGTGCATGATGACGATGCGGTCAGCGAGCGACATGGCCTCCACCTGGTCATGCGTCACGTAGATGGTGGTCGAACCCTGCTTGATATGCAGGCGCTTGATTTCCGCCCGCATCTCCTCGCGCAGCTTCGCGTCGAGCGCACCGATCGGCTCGTCCATCAACATGGCTTTTGGGCGTCGCACCAGCGCGCGGCCGATTGCGACCCGCTGCATGTCGCCGCCTGACAGCGCCGAAGGCTTGCGGGCCAGCAGACCGGTGATGCGCAGCACACCAGCGATCTCGCGGACCGACGCATCGACATCGGCACGGCTCATCCGGGTAGCGCGGAGCGGGAAGGCGATGTTCTCGTAGACCGTCATGTGCGGATAGAGCGAGAAGGATTGGAACACCATGGCGATGTCCCTGCCGGATGCCTTGATATGCTGCACCGGCTGCCCGTCGATCAGAATGTCGCCGTCGTCGATCGTCTCCAGCCCCGCGACGGCGCGTAATGTCGTCGTCTTTCCGCAGCCCGATTGTCCAAGCAGCACGATGAATTCATTGTCGGCGATGGCGAGATTAAGGTCTTTGATGACCTGGACGGCACCGAAATATTTCTGGATCCCGAGAAGTTCTATCTGCGTCATGAATGGCTGCCTTCGTCTGGTTGCGCGTCCCGCGGGATTTTAGTCGTCACCATGAAGGCAATCAGTCCGACGAGCGTCATCGTCATGCCGTAGCGATGCAGAAACAGGTTCCAGGGCTGGCAGAGCGCGATGATGCCGAGGATCATCAGATACTGCGAAGCGGGTTCGAGATATTTCTGGTTCAAGGCGCGGAAGGTCATTTGCGGATCGCTCCGAAGCTCATGCCGCGCAGGAGATGGTTCCTGAGCAGGAAGGTGAAGATGGCGACCGGTAGCAGGAACAGGAACGTGCCGGCCGCAATGACCGTCCAATCCGGCAGGCCCGAGCCGACCTGGCTCGGAATGAAGGGGGGAGCGGTTTGCGCGCGCCGGTTCGTCATGATCAGCGCAAATGCATATTCGTTCCAGGCCGTAATGAAGCAGAAAACCGCGGTCGCGGCGATGCCGGTCGCCGCTTCCGGAATGACGATCTTGAAAAAGGCCTCCATCCGCGTGTAGCCGTCGACGAGTGCTGCCTCCTCGTATTCCTTCGGGATCTCGTCGATGAAGCCCTTCATCAGCCAAACGGAGAAGGAAAGGTTGAAGGCAGTGTAGAGGATGATGAGGCCCCAATGCGTGTCGTTGAGGCCGACGACACGGTACATGAGGAACATCGGGATCGCCACGACGACGGGCGGCAGCATGCGCGTCGACAGGATGAAGAAGAGAAGGTCTGCCTCCCCCTTCACTTTGAAGCGCGAAAAGCCGTAGGCCGTGAATGTCCCCATACCGACAGCCAGCACCGTGGACGTGATGGCAACGATCAGCGAGTTCATGAAGCGGTTCGGATAGCCGGAGGGCTGCACCTCGCCGCGGCCGGAGCGAACGATCTTCTCGCCGCCGTCGAACACCATCCGCTCCCACCAGGGGGCGGCGGCATATTCTTCAGGAGTAGGCGCCCCGCGCAGTTGCGAGCGCTTGGTGAAGAGCTTCACGAAGGGCGAGAGTTCCGGCTCGAAGAGCACCGTCGGCGGAATGGTGGTAGCGAGGTTGCGCGGCTTGAAGGCCGTCGAGGTGATCCAGTAGATCGGCGCCAGGAAGATCAGCGTGATGACCAGTACGGCGGCGATCGCCACCCGGTTCAGCGCGCGTTCGGAGCGGGTTTGGACGGCAGCCATCTCAGCGCTCCTTCACTTTGTTGAGGTACTTCACGTAGATGTTGGTGATGGCGAGAACCATGACGAGCACGATGTAGGCGAGTGCGCAGGAGCGCCCCGTCTGCCATTCCTGGAAGGCCATCTTGTAGAGCCGGATGGAGATCACCTCGGTCGTCGGTTGGCTGGTCAGGATGTAGGCGAGGTCGAAGGTCTTGAAGGCCTCCATCGTACGGAAGATGATTGCGATCATCAGGATCGGCGCCACCAGCGGCAGCGTGATGCGGAAGAAGGTATAGAACGGCCCCGCCCGGTCGATCGCCGCTGCCTCGTAGAGATGCTTCGGCACGGCTGAAAGGCCGGCAAGCGACAGCAGCATCACGAAGGGCGACCACATCCAGATGTCGGTGATTGCGACCGCATAGAGCGCCATGTCCGGATTCGACAGCCACTCGAAGGAGCCGAGGCCGAGTGCGTAGTTGATGATGCCGAAGGACGGATCGTAGAGCAGCTTCCAGAAGAGGCCGACCACGGCCATCGAGAGCATCATCGGCAGCAGCAGCAGCGTCGTCAGAAGGCCCTTCAGCGGGATATCGCGGTTGAGCAGCATCGCGGTGCCGAAGCCGACGATCACCTGCCCCGTCACAGAGACGATCACATATTTCGCGGTGATGGCGAAATTCGACCAGATGAAAGGATCGTTCAGCAATTCGCGGTAGTTCTGCAGGCCGACGAAGTTGGCCGGCGCGTTCGACGAAGCGCGAAAGTCGGTGAAGGAATAGCCGAGCGAATAGATCAGCGGAAAGATGTTGAAGACGATCAGGAACAGGATCGTCGGGATGATGAAGAGATTGCGAATCCGGATGTCGCTCATGCCGCGAGATGCGGCACGCGATTTCGTGTCCAGCGATGTCATGACTGCGGTGGCCAATCCTCTCCTCCTCCGAGAGTTCGGCGCCGGATGCCGGAACGGCATCACGATGCGCGAAGTGAATTCCGGGCGCCGCGCCCTCTCGAACCGCGCCTTTGGGCGCGAGATGCAGAATGCAAACGGAGGGGCGACGGAGCCCCTCCGCTGATCGCGTTTGCTATTTATTGCGTCCGTATTTCTTGAACGTCGCGTTCCAGTCCGCTGCCAGAGAGTCGAGCACTTCCTTCGCCGTGCCTTGCCCGGCGGTGACGAAGGGGTAGATGCGCTGGTTCATCTGGATCAGCAGTTCGGCATATTCAGGCGTTGCCCAGAAGTCCTTCACCTTGAACATCGTCTCGTAGAAGGCCTTGTTATAGGGTGTCGCGTTCTGAAACTCCGGCGATTCAAGCACCTTGGCGCTTGCCGTGTAGCCGCCGAGTTCGGCCCAGCGCTTCTGGGTCTCGTCCTTGATGAACCATTCGAGGAATTTCATCGCCTCTTCCTGGTTCTTTGAGTAGGAGATGACCGATATGCCCTGGCCGCCGAGCGCTGCGAATTGCTCGCCGTTCGGGCCTGCCGGATTGGCAAAGAAGCCGGTAACCTTGGCGTTCGGGTTGGACGCCTCGTTCACCAGGGCCGGGAAGAAGGCGAAGTAGTTCATGCTCATCGCTGCCAGGTTCTCGGTGATCGCCTGGTTGTTCTCGACGAAGAAGGACTTGGCCCAGCCCGGAGGCGTAAAGCCGTAGAGCTCGCGATAAAGCTCGAGCGCCTTGACGTTCTTCTCGGAATTGATGATGCCGTCGACCTTGTAGCTCTGGTAGTCGCCGAGTTCGCCCCCAAACGAGAAGATCGCGTTCTCGACACCCATGACGAGACCGTCATAGGAGTTGTCGGTGTAGATGGCGATTCCGTATCGCTTCTGGTCTGGGCGGTGGAAGAACTCGGCGATGTCACGCATCTCGGCCCATGTCTTCGGCGGGGCGAGGTCGTAGCCGTATTTGGCCTTGAACGCCTCCATCTCCTTGGGATCTTCGAACCAGTCCTTGCGGTAGGACCAGCCGACGGCGTCGCCTTCGGCCGGAATTGACCAGTACTTTTTCGAGTTCGACGGATATTCGGCGTAGTATTTCACCGTTGCCGGGGCCATCACCTGGGTCAGATTGTGCTTGGTGAAGAAGTCGGTCAGATCGACGTAATGGCCGGCTTCTGACGCTGCCCCGATCCACTGGCTGTCGCCGACGACCATGTCATAGGCTGAACCCTTGGCGTTGAACTCGGTGAAGGCCTTGGTCTGGAAGTCGGCCCATGGTGTGGTCTCGACCGTGACCTTAACGCCGGTTTGACCCTCGTATTCGTTGGCGAGTTCCTGAAGGTAGTTTGCCGGGTCCCACTCGGCCCAGAAGATGGTCAGTTCCTGGGCCTGTGCGGATGTTCCGCACGCCCACATCAATCCGACACCGGCCAACAGACCGGTCATAGTTTTGCGCATAACGTTTCCTCCCATTTATGCACGCTTCCCGCTTCATCGCGGGCCTCCCGATCTGGCTTCCCGATCCTCCTGGGTGGTGTTCGTGCTGGGGGTCCTCCTCGACCCCTAGCTCGTTTCAGATCTCAAGCCTGAATGTCGTTTCCCTGATCTGGTATTACCAAATGCCATTATCGTCAAGCGCAACCTCGGAGAGCTTTCATCAAAGGCTCGTCTTCGAGGTTTCGATGTCTTGCCCCCGCAATTGCGGGCCTCCTGGCGCAGTCTTGTCGGACCGTCTCACATTCATCATCACCGATCCAGGCCACAACACAAGAATATATGACTGACACTGGTCTAGCCAGTTGATGCACCAAGTCTGGGAGCACCACGTCCTGCCTCGCTCTCTGCCTGCCGTAATGCGGTATCGACAAGCGCCCTGGCGGCCCACTCGGCAACGGACTGCGCGCCTTCCGAGGTCAGGCCCCAGATATCCTTCAATACGATCAGCACCTCGACGCCGAAGACAAGCGAAAGCGCCTGTGCAAGGCGTTCCCGGGATTCGGGCGGCAATGTGCCCTGCAGGGGGGCCGTCACGCTCTTCAGCAGGTCGACCCGATGGCCGCGCTTGAACAGCGGCTCGTTGCCGAGCGTGCCGGCCTGGCGTTGCGCCCACTGGTCCAGCGAAAGCTTCAGCGCCGCCTTGAAGGTGGCCTCGAACTCGTCGATGCGCGGCATCGCGGTCGCCAAAAGGTCGGCAATGCGGATGCGTGCATCCAGACTGTCGGACGACCAGCCGAGGATCGGCCCCAGAGCCTCATCCACCACGGCATGCACGAGCGCGGCCTGGCTCGGAAAGTAACGGTAGGCCGTCGCGCGCGAGACTTCGGCAGCCTCGGCGACTTCACTTACCGACGGAGTGATACCGGACTGCATGATCCGCGTTGCCGTTTCGAGCATCAGTTTTCGCGTTCGGGCACGCGGGCCTCGCTCGGTCCTGGCTGTTTCGTTCTGTTGACGTGAGACATCCATGTCTTTATGATACGCACGTCTCACAAATTTGCAAGGGCCCGTCGCTTTGCCCCGAAGGTGAGATATGCCGGGAGGAAGTCCACCCGGTCCCGGAGGGGACATGAAGCAGATCTACGTGGTCGGCACGGCCGACACGAAGGGCGAGGAGCTTGCGTATCTGGCCGCTTGCATCGAAGCGGCGGGCGGGGGTGTTGTCCGCGTCGACGTCGGCATAGGCGAGCCCGCGACCGCCGTCGATGTGAAGGCCGACGCAGTGGCGGCATGCCATCCGGACGGGGCTGGAACCGTTCTTGCCAGCGGGGACCGCGGAAGGGCGGTCGAGGCGATGGGCATTGCCTTCTCGCGCTTCCTCGTGGAGCGCCAGGATATCGCGGGCGTCATCGGTATCGGTGGAGGCGGGGGCACTTCGATCATTACCGCAGGCATGCGCCAATTGCCGCTTGGTCTGCCAAAGATCATGGTCTCGACGCTCGCATCCGGCGACGTCGCTCCCTATGTCGATGTTTCCGACATCGTGATGATGCCCTCGGTCACGGACATGGCGGGCCTGAACCGGCTCAGCCGTGTCATTCTTCACAACGCCGCCCAGGCGATCACCGCCATGTCCCGCCGGCCGGCTGAGGTGACGGCATCGAAGCCGGCCCTCGGGCTTACCATGTTCGGCGTTACCACACCTGCCGTATCCGCCATGGTCGAGCGCCTCCGAGCGGACTATGATTGCCTGGTCTTCCACGCCACAGGCACGGGTGGGCGCGCGATGGAGAAGCTTGCCGACAGCGAGCTGGTCTCAGGCGTGCTCGACATCACGACGACCGAGGTCTGCGACCTGCTTTTCGGCGGCGTCTTGCCCGCCACCTCGGACCGTTTTGGCGCCATTGCTCGCAAAGGCTTGCCCTATGTGGGCTCGGTCGGTGCGCTCGACATGGTGAACTTCTGGGCGCCGGAGACCGTCCCCGAGCGTTATGCAGGCCGGCTGTTTTACCGCCACAACCCGAACGTCACCTTGATGCGCACGACGTCGGACGAATGCGCGCAGATTGGCCGCTGGATCGGCGACAAGCTCAATCTCTGCCGCGGCCCCGTACGCTTCCTCATTCCCGAAAAGGGCGTTTCGGCCCTCGACATCGAAGGCGGTCCGTTCTTCGATCCGCAAGCCGACGCCGCGCTTTTTGCCGCGCTGGAGGCGACGGTAAAGCCGTCGGTGCTGCGCCGTATCATTCGCCTGCCGCTCCATATCAACGACCCGCACTTCGCCGAGGCCGCCGTCGCGGCCTATCGTGACATCGCCAACCCCTGAGAGACAAATCGATGCCAGCCATACCGCGCAAGACCATCCTCGAAAAATTTCACGGCATGATCGCAGCCGGCGTGCCGATCGTCGGCGGCGGCGCCGGCACCGGCATCTCCGCCAAGGCCGAGGAGGCAGGCGGCATCGACCTCATCATTATCTACAATTCCGGGCGCTACCGCATGGCGGGGCGCGGTTCGGCGGCCGGACTGCTCGCCTATGGCAATGCCAACGAGATCGTCAAGGACATGGCGCTCGAAGTGTTGCCGGTCGTGAAAAAGACGCCGGTGCTTGCCGGCGTCAATGGCACGGACCCCTTCGTGCTGATGCCGCGCTTCCTCGCCGACCTCAAGGCAATGGGCTTTTCCGGCGTACAGAACTTCCCCACAATCGGCCTCTTCGACGGCCGGATGCGGCAGAGTTTCGAGGAGACAGGCATGAGCTACAATCTGGAGGTCGAGATGATCGCCACCGCCCACGGGCTCGACCTGCTGACGACACCCTATGTCTTCAACGAGAGCGAGGCTATCGCCATGACGGTCGCCGGGGCCGACATCGTCGTGGCGCATATGGGCGTGACGACCGGCGGCACGATCGGCGCCACCTCCGGCAAGTCGCTCGATGACTGCGTCGACGAGATCGCTGCAATTTCCAAGGCGGCACGTTCCCTGCGTGACGATGTCATCGTGCTCTGCCATGGCGGCCCGATCTCCATGCCGGAGGATGCGCGCTACGTTCTCGAGCGTTGCCCTGGCTGCCACGGCTTTTATGGCGCAAGCTCGATGGAGCGCCTGCCGGCAGAGGCGGCAATTCGCAAGCAGACCGAAGATTTCAAGGCGCTCGCCATCGGCGCGGTCGTCTGAGGAAGGATGTGGAGGAGGCAGTTTCATGGTAAAGGACAAGTACTTCATCTATCCTAAGGACGTGAGCGCCTTCGGCTTCGACTGGGGCAAGCTGTCGCTGACTGTGGCGCCCGAGGTCAACGGCGCCAGCCGGTTTTCCGGCGGTGTCGTCGAACTGCCGAGCGGCGAGGGCCATTCCCGCCACAATCATCCCGGCGCGGAGGAAATCATCTTTGTGATTTCTGGCGAGGGCGAGCAGATGGTCGAGGACGAGACGGGTAATCCTATCACGCGGAAGGTCGCCAGCGGCTGCACGATTTATGTTCCGGAAAGCCGCTTTCATTCGACGAAGAACACTGGCGGCGGGCCGATGCTCCTCTTCGTGGTCTACTCACCGGCGGGGCCGGAGCTTGCGCTTCGCGATTTGCCGGACTTCCGCCTGCTGCAGCCGGGCTCCTGAGGCGGGGCATCCATTTTCTGGGAGGAAAGACAATGAACGACAATGCAGGGCAAACAAGGCAGGCCGCCGTGACGCCGTTCGATACGGCCAATCTCGACCGTCTCATGGAGGAAGCCGGTATCGACGTCATCGTCGCCACCTCCAAACACAACACGCAATATCTCATGGGCGGCTATAAGTTCATCTTCTTCGCCGCCATGGATGCGATCGGGCATAGCCGGTACCTGCCGATGGTGATTTATGAGAAAGGAGCGCCTGATCACGCCGCCTATGTGGGGAACCGCATGGAGGGCGCAGAGCACCAGAACAATCCATTCTGGACACCCGCCGTGCATACGGCAACCTGGGGCACGCAGGATGCCGCCGGGCTTGCCGTCGAGCACCTGAAGAAAATCGGCAAGGCCGGTGGGCGCATCGGCATCGAGCCAGCCTTCCTGCCATCCGACGCCCGCGACCTGCTTGCCTCTCGGCTGGATGGCGCTCGATTTGTCGATGCCACGCATGTGTTGGAGCGGCTAAGGGCGGTCAAGACGCCGGATGAACTGGCAAAGCTGAGACGCGCCTCCGAACTGATTACCGACTCTATGCTGGCGACAGTCGCGGCGGCCCGCGCCGGCTCGACGAAGATGGAGATCATCGAGCAGCTGCGCCGGGAGGAAACGAACCGCGGCCTGCACTTCGAATATTGCCTGCTGACGCTTGGCTCCAGCCACAACCGCGCGGGCTCGCCGCAGGCCTGGGTCGAGGGCGAGATCCTGTCGATCGATTCTGGCGGCAACTATCACGGATATATCGGTGACCTCTGCCGCATGGGTGTGCTCGGCGAGCCGGATGCGGAGCTGGAGGACCTTCTGGCCGAAGTCGAATGCATCCAGCAAGCGGCCTTCGCCAAGGTCAGGGCAGGGGCTGCGGGCAGTCAGATGATCGAGGCAGCAGAAGCCGAGCTCAAGGCCTCGCCGTCGGCAGCCTTCACCGACTTCTTCTGCCATGGAATGGGCCTCATCACCCACGAAGCGCCATTCCTCATGACGAACCACCCCGTCACCTATGATGGCATCGATGCCGACAAACCGCTGGAAGTCGGGAGCGTGATCTCGGTCGAGACGACGATGCTTCACCCAAAGCGCGGATTCATCAAGCTGGAGGATACGCTTGCCATCACCGATGGCGGCTATGAAATGTTCGGCGACCGTGGCCGCGGCTGGAACCGCGGTGGAGCGTGATTGCAGGCCAAACCGCAAAGAAGGCCTGGCAGATGTCACCTGCTAGGCCTTCTGCTATTTGGTACCGTCGTCTCAGGTGTGGTGGATCTCCGTCCCCAGCACCTTCAGGCATTCGCGGATAAAGGCGGCGAGCGCCGTCCAGCCCTTGGCCGAAACCATCGTGCCGTCGACATAGGCTTCGGTTGGCGAGAGGTCGATATAGGTTCCGCCCGCCAGGGTGACCTCTGGTTCGCAGGCCCCAAGTGCACCCACCTTCTTGCCGCGAACGACACCGTCGACCGCGATCAGGATCTGGACCCCGTGGCAGATGGTGAAGATCGGCTTCTTCTCGTCGTGGAAATGACGCACCATTGCCTGCACCCGCTTGTCGGTACGGATATATTCCGGTCCACGCCCGCCGGCGCAGTAGACGGCATGATACTGGTCGAGCTGGTTCTCGGCCTCGGAAAACGTCTTGTTGATGGTGACGTTGTGCCCGAGTTTTTCGGTGTAGGTCTGGTCTCCCTCGAAATCGTGCAGCGACGTCCTGAGGATGTCGCCGGCCTTCTTGTCCGGGCACACGACGTGCACAGTGTGGCCGACCGCCTCCATCGCCTGCTGATAGACGAAGATTTCGTACTCCTCGGTGAAATCGCCGGTGAGCATCAGGATTTTCTTGCCTGGCATGGGTTCTCCTCCTCGTTGTCAGGTCGGGCAGGCTCGTCCTTGCCCGGCGCGGTTGCTCAGATATCGTCGAATGCCGGCAACAGCCGGTCGCGCGAATGTTCGATATGAATGCGCATTGCGTTCGCAGCCGCGCCCGGGTCGCGCGCCGCAAAGGCATCGAGCAGCGTCTGATGCTCGGCGAGCGCCTCTTCGGTGACGCGGCGATGGAACATCAGGCGGAAGATATGGAAATGCGTGTGCTGGAATGTCAGCATCTCGCGGATCAACTCGTTGCCGGCAAATTCCATGATCCGGTCGTGAAAGATGGCGTCCTGGCGCGCGAAGGCCGAATAGTTCGCTCGTTCGTCCCTGTTGTCGCTGCGTGTCATCACGCCCGCGGCCTCGGTGAGAATGGCGAGCTTTTCGTCGTTCATCGCCTCGGCTGCCTTCGCAGCGCCGGCAGGTTCCAACAGCAGACGCAGTTCATAGAGCTCGTCGAAGCGGTGGCGCGTGATCTGCGGCGCGGCACGATAGCCAACGAGATGCTGCTTGACGACGAGGCCTTCGCCTTCAAGCCGGCCGAGGGCTTCGCGGATCGGCGTATGGGAGACGTTGAACTCCTTGACCAGGTTGTCGACCGTGATGCGTGTCCCCGGCGCAATCTTCAACGACATGAGCTGGTTGAAAATTGCCTCGTAGACGTCGCCCGCCAGGCTGTTGGCGCGCGGTATCTGGGTTGTGCCCGTTGAGGGTTCCTTCGGTCTCGTCGAAATCATCTGCTGCCTTGCCTCTTGACAGGTTCAATCGCTAGCACGATGCTGCGGCCAAGACAATCCTATATCCTATACGATTTAATATAGGGAGGAAAAATCATGCGCGTATCCGAAGCGGCAGCCCTCGCGCTTGCCACCCGCCTACTTGAAGAGCATGGCGCACCGCGTGACCATGCGGCCCTGCAGGCTCGCGTCCTGGTAACGGCGGAGATGAAGGGGCACCCCTCGCATGGCCTGTACCGGCTTCCGCCGCTGGTCGAACGGATCGAGCGCGGGGTCATTGACCCGCAGACGAAGGGCACGCAGCGCTGGCGCGCGGATGCGGTGCTGGAGGTGGAGGGTTCGTCGGGATTTGGCCCCGTCGTCGCCATGGCCGCGATCGAACGGCTGGCGCCTCACATTGCGGATCTTGGCATCGGCCTCGTCGCCGTGCGCAATGCCAACCATCTCGGCATGCTCGCGCATTATGTGGAGGCCATCGCCGCAATGGGTCTCGTCGGCATCGCGCTCTCGTCAAGCGAGGCGCTGGTCCATCCCTTCGGCGGTACCCGGGCCATGCTGGGCACCAATCCCATCGCCATCGCCGTGCCAACGGCCGAGGAACCGCTCGTGCTCGACCTTGCCACCAGCCTCGTGCCGATGGGCAGGATCCATCATCACGCGGCGACCGGTAGACCCATTCCCGAGGGATGGGCGCGCGATGCGGCCGGTAATCCGACGACCGATCCGGGGCGTGCGAAGGCCGGCGCGATTGCGCCCTTCGGCGACGCGAAGGGCTACGGCCTCGGCATCGCCATGGAGCTGCTGGTGGCAGCTCTTGCCGGCTCGGCGCTCGCGCCGGATGTGCGCGGCACGCTCGACAGCCAGTCGCCATGCAACAAGGGCGACGTCTTCATCTTGATCGAGCCCAGTCTGGCGCCGGGACTGCCGGCGCGACTGTCGACCTATCTCGATGCCGTGCGCGGTTCACCACCCGCCGGCGCCGGCGAACCGGTTCTCGTCCCGGGCGATCGTGCCCGCCGGCGGCGGGCGGCGGCAAGCCGCAACGGGTTCGAGATCGACCAGCGCCTCTGGGAAGACCTCAACGCGCTTTCGCGCCCCCGCATTCTGGCCTTCGAGGGACAAAGATCATGAGCCTGTTTGCCGCCTTGAGGCTGCCGCGGGAAATCCTGTTTGGCGTCGGCCAGCGCCATGCGCTCGCGAGCGTCGCCAGCAGAACCGGCCGGCGCGCACTCGTCTGCACGGATGCGCGTTTTGCCGCAACACCCGTCTTCGCGGAAATGATCGCCGCGCTTGAAGCAGCCGGCATTGTCGTCCTGGTGCATGACCAGACGCTGCCGGACGTGCCGCAAGATACGGTCGCGGTTTGCGTTGAAGCCGCGCGCGGCTTTGAGCCCGATATGGTGATCGGCATCGGTGGCGGCAGCTGCCTCGACATGGCCAAATGCGCCTCACTCCTGCTCGCCCATGGCGGCGCGCTCGCCGATTACTACGGTGAGTTCAAGGTGCCGGCACCCGTCCTGCCGGTCATCGCCGTGCCGACGACGGCAGGCACGGGCTCCGAGGTGACGCCGGTCGCGGTTGTTTCTGATCCTGACCGTATCCTGAAGGTTGGCATTTCCAGCCCATATCTCATCGCCGCAGCGGCGATCTGCGACCCGGAACTGACCTTATCCTGCCCGCCTGGGCTTACGGCGATTGCCGGTGCGGATGCGTTGACGCATGCCATCGAAGCCTTCACGGCCATGCGCCGCCCCGGCGATCCTGAACTCGCGCAGCAGCATGTCTTCATCGGCAAGAGCGATCTCTCTGACCAGTTCGCGCTGCATGCCATCCGGCTCCTCAGCCGGAGCCTGGAAAAGGCCTTCGTCGACGGCGCCGACATCGATGCGCGCGCCGATGTGATGATGGGCGCGCTCGCAGCCGGCTGCGCCTTCGGAACGGCAGGCACCGCTGCGGCCCATGCCGTGCAATATCCGGTTGGTGCCGTGACCCATACGCCGCATGGGCTCGGGGTTGCGACCATGCTTCCCTATGTGATGACATATAATCGCCGCGTCTCGAGCGCGGACATCGCCATTGTCGGTAGGGCGCTCGGCCTCGATCCCACCGGAGTGGAGGACGACGAGACGCTTGCCGATGCCGCGATCGGCGAGGTGAGCCGTCTCTTCGCCGCGATCGGCATCGCGCCGACGCTTGCCGGGCTCGGCCTGCCGGAAGACCGGATCGACTGGGCCGCAGAGCAGGCGCTCGGCATCGGCCGGTTGATCAAGAACAATCCACGCCCCTTCGATGCGGCCGCCATGCGCGGCCTGGTGCGCGCCGCTTATGACGGCGACCTGGCCGCTTCCGCCCTCTGACCTAGGAAAACCATCATGAACGTCAACCAGCATTCTCCGCATCCAGACCACGATCCCTTCGAGCTCAACGCGTTCTGCCGCGGCCTCTATATTGGCGGCGCCTGGCGGCCTGCGGCGGGCGCGGGTCGGATCGAGGTGATCGACCCCTCGACCGAGGCGGTCATTGCCGCCGTACCGGATGCGACCCTTGCGGATGCGGCAGCGGCCATGGAGGCTGCCGCAGGCGCCGCGGAAAGCTGGCGCGAGACGCCGCCGAGAAAGCGGTCCGAGATCCTGCGCCGCTGCTTCGAACTCATAGTGGAGCGCTCCGAAACGCTTGCCAGGCTGATTTCGCTCGAGAACGGGAAGGCGTTGCGCGACGCGCGCGGCGAGGTGGCCTATGCGGCGGAGTTCTTTCGGTGGAACGCCGAGGAGGCGGTGCGCATCTCTGGTGAGTTCGGCCTTGCCCCGGCCGGTGGAAACCGCATCGTCGTCGATTACCAGCCTATCGGCATCTGCGTTCTCATCACTCCGTGGAATTTCCCGGCCGCGATGGCGACCCGCAAGATCGCTCCGGCCCTTGCCGCGGGCTGCACCGTCATCCTGAAGCCCGCGAGCGAGACGCCGCTGACGGCCTACGCGCTTGCGGCTCTCTACGAGGAGGCTGGCGTGCCGCCGGGCGTCGTGAACGTGATGACAACATCGACGCCAGGCCCCGTCATCGCCGCCATGCTGACCGACCCGCGCGTGCGAAAACTCTCCTTCACAGGCTCGACGGGCGTCGGCCGCACGCTTCTGGCGGAAGCGGCGAAAAGTGTCATCTCCTGTTCCATGGAACTCGGCGGCAACGCGCCGTTCATCGTTTTCGACGATGCGGACATTGACGCGGCGATCGAGGGGCTGATGGTCGCGAAAATGCGCAATGCGGGTGAGGCGTGCACGGCGGCAAACCGCATTTATGTCCAGTCCGGTATCCACGATGCCTTCGCTGAAAAATTTACTCGACGCATGGCCGCCCTCAGGGTCGGCCCGGGTGTGGATCTGAATACCGAGTGCGGTCCGATGATCACGCGCAAGGCGGTGGAGAAGATCGAGCGCCTCGTTGCGGACGCCATTTCGCGCGGCGCGCGCGCGCTCTGCGGCGGACGAACATTGGCAGGACGCGGCTTTTTTTATCCGCCGACGGTGCTCGTCGATGTTTCCTCGGCCTCCGACATGGGGTGCGAGGAGATTTTCGGTCCCGTCGCGCCGCTCTACCGTTTCGAGAGCGAGGCAGAGGTGATCGCTGCCGCCAACGATACGGAATATGGCCTCGCCGCCTACATCTATACCCGCGACATTGGCCGCGGCATGCGGGTCGCCTCCAAGGTCGAGGCCGGCATGATCGCCCTTAATCGTGGACTGGTCTCCGATCCCGCTGCCCCCTTTGGCGGTGTGAAACAGAGCGGCCTTGGGCGTGAAGGAGGGCAGCATCACGGTATCGCGGAGTTCATGGAAGCCAAGTACATTGCGACAAGTTTCTGAGGGAGGAACCTGTGGCCGCCGATCCCTTCCGCATTCGTGACCATGTCGCAGATTTCGACGCGATCGTTGGCGATATCCGAGCTCGCAGCCTTGCAACGCGGCGCACTGTCGCCATGGAGGCCAACATCGCCTACGGGGATAGGTCTGGCGAGACGCTCGATATCTTCCTGCCAAGCAGCGCCGGCTCGGACATGCCGATCCACATGTTCATCCATGGCGGCTATTGGCGGATGTTTTCCAAGGAGGACTATTCCTGCGTCGCTGAAACGATCACCGGCGCCGGCGCGGTCGCAGCCATCGTCGACTATTCGTTGATGCCCATGGCGCGAATGGACGTCCTGGTTGGTCAGGTCCTGAAGGCCAAGGCTTTCCTGCTGGCGCATGCCGATCGTTTTGGCGCCACACCAAAGCGGTTCTCCGTCAGCGGCCACTCCGCCGGTGCACATCTTGCAACCTTTCTCTTCCATCGCTCGCAAGCGCCTTCGGGCGTGGTTGCTGCTTTCCTGCTTGGCGGGCTATACGATCTCGAACCCCTGCAGACGTCCTTCCTGCGTGACGAGATCGCCTTGTGCGACGAGGAGGTGCGACGGTTTACGCCCATGCGTCACGAGCACGATCCTGCAACACGTGTCGCTATCATGACCGGCGAACTGGAAACTGATCCGTTCAAAATACAGGCAAATGCGTTCAAGGACATTCTTGCCGCCCAAGGGCTTGACGTGCAGGCATCGCAGGTCGCAGACGGCAATCACATGAGCACGGTGCGCGATCTCGCCGTCGCTGGCTCGCCTGTGGCGGCAGCATTGCGCGCCTTGATTGCCAATGATGCCGGTGAGGAGCCGAAGCGATCAACCTCCCCTTGACCGCCGGTTTTTAGTGATCGTGGCAATCGAAGCGCGATGCATCGGCTCCTATGGCCGGTACCAAGTCGTGCCGATCCGCGTCGTCGAACGTCGCACAAAGGCCGACCGTGCCCTAAAAATCGGCCACTTTGCCCCAGGCGGTTCCCCCGAAGCGGTCGGGATGGTAGGGCCTCGGATCAACGATCGGCTCATCACCTGTGACGATATCGGCGATCAGATGACCGGCGCCCGGCCCGATGCCGAAACCGTGGCCGCTGAAGCCGGCAGCAAGGATGAAACCCGGCAAGGTGGCGATCTCGCCGATCCCCGGCACGCCGTCGGGCGTGCTGTCGATATAGCCTGCCCAGGCCGCGCTGATGGCGGTCTTCTTCAAGTCGGGCAGAAGCTCGAGCGCCCGCGCATGCGTAAGGGCAATGGTGGCCTCGTCGACCGCCGGCTCGAGGATGCGCATGCGCTCCATTGGCGTCGGCCTGTCGAGCCGCCAGCGGGTGAGAGTTTCGTGACCGGAGCGAAAGCCCTCCAACCCGCCGGGTGCGAGACTGCGCCAGCGCCGGGCGAACATCGGCAGGAACTGCCGCGCGAAGCGGAACTGCTGTGGAGTGGGATCGACGCGGGCGCGGCCGCTGATCGCCAGCGTGTGGCCGCCATCGCGGCGTCGCGTCACCGAAACGGCTGATGTATGCAGCGCATCCGGCAGGCTGCTTGCCCCTGGAGATACGGAGAGAATCGAGGAGCGTATCGAGGCTTGCGGAAATCGAATACCGAGCTGGCGGCAAAAGGAGGAGGCCCAGGCGCCGCCGGCGAGGACCGCAATCTTTGTCCGGATCGTGCCATGCTCGGTGACGACGCCCGAGAGCCTGCCGCCTTCGACGTCGAGGCCGCGGGCCGCACAGGACTGATGCACCGTGCCGCCGAGTTTCAGGATCGCGCGCGCGACGGCTGGCGCAGCGCTCGCCGGATCGGCGGTGCCGTCGGTCGGCGAAAACACCCCGCCTTTCCATGAGGTGCCGGTGGCACGCCCGCGTTCGGTCGCCTCGGCGCTGCTCAGCATAAGTGTCGTGACGCCGACCGAGCGGGCGAAATCGCGCCAGCGTGCCCAGGCGGACAGTTCCTCTTCGCTATTGCTCAGATAGAAGAGGCCGCAACGACGGAACCCGGTGTCCTCCCCGGTCTCAGTGGCGAAGCGCTCCCACAGGTCGAGGCTCTTCGTCGACATCGGCAATTCGCGGGCGTCGCGGTTCTGCTGGCGGCACCAGCCCCAGTTGCGGCTCGATTGTTCGGCGCCGATCAGACCCTTCTCGACGAGGGCCACCTTCAATCCGCGCCGGGCGAGATAATAGGCCGTGAAAACGCCGACGATGCCGCCGCCGATAACCACGACATCAGCGGTGGAAGGCAGTTCCGGCGTGGTGTCGACGCGAGTGAGAGGTGCGGGCATGGGAGAGTCTCCGTTTTAACGGTAGTGTAGCGGATCCGACGCCACGGCTTTGCCGGAGATCGGTTGGCGGCAGCAGAAGATTCCGTGTTGGGAGGATACCAGCAGCCGTTTGTGCTTCGGCCTGTCTCGCAACGCGATCGACAGGCCAACGTCATGTGCTAAGGTTGGTGCCGGGAACAAGCAGCATAATCTGCTGCGTCATTGGCGATCTCCAGCAAGTGAGGGCGTATGAGATGAAACTCGACCGGATCGACGTAAAAATCCTTTACGAACTGCAGAAGAATGGCCGCGTCACGAATGTGGAACTCGCCGAACTGGTCAATCTGTCGCCGAGCCCCTGCCTGATGCGGGTAAAGAAGCTGCAGTCGGAGGGCTATATCGAAGGTTATTCGGCTCAGATCAACGTCAGCAAACTTGGGCAGACGCTGACTGTGTTCACCGAGATCACCCTGAAGAACCATCGGCAGATCGATTTCGCTCGCTTCCTGGCGGCGATCGAAAAAGTTGACCAGGTGATCGAATGCCATCTGGTTTCGGGCGGCTACGATTATCTGCTGAAATTCGTCACCGCCGGGATCGACGAATACCAGACGATCATGGAGCGCCTTACCGATATGGACGTCGGCATCGACAAGTATTTCAGCTTCGTCGTCCTGAAATCGCCGATCATCAAGGCCCACATGCCGCTAACCACCTTGTTTCCGCATTAGGGCTATTTCAGCAAAAGTGAGCAGTTTTTGCGTCACTCATCAGTCCTGCGCGGATACTGCTCTCTCTGTCGCAGGTTGTTCTCCCTATAACTCTAAGCTTCTACCGGTTGGAAGGACTTGCGACAAAATTTCGGCCTTACCTTCCAAAGCCATGTTCGCTGCCACTTGCTGGGCTCCTGCCGCGGAGTCGAGGCTTTCCAGCACGACCTGACCCGGTGGGCGCTTGATCTGGCAAGCGCCCAACTCTGGTTTCGAGGAGGGCAGAGCAGTTTGCTGCCTAATTTCTTGAAGCAAATCCGACCCGAGAAACTTCGCGTTAGAATCGTCGCTCAGTGCCGGCAATAAGCCCGCACCAGTTCCGGATCCTGCTGGAGCCCGTCGAGCCAGGCCGGATCGAGCGTTGGCACCGATGAGAAGAGCAGTTGCGAATAGGGGTGTTGCGGCGCCTTCACCGTCAGGGATGTGATTTCCTCGACCTTCCGGCCTCCATACATCACGACGATCTCGTCGCAGATCGCCTCCACCACCGAGAGGTCGTGGCTGATGAAGATGTAGGAGAGGCCGAGTTCGCGTTGCAATTCCTTGAGCAGGTCGATGACCGCGGCGGCGACCACCGTGTCGAGCGCCGAGGTAATCTCGTCGCAGAGGATCAGCTTCGGATCGGCGGCGAGCGCCCGGGCGAAGTTGACACGTTGCTTCTGGCCGCCCGAGAGTTCGCCCGGCCGGCGATGGCGCAGGTTGCGGGGCAGGCGTACCATGTCGAGCAGTTGATCGATCCGGGCGTTCCGCGCCTTTCGATCCATGCGGTGGTAAAAGACCAGAGGCCTGTCGAGAATGTCCTCGACCGATTTTGCCGGGTTGAGTGCGGTATCGGCATATTGGAAGACGATCTGCATCTCGCGCAACTCATCACGCGAACGCTCGCGCGCGTTGCGATGCAGTTCCGTGCCGTCGAAGACGATCTTGCCGACCGCCGCCGGCAGGATGCCGGCGATTGTGCGGGCGAGCGTCGACTTGCCGCAACCGGATTCGCCGATAATGCCGAGATTGCGGCCTCTTTCCACCTTCAGGCTCACATGCTCGACCGCGCGAACGAGCGGCAGGCCGTCAGCCTGGCGCTGCCCATAGCCTGCGACAAGACCTTCGATGCTCAGCAGGGGAGCCGTCGCGGGTTCGGCGAGGCCAGTTGCGCCGCGCGGTTTCGGTTCGAAGGCTGCGAGCAGCTCCCTGGTATAGGGGTGCTTGGCATTGTTGAGGATTTCGTCGGTGGTGCCGGTTTCCTGCGTCTCTCCGCCTTTCAACACCACGATGCGGTCGGCGATCTGCGCGACGACGGCAAGGTCGTGCGAG
This sequence comes from Rhizobium sp. WYCCWR 11152, assembly GCF_013087615.1. Classification (NCBI taxonomy): domain Bacteria; kingdom Pseudomonadati; phylum Pseudomonadota; class Alphaproteobacteria; order Hyphomicrobiales; family Rhizobiaceae; genus Rhizobium; species Rhizobium sp. WYCCWR 11152. The sequence continues at coordinate 342,433 of NZ_JABFCP010000024.1, read as the reverse complement.
ACATAGACGCCAGCGATACCACCCTTCTTCATCACCGACTTGAAAGCCCGCAGGACTTCGATCTGGGTCGTCACGTCGAGCGCCGTCGTCGGCTCGTCGAAGATGACGAGGGTCGGGTCGCCGATCAGCGCCATGGCGGCCGCCAGACGTTGCAGCTGGCCGCCGGAAACCTGGTGCGGATAACGGCTGCCGATCGTCTCGGGTTCCGGCAGGGACAGCGCCCGGAAGAGCTCGACTGCCCGGGCACGCGCATCGTCCGGCGACATCAGCTGGTGAATACGCGTGACTTCGATCACCTGGTCCATGATCGATTTGGCCGGGTTGAACGCGGCAGCCGCCGATTGCGGGACATAGGCGACTTCGGTGCCGCGCACCTTGGCGCGCTGCTTCTCGCTGAGCGTGACCATGTCCTTGCCACCGACCGAAACGCTGCCGCCGGAGATGCGACAGCCCGCACGCGTATGGCCCATGAGGGTCAGGGCGATGGTTGTCTTGCCCGAGCCGCTCTCGCCGATCAGCGCGACGATTTCGCCCTCGGCAACATCGAGGCTGACACCCTTGATGATCTCGACGCGACGGCCGGAATCGGTGGTGGCTTCGACCTTCAGGTCACGGATTTCGATGAAATTGCTCATGACACACTCCGGTCGCGGATTTTCTGCGGCAGGTTGTCGATCAGCAGGTTGACGCTGATCGTCAGGCTGGCGATGGCAAACGAGGGAAACATCACCGCCGGCGCACCGAATGGCAGGCCGCCGATATTCTCACGCACCAGCGCACCCCAGTCGGCATAGGGCGGCTGGACGCCAAGGCCGAGGAAGGAAAGCCCGGAGAGCAGCAGAACGATGAAGACGAAGCGGATGCCGAGATCGGCAAGCACCGGTCCGACGATGTTGGGCAGGATTTCCGAGCGAATGAGATAGAGAGTGCTTTCGCCGCGGATGCGCGCAACCGTGATGAAATCCATCGCATTGATGTTGACGGCGAGCGCCCGGGCGAAGCGGTAAGCGCCGGGGATGTAGATCACCGACAGCGTCATGATCAGCACCGGGACCGAGGAGCCGACGGCAGCGACGACCACAAGGCCGAACAGCTTGCTCGGGATGGAGTTGAGCGCGTCGAGGAAGCGGCTGAGGATCGTGTCCAGCCAGCCGCCGGCGACTGCTGCGATCATGCCGAGCACGACGCCGCTGAAGCAGGCGATCGTCACCGCCGCCAGCGAGATACCGACCGTGTAGCGTGCGCCCATCAGAATCCTTGAGAGCATGTCGCGGCCGAGATAATCGGAGCCGAGCCAGAGTTCCCGGCTCATCGGGCCGAAATAGTCGAGATCGATGATCTCGCCGACGGGGTAGGGGATGATCCATGGCGCGAAGATCGCGACGAGCGCCCATAAGAGGATCACAGTGAAGCCGATCGCGCCGACGATGTTGAAGCGATAGCCAAACCGGGTTCCCGACAGCCGGCCGGAGGTGGTTTCGGAACTGGTCATGGTCATCGGAGCCTCGGATTGGAAAGGATGGCGATGATATCGGCGATGGTGATCAGCAGCAGATAGCCCAGGCAGAAAATCATCGCGCAGCTCTGGATCAGCGGCAGGTCGCGGGTGGCGACGGCATCCAGCATCAGTTTGGCGATACCGGGATAGTTGAAAATGGTCTCGACGATGATGACGCCTCCGAGCAGATAGGACAGCGAAAGCGCAACGGCATTGACGATCGGACCCAGCGCATTGGGCAGTGCATGGCGAAAGACGATGCGCGGCCGGGAGGCGCCCTTGAGCAATGCCATCTCGACATAGGGTGTATTGAGCGTCTCGATGACAGCCGCCCGCGTCATGCGGATCATCTGGGCCGAGACGACGAAGGTGAGGGTGATCACCGGCATAGCATAGACGCGCAACAGATCGGTCAGACTGTGGACCTCATTGGCGAAAGAAAGTGCCGGCAGCCATTTCAGATAGACGGCGAAGATGAGCGCTGCTGAGGTCGCGACCATGAACTCCGGCACGGAGATGACGCCGATGGTGATTACCGTGACGATACGATCGTAAAGGGTGCCGCGCAGCATCGCTGCGGTGATCCCGAGCGTCAGCGCAATCGGCACCGAGAACAGCGCGGTGACGCCGGCAAGTTTCAACGTATTGACAAAGCGGCCGGCGATGAGAGCGGCAATCGGCATTTCGTTGGCATAGGACGTGCCGAGGTCGCCTTGCAGCAGCCCGACTAACCAGCGCAGGAAACGAAAGAGCGCCGGTTCGTCGAGATGCATGGCCTTGCGCAGGCCTTCGACGGCTTCCGGCGTGGCGGCTTGACCGAGCAGGATCGTCGCCGTATCTCCAGGCAACAGCGTTGTCGCGAAGAAGACGGCGAAGGAGACGATCACCAAGGTGATCACGGCGACGAGCAATCTGCTCAGTACAAGGGATAAGACCTGGCGGTTCACGGGCGTCTTCCCTTTGCGTTCGAGTTAAGTTCCATCAATGCAGATGGAGGAACTGGCGCGCGGCTGCAGCCCCAGTCTCCTTTGCTGTATCAGGCTTCAAGCCAGACATATTCCGCGAAAGCGTATCCCATCTGGCCGCCGAGCGGGTTGGCCTCCAGGCCCTTGAGCTTGGCAGTCGTGGCATCGACGTTCGAGATATAGGCCGGAATGATTGTACCAGCTTCCTGGGCGACCATGCCCTGCATCTCGTTATAGATCGTCTTGCGCTTGTCTTGATCGAGAGAGCCGCGCGCCTCGATCAGCATCTTGTCGAACTTCTCCGACTTGTAGTGGCTTTCGTTCCACGGAGCGTCCGAGGTGTAGAGCAGGGAGAAGAGGATATCGGGGGTCGGCCGCGGGTTGATATTGCCGAAGTGGATCGGCGCCTTGAGCCAGTAATTGTCCCAGTAGCCGTCGGAAGGTACCCGCTGCACGTCGAGCTTCATGCCGATTTCGGCGCCGGCCGCCTGGATGATCATGGCCATGTCGATCGACGAGCTCGCCGCATCGGAAGCGATGATCGGGATGGATTGGCCAAGCACGCCGGCCTTGTCGAAGTGGAACTTCGCCTTCTCAGGATCAAAGGCTCGCGCTTTCAGCTCTGCGTCATGATAGAAGTTCGCCGGTGAAACGGGTTGATCGTTGCCGACTTCACCGAGACCGCGTAGCGCCGATTTGACGATCTGTTCGCGGTTGACGAGATACTTCATGCCCTCGATGAAGTCCCGCTTGTTGCCGGGCTCCATATCCAGTCGCATGTTGAGATTGGTATAGTTGCCGGACGTCGTCTTCGACAAGGTGAAGCCGTCGCCCTGGGCCTCGACGAGGCGCATAGAGCGCGGATTGATCGTGGCTGCGAGATGGATGTCGCCCGCAAGCAGTGCGTTGACGCGGGCATTATCGTCGCTGATGGCGAAATATTCGAAGGAATCGACATTCGGGCCGGATTTCCAGTAATTCTTGTTCTTGATCCCGACGGACCGGACGCCCGGCTCGAAGACTTCCTTGACGAAAGCGCCGGTGCCGTTGGCCTTGGTGAAATCGGTCGTGCCGTCGGAAACGATCATGAAGTGATGCATCGACAGGATGGTCGGCAGGTCGGCATTCGGGCTGGCGAGTGTGATCTCGACGGTTTGTTTGTCGACCGCTTTGAAGCCGGTCATCTGGGCGGCGATCTTGGCGACCTTCGAGCCGACGGCCGGGTCGAGATGGCGCTTCAGCGAGAAAACCACGTCATCGGCGGTCAGCGGCTTGCCGTCATGGAAAGTAACGCCGTTCTTCAGCTTGACCGTCCAGGTCTTCGCATCCTTGGACTCGATCGCTTCGGCAAGCTCCATCTGCGGCGTGCCTGATTTGTCGAGGAAGGTGAGGCGGTTATAGAAGGAGCAGCACCGGACATAGTCGGTAGAGAGCGACGCCTTGGCGGGGTCGAGCGTATCGGCCGTGGAGGACGACCAGCCGGCCGCCTTGAGCGAGCCGCCGGAAACGGGCGTAGCGGCAAGCGCCTTGCCGGCGCGGCCAAGCACGAGCCCGCCGGCAGACAGGGCCACGCCGCCCGCAAGCATCATATGCAGCAACTCGCGACGAGTGGCGCCACGACGGATGGCGGTTTCGACCATGGCGTCGTCGGACCTGGTCCAATTGGTGATTTTGTCGTTCATCTCATTCCCCTTTTCTTCTGTGGCGGGCTGCCCGTTGCGGGCAGGCCCGATCTGCTTTCAAAGTCAGGCGCGCGCGGCGGCCACGGCATCGGCAAGGCCGGCCATGGAGGTGAAATGGTAATCGGGTTTGGTGAATTCGGCCGGTTCGATCGTGCCGCCGTAACCCTTCACGGCATGGCGCCGCTCGATCCAGCAATTGGTCAGCCCGAGTTTCCTGGATATCCCGATATCGTGGTACTGGCTCTGGGCGACATGCAGGATGTCGTCCTTCGAATGTCCTTGCGAGACGACGTAGTCGAATACCTTCTCGAAGAATGCGGGATCGGGTTTCTCGGTCCCCGTATCATCCGCGGTGAAGGCGGCATAAAAGGGATTGCCGAGTTCCTTCTCGAAGAAATCGAATGCCCAGCGGCGGGCATTGGTCATCGCCACGAGGCGGTAATCCTTCGCAAGACTGGCCAGTGCCGCGGCACTGTCTGCAAAACCCTTCCAGCTCTTCGCCGAGTCCCGCAGTCGTTCGCCATATTTTTGCTCAGTGGGCAGGCCGAGCTTCGGCGCGATCGCAAGGTAGACGCGCACGAGGTCGTCCGGAAAGAGATCGGCATCCTTGGAGTAGCGGGCTGCGCGGTAGAGGCTAAGCGCTTGCTCGCCGTCGACTGTGCTTCCGACCTCGGCCGCGATTTCGGCGAAGCAGGTCTTGAGGCCGCCTTCGAAGTCGATAAGCGTGCCGACGACGTCGAAGGTCATGTATTTGAATTCCGAAAGGCTCTTGCTCACGTGAATTCCCCAGTGTTCGGCTCCGATGGGAGCTCGGCTTCTCGAAGAAGAAAATTCTGTTCCGCTGGCGGGGTCATTGTCCCGCTCTTGTATGGGAAGGCCCGCATCTGCCGGGATCCAGGCCTTTCGTTGTCTTCAGTTTGTCACCTGCACTGCGCCGGATTCGCCGAATAGACGCCATGAGGCGGCACAAAATACCGAATCTGACGGTTTCCCGATATTCTCAGGCCTGCAGCGCCCGACGCACATCCGGGTCCTCCAGCGTCTCGTCCAGTGTCATGCGGGTGCGCTCGACGATCGCGTCGATCTCCGTTTCGGTGCAGCAGAGCGGCGGCGCATAGCCGAGCACACCATTGCCGAAGGCGCGGATGACGAGGCCGTTCTCCCAGGCGCGATCGAAGATACGGCGGGCGGGTTCGGCAGATGCCGGCAACGGCGTTTTGTTCACCTTGTCGACCACGAGCTCGACGGCGGCCAGCATGCCGCGGCCGCGGACATCGCCGACGAGCGGATGATCCCTCAGCGAATCCAGGCCCTGCATCAGCCGCGCACCGGCCCTGACGCCGTTTTCGAGAAGGCCGTTTTCGTAGAGTTTCAGGACTTCGAGGCCGACCGCGGCGCTGACGGGATGGGCCGAATAGGTGTAGCCATGGCCGACGGCGGCGGCACCCGCGCCTTCGGCAATCGTTTCATAGACGTGATCGGCCATCAAGACAGCGCCCATGGGGACGTAGCCGGAGGTGAGGCCCTTGGCGGTCGTCATGAAATCGGGCACGACCTCATCCTCGCTGCAGGCAAAAAGCGGGCCGGTGCGGCCAAAGCCGGTAATCACCTCGTCCGCCACGAAAAGGATGTCCTGCGCGCGGCAGAATTCACGCATGGCTTTCATCCAGCCTTTCGGCGGAACCAGCACGCCGCCCGAGCCCTGGATCGGCTCGACATAGAAAGCGGCAACGCGTTCCGGCCTGATCGCCTCGACCTTGCTTTTCAGCGCCGCAAGCGAGGCTTCGATGATCGCCTGCGGATTGTCGCCCACCGGGTTGCGATAGGCGTAGTGAGACGGAATTTTATGCTGCCAATCGAAGGGAACGCCGAAGCCGGCATGGAATGCAGGCAGCGCGGTCAGGCCCGCACCGACCGTCGAGGAGCCATGATAGCCCTGTTCGACCGAGATGAACTGATCGCGCTGAGGCTGCCCACGGGCATTCCAGTAGTAGCGGATGAAGCGGATCGTGCTGTCCACCGCATCGGAGCCGCCGAGCGTGAAATAGACGTGGTTGAGATCGCCAGGCGCGCGGTCGGCGAGTTCGCCTGCAAGCCGGATCGCGGGCTCGGAGCCGAGGCCGAAATAGGCCGTCGCATAGGGAAGCTCGCGCATCTGCCGGGCCGCCGCCTCGACGATGCTTTCGTGGCCGTAACCGGCATTGACGCACCAGAGGCCGGCGAAGCCGTCGATCAGCTGCTTGCCGGAGGCGTCGGTGACCGTCGCGCCCTTGGCCGAGGCCAGCACGCGCACGCCAAGCTTTTCATGGCCGCGATAGGAGGCGACAGGATGGATGAGGTGGGCGCGATCGAGTTCGATGAGGGAATTGCTGTACATGGAGATCTCCGGATCAGCCGAGTGCCTGGCTGGCGAGGGCAAAGGTGGTGACGGCCGGTTCGGCGGCGTGGTGGACGAAGGGCTTTTTCATGGTGATTCCGCCGCCGACATGGGCGAGCCCGTGTTCGGCGAGCCATGGCGAAAGCCCGGTCTCGGCCGTGGTGTCGACCCTGAGGAACCGTCCGGGCCGTCTGGCGATGAAATGTTCGATGAGTTTCCTGGCCTCGCCGACGTCGGCGGCCACCACGGGTCCGATCACTTCGCCGCGGCCGAAGGGGCGCAGGCAAGCGAAGCCCGAAACGTGGCCGTCTCGGCGAAGGACGGCGAATGCGCCGATCCCGGCCAAATAAGAGAGCAGCCCTTCGCGGTCGGCGCCGAAGGCAAGGCGGTCGAGTGCCGCGATAGCAGGGAGGTCGGCGTCGGTGGCGGCTTGCGTTTCCGCCGGCGCGGCGATGTCTCCGGCAAGGCCCTGATGTTGCGCCACGGTTCCCGTCTCGTGGAAGCCAAGCTTCTGGTAGAGCGGCAGGCCTGCCGTCGTCGCCACCAGCCTCAGCGGCCGGTCTCCGGCGATCAGCAGTGCGGCGTCCATTAGCTTGCGGCCGAGGCCCCTGCCGCGCATCGTCTCGTCGACGATGACCATGTTGATGGTCGCACAATCTTCCTTATACGGCGTGACGAGGACGGTGCCGACGACCTTGCCGTCCTCGACCGCAACCATCCCGTCGCTCAAGGCGAGCGCCAGCTGCCAGTCTTCCGTCCGATGCGGCCACCCCGCCTGTCTTGAGAGCGCGACAGCGGCTTCCAGATGGTCGGGGCCGAACGGGACGATTTCGATCTGACTTGCTTGCATGGGGGCGTCCTTCATATCGTGCCCGCCAGTCTGCCGGAGCGCCGGCGGGCAGATCGTCTGAAGGCCATGGTTCAGGCAGTATCTTATGGCTTTGCTATCATCGGCCACCGCATCTTATGCTAGAACCGACCGATGTTCATCGGATCCAGATCCTGTCAGTGCATCATCGCCAGTGCTGCCGCAAAGAAGTCTTCGCCTCCGAAGTTTCCTGATTTCAACGCCAGAAGCATATCGCCCTGGGCATTGCCGACCGTGCGTAGCACCGGCACGCCGGGCGCAATCTCCGGGCCGATCAGAAATGCCGGAATGGCAAGCCTGTCGACCGCGGCGCCTGAGGTTTCGCCGCCCGCGACCACAAGCCGCCGCACGCCCCTCTCCACCAGTTCGGCTGTGATGATCGACGTCGCGGTCTCGATCGCGTGGCCGGAGGCTTCCCGTCCATAGAGCGATTGCAGCCGGGACACGGTTTCAGGCGAAGCACTCGCAGCGACCACGACGGGGCCGGCGGAGATGCGGTCCCCGGCCCAGGAAATCGCCGCGGCGATCTCATCCGGACCGGCAAGCAGCCGCTCCGGGTCGAGCCGCAGGACGGGCATCGACCGTTCGGCGACGTCGAGCTGGTGGAGCGTCGCCTTCGAGCAACTGCCGGCAACGATCGCGGAAAGCCCGCCCACGGGGCGAATGGCGTCCGTCGTCGGTGCTCCGGCGGAGGATATCCGGCCGGAGCGGACGAGCGCGCGGGCCAGGCCGAGGCCGAGGCCGGACGCACCGGTGGACACCGGTGTTTCCAACGCGACTTCGCCGAGCGTTTCAAGATCGCGTTCGAAAATCGCATCGGCGATAACAGTGGTGATGCCTGCCGTGCGCAGGCCGTCAAGCCTCGCCTTGACGGCATCAGGTCCGGCCGCGATGGCTGTGAGATCGATCAGCCCGACGGCATTGCGCGACTGGCGGGTCAGAACCCGCACGAGATTGGCGTCATGCATCGGATTGAGGGGGTGGTCCTTGAGCGGGCTTTCGTTCAGCGGCTGTCCGCCGACGAAGAGATGGCCGAGATAGACGGTGCGTCCCGTTTCCGGAAAGGCGGGTGTCGCCAGCACGCCGCCGCCGCCGGCCGCCTCGCTCAAGGCCTCGGTGACCGGACCGATATTGCCGGCATCGGTGGAATCGAAGGTCGAGCAAATCTTGTAAAGCACATGGCCGGCACCCCGCTGGCGTAGCCATCGCTCGGCGCTCGCCGCCGCCGTCACGGCGTCCGAGGCGGGGACGGAGCGGATCTTCAGGGAGATGACCACGGCGTCGACATCCGGCAGTGCCAGCGACGGATCAGGGATGCCGACCGTCTGCACCGTGCGCAGACCGTTCTTCGTCAGCGTGTTGGCGAGGTCGGAGGCGCCCGTATAGTCGTCAGCGATTGATCCGAGCAAAATAGCCATCGTCTAGCTCCGTGCAAAAGGTTTGAACCAGCCAAGACCGTCCAGTGTGTGGCCGCGCGGGATGTATTCGCAGCCGACGAAACCGTCATAAGCCAGGCGGTCGATTTCGCCGAACAGATAGGGATAGTTCAGTTCCTCCCCATCCGGTTCGTTGCGTGACGGCACGCTGGCGATCTGGATATGGCCGGTGATCGGCAGCAGGCGTCGCAATGCCATGGTGACGTCGCCATGGATGATCTGACGGTGATAGATGTCGAACTGGAGCTTCAGGTTCGGCAGATCGCATTCGGCAATCAGCCGCTCGGCGGCGCCGAAATCGTTGAGGAAATATCCTGGCATGTTGCGCCCGTTGATCGGCTCGAGCAGCAGATCGATGCCTTTTTCCGCAAGCCGCCCGGCAGCATAGGTGACGGAGCGCCGATAAGCGGAGGAGGCGTCTTCGTCGTGACGGTCGGCGATGCCTGCCATCAGGTGCAACCGCCTGACGCCCGTTGCCGCCGCATAGTCCAGTGCCCGCTCGACATCCTCTTTCAGCGCATCGAACCGTCCTGGAAGAGCGGCGATGCCACGTTCGCCTGCTGCCCAGTCGCCCGGCGGCAGGTTGAACAAGGCCTGCTGCAGATTGTTGCGCGCAAGCCGTTCGGCGATTGCCTCCGGCGTGGCTTCGTAGGGGAAGAGATATTCGACGGCGGCAAACCCGGCATCGGCTGCGGCGTCGAAGCGGTCGAGGAACGCCCATTCGTTGAACATCATCGTCAGGTTGGCGGCGAAAACCGGCATATCTAGCGTTCCTTTTACAGGCTCTGCGGCTCTTTGGTGGAGCTGGGCAATTCAGCGCCGGAAAGCTTGGCATAGAGCCGCGCCAGCGAGGAATCGTCGTCACGGCCCATGCCCGCCCCGGAGGCGGCCAGATACATCTGCAGGGCTGCTGCCGCGAGCGGTACGGGATAACGCTCGGAGCGGGCCATGTCCTGGACGATACCGAGATCCTTGACGAAAATCTCGATGCTGCTGAGCGGAGTATAGTCTCCGGCCAGCACATGCGGCACGCGGTTTTCGAACATCCAGGAATTGCCGGCCGATGCCGTGATCACCTCATAGACCTTGTCGAGGTCGAGGCCCTGCTTGGCGGCAAAGGTTATGGCCTCACAGGCGGCCGCGATGTGCACACCGGCGAGAAGCTGGTTGATCATCTTGAAGGCCGCGCCTTTTCCGGCCTCGTCGCCAAGCTCGTAGACCTTGGCGGCCATGGCGTCGAGACCCGGGCGCGCCGTATCGAAGGCCTGTCTGGAACCGGAAGCCATGATCGTCAGTTCGCCACGCGCCGCCTTGGCCGCGCCGCCCGAAATCGGCGCGTCGAGATAATGCAGGCCGAGGGCCTCCGTCCGCTGTGCCAGACCGCGCGCGACGGCGGGATCCATGGTGGCCGACGAGATGAAGACGGCACCGGGCTTCATCGCACGCGCGACGCCTTCAGGCCCGAACAGCACGGCCTCGGTCTGCGCGCCGTTGACGACCACGGAGACGACGATGTCGGCATCCTTTGCCGCATCGGCGGGGGTCGCCGCGCCCCGTCCGCCGTCGGCGACGAAGCGGTCCACTGCCGCCGGCGTGATGTCATATCCAACGACGTCGAGACCGGCGCGCTTCATCGACCGGGCCATCCCAAGCCCCATCGAACCAAGACCGATGACGGCTGCGACAACGGCCGAGCCCGAGTTTTCAGCAAGCGGTGGCATGAGGAGGTTCTCCAGTCTTGTGAGGAAAGGTCTGCGCCCCTCCGGGTGCCATCCCGGGGGGGCTTTAGAGCGCCGTGCGTCTACAAGACGCGCTAAGGACGCTCTAACATTTTGAATTTGCGCATAATCCTTTCCGAAAATCGATTCCGATTTTCGGGGTTATGCGCGAGTTCAGCGATTGACGCTTTTCGCCGGAACCGTCAACACGGCCAGCGAACCAATGACCAAGGCAGCCGCCAACAGGTACATGCCGGCGCTGTTGGTGCCGGTGACGTCTTTGAGATAGCCTACCAGAAACGGCCCGAGAAACCCGGCGAGATTGCCGACCGAATTGATCCAGGCAATGCCGGCCGCAGCGCCCGTGCCAGCGAGAAAAGCCGTCGGAAGCGACCAGAACAGCGGCGCGCAGCTGATGGCGCCGGCGGCAGCCAGCGAGAGGCAGACAATCGAGACCGTCGTGCTCGTCGCCATCGTCGCCGCGACGAAACCACCGGCGGCGATGAAGGCCGGGACGACGAGGTGCCAGCGGCGTTCGCGCAGCCTGTCGGCGGAACGTCCGAGCGCCAGCATCACGACGAATGTGCAGATATAGGGGATTGCAGAAATCAGGCCGATATTGAGGTTTCCGTTGACGCCCGAGGCCTTGACGATCGTCGGCATCCAGAAATTCAGGCCATATTGCCCGAGCACGAAGCAGAAATAGATCAGGCACATCAGCCAGACGCGGCGGTCGGTCAGCGTTGCGCCGATGCTGTGCGGGCTTGCTGTCTTGGCCCGGTTCTCCGCCTCGATATTGGCCGTCAGCACGCGTTTTTCCTCATCGCTCAGCCATTTCGCGCCCTGGATCGTATCATCAAGGTAGAAGAACGTCGCAACGCCGAAAAGAATAGCCGGAATGGCTTCGATCAGGAACATCCACTGCCAGCCGGAAAGTCCGTGCGTGCCGTGGAAACTGTCCATCAGGAGACCCGAAAGCGGATTGCCGAAAATGGCGGATATCGGGATCGCCGACATGAAGGTGGTGATGATCCTGGCGCGGCGATGGGCTGGATACCAAGTGGTCAGATAAAGAATGATGCCGGGAAAAAATCCGGCTTCGGCAACGCCCAGCAGGAAACGCAGGATATAGAAGACGGTTTCCGACGAGGTGAACATGAAGGCGGCGGAAATGATGCCCCAGGTGACCATGATGCGGGCGATCCACACCCGCGCGCCAACCTTGTTCATGATGATGTTGCTCGGCACTTCAAACAGAAAATAGCCGATGAAGAAAATGCCTGCGCCGATGCCATAGGCGGCTTCCGAGAGGCCGAGTTCGCTCGACATCTGCAGCTTGGCGAAGCCGACATTGACGCGGTCGAGATAGGCGACCACGTAGCACAGCATCAAAAAGGGTACGATGCGCCAGAATACCTTGCCATAGGCACGGTCTTCGAGCGTCTGGGCGGGATGTGCGCCAACAACTGGCGCCTGCGTCTGCAGCGTCATGATTTTCTCCTCCGATTGTTGCCGCCGTCTCCTTGAGATCCTACCGCGGCACGCCATGCCGTTTTTTGGCAGCGCTGCCATTATCATTAATCCATTTTGGCAGCGCTGCCAACGGTAAATTGGTAGCGCTGCCAAAAAAACCTTGCTTCTTGGCGGGAGCGGTGAAAAATGGGGGGCAGAGCGGTGGTCATCGGGCGGGCAGGCCGGGCAACCACCTCAACAGTCGGGTTCAAACGTAACGATGGAATTCAAACATCAGGCGACGGTGACGCTTGCCGAGGTCGCGGAAGCCGCCGGTGTTGGCGAGAGCACGGTGTCGCGCGTACTGCGTAACCACGGTTCGTTTTCCGGCAAGACGCGCGAGCGGGTGATGGCCGCCGTCGAGCGGCTGGGCTATGTGCCGAACCGGATTGCGGGAACGCTGGCCTCCACCGGTTCGCGTCTTGTGGCCTTCGTCATTCCCTCGCTGTCCAACATCGTCTTTCCCGATGTGCTGCGCGGCGCCAGTGCCGTTCTGGAGGAGAACCGGTATCAGGCGGTCTTCTCCGTGACCGACTATGATCCGGGCAAGGAGGAAGCGCTCGCCGCCGCGATGCTTGCCTGGCGGCCGGCGGCGGTCATGCTGGCGGGATGCGAGCATACCGAGGGCACGGTGAAGATGCTGCGCGCCAGCGGGTGCCGGGTCGTCGAACTGCTCGATCTGGACGGCGATGCTCTCGATATCGCGGTCGGTTTCTCGAACCGCGCGGCCGGGCGGGAGAGCGCTGCATTCCTGCTGAAGCGGGGCTATCGCCGGATCGGCTATGTCGGCCACGACCTGAACCGCGATACCCGTGCCGGCAAGCGGTTTTCCAGCTTTTGCGAAACGCTCGCTGCGCATGACGCCCCCCTCGTCGCCCGCGAGATTCTCCCAGGCGCTTCGTCCGTGGAAAATGGCAGGCTGGGGCTGGAGCGGCTGCTTGCCCGGACGACCGATCTCGATGCGGTTTATTTCTCCAATGACGACATGGCGCTGGGCGGCTATTTTCACTGTCTGGCTAAGGGAATCGCGATCCCCTCGAAGCTCGCCATTTTCGGCTATAACGGCCTCGATATCGGCCGGGCAACACCGCAACCACTGTCGACCATCCGAACGCCGCGCGTCGCGACCGGGGAGATCGCCGCGCAACTGGTCGTCACCAATGCGCCGCCACAGGCCGTCGATCTCGGCTTTGAATTGATCGAAGGGGCAACCGCCTAATATTGGAGGAACTGTCATGTCCGACGCGCGCCTGCGTGAGGAAATCTGCCGATACGGCCGCTCGCTGTTCGAACGCGGGCTGACGCCCGGTTCGTCGGGCAACATATCGTTACGGCTGGAGGATGGCGGCTGGCTGGTCACGCCGACCAACGCCTCGCTGGGCTTTCTCGACCCGGCACGGATCTCCAGGCTCGATGCCGAAGGCCGGCTCCTGTCCGGCGACAAGCCGACCAAGGAAATTCCGCTGCACACTGCCCTTTACGATACGCGCGGCAGCGCCCGCGCAATCGTCCATCTTCACTCTACCCACGCGGTGGCACTGACCATGCTGCCGGAGATCGATCCGCGCGCCGCCCTGCCGCCGATGACGCCATATTATCTGATGCGCGCCGGCGAAACCGCGCTGGTGCCTTATTATCGTCCCGGCGATCCGGCGGTGGCCGACGCCATCCGCGGGCTGGCGGGCAAGTATTCGTCGGTGCTGCTGGCCAATCACGGACCTGTTGTCGCCGGCGACAGCCTGGAGGCGGCGGTCTTTGCGACCGAGGAACTGGAGGAAACGGCGAAGCTCTATCTGCTTTTGCGCAACCTCAATCCCCGTTTCCTCAGCCCGGCGCAGGTGGCCGATCTCGTCAACACCTTCGGCCTCGACCTCCCGTCGCATCACGATCACGATCACGACGGCGATTGAATGCGTCATTCCGCCGGCCATTAACCGCGGGCAAGCGCGCAACCTTCTGCCAAACCCTGCTTTCGATACGATAGATTCTGCTTCCGATGGCGGCAATTCAGGCGAGCTGTGGGTGAAGCGGTGCCTATGATTGTGACACGTCCCCAGTTCCGATCGCTCAAGGATACGCAGATGACGACGTTCCGTCCGAAATACATCACCTTCGACTGCTACGGCACGCTGACCAACTTTCAGATGGCGGAAGCGGCGCGCGACCTCTACGGCGAAGAGCTCGACGAGCCACGTATGGCGGAGTTCATCAAGAATTTCGCCGCCTATCGGCTCGACGAGATCCTGGGCGACTGGAAACCCTATGCCGAGGTCGTACACAATTCGCTCGAGCGGACATGCAAGCGCAACGGCGTGACATTTCGCGACGAAGCCGCCCGGATGATCTATGAGCGGGTTCCGACCTGGGGGCCGCATTCGGACGTTCCGGCCGGTCTCGCCAAGGTCGCCAAGGAAATCCCTTTGGTCATCCTCTCCAACGCCATGAATTCGCAGATCATGTCGAACGTCGAAAAACTGGGCGCGCCCTTCCATGCGGTCTATACCGCCGAGCAGGCTCAGTCTTATAAGCCACGCTTCAAGGGCTTTGAATATATGCTCGATATGCTGGGCTGCGGGCCGGAAGACGTGCTGCATTGCTCGTCCTCCTTCCGCTACGACCTGATGTCGGCCCACGATCTCGGCATCAAGAACAAGGTTTGGGTCAATCGTGGCCACGAGCCGGCTAATCCCTATTACGGTTATGTCGAAATCCCTGACATCTCGGGCCTGCCTGGAGTCGTCGGGCTCTGACGGAGACACGCGGATGCAGTTCGAATCCTACTGGCACAACACCGCCCAGCCCTTTGCCGGCGGCGCTCAAGGCCCCGTCGAAGGACATTACGACGTCGCCGTCATCGGCGCCGGCTTTACCGGGCTTGCCGCGGCGCGCCAGCTTGCGAAAACGGGCGTCAAGGTCGTCGTGCTGGAGGCCGAACGGGTCGGCTGGGGGGCATCGGGGCGCAATGGCGGACATCTCAACAACGGGCTCGCCCACAGTTTCCTCTCCGCCAAATCAGCACTCGGCGTGGAGCGAGCCGTCGCCCTCTACAAGGCGTTCGACGATTCCATCGACACGATCGAGGCGATCATCGCCGAAGAGGGGATCGACTGCAATTTCCGCCGCGCCGGAAAGCTAAAGCTTGCCTCCAAGCCGCAGCATTTCGATGCCCTTGCCCGCAATTTCGAGGCTGTTCACAGAGAGGTCGATCCGGACACGGCGCTTCTGACGGCGAGTGACCTGAAAAGCGAGGTTGGGTCGCCCTTCCATGGCGCCATGCTCTCGAAGAAGAGCGCGATGATGCATATGGGCCGCTATGTCGCGGGGCTCGCCGCTGCGGCCACCCGTCACGGTGCCGCCATCTTCGAAAAGGCCTCCGTGACCGCGCACCGGCAGGGCAACGGTCGCCACAGCCTTGAGACCGCACGCGGCACCGTCACCGCAGATCACGTCCTGGTCGCGACAGGCGCCTATACGCCGTCGCTCTTTAATTATTTCCGCCGCCGGATCATTTCCGTCGGCAGCTTTCTGATCGCGACCCGTCCGCTGACCGACGCCGAAATCGCGGCTACGATGCCGGGTAACCGGACCTGCGTCACGTCGATGAACATCGGCAACTATTTCCGGCTGTCGCCGGACAAGCGGCTGATCTTCGGCGGTCGCGCGCGGTTTTCCGCCACATCGGATCAGCGCTCGGACGCAAGGAGCGGCGACATTCTCCGCGCCAGCCTGGCTGAAATCTTCCCGCAGCTTGCTGGCGTCGAAATCGACTACTGCTGGGGCGGGCTCGTCGATATGACCAAGGACCGCTATCCGCGCGCCGGCTATGTCGATGGTGTCTGGTATGCCATGGGTTATTCCGGCCACGGCGCCCAGCTCTCCACCCATCTCGGCATGATCATGGCCGACGCCATCCTCGGCAAGGCCGACCGTAATCCGATCAAGGGGCTCGAATGGCCGGCCGTTCCCGGCCATTTCGGAAAGCCGTGGTTCCTGCCGCTCGTCGGGCTCTATTACAAGACGCTTGATCGCTTCCAGTAACGGACCGGATCAGTCCGATTGCAGCCGAAACGGCTCGATGGGGGCAGGATTGAGATGAGCACCTGCGCGGAGTTCAACTATCTGGCCTCGCTGACTGGATAGATCCTGAGAATCCCAAGGCGGTTATCAGTCGTGATCGCTGCAATACCCGCTTCATATGCGGCGCGGACGATTGCCTCATGCAATTGCTCGGGTTCGCTCTCTCCGGTAAGGACCTCCAAACAGATTCTCACCGCCGTGAGGAATTCCTCACCATCGTCGGTGGGCCATTCCTTCAGCAACAGTTGGGCAGCCTCGTGAGCGGTACGGATCACCTTGCGATCTTTCCCTTCGGCAAAAACAAGAATTATCGTTGGGAACTTTCTCAACATATCGAATCTCATTGCCCCTGAACTCCGCGGGATGGCCAGTGCCAATGCCGGGTCATGGTTCGGACCGAGATTGGCCACACATGCTCGTCAACCATCTTCCGCGTCGTTTCGACAATCACGTGCCTATCCTCCGGTTGGTGGGAAGGAGGATTTCGCTAGATTGGCTTTTAGCTCGCGGGCTGCCGCCTCAAGGAGTCGCTTGAATTCTTCGGAGGTCACGCCATCCGCGCGCATCACGATGGCGATCAGTGGATCACGAAGAGCTTCGGTTATCGTCAGCTCATCGTTCTTTCCGGCAGTTGCGCCAACGGAGCAACAATATTCCGAGGAAAATAGCGCGATCATGGACATACCTTACATTCGGGGTGTTTTAACAGAGTGCAGCTCGGCTTGATCGCCTTTGAGGTCCAATAGCCATTGGCGTCCCCGGGCGACCGAGTGTCTCGAAAGGCAGTTTTGGGCGATCTGCGACACCGCAAGGCCGGCGACCAATAGGTTGTCGACGGTGACCGGCGGGGTGCGAAAGCTGCCGTCGGTTGCGACTTGGGTGGCGCAATGGCAGACGGAACATGCGTCCTCATGCACCAAGACCAAAGGACCTGCCATGCAATAGTTTGCGGAGCGGCCGACATGCAGATGCGGCGGCAGGCCGGCTTTCAATGCTCGGCAGGCCGACAGCAGATCTTGGGCTCGACGAGAATCGTCGCCGGCGAAAATGAAGAACGGGTTATTAGCGTAGTCTGCGATTAACCGCAGCGCCGAGGCGCCTTCCGCAAATTCCGGCAGTACGAAGACATTGGCCGAGAAACCCGCGGCCAGATGGGTCGCCAGCCTGTCCGTCTTCAGCCAGCCGAGATCAGCCTCGCTTGCCCATGGGAGACGGTTCAAGTTGTTCTCATCGATACGATCCGCATCCACGAGAAGGAAATGGCGCGCGCCGAGGGCCGCAAGCTGGATGGCGATCTGTGAGCCCAAGTCGCAGCATCCGATGATGACGAAGTCGATATCGCCAAACCGTGCGATGTCGCGTTGCCGATGGAGAGGCGTCAGGATTGCGTCGTGGTGATCGATTGCGGCGGAGTCATATTCGTCCTCCGCCGGCTCGGAAGCCTTCAACGAGACGACGAATGCAGACCGGGTAACATGGGGGCTCTGTTCCTCGACAGAATCGGCACTATTGCCGGTGAACAGAGCCCCCCGGCCGCCCCGCCCAAGGCTGTGGGTGACGAGGTTTGGGAAGTCGACGGACGCGGTGGCGGTCGCCGATAATCGTTTGGACCGATCATTGACCATCACATCGCCTCCATCTCGCTGGGCGCAACTCCGCGGATCGTCGCGGCGTAGTGACCGTAATCCTCGCCCATCGCATGGTCGGGGGTCTTCACAATCACGTGGAATTTGCCGTCGTACCAGAGGCTGAGATTGTCGCCGCTGTCATCGATCTCTCGCCGGCCCATCCGAGGATCGATCGGCTCCTTGCCGCGCAGCAGCATCTGTCCGATATCCCAGGCTTGGCGATCGAGAACTCGCTGGCGCTCGGCAAGATGCGCCTGCCGGTGCGCAATGGGTTCTTCGGCAAGCAACTGGCTGACGAGGAACAAGATCCGACTGCTCCAGGAAGGAATGGCGGCGATGTCTGGGAGGTCGAGGAGGACATCGCCGCCGAGACGTTCGATACCTTTCCGAGCGATGTCGATAAGCGGCACTTGCCGCGCGGCATAGGCGATTATGAATGCCGCTTTACGGGAGCGGCGCTCAGGATCCGCCTCGGTGGATAGGCATGCCATGCGCAAGGCGCACTCCCAGGGAATGGTGTAGGCCGTATGCAGGATGCTCTCGAGCGTCTGTAAGTCCTTCTTGTATGGGGAAACATATTGGAACTCGCCGGGCAGGGATGCCGCCGCCGAGGTCGTATAGAACCCGAGCAGGATATTCCCCGCCTCATGAAGCAGTTGGGCCGCTGTCGCGGCATGATCGCCGGCGCGCAATCTCTCTCTGGAAAGGACGATGAGCGCGCTGCCCGGCAATTCGTTCGAACTCGAAAAGGAGCACTGCGGTTCGCGCCGCACGCCAACGCAAAGCGTGTGCAGGCCGGCGATCAGACGCTGATGGCCGTACTCGTCCAAGTCCGCGATCAATGCGAAGGCCTTCTCCAGATGGTCGGCGATTCGATCCAATTCCGCATCGTCGGTGATCGGATAGCCGGGCCGGGGATAATCCGGCATGCATTGGCGGAGGAGGGCTTGCATGATACGGCTTCGCGCCGGACTTTCGATGTGCACGAGGCCGATGCCGCAAGAGAGCCGGCACGCTGTCTGACGTTCGAGTTCAAGATCCGATGCGATCAGATCCGGCTGCAGATAGCGGCCGACGACCTGCACATCGGGGCGGGCTGCCTGCCATTCCAGACTGCGCGCGAGCGCACCCATCCAGGCTGCAAGTACGGATGAACGGTAGGGGTCGGCGCCGACCGGTCCGGCAACCGCTGGCGGAAGCTCCGGTAGGCGAGTGTATCCGCCATCTGCAAGGTCGGGGAAATAACCTGACAGTGCCTCTACCCCAGCCGAACAACCGGCGAGCTTCGAAGCCGCCGCAAGCGTGCGGCCATATTGGAAGCGTCGCTTCAAAAGGTTGCGTGTTGCCACGCGCTGCAGGGAGACGGAACTTGCCATCAGGGGATTGCGCTTGAGCAGGAGGCGCGCCTCATCTGCCAACTGTTGTATGCGTGACGCGGACATCGGCAGCCTCCGTGAGTTTGTCTTCGGGCGGATCAAGGTTGCATCTCAGGCAAGAATGCCGGAGTTCGGGCCGGCTTCGTCGAGTATCGGAACGGTATGCGCCGTCCGTTGAGAGGCACTATTGCCCAAGGGCGTCATTCGCCCGCCAGTACCGCGTTAAAAATCCGTAAAAAGGGGGCGTCAACAAAGAAAAAGCCCCCTCGATAGAGGAGGCTTGGAATCTCTCGAAAAGCATCCCCGGGCTTCAGATGGCCAGGGCTGCCTGTACCGCTGCCCGCGCATTTGGCAGGCCCGATCCAAAGAAATAGCCCATCTCGACGGCGTCCTCGCTTTCGGCGTTCATGCAATCCGCCGTCAATTTCCTCGTTCCGGGCGCGACAATGGCGTCCAGGCGGGATGTGGTCTTCAGAATCGATTTCACTTGAGGCCCCGAGAGGCGGTCACCGGGATTATGGCCGCTTTTGTAGGCCCGCTGTATCAGGGCACATAGCCCGCCCACCTGCGCCGCCGCGCCTGATGTGCCCCCGAAGGTGGTGTAGTATCCGCCCCCGATGCCGGGATTGGTTCCGAACGGCACGACGGCCGACCACGGATCGGAGCCATGATCATAGCCGAAAATCCCCGATAGGTCGGTCGTCAGCAGCGAGAAGTGCGAATAGCAGTATTCCCGCGTTCGAAAAGCGCTGTAGTCGTGCTGCGCGGCAAATGGAGAAAGCCGGTCGAGGCGCAACTGATGCCTGTTGAAGACTTCCCCGTCGTCGGAGGGGGAGACAACCGTCAATCCTTCGCCGTAATTGCTGTAGCCCGAACGGAAACCTTCGACGGTAACGGCTCCAACTGCAATGACGCCGTTGTTGTCGGCGGCAAGACTTGCCGGATAGATCAGCTGGCTCTCGCCACTGTTTCCTGCGGCGCAGACGATCGGGATGTGCCGGCTGATGGCGAGGATGAGTTGTTTGAGGACATGCCATGGGCGATCCGGATTGGAGCCTTTCTGCGCAGCCTTCGGCTCCAGTTCAGGCCCACCCTGATCAGCAAGGGCAATGCGCGTGAACAGATTGGCGGCATCCTGGTTTTTCCATAATTCCAGGTCGGCCTTCAGCTCGTTCTTCGGATCAACGATGCTGTGTTTCGGGTCAGGCAGACCGCGCGGCAAGACGATTACGTCTGCTTTCTGAAGATAGGCATAAAGGAAGGCCGCAATGAACTGCCTGACATCGTCTTCGAAGGATGTTCTGATCGAGATGAGCCTTGAGAAAGGGTCAACGCCGAAATAGGGGATGACATTGCGATTGCCGCTCGTACGCAGCTCGTCGCCATTCCCGTAGAAGGCTCCTTCCGGCGGAAGGCTTGGCGTGCCTTCTTCCGCAACAACGGCGGGTTCGCCGACGATCAGCCCTGCGCAGCAGGTACCATGCGACGCAAACAGCGATTCCGGATTGTAGAGCCGCCGGAGGACACCCTCCGACGCGGCGTATTCGGCAACCAGATCACCAAGATAGTCTCGGTCGTCGTTCGAAAGGCCCATATTGCCGAGCGGAGCGATGTCGAGCCCGGCAAAGAAGGGATGTCTTTCCTCACGGTCAAAGGACGTGGTCGTATCGAGAATTTCGAGCACGCGGGCGCCGTAACGATGGGTCGTCAAATCGATTGACGCCTCCCGGTCAAGCCGGGTTGCCAGATTGGGATGATCCGGAGATACGCCGACATCGATCAGCGCGACCCGGGCGGGACGCAGCGGGCCGGCGGATACGATAGCATCCCAGACCGTGCCGGTGATGAGGGGATCGGGGAGCGCGCGTGCGGCGCTCGCATCGGGCGCTGGAGGCGCCGGCGGAGCCGATCCGTATTCCGCGTCGACTACGCCAAGAGCAGTCAGGTGCCAGAGATAGTAGTAGTTGATCGGTGCGGGCTCAGGCATTTTTGTTTGATCCGTCATGGTTTTAACCCTGTTGAGCAGCAGCTGGAGAATTCAGACCCATTCGTCGTGTACGGCCTGGAACAGAGGACCGAACGCGTCGTGGAGGTAGGGAGCGAAGCGTCGGGCGAGATCTCGCCCTGCCTGCGTGTCGCTCGGATAGTGCAGGCCGGCCCATTCGCGATTTTCGGCGACGTTCTGGGCGATGCGGGCAAGCTCGTCGGTGGCCGGATGTTCCGGCAGGATCGTCGAGAACGCAAAGGCGATCGAAAAGCACTGGAACGAATGGTTGCTGGGATAGGACTCGTGGACCGGCACGGCCAGCAACGGCCGCAGCATGGGCTCAAACTGGTTTGGCCGCAGCCGGTTGAACTGGCTCTTGTAGATCAGTCCGACATATTCGCAGGCCGTCAGGATCGCCTGGAAAATCCCTTCCGTCTGCTCGAAACCGCCGAGATCCTCGATATGCAATGCGCGGGTGAATTCCCCCACGGAGATCGTCGACTCGACTTGGATGTCGGGCAGGCGCCGCACACGCTCGCGGTCGCGGCGCTGCATGGAGAGCAGCACCGTCGTTTCGAGGCGGGTATAATCCGGGCCGGGCGGCGGAAGTATATCCAGCATTTCCCAGGTGAAGCGCCGCGCCGCGGTATAGGCGTTGCGTGACGGCTGCTGGTGCAGCCTGCGCAGCTCGAAGGAGGGGATAAGCTGCGACACGCCGAGGCTGGCGCCGTCCATCGTCGACTTGTTCTTGTTCTTGTTCTTGTTCTTATTCTTATTTTTGTTCTTGTTTTTGTTCAGTGACGCCTTGTTGAGCACCGACTTGTTCGCCACGCTCGTGAGGACCGAGGCTACGGCCATCGTCGCCATCATCGGCCCGACCAAAGGCGATGCATCTTCACCCGTGCCGGGGAAAAGCGCAGGTTCGGAGGCTGCATCAGGTGCTGCTGGCGACGCACCGGCGAGAGGATCAGCACCGGCGTCGTCCCTGGGTTCGCATGGAAGGACCGTATCCGGCTCAATCCTGAATTTATAGCTGTTTAGAAATAAAACTAATTTTGATTGCGATTCGTGGGCAGTGTCCGCTTCCATTGCAGCCTCCTTGCGCGATGATGTGAAGAATTGTCCGGGGTTCAGCGCAGCTTGGCGCCGGCCTTGAGCAGGCCGTCGATCAAGATCTGGCCGCCGCCTGTGTCGAGCAGCGGATAGCCGCTGCCGCGGAAGTCGTTGATGGAGAAGCCGCCCTCGACTGCCTCAAGACGCTGCAGGTAATGCCGCGCGCCGCCGAGATCGTTGGAATGGGCATGACTGGAGGCAAGATAGCGCAGCAGACTGTTGAAGTTCGGCCGTGCCCGCAGGGCTTCTTCGCCTGCAACTATGGCTGCGGCATGGTCGCCTGCAAGCGCTGCCGCAATGCATTTGGTCGTATCGAAGTAATATTTATGCGGGCTGTAGACGCCGAGCTCTTGTACCCAACGCGCCATCGCCACCGCCTTGTCGGGCTGGCCTGCATAGCAGTGCAGCATCGCGTAGAGGTCCCAACCGAGCGGCAGGGCCGGATTCAGGCGGATCGATTTTTCGAACAGGTTGGCCGCATAGTCGTATTCGCCGAACAGGAACGAATGGACGTGGCCGACGAGCGCGAGCGACACGGAATTCTGCGGATCGAGTTCCAGCGCCTTGCGTGCATAGGCCTGGGCTTCCTCGATCAGATGCGCGTCCAGCGCGTTGAAACGTTGGCCGACCTGGAAAGTCCGAATGAATGACAGCCAGGCAAAAGTCGATGATCGCGGCTGATACTGGATCTGTGCTTCCAGGCGCCGTTCCGCGTTATCGAGGTCGTCGCGCGACAGCCGAAAGATCGCACTGACGGCGTCGATCAGGAGACCGTCTTGCGACAATCGGCTGTCGGTTGCCTGGAACTCCTGGAAATAGGCCAGCTGATCGACGGCCTGGCTGATCAGCGCAGCGGCGATGCCGAACTCGCCCCGCTCGAACTGCGTGCGGTTGATTGCCTGACTGCCCAGCCAATGAATGCGGTTGTTGATCAGGTGCTTCATCACCAGCTCGATCAGCACCATGTCACCATCAAACGTCAGGCGAAGCTGTAGGCATATGGGAAGGCTGATCTGCTGTTCGTTCTCTTCAGTATCCGGCAAGGTAAAGGAGAGGTCGGTGACGCCAAAGCCCAGCCCATCGATTATGGCTTTTGCAATGAGGTTCTGGAACCGTGTCGCAGCAATTTGTCCGCCCTCTCCGGCACCCACCACGATGGGGGACAGAAGAGCCATCATCCATTGCCAGCCACCGCCGACCCGCCGCCCATATGGGTCGCTGCTGGCGATGTCCACGGGTTTGCCTGTTTCCGACGTATCCGGGGCGCCTGTTAAAGGCAGCAGGGCGGAATGTTTGGCGACATCACGGCTCGGCTGCTGTCGCGGCTCGAATACATCGTGGACTTGTCCTTCATCGAGACGGCGATACCAGTTTTGCCTTTCCAGCGCCAACCAGTCCTCGAATTCGGGATCGCGGATGTCGATACCTTCGAGCAATTCGTCGGTAACTTGATCCGGAGACCGCTCCGTCCGAAGCACCAGGTCGGTATCGAGCACGAGTCGGTCCGTATCCAGCCAAACGGTATTCTTATCCGCAATCAAGAGATCACGTGCCGCCCCCAGACTCTTATGAATGTCCAAAAGCGCCTGGCGTAGACTGGCTGCCGCCTGGTCATCGGAGCGATCGCTCCATAACTTGTCCCTAAGCCAGATTCTCGAGCGCGAGCCCCGGGTGGACAATGCAAGCATTGCCAGAAGAGCCTGTGCCTTTTTGGATTTCGGAGCAACCGACCGCCCCCCGGCGTCCACAAGAGCAAAAGGCCCGAGCAGGAACATCCGAAACGGATCGTGCCCCTTGTTCATGCGATCCACCGGCCCCGCCCCCGTTGCCTCCGATACGCTCGTTTGGCGGCCGAAAAACCTGGCATCCAGGGGCCAGTCTGCCACAACTTCGGCTCCTGGCAAGCAACCGGGAAGGGAAACCGGGATTGCGAAATGTAAATCTATGCTATGACGATGATCGAACTGAAGCATAACCGGTTGAAATCCCTCTGCGTAACTTCGCAAACCGGCCGTAGCATCCTGCCGTCAAAGCAGCGTCAAAGAAATGTTGTTTGGGCACCGTAATTTTGCAGGCATCCGCCAAAGGCCGCGGAGTACTCAAAACGACATGTCGGAGTTGCTCCAGCAGGAGCATCGACAGTCGCTCCGATCATCCAGCGCAGGGATGATGTCCCGGCGCTCTTTTGTTTTCGTGTATTCAGGCGAGCCCGCCGATGTGGAAGCTCTTCATTTCGAGATATTCCTCGATGCCGCACCGCGCGCCCTCCCGGCCAAGACCGGATTGTTTGACGCCGCCGAAGGGAGCCACCTCGGTCGAGATCGCCCCTGTGTTCAGGCCGACCATCCCGAATTCGAGCGCTTCGGCGACACGCCAGGAGCGTTTCAGGCTCTCGGTGTAGAAATAGGCCGCAAGCCCGAAGGGCGTGGCGTTGGCGATGCGGATCGCCTCTTCCTCGTGGTCGAAACGGAAAAGCGGGGCAACGGGTCCGAAGGTCTCTTCGCTGGCAAGCTGCATCTCGGTCGTCGCACCGCCGAGCACCATCGGCACCGCATATTGATCGCCTTCCGGCATGGAACCTGCGGTGGCGAGAATCCTCGCTCCCTTTTCCACCGCATCGTCGACATGACGCTTGATCTTCTCGATCGCCGCCTTGTTGATCATCGGCCCGATATCGGTGCCTGCATCTGTGCCGGCCCCGACTTTCATGGCCGATACGCGCGCGGAAAGTTTGGCGGCAAAGGCCTCATAGACGCCGGACTGGACGAGAAGCCGGTTGGCGCAGACGCAAGTCTGCCCGCCATTGCGGAATTTCGAGGCGATCGCGCCTTCTACGGCCAGATCGAGATCGGCATCGTCGAAGACGATGAAGGGCGCGTTGCCGCCGAGTTCGAGGCTGAGCCGCTTGATGCTGTCGGCCGCACCGCGCATCAGCAGCGAGCCGACGCGGGTCGAGCCGGTGAAAGAGATCTTGCGGACGGTTTGGTTCGCCATCAGTTCGTCGCCGATGCCGGCCGGCATGCCGGTGACGATATTGATCACGCCCTTGGGGATGCCGGCGCGCTCCGCCAATACGCCGAGCGCCAGCGCCGAATAAGGGGTGAGGTCCGATGGCTTGACGACGACGGTGCAGCCTGCGGCGAGCGCCGGCCCGACCTTGCGGGTGATCATCGCATTCGGAAAATTCCACGGCGTGATGATCGCCGACACGCCGACGGGCTCCTTCAGAACGACGATCCGCCGATCTGCCGTCGGCGAGGGAATGGTCGTCCCGCCGATGCGGCGCGCCTCCTCGGAAAACCATTTGATGAACGAGGCGCCATAGCGGATTTCGCCGCGCGCTTCCGTCAGTGGCTTGCCCTGCTCTCGGGTGAGGATCAGCGCCAGATCCTCGATATTGTCGAGCATCAGATCATGCCAGGCTTCCAGCAATGCGCCGCGCTCGGCATTGGTCTTTGCGCGCCATGGACCAAAGGCCTTTTCCGCCGCGGCGATCGCCGTCCTCGTATCGGCTCCGTCCATGTCGGGCACCGTGCCCAGCACATGCTGCGTCGCCGGGTCGATCACCTCGATCGTGCGCCCAGCTTCAGCCCCGCGCCATTCTCCGTCGATCAGCCCCTGCTGGCGAAGCAGACTGCTATCTCTTAATCCGTTCATTCTGTTCTCCATTGATCAGCCGAGTGCCGAAAGCACCGATGCCGTGATCGCGTCGGTCTTGTCCTTGCCGGGAATTGCGCCGATGCCGCGCGCCGTCGTCGCTTCGATTGATGCCATCACCCTTGCGGCAGCAGCCTTTTCTCCCAAATGCTCCAGCATCATCGCGCCCGACCAGATGGCGGCGATCGGATTGGCGATGCCGAGATCAGCGATATCGGGCGCCGAGCCGTGGACCGGTTCGAACATCGATGGCGCTGAGCGATCGGGATTGATGTTGGCGGAGGCGGCAAAACCGAGCCCGCCCTGGATGGCGGCGCCGAGATCGGTCAGGATATCGCCGAACAGGTTGGAGGCGACCACGACGTCGAGGCTATCAGGCGCCATGACCATGCGGGCCGCCATGGCGTCGATATGGTAGCTGGTCACCTCGACATCGGGATATTCCGCAGAAAGCATCTGGGTGATCTCGTCCCAGAAGACCATCGAATATTTCTGCGCATTGGACTTCGTCACCGAGGCAAGCTTGCCGCTGCGCGCATGCGCTTGCTCAAAGCCGAAGCGCAGAATGCGCTCAACCCCCGTGCGGGTGAAAATCGAGGTCTCGACCGCCACCTCATTATCGGTGCCCTGGTGGACGCGGCCACCGGCGCCGGAATATTCGCCCTCGGTATTTTCACGAATGCAGAGGATGTCGAAGCCATCGGACCGCAACGGCCCCTGCACACCCGGCAGCAGCCGGTGCGGGCGGATATTGGCATATTGCACGAAGGCCTTGCGGATCGGCAGCAGCAGCCCATGCAGCGACACCGAATCCGGCACTTTGCGAGGCCAGCCGACGGCGCCGAGCAGGATTGCATCGAAGGATCTGAGCGTTTCGATGCCATCGGCGGGCATCATGCTGCCGTTCTCCAGATAGTAGTCGCAGGACCAGGGATAGCTGGTTGCATCCAGAGAAAATCCGTTCAGGCTAGCTGCTTTTTCGAGCACGGCCCAGGCTGCTGCCGTCACGTCGCGGCCGATGCCGTCTCCGGGCAGAAGGGCGATCTTGTAGGTTTTCATCGCAGATCCTCACAGGCTGATGAGCACACTCTTGCTCTTGCGGTTGGCGAGATAGGCGTCGCGGCCGAGATCCTTGCCGATGCCGGACTGCTTGTAGCCGCCGGTCGGCAGGATATGGTCGCGCGAGCGACCATAGCGGTTGACCCAGACGGTGCCGGCCTGCAGGCGGCGGGTCACGCGGATGGCACGCGAGAGATCGCGGGTGAAGAGGCCTGCGGCGAGCCCATAGGCCGGATGGTCGGCGAGGCTCAGTGCCTCTTCCTCGTCCTCGAAGGTCTGAATGGTCAGGACCGGTCCAAAAATTTCCTCAAGAACTGCCGGCGATGTTGCCGTCACGCCCGAAATCAGGGTCGGTGCGTAGAAATAACCTTCGCGGTCGAGGCGGCGGCCACCGGTGAGGCACTCGGCGCCGTCGTCGATCGCGGCACGGATGATGCCGTCCATGCGGGCGATCTGTCGTTCGGAGATGACGGGCGAATAATCGGTCGCCTCGTCCCAGGTGGGGCCGGGGCGGATAGCCGCCAGCCTCTCGACGAGTGCGGCTGCGAGCGCGTCCGCCACCTTCGCCTCGACGATAAGGCGGGATCCGCAAACGCAGGCCTGACCGGCGTTGGAGAGAATGCTGCCGGCGATTGCGCCTGCCGCAAGATCGAGATCGGCATCGGCGAAGACCAGCTGCGGGCTCTTGCCGCCGAGTTCCAGCGTCATCGGCTTGACGCCGGTGCGGGCGATGTTGGTCATGATCGCCGCGCCGGCTGCGGTCGAGCCGGTGAAACTGACCTTGGAGATGCCGGGATGTCCGGTGATCGCGTTGCCTGTGGTCGGGCCGTCGCCGAGCACGATGTTGACGAGACCGGCCGGCAGGCCGGCGCGCACCGAAAGTTCGGCGAGATAGAGTGTGGAAAACGGCGTCATTTCCGATGGCTTCAGCACCACCGCATTGCCCGCCGCCAGCGCCGGGCCGAGCTTCCAGCCGGCCATGGACAAGGGAAAATTCCAGGGTGTGATGGCGCCGACGACGCCATAGGGTTCCGTCATGATCATGCCGAAGTTCGCATCGTCGGTCGGGACGAGGTCGCCGCCCTCCTTGTCGGCGAATTCGGCAAAGAAGCGGATCTGTTCGGCGGTGACGGCGATGTCGCCGGCGACAAGATGACCAACGGGACGTGTCGAGGAGAGCGCTTCGAGCCTGGCGAGGGTCTCCGCCTCGGCTTCAATCAGATCCGCCCAACGCTGTAGCGCCACAGTGCGCTCGCGTGGTCGTACGCCACCCCAATTGCTCGTCTTCAAGGCGGTCCTGGCGGTTTCGACGGCGTGGTCGACAAGGGCTTCGTCGGCCAGCGGGCAGCCGGCATAGGCCTTGCCGTCGGATGGACGGTGCATGTCGATGACGGCTTCGGCCGGAACCAGTCGGCCGCCGATGAAATGTCCGACGGGCAGGGAAATCGTGTTCGGATCGAAGCTGAGTGTCATCGCATGTCCTCGGGAGGGGCTGAGACAAGCCTAACCGGGGAAGGCGAGCAGCATGCGTCGACCGGCGATGCCGCAGCGGCGAAAAATTGCGTTTTCGCCGCCGCCGCAGTCAAATCTACGGCGTCGGCATCACGACACGGTGACGTAGATCTTGCGCACCGTCTCGATCGTCTTCCAGACGCCAACGAAGCCCGGCTTCATGACGAAGCTGTCGCCGGCCTTGTAGACAACCGGTTCACCGCCTTCCGGGGTGAGTTCGATCAGGCCGGACAGGATATGGCAGAACTCGAACGTCTCCCCCTTGATCGAGCGCGTCTCGCCGGGTGTCGCTTCCCAGACGCCGCTATGAACCGTCTCGCCGCGGGCGACATCCTGCGCCCAGGTCTTGAGGGCCGGATTGCCCGAGATCAGCCGTTCTGGGAGTGGCCCGGACTCCCGCGGCGCGAAGGTCGGGTTGGTGTCGATCGTCTTGAGGAGGGACATGATTTTGCTTTCCTAGGTTGAGAACTCAGTAGCCACGGTTGCGATCGACCAGACCGATCGGATCGACGCCCGCCTGGTGCCGCTTGATGTTGCCGATCACGGCCGCCGCGGCTGTTTCAGGCTGGGTGACGCTCGCAATGTGCGGCGTCAGCAGGATCTTCGGATGGTTCCAGAAGGCGTGATCCGCGGGAAGCGGCTCCGGATCGGTAACGTCGACGACGGCGCCGGAGAGATGCTCGGTGTCGAGCGCGTCGACGAGCGCCTGATGATCGAGCTGAGGACCGCGACCGACATGGACGAGTGCGGCAGCGGCCGGCAGTCTGGCGAAAAGCTCGGCATTCAGGAGGCCCCGCGTCTCGTCCGTCAGCGGCAGCAGGCAGACGAGAATGTCGGTGGTTGCAAGCAGAATGTCGAGGCCGTCCCGGCCGCTCAGGCATCGGACGCCGTCGATCTCGCGCGGGTTGCGGCTCCAGCCCGAAAGCGGAAAGCCGAAGGGCTGTAAACGTTCGAGCACGGCGCTGCCAAGCATGCCGAGCCCGAGCACGCCGATGCGGCGTTCCGAGGCCTGCCTAGGAGCGATAGCCTGCCAGGTCCGGCGCCGCTGCTGGTCGAGATAGGCCGGCAAGTCGCGATGCAGCGCAAGGACTGCCAGCGTCACATATTCCTGCATCATCCTGATGATGCCGTCCTCGACCATGCGCACCACCTTCACCGAAGCAGGCACTGCATCGATACGGAGCTGGTCGATGCCGGCGCCGATCGAAAACAGGATTTCGAGATTGCGATAGCGTGCGAGATCCTCCGGCACCGTCCAGGTGATCAGGTAGCGCACGGCGTCCGGTTCGACCGACTTGGGATCCATGGAGAAAGCAATGTCGGGCAGTTCGCGCGCGAAGGCTTCGGCGAATATGGCGCCGCGCTTCGCATCGGAATTGAAGAGAAAGGTCATGGCGTCGGCTCCTTGATCCGATGTCATCAGGTGCAGCGGCGGCCAAGCGCCTCGACCATCGCCTGGCAGGCGAGCAGTTCGCCGGCGAGGATGAATTCGTCCGGCTTGTGGGCGCGGCCGATGTCGCCCGGTCCGCAGATGATCGCATCGATGCCTGCGCGCTGGAAAAGCCCGGCCTCCGTGCCGTAGCTGACGGCGGCGAGCGGCTCGATGCCGGTCAGTTCGCCGAGCAGAGTTGCAAGCGGCGCATCGGCGGCAAGTGAAAGCGCCGGATAGGCGCTGAGTTCGCGCCATTCAACCTGAAAGCCGAACTGCGACAGCGCCTCGGCCGATGTTCGAAGGGGCGCTAGCAACGCGGCGGGATCGACGCCGGAAATAGCCCGCGCCTCGAACTCGGCCTCGCAGCTGTCGGGAATGATGTTGACCGCCTGGCCGCCTTTCAGCGTGCCGACCTGAAGCGAGGAGTAGGGCGGTTCGAAGACAGGCTCATACGGGCCGCGCGTGAGCCGTTCGGCTTCGGCGCGAGCGCAAGCCAGGACGTCGGTAATGGCATGGATTGCGTTCAGTCCCTGGTCCGGGCGCGAGGAATGGCCGGACCGGCCCCTGACCGTCAGCCGGGCGGCGGCCTTGCCCTTGTGGGCGCGGATCGCCCGCATGCCGCTCGGCTCGCCGATGATCGCGCCAAGCGGAGTTGCACAGAGCTCCGGCAGGCGGGCGATCATGTGCGGCACGCCGCGGCAGCCGGCCTCCTCGTCATAGGAAAAGGCAAGGTGGACGGGGCGGCGAAGCGGTGTTTTCGCCAGCGCGGGGACGGCCGCGAGAACCGCGGCCAGGAAGCCCTTCATATCCGTGGCGCCGCGACCGTAGAGGCGGTCCGCTTCGGCGCGCAGGCGAAACGGGTCGCTGGTCCAACTGCCTTCGGCGGCGGGGACCACGTCCATATGGCCTGAGAGGATATAGCCCGGCTCCCCCTTTGAGCCGATTGTGGCGAAGAGGTTCGAGCGATCGCCCTCCGGGCCGGGAAGCTCCGTGACGACGGCGCCGTGGCTTCGCAGGTAGTGCCGAATCCACGCCACGATCTCGCCGTTCGGCGTGCCGACGACGGAGGGGAAACCGACGAGCCTTTCGAGAATTTCAATGGCCTGCATCGGTGACCTCACAAGCATGCCCTGCTTGCCGAGACGGCGGCCATGCCGCCGACGGAAACGACAATTCGGCCCAGCGGGATGTTAGAGGTGTTTGCAACTGGGCTGAGGGAGGTGACATTTCCGGGCTCTCACAGTGAATGGCGACTCCGGCCGCTGGATCTGTCGATGAGTCTAGAGGGAGGCGCAGGCGTTACTTGCCGAAAGCGCATCGGGATTTGGTCGATTGTTGTGTTTGCGCAGGCTTCACCAGTGAATTGTGTCGAACGATCTGTTTTAGTCTGGGCGGAGAAGTTTCCGGGCGCAGACTTGGCCAGAAAAATGCGGCAGGAGGGCGGGAGTGAGTGAACTGATATCCGAATCCAGGTTCGTCGATAGTTTCGAGACGCATATCGCCGGGATCGACAGCGTTGCCCTTGACCAGTTGCACGCACTTTCGATGACCGTCGCCTGGCCGCATCGCGGTGAGGACTGGCAGTTCCTGCGGGAGTTCGGACAGGGCATCGTGGCGATCGATGAAATCGGCCGTATCCTGGGCTCTGCCATGTGGTTTCCCTATGACGCGCAATTTGCCACGGTCGGTATGGTCATCACCTCGCCGCGTCTTCAAACCAATGGCGCCGGTCAATGGTTGATGGGCCATGCGCTGAATCAGGTCGCTGGGCGCAACCTCGGGCTGAATGCGACGCGCGCAGCGCGCCGTCTTTATCGGTCCCTGAATTTTGTTCGGGAGGCGCTCGTCTTTCAATGCCATGGCGAAG
Source organism: Rhizobium sp. WYCCWR 11152 (assembly GCF_013087615.1). Lineage (NCBI taxonomy): Bacteria > Pseudomonadati > Pseudomonadota > Alphaproteobacteria > Hyphomicrobiales > Rhizobiaceae > Rhizobium > Rhizobium sp. WYCCWR 11152. The sequence goes on along the minus strand of NZ_JABFCP010000024.1, from coordinate 310,669 downwards.
CGATATTGCCGCCGGATGTGGCGCCGCCGTCCGGCGCCGTGATACGGGCCGTCGAGGCTGGCGATCTGGAAGCGATCGCCGAATTGGATTGCGTGGCCTTCGGCACGGATCGCAAACTGCTCCTGGCCCGGCTCCTGGCAAATTCCAAGGGCATCGTGTTGAGCCGCGCCGGCCGGATCGAGGCATTCTCGCTTTGCCGGCGGTTCGGGCGTGGCCATGTCATCGGTCCGGTTGTGGCGCGCAGTGACGCAGACGCGATCGCCGTCGTCCGCCCGCATGCGGCCGAGCATGCAGGGGCGTTCCTGCGCCTCGACACACGCGAGCAGGGCGGGACCTTTTCCGATTTCCTCTCCCGCTGCGGTCTTCCTGTCTACGATATCGTGACGACCATGTCGCTCGGTGGCCCTTGGCTTCCGGTTGCCGGACGCGCGATGGCGCCCGAGCCGAAGACCTATGCGCTCGTCAGCCAAGCACTCGGTTGACACAAGCCTACTGACGATCGTTGTCGGGTTTTAGGCGCCGGGACAGATGGGGAGGCAGGTCAGAGCCTGCTGACGTTCGAATTCGGGCCGGAACGAGCGGTATTGCCAGAAACCCTCCGGGCTTTCCTTGCGGTATACGGTCTCGAGCCAGAACACTGTGTCATCGGTCGGCAAGACAGGATGCCACGCGTACCATTCCGACCAGATTTTTCCTGCCGGGTCGCTGTCCATGATCGCCACTCGCCTCCTCATCATCGGCGCAACTCGAACATCCGTGCGGCACGGGAGCCGTTGCGGTCCCGGCGTGCCTCGGCAAATGTTCTATTGTGGAGAATAACAGCGAGAGAATATTCTTCAATGGAGATCATTTTCCCGTATTGCGCGAAGTCTTTCTTGTCCGCGGTCGGTGGATGTTTCAGGTTGTAAGATGTGGCTCTGTTGACGAATAATTTCGTCGGTAGATGCAACGCCTCGATTGGGCTTCGACACTTGCGATGAGCTGCGGTGTTCAATCACCACTGATCTGTTTGCGTGATGGTTGGATGGCTTAGCTAATCGAACGCAGCCCGAGATAGGCCGCCAAACTGACGGCGGAGAGGGCAATCGTCAGCCTGGGTCTCGCATCGTCGAACATCGCCGCCAGCGAAAGGCCGAGCATCAGGATGATGGATTTTGCCCAAAGCTCCTGATCGGAGACGGTGAAAGCGATTGCCGCCAGAAAGACGGCGCTTGCGACGATCGTCACAGGGGCGGATTTCTCAGCGAGATCGCCGCCTGGGAAATACGGCAGGAGAAAACGGCGCATGCTCAAGCCTGAAGCGACGCTCAGAAGAAGACAGGTCAAGACAAGTTGCAACATTAAGGTCGTCGCCGATCGATCTGCAGATGGCCTTGCGGATGCAAACCGCATGCCAGCCTCAAACCCGCAAATCCTCATCCGACAGAGGCAATGCCGCCGCCTGCATGGCTATTTCCTCGGCGTCGCGATCCTTTTTTCGGCAATCGCTTGCCTGTTCGGTCCGCGGATGGCGTTTTTTCGCCCAATGCCGAAATCGGCTTGAGCCTGCGCAATGATTTTTATATAGAGAATTATCTGTCGTCTTAATTCCGGAAACGAGATCTTTTCATTGGACCTTTCATCGATCGAGATATTCCTCGCTGTCGCCAGCGACCGCAGCGTGACGAAGGCTGCCAAGGCTGTAGGGCGGGTACCGTCGAATGTGACGACGCGCATCCAGCAGTTGGAAGAGGACCTCGGGGTTTCCCTCTTCAGCCGTGACGGCAAGAAGATGACGTTGACACGCGAGGGCGAGACGTTTCTCGCCTATGCCAACCGGCTTATGGCGCTTGCGCTCGAAGCGCGCCAGGCCGTGCGGCCTCTCGCCCCATCGGGGACATTGCGGGTCGGCACCATGGAGAGCACGGCGGCAAGCAGGCTGCCGGCGGCGCTGACGCAATTCAATCAGATGTGGCCGGAGGTGTCGCTTCATCTGACGATGGGGGCGTCTCGCGATCTGACCCGCGACGTTCTCTCTGATGCGCTGGATTGTGCGCTGATTGCCCGCCTGCCGAAGACGATGCGCGAGGAAGACTCGAGCTTCGATGCCGAACTCAAGGCGCTCGAGATCGAGCCGGTCTTTGTCGAGGACCTGTTGATCGTGTTGCCGTCCGGGCATCCCTCCATCAAATCCGCCGCCGACCTGCGTGTCGGGTCGCTCGCCGCTTTGGAGCCCGGTTGCACCTATCGCCGGATCGCCGAAAACTGGGCGCGCAAATCGAGCGCCCTGCCGACGAGCGAACTCGGCTCCTACCACGCGATCCTGGCGAGCGTTGCGACCGGCAACACGGCGGGTGTCATGCCGCGATCCGTCCTTGACCTCATGCACTGGCCGACGCCTGTCCAGACCCACCAGCTAGGCCCCGTCGAGACGCTGCTCGTCTATCGCAAGAATGATCGCCCCAGCGCCTTCAACGCATTCCACGAAGTCCTCAGCGCGACAAAAGGCAGAGATGTCAGGCTGGCGACAAACTAGTCCGCACGTCTTCCTCTTTGGTCCGCTAGATAATCCTCGCTTAAAATTGGTCTTGTCATGCAGTATCCCGTTTCCCCGAAAGTGGGACCGAGCCGCTTCCGCCGCTTCCGCTTGTTCTCACCTATATTGGCCGGTGCGACCTTACGAGAGCGATTGATTGCATGTCTCGGCGCTTTGCTGGCCATCGGTCTCACCGGCGTCATCAGCGGCTATATGTTCGGGCAGGGGCCACATCTTCCGCTGATCGTCGCGCCGATGGGCGCGTCCGCGGTGCTGCTTTTTGCGGTGCCGGCAAGCCCGCTTGCACAGCCTTGGTCGATCATCGGCGGCAATACCATTTCCGCCCTGATGGGGATTATTGCTGCCTATTTCATCCGCGATCCGATCATCGCGACCGGCGTCGGCGTTTCGCTTGCCATCGGCGCGATGTCCTTCACGCGCTGCCTTCATCCGCCAGGAGGAGCGGCTGCGCTGACCGCCGTGCTCGGCGGTCCTGTCGTTGCCGGCTGGGGATTCCTTTTTCCCTTCGTGCCCGTCGCTTTAAACTCCTGCATTCTCGTCGGCCTTGGCCTGCTGTTCCACAAGCTTTCCAAGCGGAATTATCCGCACGTCGTTCCAAAGCCGGCGGAGAACACCCATCAGACGATCGACCTGCCATCAGCCGTGCGGGTGGGTTTTCGCGAGGAGGATGTCGATGCGGCCCTTGAGGCGCTCGACGAAACCTTCGATATCGACCGGGCAGACCTTAGCCGGCTGCTGCAGCAGGTCGAGCTGCAAGCGGCCATCCGCTCAAACGGCAAGATCAACTGTGCCGATATCATGTCGCGCGACGTGATCGCCATTGGCGAAGCTTCGGAACCGGATGCCGCACGGCATCTTCTTTTGAAGCACAATATCCGTACGCTGCCGGTGAAGGACCCGGAGGGCCGTCTCGTCGGCGCTGTCGGCTTGCGGGAGTTGTCGATGAGCACCGAGACCATCGGGCATGCGATCTCGAGGCCAGCAGTGGCGAGACCTTCGGATCCTGCTCTGTCGCTGTTGCCCGTCCTGACAGACGGGCGCACGCATGCCGTCATCATCGTCGACGACGATTACCGCATCCTTGGCCTGATATCTCAGACGGATCTGCTGAGCGCAGTAGCGCGGCTGCTGCCAAAGGAGGACAATGCGATTCCGGCGGTGGCCTGAGCCGTGAGCGTGGAACTTAGCTGGAGAAAAAATCGGTGCTGATTGAGCGCGATTCAAATGGCGATTTTATCCTGGAATCATCGGAGCTGGCGAAACGGTTCGGATTGTCGCTGGCCGATCTTCGCCGCCACATGCGCCATGGTTCCGTCGTCAGTTCCGTGGAAATCGGGACTGCCGAACATGAGGGGACAAAACGCGTGTCGCTTCGGCTCGGCAACAGGCTTTGGCAAGCCGTTCTGAACGATGAAAATGAAGTGCAGCAGGAACAGATGACCGTTCTTCGGGGTAAATCCTCCGGACGGCATCCGCGCTAAATCGACGCCAGCTGTCGGCAGATTGGCCATGCCGGCTGGAAGCCCCTTGTTCAGTGCAGTCCGAGATAGGCTTTGCGGACCTCTTGGTTATCGAGCAGGGCGGCGCTGTCGCCGGAAAGGTGGACGCGGCCGTTGACCATGACATAGGCCCGCTGCGACAGCTTCAGTGCATGGTTGGCGTTCTGCTCGACGAGAAATATCGTTTTGCCCATCGCAGCGATCTCCCGCAAAACTTCGAAAACGCGCTTGACGATCAGCGGCGCCAAGCCGAGCGACGGTTCATCGAACAGGATCAGCTCGGGCCGCGCCATCATGGCGCGGGCGATGGCGAGCATCTGCTGTTCGCCGCCCGACATGGTGCCGGCGGTCTGATTTCGGCGCTCCTTGAGGCGCGGGAAGAGCTCGAACATGGTGTTCCGGTCTTCTTCGAAGCGGGCCATGCCGATTGGCGTCGTGCCCATCATCATATTCTCTTCGACGGACATCTCCTGAAAGATCTGACGACCTTCCGGAACGAGCGCGATGCCGCGCCGGGAAATCCTGCTGGTCGGCATCTGGGAGATATCTTCGCCGCGATGCAGGATCTTGCCGGATGAGGCGCGCGGCGCGCCGAAGATGGAGGAAAGCAGCGTGGTCTTGCCGGCGCCGTTTGCGCCGATCAGGCTGACGATCTCACCGGCTGAGATATGGACGTTTACCGCCTTCAGCGCTTCTACCGGGCCGTAATGGGCGTGAACGCCGGCGAATTCGAGAAGCGGTACCTGCGTGTCGGACGACTGGCTCATGCTGGTACCTCTTCTTCGCTGACCCCGAGATAAGCGGCGACGACGGCCGGGTCGTTGGCGACATACTCAGGCGTGCCGTCGGAGATCACCTCGCCATGATCGAGCACGACGATGTGGTTCGAAATGCGCATGACGAGACCCATGTCGTGCTCGATGACGAGAACCGTCTGCTTGTGATCGGTACAGAGCCGTTGGATGACCTCCGCCAGATCGAGCGTTTCGGAGGGGTTGAGGCCGGCGGCCGGTTCGTCGAGGCATATGAGGCTCGGACCCGTGCACATGGCGCGGGCAATCTCGACGCGACGCTGCCGGCCGTAGGGCAGTTCGCCGGCCAGGCGGTTGGCGTCGTCGGCAAGCTTCATCTGCCCAAGCCAGTGATAGGCGCGGTCGATGGCCTCTGCCTCGGCCTTGCGGAACGCCCCGGTTCGGAAAACGCCGCTGAGAATATTGTTGCGGGTGGCAAGGTGTTGGGCGACCAGAAGGTTCTCGATGACCGACATTTCCTTGAACAGGCGGATGTTCTGGAACGTCCTGGCAATCCCGGCGCGCGTCACGAGATGCGAGCCGCCGGTCATCGGTTTCGTCACCAACTGGCCGATATCCGTCGGACCGTCGCGCCCGTTCAGCATGATGCGGCCTTCACTGGAGCGATAGAATCCGGTGATGCAGTTGAACATCGTCGTCTTGCCGGCGCCGTTGGGACCGATCAGGGCGGTGACCGCGCCGCGTTCGACCGAGAAGCTGACGTCCCGGTTGGCGACGATGCCGCCGAAACGCATGGTGACATTCTGTACTTCGAGGATGGGGCTCATCGTCCCGCCTCCGCCTTGCCCTCGAAGGACAGTTCGGTGCCGATGCCTTCTTTCATCGAGCTCGGAAAGAATGCCGGGCGCTTGATGCGGACCAGGCCGCGCGGTTTCCAGATCATCATCACCACCATCAGGATACCGAAGACCAGGACGCGGTATTCGGCAAACTCACGCAGAAGTTCCGGAAGAATGGTGAGAACCAGAGCCGCCGATATGACGCCCGCCGTCGATCCGAGGCCGCCAAGGACGACGATCGCCAGGATGAGAGCGGATTCGAAGAAGGTGAAAGAGGTCGGGTTCACGAAGCCCTGTTGTGCGGCGAAGAAGACGCCGGCGAGGCCGCCCGTGGAGGCGCCGAGCATGAAGGCCGTCAACTTTGTGAAGACGTGATTGACGCCGAGCGAACGGCAGGCGATCTCGTCTTCCCGCAGCGCTTCCCACATCCGGCCGAGAGGGATGACGCGCAGTCGCTCCACGGCGTAAATGACGAAGCACACGACAAGAAACAGCACGAAATAGAGAAACCAGAACCGGTAGTCCGCACTGTAGGCGATGCCCAGATATTCATGAATGGGAACGCCGCCCTGTTTGGCGGTGCGGGTGAATTCGAGGCCGAGAAAGGTGGGGGCCGGGACCGGAGCGCCGTTCGGCCCGCCGGTGAAATCAAGCCAGTTGTTCAGCACCAGACGAATGATCTCGCCGAATCCCAGCGTCACAATGGCAAGATAGTCGCCATGCATCTTGAGAACGGGGAAGGCGAGGATCATGCCGAAGAGACCGGCCAGAAAAGGCGCAAGGACCAGAGCGCCCCAGAACCCGATGCCGAGATATTCCGACCCGAGCGCCAGGAGATAGGCGCCGACGGCGTAGAAGGCGACGTAGCCAAGGTCCAGCAGACCCGCAAGCCCGACGACGATGTTGAGCCCCAGGCCGAGCAGGCAATATATCAAGGCGAGGATCGCAATGCCCAGGAAGTATTTGTCGGCAAAGAACGGCAGGCTCAACCCGGCGAAAAACAACAGGGCAAGGACCAGCATCGGCGACCGTTCCTTGCCGGTCATGACGGTCACACCGGCGCCGTTGCCTGCCATGCCCCGGGTGAGCTTTCGGCCGAGGCTGCTCATCTGGAACAGCGAGAGTGCCGATCGGCCTGCCGTGACGACGGCCGCCAACAACACCGCGCGCATCAATTCGTTCGTGAACGAAAATCCGTCGAGCACCAGCCCCGAGATCGGGCCGAACAGGATGAGGGAGACCGTAAAAGTGAGGAGTGCTTGCTTGAAGAGTGCGCGAAGGCGGTTGGATTCCATGGTTCGTGCTCCTCTTCAGACTTTTTGGATTTCCGCCCGGCCAAGCAGGCCATACGGTCGGAAAAACAGGAGAGTGATGAGCAATGCGAAGGCGAAGACGTCCTTGTAGTCGGTGCTGACATAGCCGGCGAACAGAGCCTCGGTCAGGCCGAGGACGATGCCGCCGAGTACGGCGCCGGGCAGCGAGCCGATCCCGCCGAGAACCGCGGCCGTGAAGGCCTTGATGCCCATGACAAAGCCGATGAAAAAGTTGAAGGAGCCGTAGTTGAAGGTAACGAGCGTGCCGCCGACGGCGGCAGTGGCCGCGCCCATGACGAACACCGCCGAAATGATCCGGTCGGTATTGACCCCGAGTATCGCGGAGATCCGGATATTCTGCTGGGTGGCGCGGCATTCGCGGCCGATCCTGGTGTAGTTGATCACATAGGTCAGCACGCCCATGGCGATCAGCGACGCGAACAGGATCACCGTCTGCATGTAGGTGATCTGCGCGAAGTGGGTATCGTTTCCGATGCGAAACGCCCCCTGGATGAGCGTCGGCACACCCTGGTCGCGTGCGCCCTGGGCGATCTGGACGTAGCTCTGCAGCATCAGCGAGATGCCGATGGCCGATATCAGCGGAGCAAGCTTGGTCGAGCCGCGAAGCGGACGATAGGCGACGCGCTCGATCACCCAGCCATAGACGGCGGTGATCGCGCAGCTGATCACCAGCACTGATATCAGGGCGAAGGGAACCGACTGAACACCGAAATAGCCAAGGACGGCAAGCGTGATGGCGGCGATATAGGCCGATACCATATAGACGTCGCCATGGGCGAAGTTGATCATCCGGATGACGCCGTAGACCATGGTGTATCCAACCGCGATCAGGCCGTAGATCGTCCCCAGCGTGATGCCATTGAACAATTGTTGAACCAGGATGTAAAAGTCCATGGTGAACCCCTCTTATGGTTTTCGGGGATGGATAAGCCGGCCGAACCTAAAGCGCGTCGCGATCTTTCAGAGTCTCTGGTCGCGCTTTAGGTCCTTAGTTTTCCGCATGTCGTTACCGCAAAACCGCTGCACAGTTTTCCGTGACAAGCTTCAGGTCCGGCCGGCTCGGGCAAAATGCCTTACTTCACCAAGACAGGGGTTCCCTTGTCGTCGAAGTTGTAGAAGACGAACTTGAAGTCCTTGATGTCGCCCTTGGCGTCCCAGGTGATCTTGCCGATGGCGGAATCGACGGTGTTGTTGCGAAGATAGTCGGCCTGGGCCTTCAACTCGTCGCCGGCCTTCAGCGCGGCAATGACGGCCTGCGCATTGGCATAGCCATAGAGCACGTAGTTGGCCGGCGTGATGTTGGCTTTCTTCAGCGAGTTCTGGACGCCCTGCGTCGAGGGATCGGCCAGCGGATCGGGCGTTGCCGAATAATAGACGTTCTTCAGGTTTTGCGCGCCGCCGGCTGCCGCGATGAGTTCCGTCTGGGCGAAGGCGTCGCCGCTGACGACGACCACGTCGACACCCTGCTCCTTCAGCTGGCGGATCAGCGGACCGCCTTCGGGGATGAGGCCGCCGAAGTAAACGGCGTTGGCGCCGGAGCTCTTGATCTTGGTGACGAGCGCGTTGAAGTCGCGTTCGCCGCGGGTCAGGCCCTCGTACATCACAGGCTTGATTCCGCGCGCTTCGATCGTCTTCTTGACGGCGTCCACCAAGCCCTGGCCATAGGTGTCCTTGTCGTGGATGAGGGCGATCTTGTCCCGCTTCAGCGTATCCAGAATGAAGCTGCCGGCAACGACGGCCTGCTGGTCGTCACGGCCGCAGCCACGGAACAGATTGTCGAAACCGCGATCGGTGACGGTCGGATTGGTCGAGGATGGCGTCATTTCGAGTATGCCGGCATCATTGTAGATTTCGGAAGCGGGAATCGTGTTGGACGAGCAGAAATGTCCGATCACGGCCTGGACCTTGTCCTGGTCGACGAAACGATTGGCGACGGAAACGGCTTGCTTCGGTTCGCAGGCGTCGTCCCCCTTCACCAGTTCAATCTTCTTGCCATTGATGCCGCCCGACGCATTGACGTCGGTGACGTAGGCGGACACGCCGCTGAACACCTGCTCGCCGAAGGTCGCATTGGCGCCGGTATAGGGGCCGGCGACGCCGATCTTGATCGTGTCGGCCGCCAATGCGTTGGAAAACAGCAGGACGGAGGCGACGGCGGTGGCGCTAAGAAGTGTCGAGATGGATTTCATGTGTTTTTCCCTCTGGTTGAAGCCATTCGATTTTTAGTCGTTCTCGACGCGGTTCAAGTCCGCGTTCATGCTTCGTCGTTCGGCGAAGCTATTATTTTTGCTGTGTAATTCGTTCTCGTTGAAAACGCCGAGAAGGGCGAGTTTCGAGATTTTCGGGCCTTTTCTTAATTGACACTTATATGATAAGTGACATATACGAAGACCGTCAAGCGGAAATGTTGCAGTGTCGTTTGCAACAGTGAAGAATGGCGGGATGCATGGCCGCGCAGCGCGGTCTCGAAGGTTAAGAAAGCGGGGAACAAGACGGTGAGCAGCACGCCACGAAACTGCCGGGTGGGCGTCGATATCGGCGGCACCTTTACGGATATCGCTCTCGACCTCGATGGGGCGCTTCACTCGACGAAGATCCTGACGGACTATACGGCGCCGGAGCGGGCGATCCTCAAGGGTGTGAAGACCGTTGCCGACATGGCGGGCATCGCTCTTTCAGAGATCGGCATCCTCATCCATGGCACGACGCTTGCCACCAACGCACTCATCGAGCGGCGCGGCGCCAAGACCGCCTTCGTGACGACGGAAGGTTTTCGCGATGTGCTCGAGATGCGCACTGAGAACCGTTTCGAACAATATGATCTCAATATTTCCCTGCCGCCGGCTCTCATCGCGCGCGCCGACCGCTTCGTCGTGCGTGAGCGTATCGATGCGACGGGCAAGGTTCTGCTTGATCTGGATGATGCTTCGGTCGCAGCCGTCGTCGAGAAGGTCGCGGCAGGCGGCTATGAAAGTGTCGCGATCGGTTTCATCCATGCCTATGCCAATGGCGCCCACGAGATCGCCGTCCGCGACGCGATCCTGAAGCGCCTTCCTGGCCTCTCCGTTTCGATCTCGTCGGAGGTTTCTCCGCAGATGCGCGAATTCGAGCGCTTCAACACGGTCTGCGCCAATGCCTATGTCAAGCCGGCGATCAAATCCTATCTCGACCGTCTCGTCGTGTCGCTGAAGGAGATCGGCGTCGGCTGCCCGGTCTTCATGATCCATTCCGGCGGCGGGATCGTCTCGGTCGAGAGCGCCTCCGAGTTTCCGGTCCGCCTGGTCGAATCCGGTCCGGCGGGCGGCGCGATCTTCGCGGCCGACATCGCCCGTCAATATGGTCTCGACACGGTTCTTTCCTTCGACATGGGCGGCACCACCGCCAAGATCTGCCTGATCGAAAACCAGGTGCCGAAGACGGCCAAGACTTTCGAGGTCGCGCGCACCTATCGATTCCGCAAGGGATCAGGCATGCCGATTTCCATCCCTGTTGTCGAGATGGTCGAAATCGGCGCGGGCGGTGGTTCGATCGCTTCGGTCGACGCAATGCGTCAGATCCGCGTAGGGCCGCATTCGGCGGCCTCGGAGCCCGGCCCGGCCTGTTATCAGCGCGGCGGCAAGAACCCCACCGTGACCGATGCGGACCTGATCCTCGGCAAGCTCGATCCTGCCAATTTCGCCGGTGGCGCAATCCCGCTTTCCGTCGAGGCGAGCCACCAGGCGATGAGCGACGATATCGGCTCGGTCATCGGTCTCGATCCGGAAGCTTCCGCTTACGGCGCCTGCGAAATGGTTGACGAGAACATGGCCAATGCCGGCCGCGTTCACACCGTCGAGAACGGCAAGAACATTTCCGATTTCACCATGATCACCTTCGGCGGCGCAGGGCCGCTGCATGCCGCACGCCTCTGCGAAAAGATGGGTATCTCGACCTTCCTCGTTCCGCCAGGCGCCGGCGTCGGTTCGGCGATCGGTTTCCTCAAGGCGCCCTTCGGCTACGAATCCGTCCGCAGCGCCGTCTTCAACCTGTCGAATTTCGAATATGCAGAGGCTAACCGGCTCCTGGTAGCGATGAAGGCCGAAGCACTCGGCTTTGTGGAAGGTGGGCTCGACGCCGGCTCCCCGGTGGTCGAGCGCACGCTCTTCATGCGCTATGCCGGGCAGGGCTGGGATATTCCGGTCCCGCTTGCCGACGACAATTTCGATGCCGCGAGTGCTGAGACGATCGCGGCCTTGTTCGAGAGGGAATATGAGCGCTTCTTCGGTCGCGCCATCGAGGGTCTCGACATCGAGATCGTCAGTTGGTCGGTCAAGGCGAGTTCGCCGCTGCCGCCGGTCGAGCGCATCGCCTCCATCGCCGAAGGCAATGTCGTGCAGCCGGGCAAGACCCGCCGCCTGTTCGAGGCTTCGCAAGGCGCCTATCTCGAAGCCGGCATTCACGAGCGTACCGGTTTGAAGCCCGGCGACGTGATCAAGGGTCCTGCGGTCATCGTCGAGCGTGAGACCTCAGCCGTTCTCACCTCTTTCTTCAAGGCCATCGTTCAGCGCGACGGCAGCCTTCTCGCAACCCGGATCTGAGGATAGTCACATGAACCAATCCATGATCGATATCCATATGCAGGTCATGTGGAACCGGCTGATCTCCGTCGTCGAGGAGCAGGCGCAGACCCTGATCCGCACGGCCTTCTCCACCTCGGTGCGCGAGGCGGGCGATCTGTCGGCCGGCGTCTTCGACCTGGAAGGCCGCATGCTGGCGCAGGCGGTCACCGGCACGCCCGGCCACGTCAACGCCATGGCGGAATCCGTCGCGCATTTCATTCGCGACATCGGGCCGGACAATATCTTCGAAGGCGACGTCTACATCACCAATGACCCGTGGAAGGGGACGGGCCACCTGCACGACATCACCGTCGTCACGCCCTCCTTCCATCACGGCAAGCTGGTCGGTTATTTCGCCTCGACCGCGCATGTCGTCGATGTCGGCGGTCGCGGTTTCGGCCCGGATGCCCGCGAAGTCTATGAAGAGGGCATCTTCATTCCGATCATGAAGTTCTTCGAGCGCGGCGAGCTGAACCGCACGCTGATCCATATCGTCCGAAACAATGTTCGCGAAAACGACAAGGTTGTCGGTGACTTCTATGCGCTTGCCGCCTGCAACGAAACGGGCCAGCGCCGGCTGGTCGACATGCTGACGGAATTCAATCTCCCTGATCTTTCAACGATCGGCGGCTTCATCCTCAAGCATAGCCGCGAGGCAACGCTGGAGCGGCTGAAAAACCTTCCGCATGGCTCCTGGAACTATAGCCTCGACCTCGACGGCTATGACGAGCCGGTGCATCTCGCCGCCAAGCTGAGCATCGGCCCCGATGGCGTCGTGGTCGATTTCGACGGCACCTCAGGCATGAGCAAGTTCGGCATCAATGTGCCGCTCGTCTATGCCAAGGCCTATGCCTGCTACGGCATCAAATGCGTCGTGGCGCCGGAAATTCCAAACAATGCGGCCTCGCTTGAGCCCTTCGAGGTGGTGGCGCCGGAAGGCTGCATCCTCAATGCCAAACGGCCGGCGCCGGTCGCCGTCCGCCACGTTCTCGGCCATTTCGTCCCGGATCTCGTGCTGGGCGCGCTGCATCAGGCGCTTCCAGGCCAGGTCCCGGCTGAGGGTGCGAGCGCGCTCTGGAACCTGCATATGAGCGTGCGCCCCGTCTCCGATCAGATCGGCGGCAAGGGCGCGGAAATCCTGATGTTCAATTCCGGCGGCACCGGCGCCCGCGCCACTCTCGACGGCTTGAACGCCACTGCCTTTCCGAGCGGCGTGCACACGATGCCGATCGAGGCGACGGAGAATGTCGGTCCCGTCATCATCTGGCGCAAGGAATTGCGCGAGGGGTCCGGAGGGGCCGGCGCGCAGCGCGGCGGTCTCGGCCAGATGATCGAGATCGAAGCGGCCGAGGGCTTCAGCTTCCGCTTCTCCGCCATGTTCGACAGGCTTGGCCACCCCGCGCGTGGCCGCGAAGGCGGACTGAGCGGCACGGCCGGCGCAGTTGCGCTCGACGACGGTACGGTTCTCAAGGGCAAGGGGCTGCAATTCGTGCCGGAAGGCCGGCGCCTGGTTCTGTCGCTTCCGGGCGGCGGCGGTTACGGCGATCCGGCACACCGCCCGGCTGACGCGATCGAGCACGATCTGAAACATGGATACATCACAGAAGAACAGGCTGAAGCCTACGGCAGGAGCCGGACCAAGGGAGGCGAGGCATGAATATGATTGCATTCGAAAGTACACGCGTTGCGACGATCAAGTCCTCACCGTCCATGGCGGTATCGGTCGCCGCCAAGGCGATGCGGGCCAAAGGAGAGCATGTCGTCGACCTTTCGCTCGGCGAGCCTGATTTCGAGACGCCGGATCATATCGTTCAGGCGGCGATCGAGGCCATGCGCAAGGGGCTTACCCGCTATACTGCGCCGGACGGCCTGGTGGAGCTGCGCGAAGCGATCGTCGCCAAGTTCAAACGTGAGAACGGCCTCGACTACGCCATGGATGAGATCTCCATCGGCAACGGCGCCAAGCAGATACTCTTCAATGCATTTCTGGCCACGCTGGAGCCCGGCGACGAAGTGGTCGTGCCGGCGCCTTACTGGGTCTCCTATACCGACATCGTCATCCTGCATGGCGGCATTCCCAAAACCGTGTCTTGCGGTGTCGAGGACGCCTTCAAGATCACAGCCGAGCGGCTGGAAGCAGCCATCACGCCGAAGACGCGTTGGTTCCTGTTCAATTCTCCCTCGAACCCGACGGGGGCGATCTATACGGCGGACGAACTGAAAGCGCTTGGCGCGGTGCTGGCGCGCCACCCCCACGTGGCGATCATGTCGGATGAGATCTACGAACATATCGTCTGCGGCGACGTGCCCTTCACGTCGTTCGTCGTCGCGTGCCCGGAGCTGAAGGACCGCACGCTCATCATCAACGGCGTATCCAAGGCCTATGCCATGACAGGATGGCGCCTCGGCTATGCGGCCGGTCCGCGGGAACTGACCCGGGCCTTGAACAAGCTTCAGTCCCAGAGCACGACCTGCCCGTCCTCCATCACCCAGTTTGCGGCCGCCGCAGCGCTCAACGGTCCCCAGGACTTCGTCAGGACGGCGGTTGCCGAATACAAGGCGCGCGGCGAACTGGTCGCAAGGGGCTTCAGCGCGATACCCGATCTCGATGTGCGAGCTCCTGAAGGGGCCTTCTACCTCTTTCCGAAATGCGCCCACTATATCGGCAAGACGGCGCCCGACGGCGCCAGGATTTCCAACGATACGGAACTGGCCTCCTATCTCCTCAGGGAAGGCAAGGTCGCAACCGTTCCCGGCGCCGCTTTCGGTGTCGAACCCTATATTCGCCTTTCCTTCGCGACATCGCGTGACAATCTTGCCATTGCCATCGAGCGCACCGCCGATGCACTGGCCAAACTTCGCTAAAGGGAAAATTCGATGACTGATTATCAGCGTACGCTTCTGACTGGCGCGGCCGGCGCTCTGGGAACCCAGCTGCGCAAGTCAGGAACAAGGCTTGGCAAGATCGTCAGGCTGTCTGCACGCAGGCCCTGCGAGAACGTCAAGCCACACGAGGAAGATGTTCCGGCGGACCTTTCCGACTTCGACGCCGTTTCGAAAGCCGTGGAGGGTTGCGACGCCATCATTCATATGGGCGGTCAGGGGCTGGAAGCCCCCTGGAACACCATCCTCAACGCCAACATCGTCGGCAGCTACAACATCTATGAGGCGGCCAGGCAGCATGGCGTCAAGCGCATCGTCTATGCCAGCTCCGTTCACGCCATCGGTTTTTACGAGCGCACCGAGACGATCGACGGCGACGTTCCGACCCGCCCCGACAGTCTCTACGGCGTGTCGAAGACCTTTGTCGAAAACCTCGGCCGTTACTATTTCGACAAGTTCGGGATCGAGACAGTGAGCCTGCGCATCGGCTCGTCCTTCCCTGCGCCGACGGACCGGCGCCACCTCATCACCTGGCTTTCCTATCGCGATTGCCGCCAACTCGTCGAAAAGAGCCTGTCGGCCGAACGCGTCGGCTTCATGGTCGCCTATGGCATGTCCAACAACAGCCGGGCGTTTTGGGACAACCGCACGGCGGCATCGCTTGGATACAAGCCGGAAGACAGCGCCGACGACTACGCGGACAAGGTCTTCGGCAAGACGAAACAGGGCGATCCCAACGATCCGGCGGTGCGCTTCCAGGGCGGCAGCTTTGCCGCCGCCGGCCACTATGAAGACGAGAAAAGTGAGACGCCCTGATGCAAGCTTCCAAGTCATCCTATGACGTGGTGATCGTCGGTGGAGCAGTGGTCGGCAGTTCGACGGCATATTTTCTGGCGACCAATCCCGACTTCAACGGATCGGTCCTGGTGATCGAGAAGGACTGGACCTATCAGCGTTCGGCGACGGCGCTGTCTTCCAGCTCTATCCGTCATCAGTTCTCGAATGCGATCAATGTCAAAGTCTCGCAGTTCGGGACGGAGTTCATCCGCAACTTCAAGGAAAATGTCGCCGTTGATGACGACACGGCGGAGATCGGCTTTCATGAGGCCGGTTATCTGTTCCTCGCCGAGGACGAACGCGGCGATCAGGTTCTCAGGCGCAATCACGAAACCCAGATCTCGTGCGGCGCGGAAGTCACGCTGCTCGATCCTGATGGTCTCGGCCGGCGGTTTCCCTGGCTGAACCTCGAAGGACTGACACTCGGCAGCACCGGCGAGCGGGGCGAGGGCTGGTTCGACAGCGTCGGTCTGCTGCAGGGCTTTCGCAAGAAAGCGCGCGCGCTCGGCGTCGAATACATCGAAGACGAAGTTTTTGCCGTCAATAGAGAGGGAGACCGCATCGTTTCCGTGTCGACGAAGAGCGGCCAGACGATCGCCTGCGGCACGATGGTCAATACATCAGGAACCAACGGCAAGAAAATCGCTGGGATGGCCGGGCTCGACGTTCCCGTGGAGCCGCGCCGACGCTCGCTGTTCGTCGTCGATTGCCGCACGCCTCTGGAAGGAAAAGTGGGCCTGACGATCGATCCTACCGGCGTCTTCTTCCGGCCCGAGGGCAAGTTCTACCTGATGGGCACCTATCCCAAACATGACCCTGAGGTAGACCCCAACGATTTCGATGTCATGCACGACGAATTCGATGAGGAAATCTGGCCGATCATGGCGAACCGGGTTCCGGCATTCGAGGCAATCAAGGTCGTCAACTCCTGGGCCGGCCACTATGACTATTGCACCCTCGATCACAATGTCGTCCTCGGACCGCATACCGAGGTCGGCAATTTCCTGTTCGCAAACGGCTTCTCGGGGCACGGTCTCCAGCAGTCGCCGGCGATGGGACGGGGTCTCTCGGAACTGATTACCTATGGCGGCTTCAAGACCCTTGATCTTTCGCCATTCGGCTACGAGCGGGTAGTAGCACAGCGCCCCTTCCTCGAAGACGCCGTCATTTAACGAACAGCAGAGGGGCTCCCCGATGAAAAACGAAACATTGAAGCGCAGCGGCGGCCAGGTGCTCGTCGATGCCTTGCGCATCCATGGTGTCGAGCGCGTGTTCGGCGTGCCGGGCGAAAGCTATCTTGCTGCCCTCGACGCCCTTCACGACGTGGAAGACGCCATCGAATTCATCGTCTGTCGGCAGGAAGGCGGCGCTGCCTACATGGCGGAAGCCTACGGCAAGATGACCGGCAAACCCGGCATCTGCTTCGTGACCCGCGGGCCGGGCGCGACGAACGCGTCCGTGGGCGTGCATACGGCCTTCCAGGATTCGACACCGATGATCCTGTTCATCGGGCAGGTGGCGCGCGATCAGATGGAGCGCGAAGCGTTCCAGGAGATCGATTATCGCCGCATGTTCGGCCAGATGGCGAAGTGGGTCGTCGAGATCGAGGATGCCGCCCGCATTCCCGAGCTCATCAGCCAGGCATTCCACCGAGCGGTCAACGGCCGGCCCGGGCCGGTGGTCGTCGCCCTTCCCGAAGACATGCTGACCGATATGGTCGATGTCGCCGACACCCCGCCCTACAAGCGGGTCGAGGGCTTTGCCGGCCCGCAGCAATTCGAGGAATTGCTCGGCCTTCTCTCCGAGGCGAAGCGCCCGATGGTCGTCGTCGGCGGCGGCGGCTGGACGCAGCAGGCCGTTGCCAACCTGAAGGTATTTTCGGAAGCCTTCGGCCTGCCCGTCGCCGCTTCTTTCCGCTGCCAGGACCTGTTCGACAATACGCACGAAAACTATGCCGGCGACCTCGGCCTTGCGGCAGGGCCGAAGCTGATCCGTCATGTGAAGGATTGCGACCTGCTGATCTCCATCGGCGCCCGCCTTGGGGAGATGACGACAGGCGCCTATACGCTGATCGACATTCCGGTTCCGAAGCATTTGCTCGTTCACATCCATCCGGGCGCGGAGGAACTGGGGCGCGTCTATCACGCGCGATTGCCGATCAATGCCAGCGTCGCTGGTTTCCTGT
Source organism: Rhizobium sp. WYCCWR 11152 (assembly GCF_013087615.1). Lineage (NCBI taxonomy): Bacteria > Pseudomonadati > Pseudomonadota > Alphaproteobacteria > Hyphomicrobiales > Rhizobiaceae > Rhizobium > Rhizobium sp. WYCCWR 11152. The sequence continues at coordinate 293,206 of NZ_JABFCP010000024.1, read as the reverse complement.
CGCAGGCGGCAAAGCTGAAGCCATTAGCTGCCCCGGTATGGAAGGATTGGACCAGGACGGCCCATGCCGACTACCTCGAAAACCTCGATCATCCCAAGGTGCCGGGTCCGGTGCAGATGGGCGATATCATGGAATGGCTGCGCGGACATCTCAAACCGGATGCCATCCTGACCACCGGCGCCGGCAATTATTCCGCCTGGGCGCATCGCTTCTATCAGTATCGCACCTTTCGCACCCAGCTCGGACCGACGAACGGTTCCATGGGCTACGGCGTGCCGGCGGCGATCGCTGCCAAGATCACCGATCCCGCGCGCACGGTCGTTGCCTTCGCCGGCGACGGATGTTTCCTGATGAACGGTCAGGAACTCGCAACCGCCATGCAGTATGACGCTCGCGTCATCTTTCTCGTCATCAACAACGGCATGTATGGCACGATCCGCATGCATCAGGAGCGTGAGTATCCCGGCCGCGTCTCCGGCACCCGCCTGACGAATCCGGATTTTGCCTCGCTGGCGCGATCTTATGGCCTCCACGGTGAGACGGTGGAAAAGACCGAGGATTTCGCCGGCGCCTTCGAACGCTGCGAGTTATCCGGCAAGCCGGGTCTCATCGAAATCCGGATCGACCCGGAAGCGCTGACACCGAAAATGAGCCTGACGCAAATTCGCGACCAGGCGATCGCCCAGGGAAAGTGATCGCAGCAAAAGGCGCCGCCTCAAAAAGCCGGGCGGCGCCTCAGCAGACCAGCGGAAAGTGAAGCCGCTTGAGGGGCGTGGAAAAGGGCGAGATAGGAGCGCAGGATGTGTCGCAGCAGGCGGATCATCCTTTCCTTCCCCCTGACTTAATCCTCGGTTTCGCTACTCGTCGGCTCATTGAGCATCGTGCGGTAACGATGGAGGCTTTCCTCCAGATGGACGATCAGCGCGGCCTTCGCAGCCTTGGCATCACCCTGGGTGATGGCGGCCAGGATAGCGGCATGTTCCTTGTTGATTTTCTTCAGGTAGGTGCTGTAGCCGCGCGCCGATTGGCGATGCTTGAGCACGAGGTCGAAATTGATGCTCTCTATCACCGCTTCCAGAAAACTCGGGAAGTGGGGATTGCGGGTGGCGCGGGCGATCGCGAGATGGAATTCGAAATCGGCGCGTGCCTCGACCTCGGCATCCTCAGTCACCAGGTTTTCGAGGTTGTCGTAGGCGCGGGCAATTTCAGCCAGCGCCTCCGGCGTGCGCCTCGACGCGGCAAGGGCGACGGATTGGATCTCGACGCCGAGCCGCAATTCCAGGATCTGCATCGCGGAACGAATATCCTCGATGCGGCTGATTTCGAAATTGAGGGTCTTTGCGTCCTTGTCGCTCACATAGACGCCGGCACCCTGTCGCGTCGTGACCCTTCCGCCCACCTTAAGAGAGGTGAGCGCCTCGCGAATGACGGTTCGGGACACGCCGAACTCTTCGCACAGCTGGGCGCTTGACGGAATTTTCTCGCCGGGAGCATAAAGGCCGGAGTCGATCCGTTCCATCAGCTTCGCAACGACGATTTCCGCAAGATTGCCTCGTTGCGTGATGATTGACACTGGTTTGCTCCGATTTTCACGATAAAATTTAGCACATATCACATATCATGCCACGTCTGATTGCGGAACGTCGGCCTTTTCAGACATTATCTTATCGATCACCTGAAAGGGATGCGGGATGCGCTTGTTGTCGATTTCCTTCACCTGCGAGCGGCATGAATATCCGGTGGCCATGAGACTGTCGGTGTCGCCGGCGGCATCGATCTCCCGCTTCCAACTCATCGCATAGAGGCGCTCGGAGATCGGCCGATTGCGGGCCTCGTGGCCAAAGGTGCCGGCCATTCCGCAGCACCCCGTTTCTGCTGCCTGAAGGTCGATGCCGAGGCTTCCGAATACGCTTTTCCATTGTGCGATGGAGGCGGGCGCATTGGTGCGTTCGGTGCAATGGGCCATCAACCGGAAGCTCCTGCCTTTGCTGGCGGAGGGGGAAGCGGCGAGCCTGTCGAGCTTGGCGATCAGCCATTCCTGCGGAAGGAGAATGGTTGCCTGCAGCCTCCCTTTGTATTCGCTGCGAAAGGCGAGCGTCATCGACGGATCGAGCCCGACCAGCGCCACACCCGCTTCATCCAGCTGTTGGAGATAGCTCGCGGTCCGCCCGGCCGCAGCCTCGAAACGTCCGAGATAGCCATGAACGTGCAGGGCTTTGCCGTTGACGTGGGACGCGGCGAGGAAGGGCGAAAGCCCCATTTTTCGCGCAAGCCCGATCGCGGCGAGGGCGACCTCAGGATCGAAATAGGCCGTAAACGCATCGGCGACGAAGATGACGCTCCGCTCCCTCTCACGCGGCGACAAGGCCTCGATCCGCCGAGGGGTCGCCAGCGGCACGCCAAGGCGGGCGGCTTCCTTCGCCAGAGAGATCCGCGGCAGGCGAGGCAGGGACGTCAAGCCGGCGACGCGCATCATCATCCTGCCGGCTCGCGTGCCGACGACCAGGTTGTAGGCAGGTCGTATCCGGTGAACTAGGGGCAGGGTGGTCTCGATGGCTGCGACCAGCGGATCCTTCAGCGGACGGAGGTAGCGCCCGTAATAAAGTTCTAGGAATTTGGAGCGGAAGGCCGGGACGCTGACTTTCACGGGACATTGCCCCGCGCAGGCCTTGCACGCCAGGCAGGTGTCCATCGAAGCGCGGACCTCGTGGGAAAAGTCGTCGCGATTTTGAGGGTTCAGCGAATTGAAGGCGCGCCGAACGAAGCTCGCGAGCGGAACGCTCTGCCGCAGGCGTTTTGCCTCCTGGCGAGGATCGATGCCTTTCTCGGCAAGCAGCCTCAGCCATTCCCGCATCAGAGCGGCGCGGCCTTTGGGCGAAAAACGCCGGTCGCGTGTCGCCTTGTAGGAGGGGCACATCGGGCTCGTTTCGTCGAAATCGAAACAGGCGCCGTTGCCGTTGCAATAGGCGGCGTTGTCGAAGGCTGCGCGGATCTCGTTACCGATGATGCGGTCGACGTCTCCCCGCAGCGGAACGTCGTCGATCTTCAGCAGCGCTTGGCCGGAAGGGGTTGCGATCTTGCCCGGGTTGAGACGGTTTTCCGGATCGAAAGCCCGTTTGATCTCCTGCAGGCTGGGATAGAGATCGCCGAAGAATTCCGGCACATATTCGGAACGCACCCCCTTGCCGTGCTCCCCCCAGAGCACGCCGCCATATCTGCGCGTCAGCGCCACGACGGCGTCGCTGACCTCCCGGACCAGCCGGACATGGTCATTGCGAGTGAGATCGAGGGCAGGCCGCACGTGCAGGACGCCGGCATCGACATGGCCGAACATGCCGTAGGAAAGGCCCGCGCCATCAAGCAATGCGCGGAACTCGCGGATATAGGCCGCAAGGTTTTCCGGCGGCACGGCGGTGTCCTCGACGAAGGCGACAGGCCTGACCGGTCCGTCCACATTGCCGAGCAGGCCGACCGCCCGTTTGCGCATCGACCAGATCGCCTCGACATCGGCATGATCCCGCGCAATCGCATAACCCAGGTGACGGGCATCTGCGCCCGTGGCAAGCGCGGCGGTCACCTCGGCCAGTTTGCGTTCGAGTTCGGCTTCATCGTCGGCGAGCACTTCCGCAATATTGATGCCGTTCGTGGTTCGGCCTGCATCGTCGGGAAAAAAGCGGGCAATGCCCGTCCAGACGATGTCGCCCCTGGCGAGGCCTAGAACTTTCTCATCGACCGTTTCCACCGAGGCGACATTCAGCACGACAAGCGTGCGGGCATCCTCCAATGCCGTGTTGAAGTCCCCGTAACGAATGTTGATCAGCGCCGCATGGGCTGGAATCGGTAGAAGGTTAAGTTCCGCTTCGGCGATCATCGCCAGCGTTCCCTCCGAGCCGCAGAGAATGGCATTGAGGTCAAAGCGTCCGTCGCTGCGCCGGATGTGAGCGAGATCGTAACCGGTCATATAGCGATTGAGTTTCGGAAAAATCTCGGCGATCCGGTCGCGTTTTTCACGCGCGATTCGGTCGACCGTCCTGTGGATCTCACCGACGCTGTCCTCACGCGCGACGATCTCTTCGAGCGCCGCTTCATCGAGCGGGCGCGACCACCAGTCGGTTCCATCCGCGAGCACGATGCGCAATCCCAGCACATGGTTGCTGGTCTTGCCGTAGAGGCATGAACCCTGGCCGCAGGCATCGGTGGAGACCATGCCGCCGATGGTAGCGCGATTGGAGGTGGAGAGTTCAGGCGCAAAAAACAGGCCGTAGGGCTTCAACGCTTGGTTCAGCTGATCCTTGACCACGCCCGCCTGGACCCGAGCAATTCTCCTGATCGGGTCGATTTCGAGAATGGAATTCATATGTCGCGAACAGTCGACGACGATGCCTGAGGTGAGGGATTGACCGTTCGTGCCGGTTCCGCCGCCGCGCGGCGCGACGGTGATCCCCAGAAAAGCCGGCTCCGACAGCACGGCCGCCGTAATCTGCAGGTCTTCGACGCCTCTGGGGAAAAGGATACCGGCCGGCTCGACCTGATAAATGGAATTGTCGGTCGAAAAAACGGTCCGGCTCGCCGCGCCGCTTTCGATGTCGCCACCGAACCCCGCCTCGATGAGCCGCTGGAAGAATCCCGCAGCGGGAAGGGGGATTGAACCGTTCGGCCGGAGGCGTGGAATCATGTCGAGACCTTCAGAATGCACTTGAGCTTTATCGAAGTTGGCATATAAGTGATAACATACAATGCCAGCGGTGCAACGCAAAACACTGAGGTGGAACTTTGAAGAACCAGACCGCAATCATCGTCGGCGGCGCTTCCGGGCTCGGATTGACGACGGCCAAACTGATGATCTCGCATGGGGCGACCAGGATCGGGCTCATCGATCGTAATGAGCAGTTGCTTGCCTCTTCGGCCGAGGCGCTTGCCGCGCTCGGCGCCGAGGTCGCAACCGCGGTTGCTGACATTTCCCGGGCGGAAACGGCTCATCGCGGGTTTAACGAGATCGCCGGCAAGCTCGGTCGGATCCACGTGCTCGTCAACAGCGCTGCCATCTATCCGAGACGCCCTATCCTCGAGATCACCGACGAGGAATGGGACCTCGAAAATGCGATCAACGTGAAGGGTACCTATCATATGATGGTGGCCGCCGTTCTTCATATGCGCCAGCACGTGAACGCGCCTGCGGTTACCGGGCGGATCGTCAACGTGACCTCGGTCGATGCTTTCAAGGCCCATCCCCAGAATGCGCATTATGCCGCAACCAAGGCGGCTGTCGTCAGCCTGACGAAATCCTTTGCCCAGGAATGCGCCAAGGACCAGATCCTTGTCAATTCCGTCGCTCCTGCCGGCTTCGCCACGGATCGCGCCAAGGAGCTGGGATTCCTTCCGGAACTGGCCAAGGCCAGCGCGCTTGGCCGCGCGGCCGAGCCGGTCGAAATGGCGGAGTGGATCGTCATGATGGCATCGAGCCGCAACACCTATGCCACCGGCGAAAACGTCGTCGTCAGCGGAGGCTATATCTATGTCTGAGCCGCTGCCCTATCGGGTCGCCGTGGTCACCGGTGCGACGAGCGGCATCGGTCGCGCCACCGTCAGCAAGCTGCGCGAGATGGGGCTGACGGTCTATGCCGTTGGCCGAAACGCCGAGGCTCTTGAGGAACTCGCGCGGGAAAGCGGGGCGAAGCCGGTCCGTGCCGATGTACGCGATACCGCGGAAATCGTCAGGCAGCTTCACGGAACAGACGTCGATATCCTGATCAACAATGCCGGCATTCTCTCGACACGGGCGACATTCAACGAGATCGAACCGTCCGAGATCGATGCCATGATCGACATCAATCTCAAGGCGCCGATGCATCTGACCCGCGCATTCCTGCCTGCTATGGTCGAGCGAAAGCGCGGCCACCTGATCTATATCGGTTCGAGCGGCGGTCAGGCGCCCTATCCGAACATGGCCGCCTACGGCCCCTCGAAGGCCGGGCTCAGCCTGTTTTGCGACAATTTGCGCTGCGACCTGCTCGGGACCTCGGTGCGTGTGACGGAGGTGGTGCCGGGCCGCGTCCAGACGGAGCTTTATCGAACTGCAATAGCAGGTAACCAGGCGCGGTCACTGCTATATGACGGCTACCGTCCGATCCAGCCTTCTCACATCGCCTCGATCATCTCCAACGCCATCGAGCTTCCCGTCTTCGTCGACGTCGCCCGAATTGAAGTCTTCCCGACGGACCAGGCAACCGGCGGCGGCACCATGGTCAAATTCCCGGAGCAGTAGGCGGGCGCTCGGTCGTTTCGAAGAGGCCGCGGGCCGCCTCGACCATCGACTGCAGGTGATTGGGGTCGCGCACGCCCTGCCGGTAAAGCTCGATGATGATGCTCGCCGTTCGTTCGGCTTCGTCGCTGTCCTTTTCCACCTGGTATTCGGATCTGATCTTGTCGAAGACCCGCTGGCAGATTTCAAGATCGCGGGAGTCCAGCGGTACCTGCGATCGGTTTCTGATCGTTTGAACCATCTCTATTCCCTCAGATAAGGCCCGCCCAGCGAGGCCGGCGGGCCGGCAAACGCCTTAGAAGTCCATGCCGGGGCCGGCGGGCATTGGCGGCGGCGCGTCCTTCTTGGGTTTCTCGGCGATCATGGCTTCCGTCGTGACGAGAAGACCGGCGATGGAGGCCGCATCCTGCAGCGCGGTGCGAACCACTTTGGCCGGATCGATGACTCCCTGTGCATAGAGGTCGCCATATTCGCCAGTCTGAGCGTTCCAGCCGTAGGAAAACTCGCTCTTCTCACGCAGCTTGCCGACGATGACCGAGCCTTCCGCGCCGGCGTTTTCGGCAATCTGGCGAGCCGGCGCCTCGACCGCGCGGCGAACGATGTCGACACCGACGCGCTGGTCGCCATTGGCGGTCTTGATATTGTCGAGCGCCTTGACGGCGCGCAGCAGCGCCACGCCGCCGCCCGGCAGAATGCCTTCCTCAACCGCCGCGCGGGTTGCATGAAGCGCGTCGTCGACGCGGTCCTTCTTTTCCTTCACTTCGACTTCCGTCGAGCCGCCGACACGGATGACGGCAACGCCGCCGGCCAGCTTGGCAAGGCGCTCCTGCAGCTTCTCGCGGTCGTAGTCCGAAGTGGTTTCTTCGATCTGCGCCTTGATCTGGGCAACACGGCCTTCGATGTCGGTCTTGGCGCCCGAACCGTCGACGATCGTGGTGTTTTCCTTCTCGATCGACACCTTCTTCGCACGGCCGAGCATATCGAGCGTGACGGATTCGAGCTTGATGCCGAGATCTTCGGAGATGACGGTGCCGGCGGTCAGGATGGCGATGTCTTCGAGCATGGCCTTGCGGCGGTCGCCGAAGCCGGGCGCCTTGACGGCAGCGATCTTGAGGCCGCCACGCAGCTTGTTGACGACGAGCGTCGCGAGGGCTTCGCCTTCGACGTCTTCAGCGATGATAAGCAGTGGCTTGCTGGATTGGACGACGGCTTCGAGAACCGGCAGCATCGACTGCAGGTTCGAGAGCTTCTTCTCGTGGATGAGGATATAAGGTTCTTCGAACTCGACCCGCATCTTGTCGGCATTGGTGACGAAGTAGGGGCTGAGATAGCCGCGATCGAACTGCATGCCTTCGACGACTTCGAGTTCGGTTTCTGCGGTCTTGGCTTCTTCGACAGTGATGACGCCATCATTGCCGACCTTTTCCATGGCTTCCGCTAAAAAGCGGCCGATTTCGGCATCGCCATTGGCGGAGATTGTGCCGACCTGGGCGATTTCGGAATTGTTGGAGATCTTGCGGGCGTTGGCCTTCAGTTCCGCGACGATGGCGGCGACCGCAAGATCGATGCCGCGTTTCAGGTCCATCGGGTTCATGCCCGACGTGACCGCCTTGGCGCCCTCCTTGACGATCGCCTGGGCCAGCACCGTTGCCGTCGTGGTGCCGTCGCCGGCGACGTCGCTGGTCTTCGAAGCAACTTCGCGGACCATCTGGGCGCCCATGTTTTCGAACTTGTCTTCGAGTTCGATTTCCTTGGCGACCGAAACGCCGTCCTTGGTGATGCGCGGGGCGCCGAAAGATCTTTCGATAACGACGTTGCGGCCTTTCGGGCCGAGGGTCGCCTTCACCGCGTTGGCCAAAATGTCGACGCCACGCAGCATCTTCTCGCGGGCTTCGGTGCTGAATTTGATTTCTTTAGCAGCCATGTCCTCACTCCTTCATAGGCAGCCAGAGCAGTTCCAGGAAAAGTGCAACGCGGTTTTCCGTTCGGAACTGCGTCAGAAATAAGAGGTTGGAGCGGTTTTGCGTTTCCATGAAAAGCTGAAGCGCTCCAGCGTCGACTGATGTCCGCAGGAATCTCAGGCGGCCTGCTTCTTTTCGCCCTGGGTTTCGATAATGCCCATCACGTCGCTTTCCTTCATGATCAGCAGGTCTTCGCCATTGATCTTGATCTCGGTGCCGGACCATTTGCCGAACAGGATGCGATCGCCGGGCGTGACGTCGAGCGCCTGGATCTGGCCGGCCTCGTTGCGTGCGCCGGGGCCGACGGCGATGACCTCGCCTTCCTGCGGCTTTTCCTTGGCGGTGTCGGGAATGATGATGCCGCCCTTGGTCTTTTCCTCTGAATCGACCCGGCGGACGAGAATGCGGTCATGAAGCGGTCGGAACGACATGTCTTCCTCCATCGACAAACAGTGATGACGGTGTCCCTAGCCGGACCGGATGACCAATCCGGGCGGGTACGCAGGGCTCGCGCGCGAGCCTTGCGAGAATGATTTGGTTCGACGGGTTTGCAATTCAAGAGGCGACGGAAGAAAAATTGGCACTCCCTGCCAATGAGTGCCAACGCCCTGCAGGGAACAGAAAATCGGCTCCTGCGTTCGAATGGTAAGGCGGATGGCGCTGTGTCGAAGCGAGTTCGAGTTGCATTGAGGCTTGAATTCGGATTTCGGCGTTCCCAGCTTTTTGGTGACCGAGGCTTGATGAGCTCGGTCATCGTCCCACGTCTTTTTGGAGTGAGTGACATGGAAGAGAAGGCCAATTTAATTAAAGACCTCAGTATCGAGGAACGCGAGGAAATCCTCGTCGATATCGCTCGTACGCTGGAGGACACGGCGCGTGAGGCTTTTGTCGAAGGCAACACGCACTTTGCCGCACTCTCCAACAACATGGCCGAAGCGATCCGCGGCAACGCCGATGAGCTCGCCCGTGACGATCCGGAAAATGCCGAGCTCGTATTGCAGCAGGCAACGGCGATGATCTCGCAATTCGAAGCCGTGCACCCCTATCGGATGGTGAGTATGGCCGTCCATTGAGCGCAGGCTGTGTGGCTCCGCCTCGATCGCCCGCTCAAATCAATCGCCACCCATGCGGAACTCTCACTGCTTGCGAAGGTTATTGGATCACAACATCGAAAGGTGATCCATGACGACTTTCAAATCCAGCGTGCCGCCCGAGAGCGGAACAGATGACGCGCGTTCCGCCGATACGGAGCGAGCCGAGACCGATCGCAAGAGAGCATTGGAAAATGCCCGGCGCAACGCGAGTTCGGCATCAGATCGCGATAGCGACACGGAAACCCCGAGCCTGAAGCTTGCGAAAGAATATCTCAGCCTCGGCGGCCACCGCCGGTCCATGATCGACGACAACATCACCGATGTTCGCCAATGGGATGAGGATCCACCCAAGGCCGAGCGGTTCTGGAAGGAACGGGTGGAGACGCTTCCAGAGGATCAACGCAAACAGGTGGAGGATTTTCTTCCAACCATCAACACGCCCTGATAGGCGGCCGGGCCGCTCTTCGGAGGGCTCATCCCAGTGCGCTTGGAGGAGATCATGGCGATAGACAAGCACGAGCAGATACGCCAGCGCGCCTACGAAATCTGGGAGGCCGAGGGCCGCCCGGATGGCGCCGACCAGCGCCATTGGCTTCAAGCCTGCGACGAACTGTCGGGCGACGATGAGAATGAAACGCTGCAGAATCTGCTCGATGAAGACGACAGGGATGATGCGGCGCTACTTCAAGGCGCCGGTGAGAGTGGCGATCTCGATCGGCGGCGGGCGAGGCCTGTCCAGGCCGCCGTGGCTCCCGCCCCTGACATCGAGATGACGACGGGCGAAAAGCCTTACCCGCGGAAGATTAGAAAAACCAAAGGGCCATAATCGCCATGCAGCATCTCGACCATGCCATCCAGATCGCTCTTACGGCCCATGAAGGTAAGGCGGACAAAACCGGCCGGCCGTACTTCGAGCACTGCCAGCGGGTAGCCCTTCTGGTTTCCGGCGACGAGACGCGAACGGTCGCTTACCTTCATGACGTCGTCGAGAAGGGAAGCGCCTGGACGCTCGACAGGCTGAGGGAAGAAGGCTTTCCGCCGGCGATCATCTCGGCGGTGAATGCTCTGACACGGCGGCCGGACGAGCCGGATGACGACTTCGTCAGACGTGCGGCATCAAACCCGCTGGCCTTGCCCGTCAAACGGGCCGACCTCGAAGACAATCTCCGGCAGGCCGAACAGGCCGGCGAGAAAATGGAAAGATACCAGCGCGGCCTGGATCTGCTGCGCGAGATCAGGAACGGACAATAGAACTCGGACAAATTTGCGCAGTTCGCCTGCAACTGCCACCAAGGTCGGCAATTGGCGCAGGGGCACACTACTCGGCTTCCATGTCATGTGCCGAGCGCGACAGCAACCTGGCCTCCGCTTGCAGCGGCGGAGGCCGTTTGGCCCTATTTCATGTTTTGTTGGTAAACCACACCGTCGGCGCGCCGAGTACGCCTCCCGTGCGCATCGCCGTCTTCAGCTCGTCCAGCTTGCTGAACGACTGAGCCGCTTCCAGCGTGGCAAACTCGTGGGTCACGGTAATATCATTCGGATTGTCGACGGCTCGATAAACGGCTTGCGCTGTCACCCCATTGGCCTTTTGCACTGGCGAAAAGGCATCATATATTTTGCGCCAAGCGGCGTAGTCGGAGACTTCGTGCCGCACGAATAATGTCGTCATATCATCCTCCCGCGTTGCATTTCCAAGTCTCGTCGAGATGTGGTTACGATTGCACGAGGAAGGTCATGGTCTCGGGCAAGACGCCGTCACTCGCCATCGCATCGGCCGCTGCCTTGGTCTGCATGAAGGCCATCAACTTTTCCATGTCTGCAACGTCCATGACCAAGCCGACGCGGTTGGACGTTTGAGGGTCTGTAAACGTGCGAATGTTCGTGACGCCAACGGGTTCCAATACCTGTTTGCGGATGGGTGAAGCGAGCCAGTGTTTCGTGTCTTTGACGTCGTGACAGATCATTATGGTGGGCATTGCGGTCTCCTCTCAAGATTTCGGAAACTGAAAGCTGAGTATGCTGCTGCGCGTTGCCGGATTTCATTACAGCAATGTTGCGAAGAGTGGGTTTTTCTTATTCATTAGTTGAAGATGTAAATATAATTATTGAGTAATTCGAAAATATTATGCGACGGCGGCGTTGAGCGCGCATTGGTTTTTTGAGAATAGCTTTGGTGGCGGCTCTGGAGTCAGCGAGCGTCATTGGGGCTAAGATATGATCGTGATGCCCGCACGGCGCCCATAGTCCCGCAGTTCGAGAAGGAGATCGGCGTCCGCACCGGCGTCACTGGATTGAACGACGTCGAGCCGGTCCTCTGCCAAGCGATCCTCGAACAGGATGATACATTGCTCGGGGTCGCACTGGCGGGACGTCCAGACCAACCCGTCGACGTCGGCGCGCGCCCGATGAATGGCTTCGGCCCATAGGACGGTCTCGCCATAGGTCGACTTCGGCGTTTCGATGAGATCCGTTTGACTGAGTTTCCAGGCCTTCAAATCGGGTGCGAAAAGGCTTGCCAGCCGCAGATCACGCTTTGGCGCGATGACGCTCACCGTCCGCGCTTCGACGACGGCAAGCCGGACGGTCTTGAACGCGGCGGTGGGTTCGATGTCGTGAAAGATCGACTCGAAGGCGGCCGCCTCTCTGCTCGTTGCGGCATAGAGCGTGGCGACACAATTGCCCTGCGCGTCGTTGAACGGAGCAAAGCTCGTCGGCTGTCCCTGGCAGGGATTGAATTGTCCTACCCGGAAAGATGACAGATGGCTTCGATGAAGCGCCGTACCTGCCTTGATCGTCCGGATGTTGATCGTTGGAAAAGGCGACGGCGGGCTTGGCAGAGGAGGGTGGCTCACCCACCGACCTCTTGCCGCTCGCGGGTCGCGGCAGCCGTCACCGCGTCCATATCGTCAAGCACATCCATGGGCGCCTTGTCGTCCAGCCAGCCGTTCGTTGAAACGAACCAGAATGCGCGCTGCCATGGAGACAGGTTCTCCGGAAGAGCCGCAAGCGCCTTCTTGATTGCAGGATGCGGCCGTCCGTCCCGGAGCTGAAACGCCGGAAAATATTCGGTGCCGCGATGATATACCGAGAAAATGTCGCCGGCTTTCTTCCAGCGCGCTGCGGTCGCGTACAGGTTTCGCGCGCTTGAGCCGGCGCGGTTTCCGACCTCCGCGCTGGTGAGCTGCGGCACCTCAGCGATGAAGCGATCCCTGAGCTCCAGATTGTCCGCTGCGAGCACGCCGCGCGCCTCGCCAAGCTCATCAGGCAGGATAACGTCCGCGAGCTTGTTGATCGCGTCTTCCAGCCGGCTTTCCTCCAGCGAACCGCTGACGCGGACCATCGTCTGGAAGAAGGTCTTGACGGATCTGCGATGTCCTTCCGGGAGATCGGGTTTCAAGCGGATGATCACGGAATCCCCGACCGCAACATTTGCCATCGCCCTGGCGAGCTTCGCGAGTTCGGGGTCCGCGTTCTCAGGAAAAGCAGATCGATCGACGGCGAACTTCGTCAGGGTCTGCAGGAAGGCATCCGCGAAGGCGTCACGCAGAGCGTTTTCATCCGAGGTCCGTTCTGGAGCAACGCCTTTGCGCCGGCGGCCAGCCAATGGCACGGTTCGTCCCTCGTTGGCGGACGACCGGTCAATCATGAGAAATTCGGAAAAGAGAGCTTCGGTCATTTCGGCCACGTGAGATTGGTGATGAACATCTCAATATCACTTAAGTCATGCAAAGTCGATTGCAATGGGAGTGTCAGGATGATCATAACCTCGCATATGTGCCAGTGGACAGATTTGATGGCAGGATCGATTTGACTTCCCAATATCGGCTGCCGCACCAATTTGACGATCGGATACGCCTCGGCGCGTGAGACGACGGAGGTTCAGGATGAGCGAACGCCAACCATTTGATCTCAAGGCCTATACGCATGACATCGGAACAAGGTCATGCTTTATTTGCGGCTTGGTCTCTAATGACCCTGACTTCTTTCATCATCGCGTTTTTGAAGACGGTGAGACGATCATTTTCCTGAGCAAATATCCCACTCTACCCGGCTATTGCCTTGTCTGTCCGAAGGCGCATCGTGAGGATCTGGCGCGGGATATGTCGACGGATGAATATCTTCAACTACAGGAGAAGGTGCACGTCTTGTCGCGTGCCCTCAAGAGCGTGTTCGACGCCGAGCGAATTTATGTGCTTTCGCTCGGCAGCCAGCAAGCCAATAGCCACCTGCATTTTCATGTCGTTCCCTTGCCTTCAGGCGTGCCTCTCGAAGAGCAGCAATACCATGCGCTGATGGCGGAGTATGGGGTCCTGCAGATACCTGACGATCAAATGGCAGAGTTGGCGCAGCGCATTGCAGAAGCATACCGTGCCGAGTTGACCGCACGATAGTCACTCCTGTTCCCCCAATCCCAGGCTATGTCTGGAGGGCGAATGCCGACACCCGCTCGCCGTTCTGGCGAAAGAGCCGCTCCACCTCTTCGAGGCGGGGGCAGTCGGGCGGGTTATCGAGCGCTTTTGCCCAATTCTCGCGACTGGGCAGGGCCATCGCGGCGGTCACCAGCACGATGGTGCCTGCGCCGATGTCGCCGCGCAGCTGCGGCAGCAGGGTCTTGGCGTGGATGAGGTTGGTGTTCGGGATCGGGCTCATCGCATGGCCGGACCTTCGATTGGGCGATAGATCCACGATCGCGCTGACGTCGGTCTGCCCGTAGCAGACAGCTCGGCCATCCCTTATATCGGAGCGGTCGGCATTGAAATCCGCGCGTTCGATCGCAAAGCCGCCCTCGATGGTCATCAGGGCGCGTGGTGTGGCGATGCGGTGAATGCGGATGTGCCATGGGCTTTCGGGAAGCAGCCAGGTTTCGACCGTGACATCGCTCCAGGGGCGCCAGCGCGAATAGAGCAGGTCGCCAGCGATCAACGCCTCTTCGAGAGTTTCCCGCATGCGGAAATGGACGCCGTCATCGGAGAGGCCGAGCATGCCGTCGAAGCTTGCGGCGGAGAAATTCCGATCGTCGGCTTCGATGTTGAAGGCGTAGCGGGTGGAATAGACGAATTTCGAATATTTCTCGTTTGCGCCGAGCATCTTGTCGTGCTGCTGCCCTGAGGAGAGCACGACCACGTTGCCCGGCGTGTGCATGGCGACCATTCCCGCCGGCTTCAGCGCAACCGGCTCCGGAAATTCCGGCTGCGGCGCCTCCTCGGCAGCCCAGAACGGATGATCCCCTGCAAGGGCGAGCGGCAGGAAGAATTTCAGCGCCCAATAGGGCGAACCGGGCGAGTTGTAGCTCTCGCTCATGAAGAGGTTCGGATAGCCGTAGCCGACCGAAAGAACGCCGTCGCGATCGGCAATCGGCATCGCCGACCACCAGCGGATATGGCGCATGTAATAGCCCTTGATCTCCGCCCAGGGCAGCGCTTCGACGCCGGCAAAGGCAAGCGCGCCCCAAAAGCCGCCCGCTGCAAAGCGGTAGGTCTGGCTGCGGCCGAAGGCAAGGGCTGCGCCATCGGGGCCGAACCAGTGGCGGATATCCCTGGCGAAGATCTCGGCACGATCGCGGAAACGAACCTTGCGCGCCTCGTCGCCTTTGGCGAGCACCGCATAGATCAGGCCGTAGAAATGCATGGCGAAGGGAATGTAATGATCGACCCGCCGGACCGGCCCGTCGCGATACCAGCCTTCTCCGAGGTCGAAAGCCTCCACTTCGTCGAGATAGGCGAGGGTTTTCCGGTGATCGAACGCCACGCTCACGCGTTCCAGCCCGAGATCGATGAGCACGCGGAAGAATTTCCAGTTGTTGTCGATGAATTCCAGCTCGCGCGCTCTGAGAAGATAGGCAGCGACCGTCTTCTTCTCGCTGTCGTCAAGCGGTTCCCAGATGTGCTCGGGCACGAGCGCCAGGGCGAAGCCGACGGCGGCGAGCTCGACCAGCCGCTGATTGCGGTCGGCAAGATCGCCCCAATATTCGGGATGAGCCGGATTGGTGCCGTTTGCCAGCCCGCGGCGATAGAGATCCCAGTGCGGAAACGCGCCGCCGCCGGCAACGAGCGGAACGATCCCCCAGAGCGGCCGCGCAAATCCCTCCAGATCCGCCGCCGCCCGATCGAAGATCGCGCCGGCCGCACCGAGGCGCACACGGGCGCCGCCCTCGGAAAAATACGGCAGCAGCGGCTCGAAGAGATCGATGACGGCCTTGGCGAGGTCGTCGCGTGTCTTCAAGGGATTGCCGAAAAGCGGATTGGCCCGGGCGGGATCATAAATCATTGTCAGGCTCGAAATTCATGAAAAACAGGATCGGCCGCGGGCAGATATTGCCCGCGGCCGTCGACATTTCTGGACGCCTACTTGATCGCCTTCACGCCTTCGGTCATTTCCTTCAGCCCGTCATCGACGGAGGTGCTGTCGGTCATGATCGCGTCATGCGCACGGTTGAGCACGACCTCTATCTTGGCCGCGTTCGGGTTGACCGCCATCTCCAGGTAGGTTTTCGACGGCTTCAGCGCCTCCTTGCTGGCCGCATCCTCAGGAAAGCCGGGTGTTGCCGCGATCTGGGCGCTAACGTCATTCGTCTTGAGCGCGGGGAAGGTGCCCGTCGACGCGATGACTGCTGCGCCCTCAGGACCGGTGACGAACTTGATAAAATCGAGCGCGGCATCCTTGTGAACGGAATTGGCGTTGACCGCCAGGCCCGAGATCTGCGCAGCGGTGGTGCCGGTCGCCACACCGTCGGGATGCGGGAACTTCACGATGCCCCAGTTCTTGCTCTTCGATTCACCCGATTTCACCTTGGTGATCTGGGTGCCGACGAACCAGGTGCCCATCGGCAGCATGCCGATCGTGCCATTGAAGAAGAGCGCCGAATAATGTGTGTTCGACGTCTTCAGGAAGGCATAGGAGGGAATTGCACCATCCTTCTGCAGGGTCAGCGCCCTCTCGTACCAGGGCTTCAGGAAGCCGTAGTCGCCGTCGACCAGCGTGTGTTTTCCGTCGAGGATGGCGGGCAGTTGAACGGTCGAGCGCCAGGTATGCAGAAGCGCGCCGTAGGTCTTGTTGGTGCCCATGCCGCCCGAAAGCTTCTCGGCGGTCTCGTCGAACTGCGCCCAGGTCATGTCATTGGTGGGGTAGGCGACGCCTGCTTTGTCGAATATGTCCTTGTTGTAATAGACGACCCAGAAGTCGGACCGGAACGGCAGCGAGTAGATCTTGCCGTCGATGGTCAGCTCTTCGATCAGGCCGCCATAAGGAGCCGGGTCGATTTTCTGATCCTTCACGAAGCCGCTGAGATCGGCGATGTTGCCGGCGCGCACCAGATTGGTGTAGCCCGGCACATCCTTGATGGTGACGATGTCGATGTCCTTGGAGCCGCCGGTCAGTTGCGTCGAGATCATCTGCTGGTAGTCCTGCGAGCCGAGGTCCATCGGCTCGAACTTCACGTTGGGATGCTTGGCCTGATAGGCCTCGATCAGAGGCTTGTAATAGGCGGTCTTGTCCCAGTCCCACAAAGCCCATTTGAGCGTCACGGCGTCCTGGGCAAGCGCTGCCCCGGCCGTCATCGCGGCCAAGGTGAAACCCGCCACGGCAAGTTTCACCGTCCCCCCGAATTTATCCAAATACATTCCCGTTCTCCTTCCCTGGATCATCTCTGGATCAGTTATTTTATGAAGCGTCTCGTATGCGGTTCGCGGTGCGGTTGTGTTGCGTTTGGCAGGTCTAGAACCGTCACCGCCGCCCGATGGACGCCGAATGCGACGGCGAACATTCCGAGTGAAAAATTGAAGGTTGCCGGCATGAACACGGAAACCGGATAGAAGAGGATGTGCGCCAGCCAAAGGCTGGCGGCAAAGGCGAGCGCGGCAAGCGCCGGGAGCGGACGGATGACGGAGGCGAGCGCGGCGAGGCGCAGCAGCCTAAGAGCCGGCAGATCGCGCATCACCATGAGAACGATGAGATGGCAGGCGAGGACCGCGACATAGGCGGTGGCGACGAGGGCGACCGTCAGCGGTGCGCTGAGCAACAGATTGTCGCGTGCGCCTGCGGCATAGGTGGCGATCGCATAGAGGCCGATTGCGAGCGCGCCGCCCAACGCCAGGCCCCAGGCGGTGGCGCGCCAGAAGTAGCGCAGAAAAGCTTCCGTGAAGTCCCTGAGAAGATAGGTGTTGCGATCTTCCACCAAGGCTACCGAGACCCGGGCCATGGCGGCGAGCGCTGCCGGCAGGGTCACGACGAAGAGGGCGGCCAGGATGAAGAGGATGTTCAGCTTGACCATCTCCCACCACTCGCGGACGAGGATCTCGGCGAACAAGGCAAGGCCGGTCCTCTTCGGCGCATCCTTCGGAATGCCCGGTCCCTCCCTCGTCCACATGTCCCGCAACCACTGCATAGCCATCTCCCGCAGGCGCCTCAGTATAGAATCGAGCGTTCCGTTTCCTTGTCGAACAGCTGCGCATTGGTCATATCGGCGACCAGCGTCGCCTCCTCGCCAATATCGGGCCGGTAGCGCGGCGAGACCCGGGCGATCAGATTGCGCCCGCCCGCCACCATGTTCAGGTGCACTTCCGAGCCCATGGGCTCGGCAAGTTCGACGATCGCCTTGAGCGGCGCCAGGTTCTCCGGTGCGATGTCGGCCGGCGGCAGTTCGTGGAAATTCTCCGGACGGATGCCGAGCACCAGTTCGCGGCCCTCGTAGGGGGCGATCCTGCTCTTGTCGAAATGGGCAGGCAGCGGCAGTTCCCGGCCGTCGAAGACGGCGACGTAGCCATCGCCCCGGCGCAGAATGGTCGAGGGCAGCATGTTCATCTGGGGCGAGCCGATGAAACCGGCGACGAACATGTTGACGGGGCGGTCATAGAGGTTCTGCGGCGTATCGACCTGCTGGATGTGCCCGTCCTTCATGACGACGATCCGGTCCGCCATGGTCATGGCTTCCACCTGGTCATGGGTGACGTAGATGAAGGTGGCGTTGAGTCGCTTGTGCAGCTTGGTGATTTCGGAGCGCATCGTTCCGCGCAGCTTGGCATCGAGATTGGAAAGCGGCTCGTCGAGCAGGAAGACGGCCGGATTGCGCACCATGGCGCGGCCAAGCGCGACGCGCTGGCGCTGGCCGCCCGAAAGGGCCTTCGGCTTGCGGTTCAGGAGATGAGAGATGTCGAGGATCCTGGCGGCGTCCTGCACCTGGGCATCGATGAAGTCGCGCGACACCTTCCTGAGCTGCAGGCCGAAAGCCATGTTCTTGTAGACGGTCATATGCGGATAGAGCGCATAATTCTGGAAGACCATGGCGATATCCCGATCCTTGGAAGGAACGTCGTTCATGACGTCGCCGCCGATCTTGAGCTCTCCTCCCGATATCTCCTCGAGACCGGCGATCATCCGCAGCGTCGTCGATTTGCCGCAGCCGGAGGGGCCGACCAGAATGATGAATTCCTTGTCGGCGATCTCGAGGTCGATGTCGTGGACGACGGTGAGCGCACCGTAGCTCTTGTTCAGCTCTTTAAGCGAAATGCTGGCCATCGGGTTCTCCTGAATTCACCAATAGGAAGACCAGTTGCGCGAAAGGCGCGTCAAAGCTTCCATGTAATAATAATCTCCCCAGGAGACGCATTCATCGACACCCTCGCCGCGGCAGGTGTTGAACGGCGATTTCTTCGAATAGGTGGCGTGCAGCACCAGGCCGTTGGAGATCGTGGGGTCCTTGACCGCATAATGATCCGCAAGGCTCTTCATCATGCGCCGCGCCAGCATGCGATAGCGTGCTGCCGGTTCCGGCTCGGCGAGATCGGCCATTTCCAGAAGGCCGCAGGCGGTGATCGACGCCGACGAGCTGTCGCGCGGCTCGCCGTCGCCGTCCGAAAAGACGAGATCCCAATAAGGCACCATGTCGGCAGGCAGCCGGTTGAGATAGAAGGCGAGCAGCCGGTCGAAGGTCTGGCGATATTCATCGATCCGCTCGTAGCGATAGGAGAGCGCCATTCCCGAGATTGCCCAGGCCTGTCCGCGCGCCCAGGCGCTGTCGTCTTTGTAACCCTGCTTGGTGGCGCCGCGCACCGGCGCTCCGGTGACCGGGTCCATATAGAAGGTGTGATAGGTGGAATCGTCCGGCCGAACCGAGTTGGCGAGTGTGGTGCGGGCGTGAATGAGCGCGATCTCGCGGTATTTAGGATCGCCGGTTTCGCGGCTCGCCCAGTAGAGAAGCGGCAGGTTCAGCAGGCAGTCGATGATGTAGCGGTATTCCTCCGCCTTGCCTTTGCGGCCCCAGGCCTGGATGAACTGGCCGATGGGCTGAAAACGCTCGATCAGCTGGTCGGCGGCCAGGATGCCGGCCCTGCGGCCATCCTCGTCTCCGACGAGCTTCCAGGCGGCGATGCAGGAGGGCGAATAGAGAAAGCCCATGTCGTGATGGTCGGTCTCGATGCGGTTCACGATCCGATGCAGGAACGACTGGACCTGGATCTGCGCGGCATCCCGGAAAACCGCCTCGCCGCTGTGCTCGAAAGCGAGCCACAGCTCTCCGGGCCAGAAACCCGCGGTCCATTGATCGTTCGCCACCGCGGGATAGAAATTTCCGACGCTCGAATGGTTCTGCGAGGCATGGGTGAACTGGGGGAGGTTGCGCCTGATCTGCCTGACGGCAAGATCGAGCGCGGCTTTGACCTCCGGGTCGGTGATCGGCTGTGGGGCGACGGACGAGACGGCGTTCATGGATTTAACCCTTCAGTCCCGTCGAGGCGATGCCTTCGACGAAGAAGCGCTGGAGAGAGAGGAAGACGACGAGAACCGGAATGAGGGCGACGACGGAGGCTGCCATGATGAGCCCGTATTCGGCCGAATATTGCGAGATGAACATGCGCAGGCCGATCTGGACGGTCTTCAGCTCGGTCTTGGTGAGGTAGATCATCGGCCCGAGAAAATCGTTCCAGGTGGTGACGAAGGTGAAGATCGTCAGTGTCGAGAGCGCGGGCTTCGACAGCGGCAGCATGATGCGCGCCCAGATCTGGTACTCGTTCATGCCGTCGATGCGGGCCGCCTCGCAGAGCTCGGTCGGGATCGACATGTAGAACTGCCGCATCAGGAAGACACCGAAAGCGGTGAAGGCCTGCAGGCAGATCAGCGCCAGATGGGTGTTGTTGAGGCCGAATTCGCGCATCAGCAGGAATTGCGGCACCATATAGACCTGCCAGGGCATGGCGATGGTGGCGATGTAGCCGAGGAACAGGGTGTTCTTGTAGGGGAAATTCAGCTTGGCGAAGGCGTAGGCGGCAAAGCTGGAGGTCAGAAGCTGCAGCAGCGTAACGATGATCGTCAGCTTCGACGTGTTGTAGATGAAGAGCGCAAGCGGGATCTTCGTCCAGATATCGACGTAGTTGTGCCATTGCGGCTCGGACGGTATCCACTCGATCGGGAAGGCGAAGACGTCGCGGCTGAGCTTCAGGGATGCCGAAAGCATCCAGGCGAAGGGCATCAGCATGATCAGCGTGACGGCGATGACGATGGCGTAGATCGCGACCGATCTGACGGTCACCTTGCGTCCTGCGACCCTCATTCACCGTCCTCCCTCTGGCGCCGGAACTGGAAGACGGTGACGGCGAGCACGAGGAAAAACAGCACCAGGGCGACCATGCTCGAATAGCCGAGATCCCAGGAAATGAAGGCCTCGTTGTAGATGTGATAGACGAGGACGAGCGTCGAGGTGCCGGGCCCGCCCTGGGTGATCATGTAGATCTGGTCGAACACCTTGAAGGACTGGATCGTCAGCATGACGGTCACGAAGAAGGTCGTCGGTCCGAGTTGCGGCACGGTGACATGGATGAACTTCTGCCAGGAATTGGCGCCATCGAGATCGGCGGCCTCATAGAGCTCCGAATTGATGCCCTGCAGGCCGGCCAGATAGATGACCATGTAATAGCCCATGTTCTTCCAGATGCCGAAGAGGATCACCGTCACCATCGCCCAGTGGCGATCGGCCGCCCATCCCGGCATGTTCTTGGGATCGAGGCCGAGCGTGTAGAGGATCATGTTCACCGGTCCCATCTCGGGATTGAAGATCATGTTCCAGACGACCGCCACGGCCACCAGCGAGGCGACATAGGGGAAGAACATCGCCGTGCGGAAGAAGTCGCGCCCCGCGATCTTCTGGTTGAGGAGAACGGCGAGGCCGAGCGCGCAGATGAGCGTCGCCGGCACGGAGGCGACAGTATAGATCACCGTGTTCCAGAACGCCGCGATGAAGGCCTTGTCGTCGAAGAGCCGCCAGAAATTATCCAGCCCGGCGAAGGTGATCGCATTCGAGCCGTCCCAATGCATGAAGGCGAGCACGAAGGCGAACAGGATCGGGCCGAGCGTGAAGACGGCAAAGCCGATGAAATTCGGGGCAATGAAGGAATAGGCGACGAGCGCGCTGCGTATCTTGCGCTGCCGCTTGGACAAGACCGCGACTTTTCGGCTTGGGATTGCCGGAGCGCCATCCGTCGCGATGACCGAATTCGATATGGACACCGATGCCTCCTCTTCCTCTGCAACCACATAGCACATATCCGGTATTGGTCAAACAAGTTCTAAACAGGTCATACGAATGTTATGGAAAGCGCAAAATACATATGATAGGTGAGCATGCAGACCAAACGCCCATCGATGCTTTTCCGGTACGGGGAGAGACATGTTCAGCGAGATTTCAGGGGACCTGCCGGATGTGCTGGGTGATTTCACGCCTGGGGCGGTCGGCTCCGATCGCCCCAGATGGAACTCCGTGCCGCAGGCGGTACGGGAGCTGGTCATTGGCGAGGCCGAAGAGACGCTTGCGCGCGCCTGGCCGTTGATTGCGGCTTCGGATTACCGGGAATACACCGCGACGGGCAACCGCGCGCGCTTCGAGGAGCTTTATTTCACGCGGCGCCGGATGCTCAACAATCTGGTGCTCGGCGAACTCGTTGAAGGCGGGGCGCGCTTCCTGCCGAAGATCGTCGACGGCATCTTCCTGATCGCGGAGGAGAGCGGCTGGCAGCTTCCGGCGCATAACGCCTATGAACGAAGCGGCGCGCGGCTGCCGCTTCCCGACAATTCGCAGCCTGTCGTCGATCTCTTCGCCGCCGAAACGGCGGCGCTGCTTGCCACCATAGTCGCATTGCTTCGCGACAAGCTCGACGGCATCAGCCCCGAGATTGCTGCACGCATAGAGCGCGAGATCGAAACCCGCATCCTTTCGCCCTATCTCGGCCGGCATTTCTGGTGGATGGGCCGCGGCGAGGAGCGGATGAACAACTGGACGGCATGGATAAGCCAGAACGTCCTGTTGACGGTCTTCTCCCTGAAAACCGATCAGCCCACGCGCCACGCCGTCGTCAAAAAGGCGCTCGGCAGCCTCGACGCCTTCCTGAAGGACTATGCCGAGGACGGAGCCTGCGAGGAGGGCGTGCTCTATTACCGCCACGCCGCACTCTGCCTGCATGGTGCCTTGACCATCCTGGATAGGGTGGCGCCGGGCCTGTTCAGCCGATTTTGGCAACAGCCGAAGATCCGCAATATGGCCGAATATATCGCTCACATGCATGTGGCCGGCCGCCATTATTTCAACTTTGCGGATTCCTCCGCGGTGGTCGACCCCTGCAGCGCGCGGGAATATCTGTTCGGACAGGCGGTCGGCTCTGAGATGCTGGCTGAGTTCGCTGCATCCGACAGAGCCGCTTCCGATAATCCGCACCTGCCGGGGGAATGGAACCTCTGGTATCGCGTGCAGGAACTGCTGGTCGGCCCTACGCTTCCCGCTGCCGCCGAGCCGCATCCCGCATCCCGGCGCGATATCTTCTATCCCGGCATCGGCCTGTTCATCGCCCGCGACGAGCAGTTTTCGCTTGCGGTCAAGGGCGGCAACAACGGCGAGGGCCACAACCACAACGATGTCGGCAGCGTGACGCTTTACAAGAACGGACGTCCGTTCCTGATCGATGTCGGCGTCGAGACCTATACCGCAAAAACCTTTTCGGCGCGGCGCTACGAGATATGGACGATGCAGTCGGCGTTCCACAACCTGCCGACATTTGCAGGCGTCATGCAGTTGGCTGGCGAAGCTTTTGGCGCGCGCGATGTCGAGGTCGGGTTCGACGAAGGGAGCGCGCGCATATCGCTCGATATTTCAGACGCCTATCCCCCCGAAGCGCAGTTGCACAGCTATTGGCGCGTCGTTTCCCTGCTGCGCGGCCGCCATGTCGAGATCGTCGACACCTATGACGGCGGCAAGCCGGCGGTCCTGTCGCTGATGACATGCCTGGCGCCGACCGTCAGCCCGGACAGGATCGACCTGGCCGACCTCGGCAGCATTTTCGTCGGGGGCGCCGGCGAGATCGAAATCGACGAGATCGGCGTGGACGACGCCCGGCTGAGATCGGCATGGCCCGAGAAAATCTATCGGCTGCGCGTGCCGTTTGCCGGCAGGCTGCTGAGATTGCAGATCGTCTAGAACAGGATGATTTTAGGCCGGGTCGGCCCAAAATTTGAATCCTGTTCTAAATTAAAGAGTTAGAGCATGACGTCGTCCGAAAATCGCTCACACTTTTCGGCATCATGCTCTGGGGAGGGCGAGCATGGAATTGACGCTGAAGATCGTGGATGCCGATGGAGCGGTGCTGGCGAGTTCCACAGGCCGGGACGAGACGTTCCTGGTCTATCGCCATAGCTATCGCGAAGGCGATCGCGTGATCGTGGAGGTCTCCGAGCCCGGGCATGTCTTCCTTTCCCTTGATGGCGCGATCCAACCCGGCCTGGTCTATATGAAGGAATGCGCCTATTCGCTCGCCGTGCCCTTCGGCGACAAGCGCAAGCCCTATTCGCCGAATGCCTTCAGGGGCGATATCCACCGGCTTTCAGCGCGAAGCACACGGCCGGGCGAGATCATTCACCGGCGCAATCTCGCCCTGAACCCCTGGGACGATCACGCCAATCGGGCTCTGTTTCCGCATGCGCGCGCCAATGTCGAGACCCGGGGCGAAGCGGTCTTTGCGGCGCGCAACGCAATCGACGGCGAAAAGGCCAACGATGATCACGGCTTCTGGCCCTATACGAGCTGGGGCATCAATCGCGATCCGCAAGCAGCACTGACGGTGGAATTCGGCAGGCCGGTCAGGATCGACGAGATCGTTTTCTATCTTCGGGCTGACTTCCCCCATGATTCCTGGTGGGAAGCGGCCAGCATCACCTTCTCGAACGGTAAGACCTGCTGTTTTCCGCTGGTGAAATCGGGCACCGCCCAAGGCTTTCCCATAGAGCCCTGCATCATCGAATGGGTGGAACTGCACGGTCTGATCAAGGCCGAAGACGCCTCGCCCTATCCGGCGCTGACCCAGATCGAAATCTGGGGAACCGAGGCGCCGGAGACCGGGACGTCGCGGTTGCGGTCGACGACAATTGCGGAGGCGCCGACGGGAGCGCTTGGTGACGACGTTTAGGGCGATCGCATGCGATAGCATCTCTTTCTGCTTCGGTCGGGAATAGAGGCCAAGCAACAGCTGTGGAAAGCGTGTCACGCTTCCGCCGGGCCGCCTGCCCATGCTAAGGAGGTCGGATGCGACTGCTTGTGGTGGAGGACAACAAGGATCTGGCGGCCTGGCTGGGGAAAGCCCTGCGACAGGCGCAATACGCTATCGACATTGCCCATGATGGCGAGGACGCGGAGCATATGCTCAAGGTGGCGGAGTATTCGGCGATGATCCTCGACCTGGCGCTACCCAAGCTTGACGGATTGACGCTGTTGAAGCGATTGCGGCAGTCCGGAAACAAGCTGCCGGTCATCATCCTGACCGCGAATGCGAGCCTGGATGGCCGTGTTGCAGGGCTTGACAGCGGCGCCGACGACTATCTCGCCAAACCCTTCGAAATCGCCGAGCTCGAGGCGAGGATTCGTGCAGTGGTCCGTCGCGGCCAGGACCGGGCATCATCCGAGATTACCGTCGGCAACCTGCGTTTCTCCGGCGGGACGCGGCAGTTTTTCGTCGCAGGCGAGCTGCTGCAACTGACGCCGCGCGAATATGCCGTGCTTGAGCAACTTGTCATGAAGCTTGGCAACACAGTCTCGAAAGCCGCCCTTTCTGAAAGCGTGTTCGGTTTCGACGACGAGGCGGATCCGAGCGCCATCGAAATCTATGTCCACAGGCTGCGAAAGAAGCTCGAGAGCAGTTCGGTTCAAATTGCCACGTTGCGCGGACTTGGTTATCTCCTCAGACATGTCCAGTAGCCTCGTCACCAAGGTGGGCGCGACGATCGCGCGGCTCGGCCAGAGCCTGAGGGTGCAACTGCTCTGCTGGGTGTTGCTGACCCTGTGCGGGGCGATCGGCTTCAATCTTTATGACAGCTTCTGGACGGCTGATGCCACAGCAAAGCTGGTGACGGATCGAACACTTCTGGCATCGGCGCGCGTCATTGCCGAAGCCGTGCGCGTAGACGAGGGCGGCAATGTTCAGGTGGACGTGCCGCCTGCCGCGCTGGAGATGTTCGATACGGGCTTCGGCGACCGGGTATCTTATCAGGTCATCACCGCGTGGGGCAGTCTGGTCAGCGGCTTTCCCGACCTGCCGTTGCCGGCCGTCCAGCGCACCGGCGAGGATCGCGCGTTCCACGGTGCCGATGTCCGCGTCATGATGCTCGACCATCCCGTCGTCGGCCTTCCCGATGACGGCACGATCTCCGTGACCGTCGCCGTTACGCATAACAGCCAGTATGCGATGCGAAGGCAATTGTGGCTCTCAGACTTTTCGAAGCAGTTCGTGCTCGTCTTCGTCGCAAGCCTGGTGACCATCCTCGGCCTTCAGCGGGGCCTGGCGCCTGCGCTGAGACTGCGGGACGCCCTGCTCCAGCGCGGGCGCAACCGTCTCGATCCGCTGCCGCCGGAGATGGTGCAGAGCGAGCTGCAGCCGCTCGTTCACGCCCTGAACGACTACATGGAGCGCGTCCAGAACCAGATGGCCGCACAGCGACGGTTCGTATCGAATGCTGCGCATCAACTGCGAACCCCCCTGGCGCTGATTTCGACGCAGGCTAGCGTGGCGGCCCGCGAAGCCGACGCGGCTCGCCGCGACGAGGCGCTTGTCGCCCTTCGCACCAGCACGAAGCAGATCTCGCGTCTCGCCAGCCAGCTGCTTACCTTGTCGCGGGCCGAGCCCGGAAGCCGGCGCCCGCGCAGCGATGCGACCGACCTTAGCAAGGCTGCCCGCGAGATCCTGGAAGCACATGCCGAAGAGGCGCTGAGGCGCAACATCGACGTCGGCCTGGAAGCCGTCCGCCCGGTCATTGTCGACGGCGACGCGACGATGTTGCGCGAGATGTTGGTCAACCTCATAGACAATGCGATCCGCTATACCCGCCCGAATGGACGGGTGACCGTTGCCGTCGGGCAGGCGGACGGCAACGCCGTCGTCACCGTCGAGGACAACGGGCCGGGCATTCCGAGCGGGGAGCGCGAGCAGGTTTTCGAACGCTTCTACCGGATCATGGGGACCGAAGCCGAGGGGAGCGGTCTGGGGCTTGCGATCGTTCGGGAGGTCGTCGAAGGCACTGGAGGTTCGGTCTCGCTCGGTGACGCGGAAGGCGGTGGGCTCGTCGTGACGGTGCGGCTTCCGCTCACGTAAACCCGAATGCGCACTAATGCTCTTTCCAAGATTGAGAGAAGGCCGGGCATGGCGCCCGGCCTTCTGTTCGATCTGCCTTGGGAGGAAGTCGATTGGATCACTGGGTATCCAGGTGCTGCTGCGGACGCCATTTCGCCAGGCGGTTCTCGATCAATGTCATGATGTATTCGGCAAAAAGCGTGACGACCATGACGAGGAGAATTGCCGCGAACATCCCGGCGGCATCGAAGGTACCCTTGGCGATCGAGATGAGTTGACCGATCCCAAAGCGGGCGCCGACGAATTCGCCGACGATTGCGCCGATGATCGCGAAACCAAAGGACACGTGCAGGCTGGCGAAGATCCAGCTCATCGCCGAGGGAATGACCACCGTGCGGGTGACCTGCCAGTCCGAGGCGCCGAGAATGCGGGCATTGGCGATCATATTGCGGTCGGCCTCGCGCACGCCCTGGAAGGCGTTTGCAAAGACGACGAAGAACACCATGATGAAGGCGAGAGCAACCTTGGAGGGCAGGCCGAGACCCATGATCATGATGAAGATGGGGGCAAGAACGACGCGCGGTATCGAATTGATCGCCTTGATATAGACGGAGAAGATGTCCGACAGGAAGCGGTTACGGCCAAGACCGATGCCGACGAAGACGCCGGTGATCGAACCCGCGAAGAAGCCGATCAAGGCCTCCTCCATCGTCACCCATAGATTATACCAGAGCGAACCTTCCGTGGTGCCTTCGGTTGCCCATTCGTAGAGGCGCTGAACGACGCCGCTCGGGCTCGAATAGAAGAACGGATCGATCCATTGCATGTTTGAGGACAGCTCCCACATGCCGATCACGAAGACCAGGATGGCGATCTGCCAAAAGCGCACCAGCGTCTTGCGCCGGCGCATTGCCTTCAGCGCCGATGCCTCGATTTCCGTGTCCGACGTGCCCGGCCGAAACATGGTGGCCGAACCGGCCTCAAGTGTGATGTGTGCCATGATATCCTCCCTCAGGCCGCTTCGCTCGCGCGGCGGTAGCTGGTCTCCACTTCCTCGCGGAGGTCCTCCCAGATCGTCTTGCAATAGTCGATGAAGCTCTGCTCGTAGCGGATTTCCGACACGACGCGCGGACGGGGGAGATCGATCGTGTAGACCGACTTTACCGTTGCTGGGCCGGCGGTCAGCACATAGACCTTGTCGGCGAGCGCGACGGCCTCTTCCAGATCGTGGGTGACGAACACCACCGAGGCCTTGCGCTCCGCCCACAGCTTCAAGAGCTCTTCATGCATGACGGTGCGGGTCTGGACGTCGAGAGCCGAAAACGGCTCGTCCATCAGCAGAATCTCCGGCTCGTTGATGAAGGTCTGTGCCAGTGAGACGCGCTTGCGCATGCCGCCGGAAAGCTGGTGGGGATAGTGATGGACAAACTTCGAAAGGCCGACACGGGCCAACCAGTCGCGTGCGCTCTTTTCCGCTTCAGTGCGCGACTTGCCCCGAAACAGCGGACCGGCCATGACGTTGTCGATCACGTTCTTCCAGGGAAAGAGTGCGTCGGTCTGGAACGCGAAGCCGACACGCGGGTCAATGCCGGTGATCGGACCGCCCATCAACCGGACTTCACCGGCACTCGGGCGTGCGAGACCCGTCACAAGATTGAGCGTCGTCGATTTGCCGCATCCGGTGGGGCCGACGACGGCGACGAACTCTCCGCGGTCGACCGTCATGTTGAAATCGCGCAAGGCCGTAAGGGACTTGCCGGTCGGCGAGACGAAGCGGCGGCTGACGTTGATCAGCTCGATCGCCGGGATCTGGTTCTTGTCATTTTGCATGATGATACCTGAGGCGTGCTTTGGGCGCGTGCACGCAATGCCCATGGATCGATCGGGAGGTCGCTTCCGGCTGGAGCCGGAAGCGATGCGACGACGCCTTACTTGACGTTCTTGACGAAATCCGTCGTGTAGGTCTTGGAAAGGTCGATCTGCTTGCCCTTGACGTTCTTGGAGAACTCCGAGAGCACGGCAAGCACGGTCTTCGGACCGTCTTCCGGCATGACGCCATCCGGTGTGAACATGCCCTTGCCGTCGTCGAGAGCCTTGATGTAGCCGTCCTTGTCGCCGACGTAGAAGTCCTTCGGCATCTTGTCCGCGATCTCGGCGGACGAATGCGTGTTGATGTAGCGCAACGTCTTGACGAAGGCGTTGGCGAGCTTCTGTGCCTCTTCCTTGTGCGCGTCGACCCAGGAGGCTTCCATGTAGAGCGAGGCGGCCGGATAGGTGCCGCCGAGCGCCTGACGGGTCGACTCGACCGTACGCATATCGACGAGCACGCTCGCCTCGCCGGTCTTGATCATGCGCGAGATCGTCGGCTCGGTCGTCATGCCGGCCTGGATCTGATCCTGTTGCATGGCAGCGATGAAGGTGCCGCCGGCGCCGACCGGAACCGTCACGACGTCGCCGGGCTTCAGCCCGGCCTTCGAGGCCATGAAGAGGGTCAGGAAGTTGGTGGACGAGCCGAGACCGGTGACGCCGAGGGTCTTACCTTTGAAGTCGGCCGGCGATTTGATGTCAGGATGTTTGCTCGAAACCATCTCGACTTCGCCCGGCGCCTGGCTGAACTGGACGATGGATTCGACGAATTTGCCTTTGGCCTGCAGGTCCACACAGTGGTCGTAGAAGCCGACCACGCCCTGGACGGCGCCGGCCAGAAGCTGATTTTCGGCATCGACGCCGGCAGCTTCGTTCAGCAGTTCGACGTCGAGACCCTCGTCCTTGAAATATCCGAGCGATTCGGCAAGCTTGGCGGGCAGATAGATCTGCTTTTCATAACCGCCGACCATGATGGTGATCTTATCGGCCGCATGTGCGGCGCTGGTCGCGAAAGATGCTGCGGCGAGAAGCGTCGAAAAAGCGACGGTGTGAAAAAGGCTGCGTGAAGAACGCATGGAAATCTCCTCCTGTGGTTTGCTAGCATCGTCGTCTCGCCACCTTGACCCGTGTCTCCTCCACGATGCTGCCTCTTCCTATGACGTCGAAGCTTTCAACTAGCTTTCAGTCGCGGATGGGTAAGCAGCCCGTCGAATTCCATCCATACATCCCTCATCGCGGGAGCAACGGGCGCGTAGTCGTTTCTTAAGCCAGATGCGCCGTCCCTTCCATAGATTTGTGCCCAGACGGATCTCTATCCGAGCGCATGCAGCATCAAGCCATCGCGGCAAGCGCTTCAATGTGAAATCTGCGAGACAATATGTCCGCGATCGTCATCGCGATCTGGTGACCGGCGGCGAGCAGTCTATGAACCGACGGGCAGCCTCGACCGCGCCGCGCTCGGCGGGCCGTCATTCAGACGATTCCAGGCGCGGCGGAGCTGCCGCGCCGAGCCGAAGCCGGCGCGCATCGCGACGGCCTCCATGTCCAGCCGTGAACCGGCGAGCATCTCGCGGGCAAGAGCCACGCGCATAAGGTTGACGAAATCCGTAACGCTCATGCCTGTCTGCTCGTTGAACAGCCGTGAAAGGTTGCGCGGGCTGGCACCGCTGAGGTGCGCAAGCGACGCCACCGACCAGTCGTGAGAGGGGTTGGCGACCACCGCATCCTGCGCGCGGTGAATGACCGGGTGAATATGGTTGCGACCTTCAAGCCAGGGCGAAAGCTGCGGATCCGAGCCGCCGCGCCTGAGATAGACGACAAGATATCGCGCCACCGCGAGCGCGCAGGCATGTCCTGCTGCTTCGGCAACGATATGCAGCATGAGGTCTATGCCGGCGGTGATGCCGGCGCTCGTGAAGCGGTCTCCATCCTCGACATAGAGCCGGTTGTCCCGGACGCGCGCGGTGGGTGCGAGTCTCACCAGATCCTCTATGCAGGCATGGTGGGTGGTGCAATCGCGGCCGTCGAGCATGCCTGCCTCGGCAGCGAGCAATGCGCCCGAGCAGATCGAGACCAGACGAATTCCCGGAAGAATGGCGCGCTTCAGCCATGCGACGATGGCAGCCTGGTCGGCGCGCTCCTGTTCGTTCCCTGGGGCGCTGTTTTTCATCGGGGCATCGGCGCTGCCGGCAATGATGACAAGCGCGGTATCGGGCAAGCGTTCCGGCATTGCGGCGACTCCCGTAACGGCAAGGCCGATCGAACTGCCGACCGTCGCCGATGGGCCGATATAGGCGACGGTAAAGCGCACTGTGCGCTGTTCGAGGTTCGCCTTGCGCAGCACTTCGATCGGGCCGGCCACGTCGAGCAGCAGCACGCGCGGCGGCACGACGACGAAGACCGGAATATCGAAGGGCTGCGCGGCGTCCGTCATGCGGCGAGCGACTTTCCGCGCCCAGCCAGGGCCTGTTCGACGGTCGCGATCCGAGCGAAACGGCCCGACAGGACCAGTTCGGTCCGGTCCCGGATTTCCTTGGCGTTCCAGGTGCGTCCTGCGGCATCGGTCATCGGGAAGGTCAGGGTCGCTTCGCCGACATAGTCGACTTGATAGCCGAGATCCGAGGCATGGCGGGTCGTGGTCTCGCAGCACTGTTCGGTGCGGATGCCGGAGACGAGGATACGACGGACGCCGTTCTCGGTCAGCCACACGTCGAGACCGGAACCGACCAGGGCGCTATGGCGGTTCTTCCTGAACGTCGCCTTGGGAGCGATCCTGAGCGGGGCGAGTGTGCTGACGAACCCGGATGCTTCCGAAAACGGCCCATTTTCATCGACATGGAAGATCTGGATGATGGGTATTCCATCGGCTTGCGCGCCGTCGATCAGAGCCTGCTGACGATCGATATAGGCGGAAGCGAGGTTTTCATCCCAGTAATCGCGGTGTCTGAAGGACTCCTGAGCGTCGATAACGAGAAGGACAGTATCATGGCCGGACATTTTTTGCTCCATGCAGGTTGATCATGAAGTCATATTCGGCGATTTGAAGACAGGGGAAAATGCGCGCGCCGGACAAATAACGGACAATTCGCGCCAACTGCCACGCTCAGGAGCGGCCTTGCGCCAAGCGCCTCGAGCCACATCCGGCGCCTGCCGGCCGTGCGCACATAATCAGTCCGCTTCCACGCAATTCCGGATCGGATGTCAGCTCGTAAAGCTTCGCAGATCCCTCAGCAAGTTGCGGTACCTGGCCTGGCTTCCGACCAGATGGTCGCGCATGGCGTTGCGGGCGGCCTGCTCGTCCCTGTCCGAGATGGCGACGACGATTGCCTCGTGCTCCCTGTGGATCAGCTTTCGATAGGCGGTCTGTTCGGCCGTCCTCGATTCCGGGACGAGCCTCGACTGCGGGATGATCGCAGAGCCCTGCGATTCCAGGAACTGCCTGAACAGCGGATTGTTCGTGGCTTCGGCGATTGCGGCATGGAGCTCGAGATCCGCATCGCGAATGGATTGATCGCTCTCGATGCATTGGAGGATTTTCCGATGACATTCGAATATCGCTTCCTCCTGTGCCGGCGAGCGGCGCAGGGCCGCTAGGCCCGCCGCCTCGATTTCGACAGGTGTTCTGATCTCGAGGACCTCAAGATCGGAGGCGACGCGGGCTTTGTCGACTTTCCGCGCGGAGAGCGCGGGATCGGCACCGAGCACGAAAATCCCCGCTCCCTGGCGCACCTCGACAAGCCCGTCGGAGCGAAGTGCGGCCACCGCCTCGCGCACGACGGTGCGGCTGACGCTGTGCGTTTCGGTCAGCTCGTGTTCGCTCGGAAGCTTGTCGCCGGCGGAATACTGGCCGCTCGATATGGCTTGCCGGAGGCTTTCGCCAACCTGTGAGACCAGCGACCCGGAGCCTTTGCTGCGATCCTTCACCTGCATTGCCACGTTTGACCCCCGCATCGGCCTCGATCCGAATGCCGTTCAAACGCGCGGCATTGCGAAATTCACGATTCATCACACATGTATGACAAATTTTGCCGCCTTTCAATGGATAAGGGCCGACGAGAGAAAATCCGGCACTGCGCTTACATCTCTCGACGCCGGTTTGGCATATGCGTGAGGACCGGTGGAAGCACTCACAACCGCCTGGTCGATTCTCCGCGTACGAATCTCGGCGTCAGGATGAAATCTTCAGGCGGCGCGGCGGCGCCCTCGGGGCTTGCTATTCTTGCCAGGAGGCGTTGTGCCGCCAATTCCCCGAGCTTCTGCGCATCCTGCACCACCATGGTGATGCGAGGCGTGATGACATTGCTCCAGGGCACGTCGTCGACCATCGCCAGCGACACGTCGTCAGGGCAGCGGAAGCCCATCTCCTGCATGACCTGAAGTGCTGCTAGGCCGGTCATGTTGTTGGCGCCGATGATGGCGGTCGGCCGGTCGCGGCGGGTCAAGAGGCTCATCGCCTGTGCATGGCCGCCAGTCCGGGTGTAGCCGCCTTCGACCACCAGCGAAGGATCGATGTCCACACCGGCGCCGGCCATCGTGTTCATGAAACCCTTCAGGCGCTCGTCGGCAGTGTGCAGGCCGCTCGGCCCGGAGATGAAACCGATGCGCCTGTGGCCGAGCTGCAGCAGATGTTCGGTCAGGATGGTGGTGGTAAGCGGGTTGTCGGAACCGACAAAATCGCGTTCCGCCCCTTCCACCTTCTGGTCGAACATCACGATCGGGGTTTTGAAGTCGCGCAGGAACGTCGCGTACTCCTCGCCGTGCCCGTTTGCCGCCAGCGCAATTCCGGCGATCTTCTGCGCTTCCAGCCGCTCCAGCAGCGCCCGTTCGAGATCGGCCCTGCCGGAGGAGTCGGCGATCAGGACGAAATAACCGTGGTCGAGCGCCTGGTGCTCGATCTCTCGACGGATGTCGCCGAAGAACATGTTGCCGAGATTGGCCGAAACGAAACCGATCAACGAGCTGCGTCCGCGCGCCAGCGTCTGGGCCACCGGGTCGATGCGGTAACCGGTCGATTTTATCGCCTGCTGGATGCGGTCGAGCGTCTCGACGCCGACCCGCTTCGGGCTGTTGAGCGCGAGCGAGACGGTCGAGATGGAAACCCCCGCAAGGCGCGCTACGTCTCGTATCGTGGTCATGTCTGTCGAACCGGTTCTAATGCCTTGTTATGTCCGATTTTATTGGTCGGCGCAACATTTATGCTTCAAATCAGTTGTTTTGCGGGGCTTGCCTTTCTGATCTGGTGATCGCGAATTTCGGCTTGACAGACATCGGATCAGGCGAGATGATCATTTACCGAACCGGTTCGATATGATGTCGAGCCGGAAAACAGGGAGGAGAAACCTGTGACGAGTTCGGAACGCCAGCCGGAAAATCCGGCATCGGGAGGGGCGGAGAAACACGCCTGGTTCAGCCAGGATCGCCTGGGCATGTTCATCCATTGGGGCCTCTATGCCTTGGGAGCCCGGCACGAGTGGTTGAAGAACCGCGAAGAGCTGACCGACGACCACTACCAGCGCTATTTCGACAATTTCGATCCCGATCTCTACGATCCCAGGGAATGGGCCCGCCGGGCGCGCCTTGCCGGCATGAAATATGTCGTGGTGACGACCAAGCATCATGAAGGCTTCTGCCTGTGGGACAGCAAGGTGACGGACTACAAGGCGCCGAACACGCCCTGCGGCAAAGATCTGCTCACGCCGCTGGTCGAAGCCTTCCGCGCCGAAGGGCTCAAGATCGGCTTCTACTATTCGCTGCTTGACTGGCACCATCCCGATTTCCCGATCGACGTTCACCATCCGCTGCGCAACCATCCCGACGCCAAGGCCCTGAATGCCGGCCGTAACATCGCCAACTACGCTGCCTATATGCGCGAACAGGTGCGCGAGCTTCTGACCGGCTTCGGCCGCATCGACATCATCTGGTTCGATTTCAGCTACCCCGGGCGCGAATATCGCGGCCTGCCCGGCAAGGGGCGCGCCGATTGGGAGAGCGAGCGCCTGGTGGATCTGGTGCGCGAGCTGCAGCCCGGCATCATCGTCAACAACCGCCTCGATCTGCCGCCCGGCACCCTGCCTGACGTGACGACGCCGGAGCAGTATACGCCGCGTGTGGCCCCCGCCATCGCCAGCCAGGGGGTGCTCTGGGAAGCCTGCCATACCTTCAGCGGCTCCTGGGGTTATCACCGCGACGAAGATACTTGGAAAAGCCCGGAACAGATCATCCAGTTGCTGATCGATTCCGTCGCGCTCGGCGGCAACCTGCTGATGAATGTCGGCCCGACCGGCCGCGGCACGCTCGATGCGCGCGCCATCAGCGCGCTCGAGGTCTATCAGAACTGGATGGCCGTCAACGGACGTTCCATCTATGGGGCAGGGCCATCCCGCTATCCGGTGCCGGCCGGCTGCCGTTATACCCAGCGCGGCAACCGCCTTTATTTGCACGTCTACAATTGGCCTTACCGCCACATCCACATCGAAGGTCTCGCCGACAGGATCGCCTATGCGCAATTCCTGCATGACGCCAGCGAGGTGCACTGGTTGAGCCATGCCAAAGATGTTGATTCCAATATCGGCGTGACGGTGCCGGAAGGCATGATCACGCTCGAACTGCCGGTCCGGCGCCCGGACGTTACCGTGCCGGTGATCGAGATCGTCCTGAAGGCGTGAGCTCGATCGCACTCGCGTGTCCTTGCGTTCATGGAGGGAGGAGAAACCCATGAAGGTTCTGAAGAAAACGCTTTTGCTTGCCGCTATCGGCAGCAGTCTTTTTGCCACAGCCGCATCGGCCGAGCAGGTCAACCTGACCTGGCAGATGTGGACCGGCTCCGAAACCGACACCAAGAGTTGGCAGCACCTGGCAGAGATGGTGACCGCCAAGTATCCCGATATCAAGGTGACGCTGACGACGACGGGCTGGGTCGACTACTGGACGCGGCTGCCGGTGCTGGCGGCATCGGGACAGCTCGCCGACATCGTTTCCATGCAGTCGCTGCGCATGCCGAACTTCTATTCGCTGCTCGAGCCCCTGAATGACCGGGTCGAGGCCGATAAGTTCGACGTCGGCGCCTTCACACCCTCGATCATCGGCGGCATGTCCGTCGATAAGCAGCTTTACGGCCTGCCCTACGATGTCGGTCCGTGGGTCATCTACTATAACCAGGACGCGCTCGAAGCCGCCGGCGTTCCGCTACCGAAGCCAGGCTGGACACTTGCCGAGTTCACCGATGCCGCCAAGAAGCTGACGAAGGACGGCAAGTACGGCTTCGGTATCACTCCGACCAACTATTCGGTCCTGGCCGCGGCCTGGGGCGATAAATACGTCAACGACGCCGGCGAGCTTGACTTGACCAGTGCGAGCGCGGTTGCAGCCGCCGAGAGAGTGATCGGTTTCGCCGCCAAGGATAAGATCGCGCCGTTGGTTCCCTCGGGTGGCGCGGATCCCGGTGATGTCGTCCAGGGCCGGTTCAACTCGGCCAATGTCGCCATGTATATCGACGGCCCCTGGTCGATCATCGGCATGAAGGACCAGGCCAAGTTCAAGATCGGCCTCACCACCCTGCCGCGCGACGAAGGCGAACTCTCGGCCGTCACAGCGGGCTCCGGCTTCGGTATTTCCACGTCCAGCAAGAACAAGGATGCGGCCTGGAAGGCCATTCAGGTGCTGACAAGCCCCGAAGCGCTGACCTATCTTGCCGAAGGGGGGCGCGCGTTGCCGGCGCGCACGGCGGCGCAATCCGCCTGGTACAAGGTGGCGGCCAAGGACATCACCAATGGCGGTGAGGCCATCGACTATTCCCTGGCGCACTCCGTGCCCTACGTGATCACCAACAACTGGGCAGCGGTGGAAAACCTCTTCAACCAGTATTTCCCGCCGGCTTTCGCCGGCAGCGCCGATGCCAAGCAGACGATGGAGTCCATCCAGAGCCTCGCGCAGCAATAAAGCGAGCGCGTCCGACAGGACGCGCTAGCGCCCGCCCGCGGCAGGACCTGCCGCGCATGGAGGAACACATGTCGCAAAGCGCTGTTGCCGAAGTTTCCTTGCAGCCCGGTCGGCCCCGGCGCTTCCTGAAGCCGGAGACGCAGACAGCCATGCTGTTCCTGCTGCCGAGCTTCCTCGGCTTCATGGTCTTCATGGCCTTGCCGATCGTGGCGTCGCTGGCGCTCAGCTTCACCAATTGGCAGCTGATCTCGACGCCGTCCTTCGTCGGCTTTCAGAATTATATCAGGCTCTTCACCGTTGATCCGGCCTTCTACACCATATTGCGCAACACGCTGTTCTTCGCCGTCGAGTATCTGGCGCTGAACCTCGTCATCTCGTTGACGCTGGCGGTCTGGATATCGAGCCTGAAGCGCGGCAAGGCGATCTTCCGGGTAATCTTCTTCCTGCCGACCTTCACGCCGACGATCGCGGCGTCGGTGGTGTGGCTGCTCATCTTCACACCGGACGGGCTGGCCGACACCATCATCCGCGCGCTCGGCCTCGGCCTGCCGAATTTCCTGCTGAGCTCGACTTGGGCCATGCAGGCGATCGTGCTCGTCACCCTGTGGGCGAATGTCGGCTACAACGTCGTGATGTTCAACGCCGCGCTCGACCTCGTGCCGAAGCACTATCTCGAGGCGGCGACGATCGACGGCGCCAATGCCTGGCAGCGCTTCTGGCGCATCCGCCTGCCGCTCATATCGCCGACCATCTTCTTCGGCACCGTGATGACGGCCATCACCTCGCTGCAGATCTTCGACGAGATCTTTGCGATGACGCGCGGCGGGCCGGGATCGGCGACGGCCACGCTTGGCTTTGCCATCTACCAGAAGGGCTTCACCAATTTCCAGATGGGCTATGCCTCGGCTCTCGCCTGGGTGATGTTCGTCATGATCATGGCGCTCACCATCCTGCAATTCCACATGCAGCGCAAATGGGTGCATTATGACGACTGATCCGACCTCACGGCATCCGCATTCCGTGTCCCAGCATCGTCACCGCCTATTGCGGCGCATCGGCTCTTTCGCCAGTTACACGGGGCTTTCGCTGATCGCGCTGCTTTTCCTCTTCCCGTTCTTCTGGATGGTGTCGAACGCGGTGCGCTCCAATGCCGAGGTGATGGCCGTGCCGGTCCGCATCTTCCCCGAGGAATATCATTGGGGAACATTCGTAGAAGCCGTGGTTTCCCTGCCGTTCGGAGCCTTCCTGTTGAATTCCTTCGTGGTCGCCTGCGGCGTTACGGCAATCGTGATTGCGGTCTCCTGTCTGTCTGCCTACGCTTTTGCTCGGCTGAAATTTCCCGGCCGGGAGGGTCTGCTGCTCACCTATCTCACCACGCTGATGATCCCGCAGGTCATGCTGGTCATTCCGCTCTTCCTCATCGTCAGCAAGTTCGGCTGGATCAACACCTATCACGGCATGATCCTGCCGGTCGCTTTCAGCTCTTTCGGCACCTTTCTGCTGCGGCAGTTCATCCTCGGTATTCCCAAGGATCTCGACGAGGCGGCGATGATGGACGGGGCTTCGCGCCTGCGCATCCTGGTTACGGTCATCATTCCGCTTGCCATGCCGGCCATCGGCCTGCTGGCGCTATTCACCTTCATCGCACAATGGAAGAGTTTCCTCTGGCCGCTGATCGCCACCAGCGGCGTCGAAATGGCCACGCTGCCGCTCGGGCTCACCCTGTTCCAGACACAGCAGGGAACCGCCTGGAACTACATCATGGCCGGTGCGACGATCTCCATGGTGCCGGGTGTCGTGCTGGCCATCGTGCTACAGAGGGTGATTTACAAGGGCATTACCGTCAGCTCCGGCTTCGGCGGACGCTAATTTCTATAAGAGCAAAATCTTAAACGCATCACATCAAGTTTGATGTGATGTCCTTCAAGTTCGGTGGATTTGCGCCGAAGAAGGCGAATTGCGCAGCGGGATTCACGAAAACGGCCACGCTTGCATCCATCGCCTTGGCGATATCGATCTCTGCTGCCAATGCCCAGACGATCGGCGCCGGCGGAGCGCGCGTAATTACTCCGCCGACCATTTCGCACCATGCGACCACTCGCTCTTCAGCACCAACGAGATTAGATTTGAATGGAAGCTGCCACTAGCGGCTCGTGCCAGGCCATAGCGTGGAAGAAGACCGGCGTATTTGGAGGCCCGCACATGCGCTTGCCACACCGCGCCATCGTTCGCCAGAAAGACAGGTGGTTCGGCGTCAGTCCATAGCGCTCCACAACCATTTATCGTCAAGCCCGGCCACAAACTCTCCAACACAATCCGCGCCTTGATCTAGTCCCGCCAGTGGCGATGCCCGCCCGTCATGTCCGGCCTTGCTGTTCGGGAGAACCCCCAAAGTAGGCTCCATGGAGAAACTTATTTCGCTCATCCATAGATAGCCGATCACAGATCAGGGGAGAGACCCGAGGGGAGAACACTGACCGCCGACAGGTCCGCAGCACGTCATCAGGCAAATGGACACAGTCTGGAATCGCTCTTCCTCTCAAACCCTTTCTTCAATGAGCGGTATAGGCCCCGTCTACCAAATAGTGCCCCCCGGTGATGAAACTGGCCTGCTCGGACAAGAGGAAACACACAAGCGTCGCGACCTCTTCCGGTTTTCCACGCCTGCCCATTGGTTGAAGCGATGCCATGCGTCGCGTACTCGCCGCCTCAAGGTGCTCTGACAAAAGTGGCGTTTCGATCCAGCCGGGACCGACGGCATTTATGCGGATACCCAATCTCGCATACTCCATCGCAGCGACTTTCGTCAGCCCAACAACCCCGTGCTTGGCTGCGGTGTATGCCGCCGCGGTGGGTAATCCAACGGACCCGAGAGTGGAAGACAAATTCACGATTGCGCCGCCACCCAGCTTAAGCATCGCGCCAATTTCGGACTTCATGCAATAGAAAACGCCGTTGAGATTGACGTTCATCACCCTGTGCCAATTGTCGAGCGGATAATCTGCGACCGCTGCGCGCACCCCATCGATTCCGGCATTATTGACCGCCAGATCCAAGCCGCCACATGTCTCAACGGTAAAATCGATAAGTCTCTGCACACTTCCACTGTCACTGACATCGACTGCAAATTCACAGGCGCGGCCTCCCTCTGATCTGATTGCGGCGGCAATCGCGTGTGCTGCGTCAGCATTGATATCGGCAGCCACAACCTCAACACCCTCCTCTGCGAGTTGTCGGGAAACGGCGGCACCAATTCCGGA
This sequence comes from Rhizobium sp. WYCCWR 11152, assembly GCF_013087615.1. NCBI lineage: Bacteria > Pseudomonadati > Pseudomonadota > Alphaproteobacteria > Hyphomicrobiales > Rhizobiaceae > Rhizobium > Rhizobium sp. WYCCWR 11152. Next base: position 253,234 of record NZ_JABFCP010000024.1, on the reverse strand, counting down.
ACCTGCGCCCGTTACGATTGCGATTTTTCCTTCCAGGCAAAGCTTCATCGTCTCTGTCCTTGTTGATGTGCTAATATTCGATCGGCGCGATTATTGATGCAAGGGGTTTCCCGGATAAATAGAAGCGCATGGTATTGCGCAGCTTCGGATGTTGCCAGTGTTGCGAACTCATCTTCCACAGCGTTGAGTGTCTTTGTCAAAAGATGTCGCAATCTAATTTGGAATGAACGGGCTAATTTGGAATGAACGGGATCGACCGAATTACTTGGCAGGTGGAAATGGACAAACACCATATTACACGCCGGGGGCTCGTGCTGGGGAGCCTGGCTCTAATGCTTTCTGGATGTACTTCGGGCGATGGGCCGCCGCTGCGCTACCGATTTGCGATGGATCCGGATGTCGATCCCCGCTATCGACGACGGGAGGTCGCGTATACGGGGAGCGAAGCGCCCGGAACTATCGTCGTCGATACGGCGAGCCGCTACCTTTACTTCGTGGAGGCTGACGGACAAGCGACTCGCTATGGCGTTGGCGTCGGAGAGGAAGGACTGAGTTTCAAGGGCGAGGCCACTATCGGCCATAAGGCAGAGTGGCCTTCGTGGAAGCCCACCAATGACATGATTCAGCGCAAACCCCGGCTAGCCCAATATGCCGATGGGATACCGGGAGGACCGCTCAACCCTCTCGGTGCAGCGGCCCTCTACCTCTACCAAGGTGGACAAGATACCCTGTTCCGGTTGCACGGAACGAATGCCCCCTGGTCGATAGGTCGTGCAGTTTCGAATGGGTGTATTCGCTTGACGAACGCAAACATCGTCGACCTTTACTCTCGTGCACGCATAGGTACACGCGTGGTTGTCATCTGATGGCGTTTACCATTTGAAATCGCAGGGTTGGCTATGGCAATATGTATCTGCTAATGTAGATTCGTTGCATGTTGCATCATAACCGCCCTATCCAGGGTGCTGATTGTCGCTAAACTTTAAGGTGTAGCCCTCAAAAAGCTATCCCATGATGAGGAGAGGACTTCATGATGAGCAGAATTCTAATCGTAATCGTTGCAATGTTTGCGGTGGCCAATCTGAGTGCTTGCGGATCGATTGGCAAAGGCAAGGGGAAGGCCCCACCGCCGGCAGAAGCAGTCTACAAGTAGCATATCGCGTTTGATTCTTAGGAAGGGTCACATAGACCCTTCCTCTTCTTGCACCATAAACCGCCAGGCTTGCGCTCCTTCGCAACTCACAGCGCACGAGTGGCATTTTATATGCTGACTTCGGGCTCCCATTCGTCGGGGCCTGCATATGGAGCTTAGTGATGGCGCTTGGAAGAGGCGGTGTGTCGCTAGTTGTTATGTTGGCGGTCATGGCATCTTCATGCCAGACAGAAGACAAAAGGCCTCTACCGCATTATACGTCGAATGGCAGAGGCGTAGCTCCAACCAATGCGGCTGAAAACAAAGCAAATCGGTATTTCATCGAATTCCGCTCACGCTATGCGCTGACCTACGGCCACACCTACGTCGTTTTTGGGCGGGCGGATAAGAACGGAAATATGATCAATCCCGAAGTCGCCGGACTTGCGCCAGCTTCTGACAATGCCGCGCCCTATGTATTAGGCCATTTCATACCCGTTCCGGCCTCGACCGGAGCAACGGATGGTGACCTGGAAGAGCAGTACAGGTCGGCAAGCTGGCGTGTGATGCTGACTGATGATGAATATCGCGACACAGTTGCGTATATACGCAAACTGCAGGCAACCACTCATCTCTGGGAGGCGACGGTTTATAATTGCAACGCCTTCGTGGCGGATATCGCACGGCACATGGGTTATAAGGCGCCCGGCATTTGGCTAAGGCCGCAACAATTCATTGCAACTCTGCGGGAGATGAATACAGGTTGATTGCGTGCGGGCGTTGGCGATCGCGGAAGGCCGATCATAGAAAGGTTCTGGTGACTTGATTTGAATTTATCAGTAGCCGTCGTCGGCGAGATGGTCTGGGTTCTTGGAATTGTGGCATGGTGCATCATTCGATACCCATTTGAGCGTCGCGCGAAGCGAGTGCCGGTCGTCAGCAACCGCCGTACCGGTTCGGAGGCGGTCGGGCTTGCTGCAGCTCTCGTCGGGCTTGCGATCGTGCCGGGATTTTACGTCGCGACTGGCATCCCTGAGGTGGCCGACTATACCGCCCATTTGTGGGCCGTCGTGATCGGGACAATACTCTTCTGTGCCGCAATGTGGGTCTTTCGAAGAACCCACAAGCAATTGGGACGAAACTGGTCGATTACGCTGGAGATCCGCCAGCGGCACGAATTGATATGCGCTGGCCCGTACTCCCTTGTCCGCCACCCCATGTACACGTCGTTCCTTCTGATGGGGCTTTCACAAGCGTTTCTGCTGTCGAACTGGGTGGCAGGCATGGCGGGCCTGATCGGCTTCACCGTTCTATTCTTCCTAAGGGTGGACAAGGAAGAACGTATGATGTTGGAAGTTTTCGGCCCGCAATACCAAGCGTATATGGCGAAGACCAAGCGCATCATCCCTTATCTTTACTAGAGGTGGTTAGATGAGAGGCCGAACGATCAAGCTCTCGGCATCGCGACGACTTGTTGGAGATCTGATGAGATTCTCGATCGGGGTGCCACGCGTGACGGTCCAGCGGCAAATGAACCTTCGGCCGCTCCTCGATGCCAGAGACGGACCGGATGCCCGGCCGTCCTGGACTGTGCTTTTCTTGAAGGGATACGCCCTACTCTCTCAAGAAATTCCCGAATTGCGGCGCGCTTATGTCAAGTTTCCAAGGCCGCAGCTCTATGAATATCCGGCCAGTGTGGCCTCCATTGCCCATGAGCGCGAGCATGACGGAGAGCGGGTCGTTCTGCTGAGCATCATCAAAGGTCCCGAGCAGCGCTCCATTTCCCAGCTGGAGACGCTGATCCGCGCAGCAAGGTCACTTCCGGTTCTGGAGATCAAGGAGTTTCGGCGCTCTCTGAAGCTCGCTCGCGCACCTGCCCCTGTGAGGTGGCTGCTCATGTGGCTCGGGCTCAATATCGGGCGGAAGCGTGCGCGTTATTTCGGCACGTTCCAATTGTCTGTCTATTCGGGCCTGGGAGCGGAGTCCCTCAACCCGATCACCCCACTGACCACACTTCTCAACTACGGTCCAATCGGCGAGGATGGATCGGTTGCTGTCCGCATCCACTACGACCACAGGGTCATGGATGGAGCGAATGTCGCTCGGGCGTTAGAACGGTTCGAAAGAATCTTGAACGGCGAGATCGCCGACGAAGTAAAAAGCCTCGCCCAGAGCGGAACCCCTACCATCATGTCGACGGTAGGGACGTCGAAATGACCGTGCAGGATGAGTTTCGTTTGGCTGTCGTCGTGGTTGGGGCTTCCCGCGGCATTGGACGAGCAATTGCAAAGGTTGCGGCACGTGAAGACAATGTCGTCGTGCTCGTCGCGCGTTCGCCTGAAGGCCTCGCCGCTGCGGCGGCCGACGTACGGCAGGCCGGCGGCGAGGCGTTCACGCTGGAGCTGGATCTCTTCGCAGCCGATGCGTCGGCGCGTCTCGAGGCTTTTCTAACCGCCAACGATTTGGTCTGCGGCGTCCTGGTCAACAGTGCTGGGTATGGTCTGCGAGGTGCAGCAACGATACTCCCCGTCAACGATCAGCTTGGGATCATCGATCTCAATATACGCGCCCTGACCGATATGACCCTTCGCTTCCTGCCTGGAATGCTGGCGCGCGGACGTGGCGGCGTGATCAATCTCGGCTCCATAGCGGGTTTGGTTCCCGGGCCGTACATGGCTTTGTATTACGCAAGCAAGGGTTTCGTGCACTCTTTTTCGGACGCGCTCCATCAGGAAGTGCGCCGCTTTGGCGTTACCGTGACATGTGTCGCGCCCGGACCGGTATCCACCGAATTCCTTGAAAAGGCCGGCGCGAACCGGGCGGCTCTCTTCAAGATATTGCCCAAGCTGGACGCTGAATATGTCGCTGAGCGGGCCTGGAGCGGTTTCAACTCCGGCCGTCGCCGCGTTGTCCCTGGCATTTCAGCCAAGTTGATCACTCTTGTCGCCGCATTCTTGCCGACCGCAGCTATTCTCCCTCTGATCGGTCGCCTGCAGCGCAGGAGCAAAGATCCATGTCCTTGCGGTTCAGGGAAGAGCCTCAAGGAATGTTGCGGTAGCCGCTCCCCGGCACGGAGCAAGCTGCAGAAATAGTGCCCGTCGACGAGTTTGTCGAAACGATATCCGGAAAGCGGGATGATCGCGTTCAGTTGGTCGAGGAGACTACGGCGGCCGCGCAGAGCTTGACACATGAAACCGAAAGCCTTGCCGAATTGCTGCGGCGGTTCAGAACGGGCAGCGGCCGGGCATCGGAACATCGCCACTAAGCGATGGCATCCTGACGTCCTGCCGAAGCAGGCAAGAAAACGCCGCCGCCTCGAAAGGGCGGCGGTGAGCGATCATCGGCCAGCGTCGCCTCAGTGGCTCTCTGATGCGGGACCGTGAGAGTGGCCGGCAATGCTCTTGCGAACATGACGAACTGCCGCCCAGACGGCGAAAAGCACGAGCGGGATGGCGCCGAGAACGGCGAGCTTCGACACGTGCGGATCGACGCCCAGTTCGGAGATGCTTTCCAGGCAGATCTTTGCGAGGCCAACGGTGTAATAGGTGATGGCGATGACGGAGAAGCCTTCGACCGCCTGCTGGATATGGACCTGGATGCGCGCCCGCTCTTCCATTGATGTCAGCAGTGAGGCGTTCTGATCTTCGAGCTGAACCTGCACGGTGGTTCTGAGCAGGTCGCCGGCCAGGCTCACACGTTCGGCCAGTTCATCGAGGCGGCGTTCGGCGGCGTGAACCGCACGGACGGCCGGTTGAAAGCGCCGGTCGATGAAGGTGCCGATCCGCTGGCGCTGTTCGACGCGCTCCTCGCGCAGCTCCGACGATCTGCTTGCGACGATCTCGGCATAGGCTTTCGTCGCGCCGAAGCGGTGACGGGCGAGAGCGGAGAAATTGAGCACATCCGACGAGAGCTTGGTGACCTCGGAAAGCAGGGCTTTGTCGACCTTGACCGCACTCTGCATATGCGCGATCAGCAGGTCGAGGCGCCGGTCGAAGACGGAAAGCTTCGACACCGTCTCGCGTGCCATCGGCAACGCCAGCAGCGCCATCATCCGGTACGTCTCGATCTCCAGGAAACGCCTGACCATGCGGCCGGTGCGATAGGCATTGAGGTTGCGGTTGAAGAACAGAAATTCGACGAAACCGCTGTCGGTCAGCCGGAAGTTCGAATGCACTTCCGCATCGCCGCCGCCGACCTGAGAGGCGACATAGTCGAGCCTCGGTTTTTCCGGACGCTGCCCGTCCTTTTCGTCCCGCACCAGCACCCGAACGGCCGCGATGATCTTCCCGTCGATCTGGCGGCAGCAGGCCTGAAACGCTTCCGGCGGATTGCTGCCGGGCTCGGCCGATGCGGGAACGACGAAGGTCAGGGTGAGGAACTCGGTATGAGCCTCCCACTTCAGCCGGCCGTCGCCGATGCGGCCGATGCCGTGGTTGCCCTCGCGGGTCGTGGAGACATCCTCCAATCCCGGCAGGGAACTTGGTATCTGAGGAGGGGCATTTTCTCCGACGATGGCGACGTGCCACACATCCGTGTCGCCATCGAAGTAAAGCGACGGCCGCGCGTGGAGCTCGTTGTGAAGTTCCCTTCGCAGCGGATGCTCGGAGCCCATCGGCATGGAAATGCACCTCTATACGATAGACAGTCGCTGGATCGCCGGATGTAACCGGGTTGCCGGCATGTGTGAGTTGACCATGGCGCCTGCGAGCCGGCGAAGGCTGACAACGCCTATAGCCTCTCCCGAACCACATGTCACCATAAAGGGCAACGATGTCGGCGGCTTGCACGACATCGTTGCCCCATTGTTCGATTGTCACCCGCTGGACTGGTGAGGCTGGCCTTACGACGAGGTTTCTTCCAGCCGTCGGCCGCCGGTCTCGATCATTCCGATAGCCGCGACCGCACCGATGGCGGCGACGATCGCGAACATCATGAACACCGAATTGATGCCCTGCGTCCCCACCATATAACCGACCGTGGTCGGCCCGACGGCCGAGGCTATGCGCAGCCATGATGTCGCAAGGCCGGTTCCGATGGCGCGCATCCGCGTCGGATAGATCTCCGGTGTGTACAGGTACAAGACCGCATTGATCGACCCGACGACGCCATAGGCAAGCGTTGCCAGCACGATCAACGACCAGAGCTGGCCTGCACCACCTGCAGCCAAGGCGCTCAACAGTGCCGCGCCGACCAGGAAGGACACGATGGCCCAAGTTCTTCGACCGATGCGGTCGATGCAAAAAGCGCAAACCAGAAGGATGGCGACCTGGGCGACATTGGTCATCGACGCCGCCCGAAGAGCGCTTCCGAGCTCGAGCTTGTAGACGGTGTGATAGAGTGTTGGCATCCAGTTGTTGAGGCTGTTGGCGACGAAGAACGAACTCGCCCAAAGGACCCAGGCAATCAACGTCCTCACGCGGAAGCGTGGAGACAGCAGCTCGCTCCAGCGGCTTCTCGGTTGCCGGGCGACCTGTGCAGGGGCGGGTGCTGCAGCCGACGCTTCGGGCGCCGATTGCGGCTCCTGTTGATAATCGAGTTTTGCCTTTCTTGCGCTCGCCTCAGCCTGGCGGATGATCGCTTCCGCTTCGTCGAGGCGTTGCTGGCCGATCAACCAGCGCGGCGATTCCGGCAGCCGATAAAGCAGATAGGCGATGACGAGACCCGGAATGCCGCCGATGAAGAACAGCGATGTCCATCCGAGGATCGGCACGAGCAAGGTCCCAACCTGGCCGGTGATCATCAGCCCGACCGGAAAGATCATCTCGTAGAGCATGAAATAGCGGCCGCGTCCCTTCGCCCGCAAAAGTTCGCTGATATAGGTGGCCGCAACCGGCATTTCTCCTCCGACACCGATGCCCTGGATCAGGCGGCACAGGAAAAGCATCTGAAAATTGCCGGTGAGCGCGCAGGCGAGGCCCATGACCGACATCAGCGCTGTGGCCGCTGCCGCCATGGGGACGCGGCCGAAACTTTCGGCAAGACGGCTGAAGAGCAGGGCGCCGAGCAATTGGCCGATGTAGCTGGCGGCGATCATCCAGCCGATCTGGGCCGGAGAAAGCTCCCATAACTTGATCAGGATCGGAAGGACGAATGCCAGCGAAAGGGCATCGAAGGCATCGAGAAACGTGGCACTCCCCATGACGATCCGCGCCCGGCGGTGCCATGGTGTAAAGGGAATGGCTTCGAAACGGGCAGTCAGCGCTGCGGCGCGACCGCTGTCGGATGCCGGGGTCGGATCGTGGGCCTCTAGCCCATCTGCGGTCGCGGATGCGGCCAGCGTAATTGTGTTGTCGTGCATTCTATCCTCCCAGATTCAGCACCTTGATGATGGCCGGCGCCTTCGTAGCGCCGGCGTTAGCCGTTAGCCGTCGACCGCCTGAACAGCGACCGGATCGCATCTGCGATCTGGTCGGGGCATTCGATCGGCGTCAGATGCCGCGCCGCGGGCAAGACGGTGAGGGATGCGCCCGGAATGGCCGCAGCGAGATCTCGGGCCGTCTCGACGGGGGTGGCGTAATCCTCCTCGCCGACGACCACCGAAACGGGAAACCGGAAACCTCCCAGATGCCGGCGCAGATCGGCATCGCCGAGCATGGCGCAGGTCGCGGCATAGGCATCGATATCGTTGGCGGTAAAGACCGACATGGCATGCTGAACCTGCGCCGGATGATCCATCCGGAATCGATCGCCGAACCAGCGCGTTGCCTGAAACTCGGCCATTGATGCCAGCCCTTCGCTGCGAGCCTTTGCCGCCCGGGCGCGCCATTCCGTGGGCGCGTTGGCACCATACCAGGCGGTGGTGTCGATCAGCAGCATGGCGCGCACCAGCTCGGGGTGCCGCGCCGCGAAGGCCTGCGCCACGCAACCGCCCATGGAGCAGCCTGCGACGACGGCGTCACTCCACCCGAGTTCTCCCATCAGGTCGGCGGTATCGTCGCCGAACCGCTCGACATCATAAGGGCCGGCAGGCTTGTCGCTCCTGCCATGGCCGCGGCAGTCCATCGTGACGATATCCGCATCCTCCAGCCGCCCGACGACCCGATCCCAGACACTGGCGTCGAGCGCCAGTGAATGGATCAGAACGACACGCGGCCCACCGGGCCGTCCGCTGCGTCTATATGCAAGGCCGATACCATCGGACGTTCTCGCATAGGCGACGCCGGAAGCCGTCTCGCGCACATTTGCTGCACTGTTGGACATCGACATTCCCTTACCCGGCAAGCGCCATATCGTTTTCGCCCACGAGCGGTACGTTCCACGCGTCGTAGCCATAGAGCCAGGAGGTGTCTTCGTTGCCCCCCGACATCCAGGTATTGGCGCTCGAAATCGCCTGGATGCGTGACGTGCGTGGCTTGCGGTTTGCCTCGTAGCGGCGGAACGCGCCTTCGATGTCGTCATTGTCGACGCCGGCAAGGCACCGCGCCAGCACTGCCGCGTCCTCGATCGAGGTTGCAGCCCCTTGTGCCATATAGGGTGTCATCGGATGGCAGGCGTCGCCGAGAAGCGCCACGCGTCCGTCGCTCCAGCGCGGCAATGGTTCACGTTCGAGGATTGCCCATTTGTGGCAGTCCGGGCAGGCATTCAAAACCATCTGCACTTCCGGATGGAAGCCTTCATAGGCGGTGCGCAATTCCTTCACGTCGCCCTTGGCGGACCAGGATTCCGAGGTCAGCCAGTCGGCGGGCTCGGGCACGCTGGTGACGAAGTAGAGCGAGCTGCGATCAGCAGCCGTATAGTAGATGACGATATGGCGGTCGACACCCCACCACTTCGTTCTGGACGCCTGGATCTCGCCGCCGTTCATCAGGCTTGCGTCGAAGACCGCGCGGTAGGCGATCCGGCCCTTGTGGATCGGTTTGTCAGGGCCGACGACGATGTCGCGAACGAGCGAATGCACGCCATCGGCGCCGATTACGGCATCGGCATCCGCCTTCGTGCCGTCGGCGAAAGAGAGGGTCACGCCAGCCTTGGTCTGATCCAGGCCGACAAGCTTCTTGCCGAGGTGAACGATCTCCGGCGGCAGCACGGAATAGAGCGCTTCATGCAGGTCGGCCCGGTGCATGCAGAGAAAGGGCGCACCGTAAAGGCTTTCCGGCATCGGAAGCTCGCGCTTGATCTCGCCGGTATCCCAGACACGGTTGAGATGAGAATAGGGCTCGAACGCAAGCTTTTGAAGCCTGTCGAGGACGCCGATGCCGCGCAGCACGCGCGATGAATTCGGCAGCATCTGGATGCCGGCGCCGATGCGGGCAAATTTCGGTGCCTGCTCGTAGACATTTACGTCGATGCCGACCTGGCGAAGGGTGGCCGCGGCGGCGAGACCACCCATGCCTGCACCAACGATCGCGATTTTCGGTTTATTTCCAGCCATGCGATTTTCCTCCCTTGGCAATCAAGATGGAGGTAGTCGTAGTTCGGCATCTATAGTATGTAAAATATTTATATAATTTATGTCTGAAACCTTTTAAGTTTATGGTGGGCGCCAATGGAATTGAGACACCTCCGCTATTTCGTGGCCGTCGCAGAAGAGGGGAGCATCTCGCGGGCTGCCGCGCGGCTCAACATCCAGCAGCCGCCGCTCGGTCAACAGATCCGCGATCTCGAATACGAGCTTGGCGTTTCGCTCTTTGACCGGCATCCGAAGAAGATCTCGCTTAATGCTGCCGGCGCAGTTTTCCTTGCCGACGCCCGCGACATCCTCAAGCGGGCCGGTCAGGCAGTCGAGAATGTCCGCCGGTACGACAAAGGCGAGGCCGGCCATCTGTCGGTCGGCTTTACGAGTTCGGCGTCGCTGCATGTTCTGGCGCCGAAGCTGCTGCAGCAGTTCCGTCTTTCCTATCCGCTCGTCAAAATCGCCGTCGAAGAAAGCGAGACCTACGAACTCATTCTCGCCCTGCAGGAGGGGCGTATTGATGCAGCATTGCTGCACATCGATGCTAATCGATTTCCGGATCTGGCAAGCACGGTGCTTTCCGAAGAGGACATGATCGTCGCCGTCCCTCTCGGCCATCCCCTCGCAGATGAAGGCCTCGGGCCAATCACCCTGAAAATGCTGGAGGGGCAGGATGTCGTCGTTTATCGGCGACCCGACGGCCCAGGCATCTTCGAGCGTATCTTGCAGTCACTCGATCGTGCAGGCGTGACGCCTGCGATCGTCGACGAAGTCTATCGCATCGTCGCAGCGATCAACCTCGTTGCCGGCGGTCGCGGCGTCACGATCGTTCCAGCCTCCATGCAGGTCCTCCATCCGGAGGCCATCGCCTATCGCGCGCTCGCTCCCGGCCAACTTTCACCCTTGCCGCTCTGCATCGCTTACCGGCGTGATCTGAAGCTCTCGATCGTGAGGAATTTCGTTGCACTCACGAAGGAAATCGCTGCCGTCCCCGCGCATATGCGTGGTCGTGCCTGACCGTTGAGTGCGCGCGCTAGGCTATGAAGCAGCCGCATCGGCAGCAGAGACAGTTCGACCTCCGCCGAGGCCAGACGTCCAGGCCATCGACAATTCGAAACGCATCGAAGCGTTCGAGAGGAAACGAAAAAGCCACGGCCCTGTTGCGAGGCCGTGGCTGGTGCGTGCGCGCATTTTGCGGGACAACGCGTGACCGGTTACTTGGCGGCGAGCGCCTGGTTGACCTTGTCGACGTCGGCATTCATTGCCTTGAAGGTCTCGTCGAGGGAAAGCTCGCCGACGATCAGCTGGCTCATCCTCTGGACGATGAGCTGATAGATGGCGGAGGATCCCTTGAGACGTTCCAGGTCCCGGGCTGCCTGCGGCACGCTATTGCGGCTTCCGAGGAAGACGGCCATCGCTTCCTTGGCATTCTTGCTCTCGAGCTTGTATTGCGGGTCCTTGATGTCGGCGCCCGTCAGGACGACGTAGTTTTCAGCGATTTCACGCTGGACCTTTTCAGAGCCGAGGAACTCGATGAACGCGGCCACGGCCTCGGGAGACTTGGTGCGCTTGAAGCCAACGATCGCGGTGCCGCCGGGCATCGCATAGCAGCCGGCATCGCCGCACGGGGCGCTGATCGCCGTCCAGTCGAAGGCATCGCCGATCTTCTTCTGGAACGGATTGACCATCCAGTTGCCGGCGAGATAGGTCACGACGTTGCCGTTGACGAATTCGTCACCCATGTTCTTGTACTGGGTTCCGCCGGCAGCCCCCCACATTTCCTTGGGGAAGGAGCCGTCCTTCGTCCAGCCGTAGAGATCCGTGACATAGCGCTTGGCGGCATCGTCGGGGAAGAAGAACTTGCCGTCCTTGACGTAGTTCGAACCGTAGGAGAATGCCGCGCCGGAAAAGCGGTGGCCCGAGCGGTCCATCGTGAAGGGGATCTGAGCGCCAGTCGCCTTGGCGACGCGCGCCGAGGCTTCGACGATATCCTTCAGCGTGGCGGTGGGCTTCGGAAGCGGTTCGCCGGCCTGTTCGAACAGCGTCTTGTTGACGAAGGGCAGGTTGAAGGTTTGCGACGCGATATAGCCGTTGATCGACTGCGGATCGTTGACGCCGGGGAAGCGAAGCGTGTTCAGGCTGTCGCCGTGTAGCTTGGCGAAGCCATCCGGATCCTTCATGTAGGGACGCATGTCGAGGTAATAGGGGGCAAGTTGCCAGTCGGTGATCTTGGCGATGTCAGGGCCCTCGCCGACGGCAAGCTGCACCGGCAGCTGCTTGGCGACCGCATCATAGCCCGAAGAGACGAAGTTGACCTTGACGTCGGGACGCGCGGCCTCGAATTCCTTGCTGAGCGCTTCCATCCGCTCGACGTAAGCCTGGTCGTCGTCGGTGAACAGAAAGGTGATTGTCTTGGTTTCCGCCATGGCCGCGCCGGCCCATGCGAAAGAAGCGGTTGCCAACGCCAGTGCGACGGCCCCTGAGAGATAGGTTTTCATTTTCATCCTCCCATGAAAACATTTTCATCAATCGCGGCTTCAGCCATCGATAAATCAATTTCATATACTTGACATTCGTTCCGTCAAGCTATTTTCTGCGGCAATAGCGATGTTTTTGAGCAATTTGCAAAAATGGCGCGCACAAATAACCTAATGAAAATATTTTCATAGGATTGCGGAGGAGGCGGTCTGTGAAAACGGAATGCATCAAGCAGCCGGGCGAGATGGCGCCAGCATACAGTGTGGCCATGGGCCAGACGATCACGGCATGGGCCGTTTCCGGCCTGATCGCCAGCTATTTTCCCGGCGAGCCCGCGCCGGCCGAAGATCGCGTAAACTATCGTTTCATCAACGGTTTCGTCGATGTCGGCGACTTGCCCTGCCGCAAGGCCTTCTGGTCGACCATGGTCGGGCGGCCGCTATTGCCCGACACCGCCTGGCCGACCGAAAGCCTCAATCTTCCCGGCTCGAACCGCCGCGTCGAGTTCACCGGCTTCTGGCACGTACCGACGCATCTCAGGCGATGGCTGAAGGGCACGTTCAGAACGGAGACCGCGCGAACGCTCAATCTCAGACTGAAGACCTGCGGCGGCGTTCGCATATGGGTCAACGGACAGGAGGCGGTGCGCTTCGAACCCTTCAAGCGCAACACCGAGAGCGCAACCGACATCAGCCTGCCGCTTGAAGCCGGCGACAACCAGATTCTCGTCCATACCGAAGACCTGGCCGAGCGTGACACGACGTGGTTCTTCGAGCTCGAGATGCTGGACGGCGAGCCGCTCTGCGTGCTGCTGCCCGTATCGTTGGATCAGGATGAGGTCAGCGAGCTGGAAGCCCTTGCGCGCGGCGTCCGTCCGGCTCGCGACGTCTTCGTCAATCAGCCGCTGGAGATCATCTTCGGCACGGCGCCCGAACGCGACTTGCCTGTCGAGATCAAGGTCATCGGCCATGGTCACGAACGGCCCATTCTCGCGTATTCCAGATTGACGCTGCGCGCCCATCAGAGCAGCCTCACGGCCGACGATATCTGCGGCATTGCGGACGGTTATCACGGCGTCCACATGACGATCGGCAGCGGCACGGGTTCGGTTACGCGCGTCATCGATGCCGCCTTCATGAGCAGCGTTTCGTCGTTGCCATCAGAGACGTCGCTCGCCGCCCGCAAGCGGCAGGCACTGGAATACAGCGCCCGCTTCGGCGCAAACCGCGTCGGGCGCCTGATCGCCATGATGGAAACCGGCCATCACGACCAGGAAAGCTTCGACCGCATCATCGACGCGACGCTGGCCTCCATCGATGCGCGGGAGGATTGCTCGGATTTCATCATGGTGCCGCTCTTGTGGCTGCTCGGCGCCTATGCCGACCGGATGCCCGATGCCGTGGTCGATCGCATTCGGCATTCCGTTCGCTCCTACCGTTACTGGGTCGACGAGCCGGGTAACGACGCGATGTGGTTCTGGAGCGAGAACCATGTGCTCTGCTTTCACACGAGCCAGCTGTTGGCCGGACTTCTTCTGCCCGACGAGGTGTTTTCGGCCTCGGGCAGGACGGGGCAGCAGCAGGCGGAACTTGCCGGCGAGCGGCTCGGCCGCTGGTTCGACAGCGTCGAAGCCCATGGGTTGGCGGAGTGGAACTCGGCCGCCTATTACCCGATCGATTTCATCGGCCTGCTGGCGCTGGAGCGCTGGGCCGAGACGGCGATGTCAGCGCGCGCCCGCGCCCAGATCGATCTCATCTTCCGGATGATCGCCCTTCATACGCTGGCAGGCGTTCCGGCCGGATCGCAGGGCCGCGCTTACGACAAGGAGTTGCGCGCCGGCCCGCTGACCGAGCTTGCGCCTTTCGCCCAGGTTGCCTTCGGAACCGGCTGGCTGAACAATGGTGTGGCGGCATTGACCATGTTCTGCGCCGGCGGCTACGAGCCGCCCGCCGATCTGGCCGAACTTGCGACGCTCAACCGGGGAAGAAGCGTCGAGGCGCGCTACAGCCAGGGGCTTGAGAGCGGAAAACTCGTGCTGTTCAAAAACGAGGCGGCGCAGCTTTCGACGGTCGTCGATCACAAGACCGGCCAGAAGGGGCATCAGCAGCATGTCCTCGACATCCGGCTGGCCGGCCACCCGATGGCGAGGCTGTGGGTCAACCATCCCGGCGAGGACGATCCCTGGGGCAATCAAAGGCCGTCCTATTGGGCCGGCAACGGCATCTTGCCACGCGTTGCCCAGCATCGCGACGTCGCTCTCCTGATCGAAGACACAAGCGACGCACGCCATGCATGGACGCACGCCTATATCGGCCGCGACGGGCTGGACGATCTCATCGTCGAAGACAAGTGGCTCATCGCGCGATCGGGCCGGGGTTTTTCCGCCCTCTGGGCGTCGAACGGCCTGGAGCTGATCAACGACGGGCCGACCGCCGGCCGCGAGGCGCGCTCCTACGGAGAGCTTTGCGGCTGGGCCGCTATCGTCGGATGCGGCGATGGCGACGCCTTCAAGGCGTTCATCGAACGCCTGCGCCGGACGACGGTTTCCTTCGATCCCGAGCTTCGGCGTCTCTCCCTGACACCGCCGGGCGGCCCGGCGATCGACCTTTCCTATGCCGACGGTCTTTCGATCGGCGGCGAGGCGAAGCCCTTCGCCCACGATCAGCCGCACCCGATCCTCACCCACGACAGTGCAGCCTCCGGCGCCGGCACTGACGGGCCGCTCTACTCCTGAAAACATAGGTCTCCAGCATGAACACAACATCTGTCGATAACGCCGCCCTCCTGACGACGATCGATCGCGTGGCAACGGCTTTCAGCCGGCTCAGAGGCATCAAGGAAGGTCTCGTGACGGGAAATTCCGCCTCCGGAATCCAGTTCGACGAATGGGACTGGGAAGTCGGCGTCGGTCTTTACGGCTTCCTGCGTCGCGCCATTTCCACCAATGATCAGAAAGCGCTGCAGGAACTCGTCGCCTGGTATGCCGGCCAGATCGAACGCGGCTTGCCGCCGCGTCAGATCAACAGCACGGCGCCGATGCTGCCGCTTGCAATCCTCGTTCAGCATGTCGACCGTCCCGATTTTCGCGCGCTTGTCGAGGACTGGGCCGAATGGCTCGTCAAGGAACTGCCCAAGACCGAGGACGGCGGCTTTCAGCACGTCGTCAAGGAGCGCCTCAACGACGGCGAATTGTGGGACGATACGCTGTTCATGGCCTGCCTGTTTCTCGCCCGCGCCGGCGTTCTCTGCGAGCGCAGCGAGTGGATCGACGAGGCCGTCTATCAGTTCGTGATCCACACCCGCTATCTCTCCGATCCGGTCAGCGGGCTCTGGTATCACGGCTGGACCTTCAACGGACGGCACAATTTCGCCAATGCCTTCTGGGCGCGCGGCAATGCCTGGATCACCGTCGCCATCCCCGAGCTCTTCGACCTCGTTCCGACGCTCGGCGAGAAGGACCGGCGTTTTCTGTCGAACGTCCTCGTCAGCCAGGTGCGCTCCTTGAAAGCATACCAGCGGCCGGACGGCATGTTCACGACGCTTCTCGACGATCCGTCTTCGCCGCTGGAAACCTCGGCCACGGCAGGCATCGCCTACGGCATATTGCGCGCCATCGATGCCGGCATTCTCGACAAGGACGACAGGGCCTATGCGGAGCGCGCGCTTGCGGCGGTGCTGGCGCAGATCGACGAAGAAGGCGTCGTCCACGGCGTCTCGGACGGCACGCCGATGGGCCATGACCTCGATTTCTACAGGCGCATCCCCAACGTGCCGACGCCTTATGGCCAGGCGCTGACCATGCTGCTGCTGACGGAAGTCTTTCTCGAGAACGGCCAGCGCCAATGAGCCCCGTGTCTCTTGTCGCGATCGAGCCGGCGGAGGGCGACGATACGGTCCGCCTGCAGGCGGCCATCGACGGCCTGTCGGCTTCGGGCGGCGGACGCGTGGAGCTCATGGCCGGCATTCATGTCTGCCGCGGGCTGCAGCTCAGATCCGGTGTCGACCTTCATCTAGCCGCCGGTGCGATCCTGCGTCCCGTTCCGGACTATGCCGCCTATGCGCATACGACCGTTTCGGTGATCGCCGAAAAATCCGACCGCGGCATGATCGTCGCCAAGGATGCGCGGCGCATCAGCCTGACGGGGGCGGGGCGCATCGAAGCCGGTTGCGACAGCTTCATCGTGGGAGACGACGAGACGGTGGGAACCTTCATCCCGGCCGAATTTCGTCCCCGCGTCGTCGTCTTCGAGGGCTGCGACGAGGTCGAGATCAACTCCGTCCATATTTGCCGCTCGCCGATGTGGACGCTGCACTTCGTCAACTGCACCGATGTCGCGGTCAGGAACGTGACCATCGACAACGACCGCCGCCTTCCCAACACGGACGGGATCGTACTGGATGCCTGCCGCGGCGCCGTCATCGAGGACTGCCGGATATCGACGGCCGACGACGGCATATGCTTGAAGACGAGCATCGGTCCTGACCGTGTCGCCATCGGGCGTTGCGAAAACATTCTCGTTCGTCGATGCTCCGTTCAGAGCCTTAGCTGCGCGCTGAAGATCGGCACGGAAACGCATGGCGACGTCACCAATGTCGTGTTCGAGGATTGTAGCGTCTCATCTTCCAACAGGGCGCTCGGCGTATTCTCCCGCGACGGCGGCCGGATATCGAACGTGAGGTTCTCACGAATTGCGGTAGAGTGCCGCGAGACGCCCGATGGTTTCTGGGGCTCGGGGGAGGCGCTGACCGTCAACGTCGTCGACCGTGTTACGGAACGCCCGGCCGGCGCCATCGACAATCTCATCGTCGAGGACATCACCGGGCGGATGGAGGGGGCGATCACCGTCATATCGACCTCGTCGGCCGGCATCAGTAACGCATCGCTGGCGCGCATCGCCATCGATCAGCAGCCTGGGCAGCTCGGCACGGCGCGGTCCTACGACCTGCGTCCGACAAACGCGGACCTTTCCCCGACAGCCGATGGCGGCGGCCGTGCCAATGCCTGGACCCGCGGGTCGGACGGGCGGGTGATCGGTCTTGAGCACTATCCGGGAGGAATGCCGGCCGTCTACGTGGCTGATGTCACCGGGCTCTCGATGAACGAGGTGCGGATCACGAGGCCGACACCGCTGCCGCAAGGCTGGAACAAAAACGACGCCGTCTTCGAAACGGCGGCACCTGATGGGAGTGGAACATGGCAGAACTGAAACTTTCCAACGTCAACAAGTCGTATGGCTCGGTCAAAGTCCTGCATGACGTCGAACTCGATATCCAAGACGGCGAGTTCGTCGTCTTCGTCGGTCCGTCGGGATGCGGCAAGTCGACCCTGCTGCGTGTCATCGCCGGCCTCGAAGAGGTCACGGAGGGCGCAATCGCGATCGGGCGCCGCGACGTCAGCGCGCTCTCGCCGGCCGAGCGCAAGATCGCGATGGTCTTCCAGTCCTACGCGCTCTACCCGCATATGAGCGTTCGCAAGAACCTCGCTTTCGGCCTGGAGAACCTGAAGTTCAAGCGTGCCGAGATCGAGGCGCGGATTGCCGAAGCTGCCAGGATGCTGGCGATCGAACCCTATCTGGACCGGCGCCCGAAGCAGCTTTCGGGCGGCCAGCGCCAGCGCGTGGCGATCGGCCGGGCTATCGTGCGCGAACCGGATATTTTCCTCTTCGACGAGCCGCTGTCCAATCTCGACGCGGCGCTGCGCGTTCAGACCCGGGCCGAGATCACCAAGCTCCATCGCGAGATCAAGACGACGATGATCTATGTCACGCATGACCAGGTCGAGGCGATGACGATGGCCGACAAGATCGTCGTGCTGCGCGCCGGGCGGGTCGAGCAGGTCGGAGCACCGCTGGACCTGTTCGACAGCCCGCGCAATCTCTTCGTCGCCGGTTTCCTCGGCTCGCCGCGTATGAACATCATCAAGGGCAAGGTCGCTGGCATCGAGGAAAGCGGTGTCGTCATCGATGTCGGCAATGGTGGTAAGGTCGTCAGCGATGCCGATCCCGCCGGCATTGCGGTCGGACAGGCCGTTCTCGCCGGCATTCGGCCCGCGCATTTTTCACGTTCCAGCGAGCAAGGCCTGCCGTTCATCGTCCAGTATCACGAGGGCCTCGGCACCGAGACCTATGTCTACGGCATCCTTGCAGGCCATGACGAGCAGATCATCATTCATGAGGCCGGCCATTTCGCGCCGGCGCCTGGTGATCACATCCTGATCGACGCCGCCCCGGGGCGGGTTCATCTGTTCGATCCCGAAAGCAGCCTGGCTTTTGCCAGGCGGCCCGGACAGGGGAGGCGCTGAACATGGCGGCGCTCAAGGTAGGTGCATTGCTGTCCCGGACAGGGGAAACGGCGATGAGAGTGGTCGAAGCCCCGATAAATGTGATCGAGCGCATCTTCGGCCGCAAGCGTATGCCATGGCTGTTCCTGGCACCGAACCTCGTTCTGTTCGCCATCTTCACGTTCCTTCCGATCGCGATCGCGGTCGGTTACGCCTTTACCGGCGGCACCAATCTCTTCGTGTCGGAGCGGCCTTTCGTCGGCCTGGACAATTTCCGCACGCTGCTTTCCTGCGGCAATTACCTGCAGCCGGGAACCTGCCAGGAATCGCTGTTCTGGACGGCTGTGTGGAATACGCTCTGGTTCGTGGCCTTCAATGTCGTCGCCACATTGCTCGTGGCGCTGATCACGGCGCTGATCCTCAATCGGGCGATCGTCGCGCGCGGCTTCTTCAGGGCGATGTTCTTCTATCCTGTCTTGCTGTCGCCCGTCGTCATCGGCCTGATCTGGAAATGGTTCCTCGATCGCAACGGGCTGCTGAACGCCTTCTTCCAGATGATCGGCGTGCCCCCGGAGATCTTCCTGCTGGACGTCGGCTGGTCGCGCTTCTTCGTCGTCGTGGTGTCGGTCTGGTTCCACATGGGCTTTTACACGCTCATCCTCTTGGCCGGCCTCCAGGCCATCCCGAAGGAGCTCTACGAGGCTGCCTCCATCGATGCCGCCTCGCCGCGCCGCACGCTGTTCAGGATCACACTTCCCCTGCTGGCCCCGAACCTCTTAGTCGTGTTCATTCTTCTGATGATCAAATCCGTCCAGATCTTTGACGAGGCCTGGGTTCTGACCAATGGCGGCGGTCCGGGCACGGCCAACAGCTTCATCGTCCAATATATTTACCAGATGGCATTCGGCAGCGATCTTCGCCTCTTCGGACTGGCTTCCGCCGCATCGGTTCTCATGGGGCTGGTGCTTCTGGTTCTCACCCTCATACAGCTGCGTATCGGCAAGCGAATGGAGTCCTGAGATGAACCCGATCAGCTTTTTCACGCGCACACGCCGGGCCGGACGCATCGATATCACCGACATATTGTCGTGGGTCTGGCTGATCGGCGGAACCTTCGTCGTGCTCCTTCCCGTCATGTGGGCGGGCCTCTCCTCGCTGAAGCCGGCCGCCGAGATCACCCGGTTTCCGCCAACGCTGCTTCCTCGGGCCGCCGTGGAGCAGACCGTGCCCGGCTTCGACAAACCGCTCAGCCTCTGGAAGGTCACCATCGACGGTCAGATGCGCGAGATGGCCATGGTCCGCCGCATCGGCCTCAAGGCCCAGATGGTCGATCCCGCAAATCCAGGACCGCCCGTCAGCGTCGACGTCAAGGGGTTGACGCCGGTGCAGAAGCTGACGATCGCCACGCAGAATTACACCGATCCGCTGACGCGCTTCAACTTCCTGACCTTCCTCAAGAATTCGGTGTTCGTCACATTCGTCGCAACGCTGCTGACGCTGATCGTCAACGCTATGGCGGCCTTCGCCCTGTCGAAATACAAATTTGCAGGGGATACGACGGTTTTCGTCATCATCATTTCGACGCTGATGATCCCGCTCGCCGTCGTCATGGTGCCGGCCTATCTCGTCATCGTCGGGGTCGGGCTTGCCGACAACCTCTGGGGCGTCATCCTGCCGACGGTCGCCTCTCCGACTGCCGTCTTCCTGCTGCGGCAATATATGCTGACCATACCCGACGAGCTGATAGAGGCGGCGCGCGTCGATGCGGCGAGCGAATTCTGCATCTTCTGGCGCATTATCCTGCCGCTGACGGCGCCGGCTCTCGCGGTGCTGGCGATCTTTTCGGTGCTCTGGCGGTGGAACGATTTCCTCTGGCCGCTCATCGTCCTCAACAGCCGCGAGAATTTCACGCTGCAGGTCGGTCTGAATGCGTTCCAGGGCGAGTTCTCGGTGCAGTGGCACTATATCCTGGCGATGACGTTCCTCAGCCTGCTGCCTGTCACCATCGTTTTCCTGTTCCTGCAGAAGTACATCACCACGGGAATCGCCGGAACAGGCATGAAGTGATCGGCAAGGCGTGGAGATAGATCTCCTCGCAATCGCCGAACGACCCATACCACGCCTACCTCCCGGCTGAAGCGCGTCGCAATGAACCTGGTTCATGCGGCGCGTTTCGGTCGTTGTCTTTGTGCGTGACTCCCAAAATCGCCGCCCATTTTGTGGGCGGTATGCGCCGCCGCGAGCGTAGCGCTTGCCACCGAGGCCGGCCGCCTCCGCGACCTGATGGGCGGCCAGACGTCGATTTCAAAATGCTACGGCGTCCTGCAAATATCACAAAACGGTTTCGAAGAGCGGGATCAGGGCCGCGCCGATTGCGCCGGGGGCATCGATTATCTGTGCCACGGCAAGCCTGGGGACGTCGCGTAAAACCCCATGCCGAGGCAGGTTGTTGAATTCTGTCCGTTCGATCAGCATTCTCGCCAGTGAGTGCGGAAGCTCGCCGCCGAGGACGATCAATGCCGGGTCGAATATTGCGCAGATCGCATTGATGGCTCGATTGTGGGCCGGCGTGACGCGGTCGACCCACTCCTCAACGCCATCCCAGTCCATCAGGTCCTCGTTCTTCAGGTCCCTCAGGGTCAAGTTCATGCGCCCCTTGGCACGAAGATGTTCAAGCAGGACGCCGAGTGCAGGGCGTTCCTCGTAGTCCTGACGCCCGAAGAGAACGGAAAATTCGCCGGCGTTGCCGAAATTACCGCGAAACGGCATGCCTCCGGAAACCAGGCCGCCGCCATAGCCATGAAGATGGGCGATATAGGCGAAATCTGCGACATCGCGGCCAACGCCGAAAATGGCTTCCGCCAAGGCTGCGGTCCTGGCGACATTGTCTGCCCAGACCGGCAGCCCAAGTTGCTCTCCAAGCAGGGGTGCCAGGTCGATCAACGACCAATGAGCGAGCGGCAAGGGGCAATTGAATGCCGTCTCCAGCATGCGGTGGCCGGCGACGGCCAGGCCGACGCCGAGGACGTCACGCCGTTTGGCGCCCCGGCGGGCAAGAAGTTCTTCGACCGCCGCGTCGATCCGCTCCATTTCAACGGATAGCGAGGAGCCCGCCTGTGGGATTTCCATGTTTTCCAAAGGTTCGCCGAAACCCATGAGGCAAAGGCCGATCGAGCCGACGTTCACGGAGATGCCCAGCGTTAAACACCAGTCTTTGCGAAGGGTCAGCTCCGGGCTGGGCGGTCCCGGCCGTCGGGTTTCCGAATGGGAAAAGACGAGCATTCCTCGCTCATGAAGCCGCGCGACGATCCTGTGCAACGATTGCTGGGTGAGATCGAGCGGCTCTGTCAGGTCGGAGCGTTCGATCCCCGGAGACTTCCAGATCAGCCGCAACAGGTCGCGCTCGTTGCGGGAAGCAACGCGCATCGGTTGTGTGTCTCGCAAAAAATGCACGGCAACATGGTCTAGCGGATCATACTTCATTTTCGGTTCGTTTTGATTTACACTGTGAGTGTGAACCACATTGGGAGGGCATTCTGCTTCTGTCAAACAAGGAATTCGATCCCCGCTTTGCCGGCACTGCTTACCTCATCGAGATTGGTCAAGCCAGTCAGGCTGACGGCCTTTCAAAGGGGATCGTGTCCGAGCGTTTGGAAGGCACGATATCGGCGTTGCGGCGATCTCAAACGAGATGGAGCGCTTGAGGCGGTTAGCCGGTCGGGGTGTGGAAAGGGAAACAACCGAGTTGCAGATATCGTTGAGATCCGAAAATACGGTGTGCGCTCCCGAGCGTGAAGTATATGGGTTTGCGCCAACCCATGAAGGCACTGACTTCGAGTCGATGGTTCGCGCCTATTCGGCGGGCTACGGGGTGTTTGACGCGAAGCCGTTGAGCAACGATCGGGCCTTTGCCTGGGCCGCGGACTTGCGAACAAGTGAGGCATTTACGGTGCTTCATTCGGTTTATCAGAGTTCCTGGACAAGTCGGACGCTAGATGAGACGCCGCAACACCTTGCGTTTTACATTCCTCACTCGGGATCCTTCCGGCTGTCCATTGGAAAGACGGTGGTTGAAAGTGGGCCAGGTCGTCTCCTCATGGCCAACAACCACGAGGCTGGCGATCGTCTCATTCAAGGCGGCCCGCACTGCTCGGATGCCCTCTTTCTGGACTGGAAAGTTGTGAGGCGAATGCTCGTTTCACTGGTGGAAATGCCGATCCTCGACTCACTTGACCTTGAGCCGGTTGTGGATCTCGCAACGCCGTCGGGCCAGCTTATCGGCAGCCTGGTGCAGACGATCGTGCAGGGCATGCGCAATGGCGGTCCACTTCTGTCTTCACCTCTGGCCTTGGCGGCGATGAGCGAAACGCTTGCTAACCTCGTGATCCGTTTTGGCCGCCACCGTCTTTCCGACCATTTGGAAAAACAGAAAGTGTGTTTGATCGCGCCGTGGCATGTCCGGCGTGCTATCGACTATATGCACGCCAATATCGCAGAGCCCCTCACCATGACGATGGTTGCCGATGGTGTCGGTGTTTCGCTTCGTGCGCTGCAAACCGGTTTCAGGGCCTTCCGGGGAACTTCACCGGGCGGTTACTTGCGCACGATCAGGTTGCAAGCAGCTCGCGACCAATTGCGGGACCCGATGAATCAGCGATCCGTCCGCGAAATCTGCGCGCTGTGGGGTTTTTCTCATGCCGGCAGGTTCTCTATTATCTACCGCAGCGCCTTTGGAGAAAGCCCGCGCGATACGCGCCTGCGGGCTGAGCGCTTGCGATAAAGAAGGACGCCGAAAAGTGTGAACGGTTTTCGGCGTCATGCTCTAGGAGCGCGGCGGTGCGATACTGCCGCGCAGGACGAGATGGCATCCGAGTTCCAGGCGATGGGCCGGCCGCTGCGGATCGTTGGCGATCGAAAGCGGTGGACGGCTGAATTCGCCGGGGACGATATCGTCGAACCCCAGGACCGAAATCGCTTCCGGCACGCGTATGTCACGATCGGCCAATGCCTTCAGGCAGCCGAGCGCCAGATTGTCGGCCGCGCAGAAGACGGCGGTCGCGCCTTTCACCGTGGGATCGCGGTCGAGCAGCGCGTTGATGGCAGCCTCGCCGTGCCTGGGCTCATATCCCTCGGCCTCGACGATCATATCGTCAGGCACCGGAAGCTGGGCGGCAAGATAGGCGTCGGAAAAGCCGTCATATCGGCGCTGGATCGTCGTGCGGCCCTTCCAGGTCAGATGCAGGATGCGGCGATGCCCGAGCGCCAGCAGGTGCTCGATGCCGAGCCGCGCTCCGAAGCGGTTTTCGGGGGTGACCGTATCGACCAGCATGGCGGGGTCTTCTCCGTTGACGATGACAACAGGCATATCAGGGGAGGCGAGGCTTCGGATCAGTTCCGGCTGATCATCGTTCAGGACCACGATGCCGTCGGCACGTTCCGACAGCGCGATCTGCCTGACCTGAGCGCCGTCGATACGCCGGCGGGTGCTGACGAAGGGTACGATCCTGATGCCGCGGCGTTCGCACTCCCTGCGAAGACCGTTGAGGATCGTCCAGCTCACCAGATTGAGATCGCTCTCCGGTGCGGCATCGTCGGGAATCGCAAGAAGCAGGACGCGCAAGGCCGCAATCGTCGCCTTCTTCCTCCGGCGGTCGAGGTAACCCAGGCGTTTGGCTGAATCCAGAACCCTTTCGCGCACCTCGATCGTCAGCGGCGCGGTCCCGTTGAGCGCGTGCGAGGCCGTGCTCAGCGACACGTCCGCATCGCGCGCGACATCCTTGAGATTGACTTTGCGTTCCACTTTTTCCGTCGCGAATTGAGGTCGTGCTTTTGAAGGCATAGCTAACTTGATGTTTTCACATAAAAACTTGAGAAAAGCTACGTGCCTGGCGCGGTATTTTTCGTCATTCGACGATCAGTGAGGTTTGGCAAGCAGGCCATTGAGCAGCAGGTCGAAATAGACCCGCAGGAAGGCCTCCTTGTTGGGAGTGGGTACGCGGCGGTCGTCGAATATCAGCCGCAGAACTGTCGTCGTCAGGATGGGCGCGACCACGATATCGGAGAATTCCACCGGAACTTCGCGAAACTCCCCTGACGCCACACCCTCTAGAATGAGAGAGTCGACCTTGGTGATGATCGGCTCAATGAACTGATCGTGGTGGCGGTCGATCAGGTCGGGGAACCGGTGTCCTTCCGCAATGACGAGCCGCGTCAGCTCGCGGGTCGTGCGATCCTCGGCGATTTGCTCGTAGAGCAGGCCGAGAATGGAGATCAGCCGGTCGGTGGCGCTGCCGCTGAGGCTCGCGGTGATCCCCAGCAGTTCCTGAAATGGCACGGAGAAATGGTTGATCATGGCTTCGAAAAGCTTTTCCTTCGTCTCGAAGTAGACATAGACGGTACCCTTGGTGACGCCGACCCTGTCGGCGATGTCTTCGACCCTCGTGCCTGTGAAACCGCATCTCACGAATTCCTCGAAGGCGGCATCGAGAATCTGGATGGGTCGCAGCGCCTTCTGTTCAGAGCGTGTGAGCTTCTTCTGGGCTGTCATTTTTTGATCCTCCAACCTGTTGCGTGCGCTCTCTCCCTGCGACGCAAAGTTTCATTGACTAAGTGGTCAGTCAATTATATAGCAGCAGCCGTTGAGAGCAAGAGGTCAACTATGAGAACCATTCTGGTCGCCACAGCGATCATATGCGCCATCGGTCTCGGATCATGCCGCGATGAGAGCAGACCGATTGGGCCAACCCCACGAGAGGTCGGCGTCATCGTCGCTAAGCCTGAGCCGCTAGTCCAGGGCGGCGCGGTCACAGGAGAAGTGCGGGCGCGGGTTCAGACCGATTTGTCCTTCCGCGTCAGCGGCAAGATCATCGAGCGGCTGGTGGAAGTTGGACAATCCGTGAAGGCGGGGCAGCTCCTCGCGCGGATCGATCCGGAAGAACAGAAGGCCGACCTGGATGTGGCGGCGGCCAATCTTCAGTCGGCTGAGGCGCAGCAGACCCAGGCGCAGCTCGCATACGACCGCCAGCAGAGCCTGTTTCGAACGCAGGTGACGACGCGTGCGGCACTCGACCAGGCGCAGGAGGCGCTTCTGACCGCGCAGGCATCGACGAAGTCGGCGCAGGCGCTGTTGGAAACCGCTCAGGACACCTTGTCTTACACGGAGCTGAAGGCGGACGCCGATGGGATGATCACCGCCCGCAATGCCGAGGTCGGGCAGGTGGCGCAGGCCGCCCAGGTCGTCTTCACGCTTGCCCATGACGGCGACCGGGATGCCGTCTTTGAGGTGGTCGAAAGTGCGTTCCTGCGCCCGATCGACGGCGACGGCACCGTGACCCTTCTGTCTGACCCGACGCAGAAGATCGCGGCGAAGGTTCGCGAGATTTCGCCGACGATCGATTCCTCCACCGGAACCATCAAGGTCAAGGTCGCGATATCGAGCGACGCTCCGATCCCTCTCGGTGCTCCCGTCGTCGGAAGGTTCAATTACGTCTCGCAGGACGTCATCCAGCTTCCTTGGTCCGCCATGACATCCAAGGACGGCAAGCCGGCCGTCTGGATCGTCGATCCCGCATCGTCCGCGGTTTCGGTCCGAGCGGTCGACGTCGCCGGCTACGAGACCGGCAGCTTTATCGTCAAGGCGGGTGTGTCGGAAGGAGAGGTCGTGGTGGCCGATGGGACCAAGTTCCTCAGGCCGGGTGAAATCGTGTCTTATGTCAAGGAAGCTTCCAAGTGAGTATTCGTCTCAACATAGTCGCTCTGATGGTGGGCACGGCCCTGATCTCCTCCTGCGCACCGCAGGAGGAAAGCAAGGAGGAAGCGCCTCGTCCCGTGCTGTCGATGACAGTCAAGCAGACGGCCGCCGCGAGCCTGGGCCTGACCGGCACGATCGAGCCGACGATCGAGACCGAACTCGGCTTCCGGATTCTCGGGCGGATGATCGCCCGCAACGTCAATGTCGGCGATCTCGTCAAGAAGGATGACGTCGTTGCCGCCATCGATCCGCTGGCGCTGGAGCTTGCCGTGCGCAACGCGCAGTCCGACGTCGAGAACAGCGACGCCCAGCTCAGGAATGCAGTGACCACCGAGCAGCGCCAGCGTGCGCTGTTGGAGTCGCGATCCGGCACCGAAGCCTCGCTCGAAGAGGCTGAGCAGGCAAAGCGGACGGCGGCCGCCGCCGTCGCCAAGGCGCAGGCCAACCTCGACAAGGCCACGGAGCAACACGGTTACGCGCAGCTTCGGGCGGAATTCGATGGCGTTGTGACGGCGACCTCGGCCGAAGTCGGACAGGTGGTGTCGGCCGGGCAGACGGTTGTGACCATCGCCCGGCCGGACAAGCGCGACGCCGTCGTCGATGTCCCGCAGGCCGCCGCCCAGAAACTGAAGATCGGCGCGCCCTTCGAGGTGATGCTGCAACTCGATCCCACCATCCGCACGTCCGGGATCGTGCGCGAAATAGCACCGGAGGCGGAGACCTCCACCCGCACGAGCAGGACCAAGATCGCGCTCACCAATCCGCCCGAAGCCTTCAGGCTCGGCTCGGTCATCACAGCCTCGGCAACCATTGCCGCCGATCCGCAGATCGTTCTGCCTTCCTCGGCAATCCTCGTCGGCAGCGACGGCCCGAGCGTCTGGATCGTCGATGCGCCTGCCGGGAAGGTATCGCGTCGCCGCGTGAAGATCGACGGCGACGTCGAAGACGGCGGCAGCGTCCGCGTCAGCGAAGGGCTCGCACCCGGAGAAAGGGTGGTCGTGGCAGGCGTGCATAAACTTGAAGATGGCCAGGCCATTAGGATCGACCAGGAGATCAGCCAGTGAAGTCCTTCAATCTTTCCGACTGGGCGCTCGAACACCGTTCGCTCGTCTGGTACTTCATGATCGTCTTCATTCTCGCAGGCGCTTTCTCCTATGTGAAGCTCGGCCGCGAGGAAGACCCGAACTTCACGATCAAGACGATGGTGATTACCGCGCAGTGGCCCGGCGCCTCCGCCGAAGAGGTGACGCGGCAGGTGACCGACAGGATCGAGAAGAAGCTCCAGGAACTGGAATCGCTGGACTATACCAAGAGCGAGACCGTTGCCGGCCAGACGACCGTCTTCGTTGAGCTGCTGCCGACGACCAAGGCAAAGGATGTCGCTCCGACCTGGCTGCGCATCCGCAACATGATCGCCGACATCAAGGGCGATTTCCCGACCGGCGTCGTCGGTCCCTTCTTCAACGATCGCTTCGGCGACGTGTTCGGAAACATCTACGCCTTCACCAGCGATGGCCTTACCCAGCGGCAGCTTCGCGATCTCGTGGAAAACGCCCGCTCCGAGGTCCTGACCGTGCCCAACGTCGGCAAGGTCGATGTGGTCGGCGCCCAGGACGAGGCGATCTATCTGGAATTCTCCACGCGCCAGATCGCAGCACTCGGGATCGACCAGCAGTCGGTCATCCAGACCCTGCAGGCGCAGAATGCCGTCACGCAGTCCGGCTTCGTCGACGCCGGGCCGGAGCGCATCGCATTGCGGGTGAGTGGACAATTCACGTCCGAGGAAAGTCTGAGATCGATTAATCTTCGGATCAACGACCGCTTCTTTCCGCTGACCGACGTCGCCACGATCAAACGCGGCTACGTGGATCCGCCGTCGGCGCTGTTCCGGTTCAACGGCCAGCCTGCGATCGGGCTTGCGATCGGCATGAAGCAGGGCGCCAATCTTCTGGAGTTCGGCGAGGGGCTCGATGCGCAGATGAAACGTGTCGTCGCTGACCTTCCGATCGGCGTGGACGTCCACCGTGTTTCCGATCAGCCGGCCGTCGTCGACGAAGCGGTGTCCGGATTTACCCGGGCGCTCTTCGAAGCGATCGCCATCGTCCTGGTCATCAGCTTTATCAGCCTCGGTCTTCGCGCCGGCATGGTAGTGGCGATCTCCATTCCCCTCGTCCTGGCGATCACCTTCGTGGTGATGGAATATTCCGGCATTTCGCTTCAGCGCATCTCGCTCGGAGCGTTGATCATCGCGCTCGGGCTTCTTGTCGACGATGCCATGATCGCCGTCGAGATGATGGTGGCCCGCCTGGAGGCGGGCGATGATCTCAGAAAGGCGGCCACCTATGTATACACGTCGACCGCCTTTCCGATGCTGACGGGAACGCTCGTCACGGTTGCGGGCTTTATTCCGATCGGTCTCAACGACAGCGCGGCGGGCGAATTCACCTTCACGCTTTTCGTGGTCATCGCGGTTTCGCTGATCGTTTCCTGGGTGGTGGCGGTGCTGTTCACCCCGCTTCTCGGCGTCACGATCCTGCCGAAGACCATGAAATCGCATCATGAGAAGAAGGGCCGCTTCGCCTCCGTCTTCTCCTGGCTCCTGGGCCTGGCGATGCGTTGGCGCTGGGTCACCATCATTCTGACGGTCGGCGTCTTCGGCCTTTCCGTCGGCGGCATGGGGCTGGTGCAACAGCAGTTCTTCCCCAATTCGGACAGGCCCGAGCTCATCATCGACTGGAACCTCCCTCACAACAGTTCGATCGCCGAAACCAACAGGCAGATGGCGAGATTCGAAAAAGAGATGCTGGCCGACAACAAGGATATCGATCATTGGACGACCTATGTCGGCCAGGGCGCGCCGCGCTTCATCCTGTCCTTTGACGTGCAGACGCCCAACGTGTCGTTCGGACAGACGATCATCGTCACCAAGGGACTCGACGTGCGTGACAAGGTGCGGGCAGAACTGCAGGACTATCTGACGAAAACCTTCCCCGGCACCGACGCCTTCGTGAAGCTTCTCGACATCGGTCCGCCGGTCGGCAAACCGGTCCAGTACCGGGTCAGTGGCCCCGATATTCAAAAGGTCCGCGACCTCTCCCAGCAGTTTGCCGGCGTCATCGGATCGCACCCGCTTCTGGCGAACATGGTCCTGGATTGGAACGAGCCGTCCCGCGTGGTGAAGGTCGATGTCCTGCAGGACAAGGCGCGCCAGCTCGGCGTATCCTCCGAAGACATCGCTACCGCGCTTAACGGCATCGTCGAAGGCTCGACGGCCACCCAGGTTCGAGACGACATTTACCTGGTCAACGTCATCGGCCGCGCCAGGGCATCCGAGCGCGATTCCATCCAGACGTTGCAGAACCTGCAGCTCTCCACCTCCAACGGCAAGGTCGTGCCGCTCTCCGCCGTGGCGAATTTCCGCTACGAGCTCGAACAGCCGACCATCTGGCGTCGCGACAGGCAACCCACCATAACGGTCAAGGCGGCCGTCGTTGGTCCGACGCAACCGGCCACGATCGTCGACCAGTTGAAGCCGAAGGTCGAAGAATTCCAGAAAGGCCTTCCGGTGGGATACAAGGTGGAAGTGGGCGGCGCGGTCGAATCCAGCGCCGATGCCCAGGGGCCGATCGCGGCTGTGGCTCCGCTGATGCTGTTTGTGATGGCGACCATCCTGATGATCCAGCTGCAAAGCTTCAGCCGGCTCTTCCTGGTGTTCGCCGTTGCTCCGACAGCCCTGATCGGCGTCGTCGCGGCGCTGCTGCTCAGCAACGCCCCCATGGGCTTTGTCGCGATCCTCGGCGTGCTCGCGCTCATCGGCATCCTGATCCGCAACTCCGTCATCCTGGTCGTTCAGATCGAGCATTTGCGCAGCGAAGGAATGGCGCCCTGGCAGGCGGTCGTCGAGGCTACTGAACACCGCATGCGGCCGATCATGCTGACGGCCGCGGCGGCCACGCTGGCGCTGATCCCGATCTCGCGCGAGATCTTCTGGGGGCCGATGGCCTACGCCATGATGGGCGGCATCGTCGTCGGAACCGCGCTCACCCTGCTGTTTCTGCCTGCGCTCTACGTCGCGTGGTTCAGGATCCCGAGGGATGAAGGCGTTCAGACCGAAGCCGCGGCAAAGGCATGAGCATGGGCTTTGACGTCCATCGCATGCGGCCGCCGCGGCGGCCGCTGCATATCCTGGTCTCCGAGGAGAGAGCTCGATGACGGAACAGCGTTTGAACGGGTTTCCGATGGGAGCCAAGGCGATGCTGGTCGCAATCGGCCTGGCGATGCTCGCCGGTTGCGCCACGAGACCGTCGCCCGATGTGTTGAACCCGGTCCATCAGCCCGTTCACCCAGCTCATCTGAATGCATCGCTTCACACTGATGACGCCGCCCCAAGCCGGGTGAATGTGCTCGCTGCGACGAACAGGAGCCTCGACACCGCACGCGGCGGGTTCGGCAGCACCTGGGCTGACAATCTCACCTACGAGCAATATGCGTTTTCGGTCCCTCCCGGCCGGAAGGACACCGCGATCACCTATCCGACCTCGAGGCCGGATCCCGAACGCCAATTTGCCGTCATCAGGCGCAAGCAGCTTGCAAAGGACGCCTTCGTAGAGGAGGCGCTCCACTCTACGCAGTCCGACGGCACTGTCGGCATCTTCGTGCATGGCTATAACTATAGCTATCAGGAGGCGCTGTTTCGCACTGCGCAGATCGCCGCGGACGCCAACATTCCGGGCTCTCCGATTCTGTTTTCGTGGCCTTCGGCCGCAGCCGTCGCCGGCTATGTCGCCGACCGCGATGCGGCTCTCTCCTCGCGTAGCGACCTCGACTCGCTTGTCACGTCACTCTCGGCTTCAGGAAAGGTGAAACGCATCATCCTTTTCGGACACAGCATGGGCGGATTCCTGGTCATGGAAACGGTGCGCCAGCTCAAACTGCAGCATCGCGACGACGTCATCGGCAAACTGGCGGTGATCCTGGCGGCCCCTGACATTGACGTCGATGTTTTCCGCTCCCAGCTGAAGGATATCGGGCGGATGCCGATCCCGATATCTCTTCTCGTTTCGAAGGACGACCGGGCGCTGGTGGCCTCTAGCTTCATAGCGGGAGAGCGGGCGCGCGTCGGACGCCTCGATATTGACGATCCCGTCATCAGGGAGGCTGCCTTGAAGGAGAGGCTTCGGGTCATCGACATCACGTCGATCCAGGCATCCGACGGGCTGGGGCATGACCGCTACGCATCGCTCGCCAAGTTCGGAGCGCAGCTTGCCTCCTTCGAAAGCGGCAGGCGGTCGACCGCCGGCGACGTCGGCGCCTATGTCTTCGATGCTGCCGGCGCCGCGGTCGCAAGTCCGTTTCGTCTGGCCGGGCGTGTCGTCGGCTCGCAATGACCGGACTGAGGTAAGAGCGGCGATGGCTAATCCTCAGGCATCGCCAAGAGATGTGTATAATGTGACTATTAAATTGTCAGATGCACAAATGGAGAGCAGACTTTTGCCTGTGGTCAAATTGACCTTGAGGATATGGGAGGGCATTCATGAGCGTACGAAATCCGTCTCCCTCGTTGTACAACGAGGATCTTGCACCCGCCGAGGAGCGCAAATGGGGTGCATTCAGCATCTTTAACGTCTGGACGTCAGACGTCCACAGCCTGTGGGGCTATTATCTGGCGGCGAGCCTGTTCCTGCTGTGTGGCAGCTTCGTCAATTTCGTCATCGCCATCGGCATCGGATCGCTGGTCATCTTCTGCCTGATGAGCCTGGTCGGCAATGCCGGCGTGCGTACCGGCGTCCCCTTTCCGGTTCTGGCGCGCGCTTCCTTCGGCACGTTCGGGGCGAATGTTCCGGCACTGGTCCGGGCGGTGGTTGCCTGCTTCTGGTACGGGGCGCAGACCGCCGCCGCATCCGGCGCGATCGTTGCCTTGCTGATCCGCAACGACAGCCTGCTTGCCTTTCATCAAAACAGCCACATGCTCGGCCACTCGACCCTCGAGCTCATCTGCTACGTCATCGTCTGGGGTCTGCAGCTGCTGATCATTCAGCGCGGGATGGAAACAGTTCGCAAGTTCCAGGATTGGGCGGGTCCCGCCGTCTGGATCATGATGCTGATCCTCGCGGTCTATCTGGTCGTCAAATCAGGCACCTTCTCCTTCGGTTCCGAGATCCCGCGCGACGTGTTGATCGAAAAGACCAAGGATGCCGGCGTGCCGGGCGAGCCTGGCTCCTTTGCAGCCCTTGCCGCCGTGGCCGCCACCTGGATCACCTATTTCGCAGCGCTTTACCTGAACTTCTGCGATTTCTCGCGTTACGCGACGAGCGAGAAGGCGCTGCGGAAAGGCAATCTCTGGGGCCTGCCGATCAACCTCCTGGCCTTCTGCCTCGTTGCAGGCGTCACCACCACGGCCGCATTTACGGTCTATGGCGAGGTCTTGCTGCATCCCGAAATGATATCGGCGAAATTCGACAGCTGGTTCCTGGCGCTGCTTGCGGCGCTGACATTCGCGATCGCAACGCTCGGCATCAACGTCGTGGCGAACTTCGTGTCGCCGGCCTTCGACTTCGCCAATGTCTTCCCGCGCCAAATCAACTTCAAACGCGGTGGATATATCGCCGCATTGATCGCTCTCGTGCTTTACCCGTTTGCTCCGTGGGAGACGGGTGCTGCGCATTTCGTCAATTTCATCGGATCGACGATGGGACCGATCTTCGGCATCATGATGGTGGATTACTATCTCATCCGGAGAAGCCAGCTGAACGTCGAAGCGCTCTATCATGAGAATGGCGAGTTCCGGTTCCAGAGCGGATGGCACGGCAATGCCTTCATCGCATTCGCGGTGGGCGTGCTCTTCTCCTCGATCCTGCCGACCTTCACCACCATCCTGCCGGACTGGTGGGGAACTTATGGCTGGTTCTTCGGCGTCGCCATCGGCGGGGCGATCTATTTCGTGTTGAGAATGGGCGCGCGGCGCAAACCGGCCTTCGCGTCCTGACCGAATGAAAAGCGCCCGGCAATCGCCGGGCGCCTTTTTATGTCGGGGTTTCCTGTCGCCGTCCGTTTCAGCGGCGAGCGGCAACCGCATGCACGGCTGCACGGGCTGCGGGCTGCGCCATGGTTCTCGCCGTCGAGCGAAGAGCCGAGGACTGACTGACCGCATCGTCGAGCCTGAACTGGGCGATGAGTTCGCGAAGCTTCTGGGCTTCCTGCGCGAGAGAATTGGATGCCGCGGTCGACTGTTGCACCATGGTTGCGTTCTGCTGCGTGGTCTGGTCCATCCGGTTGACCGCGACATTGACTTCGCTGAGTCCGATGGACTGCTCTTTCGCAGAGGTGGCGATCGAATCCATATGGTGATTGATCTGGGTGATGAAGCCGCCGATGGTCTTCAAGGCCTGGCCGGTATCGCGCACCAGCTTGACCCCGCCTTCCACCTCTTTCGAGGAGTTCTGGATCAGGCCCTTGATTTCCTTGGCAGCACTTGCCGAGCGCTGGGCGAGTTCACGCACTTCCTGGGCGACGACCGCGAAGCCCTTGCCGGCTTCGCCGGCTCTTGCCGCTTCCACGCCGGCATTCAGTGCCAGAAGGTTGGTCTGGAACGCGATTTCGTCGATGACGCTGATGATGTTGGAAATCTGCTGCGACGAGGTCTCGATGCGTTCCATTGCCTCTTCGGCGTGGGAAACGACTTCCGCGGAGACCCCGGCGCTGCGATTTGCCTCCGTGGCCACCGTGCGCGTCTCCTCGGTTCGCTTGCTGGAGTTCGACACGTTCGCTGTGATCTCCTCCAGTGCGGCCGCTGTCTCTTCGAGTGAAGCTGCCTGCTGCTCCGTGCGCTTTGCAAGATCGCTCGCCCCGGAAGAAATTTCCCGCGTGCCTTCGTCGATCGTACCGATGCTGTCGGAAATAGCTCTAAGCGTCGCGCCGAGTTGGGTGACGGACTGGTTGAAGTCATGGCGTAGCGCTTCGAAGTCCGGCGCGAAGGCCTCGTTGAGCTGGAAGGCGAGGTCGCCTGCCGCCAACCGCTTCAAACCGGCGGCGAGACCCGAGGTGGCAATGCGCAACCGCTCCGAGGCGTCGGCTTCCGCCTGCTCCTGGGCGGCAAGGCGATCGGCCTCCGCCCTGTTGCGGTTTTCGTCGGCTTCGATTGCCATCCGCTTGTTGGTGATCGCGGCCTGGCGGAAGATCTCCACCGCTCCCGCCATCGATCCGATCTCATCGGCGCGGTTTGCAAATGGAATCTCCGAATCTGTGTCTCCCTCGGCCAGCCGCCGCATCGAGGCGGTGATCCCGGTAATCGGATTGGCGATGCCCGTCAGCACGAAAGCGACGGCGCCGAGAACGAGCAATCCAGCAACGCCGATCGCCGCAAGCAGATAGAACTCTATCGAATCGAAGGTTTGCTTGCTGAGTTCGGCCGCCTTGTTGCTGCCGCTGACGTCCAATTCGACCAGGGTCGTCGTGGCTTCTTTGAGCTTGTCCGAATAGGAGCGCATCTCTCCGCCCAGATATTGCCCGGCTTCTTCGGTCTTGTTGGCGCGGGAAAGGGCGAGCAGCTGCGAGCTGCTGGCGATGTAGCCTCCAACACTGTCCTTAATCGTCCTGATCAGTTCACGCTCATGGTCGGATGAAGCCAGCAGAAGATAGGCGTCCACCGATTTGCCGACTGCATCCTCGGCGACTTTAATGGCGTCTTCGCGTGTTTTCTTTTCCGCATCCGACTGCGCGATGATGTGATCACGATAGGCGAGGCGCAAATTCGTCTTGGAGAGATTGATCGCCTGCGAAGCCTGAACGCTCGGCAGCCAATGGGTCGCAATTTCTTCAGTGGAGCCGTTCGTATTTCGAAGACCGTCGACCGCGAGATAGGCGACAAGACCGAAAAGAAGAGCAATGCCGCTGAAAATCAATAGCAAGCTCGATTTTATGTTTGGACGACGCATCGAAAGTCCTCATCGAACGCCGGCTTCATACCGGTTGGCCAAGGACTTTTGTAGCGAAAAAAATTTAACGATTTGTTCCATATGTAAAAAAGCCGTTTACCAGTTTTCCGGAAAATCGCCGCCGCCTTCGTGCTCGGGCTCCCGCTAAAGCAGGAAAATGCCTATCGATGCGGCGTCAGGGATGACACGAGCCAGAAATGATGAAGCGCATATTTTCCGCCCTTTTCGCATGGATCCTTCCGATGCAGGCGGCCGTTTCGCAACCCGCCGACGAAGCGGGGGCACGCAAAGCTCGGTCTATCGCCCAGCTTCAATCGGAAGGCGTGCCGACCATCGATCATCTGCCGACCATCGAGCCCGAGAGCGAGAGCACCCGCCGAAATACAAAGGCTGTCGTTCAGCGCACGATTGCGCTTGCGATCGTCGCCGTGAAAGGCGAGACCGGCGACCACGAAATGGGTCAGGCTCTCATCCGGCAGTTCGACGCGGCAAGTTTTTTCACCCCGAAGGAACGGGCGTTCATGGACGATCCCGATCCCACGGATCAGGACCGGACGAACTTCGCCTGGCGTTACGAGGGTGTGCAGGTCATGTTGTGGGCGCTCGGGATCAGCTCCGATCTCGAACGTCCCGATCATATTTGCGACGTGCCATTCATTGCGAACACGCTGCGCGAACTGGGGACGGACGGGCTGATGCGTCGCGCCAAGCTTCGTCCGCAGAAAGAACTCCTGGACGCCGCCGACCTCATTTACCGCTACGATTGGGCCGCCGTGAATGCGCGGCTGAAGGAAGAGGAGCCACCTGCCGGATTGGATAAGGGCGTGGTCTACGAACGGCATTACGCCCTCAACTGGCTGATTGGCTACATGGATCAGGATTGGGACGATATTTCCACGGACACGTGATGTTGCCTGGGCGCCTGGCCATGATGAAGGCGGCTGGTCAGACCCGCACCGACGCGGTGATGCATGTTTTACGAAATAGCATTATGATCGGCTGAGCGCCTGACCGGCGAAGGATTGGCCCGCGGATATATGATCCCGCGCGCGAATGGAGAGGATAGCTGGATTTGGAACGGCTGAAGGATTTGGAGAGTGCTCGTGAGCGGGCAGGTGGCGGTTCCACATCGCCTCCGTACGAACGGCCGGGCGTCGTGGCTGCCGCCGTTTACCAGCATGGGCAACGCATTCGCGACATCAGGATAGAAGAGGCCGGCGAATGGCGAAGCCGGGACAATGCCGTCGTCTGGATTGGCCTGCACGAGCCGGATGAAGTGCTGCTGCACCAGGTTCAGGCCGAGTTCAATCTCCATGCCCTGGCGATCGAGGACGCAGCACAGCCTCACCAGCGCCCGAAGCTGGAGATTTATGGGGATGCGATGTTCATCGTCGCCCGGACCGCCCATATGAAGGGTGACGAAATCGTCTTCGGCGAAACGCACTTGTTCGTCGGTCGCGGTTACGTCGTCTCCGTCCGCCACGGCGACTCGTCCTCCTATCTGGCGGTGCGGCAGCGATGCGAGGCCACGCCGGCAGCACTTGCCCACGGCGAGAACTATATTCTCTATTCCATCCTCGATTTCATCGTCGACAACTACATGCCTGTCATCGAGGTCGTGCAGGAGGAAGTCGAGAAGCTCGAGGATCTGGTGCTGCGCGAACAGCTGGAAAAGTCCGACATCGAGCGGCTTTACCTGTTGCGGCGTAAGCTGCTGCGGTTGCGCAACGCCGTGGTGCCCCTCGTCGACGTCTGTCGGCGGTACGAGCATATCGATCTTCCCGGCATGGATCCCACACTCCAGTCGCTGTTTCGCGATGTGACCGATCACGTGCGCCGGGTTCAGGAAGATATCGATGCGCTGCGCGAGGTCCTTGCCTTCGCCTTCGAGGCCAGCGTGATGATCGGCCAGACGGAGCAGACGGCGATCGCCCGCAAGCTCGCCGCCTGGGCGGCAATCCTCGCCGTTCCCACCGCGATCGCCGGTATCTACGGGATGAATTTCAACGATATGCCGGAGCTGAAATTCCAGTACGGCTATTTCGTCGTGCTTGGCGTCATCGTCACCTTGTGCCTGGGCCTCTTCGGTTTCTTCCGTCGAAAGAAGTGGCTATAGATATGTGATGTAGGGGGCAGACGGAATATCCGGGCTGGCGAAGATACGTCAGCACAAGGCCTTCAGCAGCCGATCCCGATGGCTGCGAACATAGTCCATATCGCTGAGATAGAGCCGGGCGTCTCCGGCAACCACGTCCTCCACGAACGTCTCATCTCCAGCGGCCGCACTCGCCAGCATGAAATCGACGAGCGCCTGAAGCCGCCAGCAAATCATCTCGGGGAGCTGGAGCCGTTCTTCCTTCGTCGCTCCATATGCCGTGCAGAAGAGTTCCGCTCGCCGCAGCTGTTCGTTGAGGCTGAAGGTCACATGAGGATTGGCAGGATCGGAAAGCGGCGCCCAGCGGTAGACCGAATAGGCCAGATCCCATAGGCGCGGCGCGGGATGGGCGGTATCGAAATCGATGATCCCGACAACCGCATGACCTGCCGTGGCGACGTTATAGGGCGCATAATCGCCGTGGCATATGATCTGGCGTGGCTCCTGTGGCGGCAACATCCATGTCTGGACCTCGCGATCCACTTCCAGAAATCCTTGAGATGCCGAATGAAAATCGCTCAGAAGCTTGGCTGCGGAAAGCAGCATGCGCTCCGATCCGACAAATTGGTCGCTCAGGTCTTCGCAGACGCGCCCGCTGACATAACTGACGACTTCCTGGTTTCCGGTTATCTCAATGGGATCCGGCGCTCCCGGAAAACCTCTGCTCCTGAGATGGCGCAAGAACCGGTGCACCGTCGGCGTCCATGCGCCGGCAGGCCTGATCACGGTGTTGCCGTCACGCCAGATCTGCCCAGCTCGCCCGCCCCCCAACAATTTCACTGTCCGGCCTCTTCGATATGGGCTTGAACCGTGGCGCCGAGGTTTGTCTCATGGCATTTCCGATAGAAAGCCACCACGTCGGAAGGCATTCCGTCGGGGATGGGGACGAAGTCTTCAAGCCGCAGGCCGCTTGAACCGTCGAGTTGCGGATCCGCCAGCTGGCTCTTGCTCAAGCTGCCGACACGATCGGCCAGGGCTTGGAAATAGGCGAGGTTCTCATCCACCGCCGAAGGGGAATAGGTCCGGCCGTGCGCCGGGATGACCAGTCTTGCATCCAGGCCACGTATCCGCTCGAGCGAGGAACGGATCAAGCGGAGGTCGTCTGCATTTTTGCTCCAGACTTCGGGAACGGGGTATTCCACCGCATCGACGGCCAGGCAGATGCGAAGTTCGGGAATCCATACGGCGATATGGTCGGGCGTGTGTCCAGGTGTATGAATGAGCTCCAGTGTCAGGTCGCCGCCGTTGAGGGTCATCGAGCCTGCGAACGTGATATCGGGACCGATGAGGTCGACATTCCGAAACCTCGACTCCTGGCTCGCCTTGTCCCTCAGGACTTCGCGTGCGGAAGGGTCGCGTAAACGGTCGAGCGCGGCGGCATGCGCGATAATCGGAGCGCGCCCGGCAATGGCGGCATTCCCCCAGAAATGATCCCAATCCATGTGCGAATTGATGACAATCAGCGGACGGGTGTTCGTCTGTACCTCGAGCAGGTCCAGCGCCGCCTTGCAGAGTTCGGGCGTTCCGAGCGTATCGATCAGGACGTTGAACCTCTGGGTCCGGACGAACACGGCATCAACTTCGTCTCCCGCCCTGACGATCACGATTCGATCATCGAGTTCGGGGTATGAACACAATTCCACCGATGGATTCACGTCTGGTCGCCTCTATTGCAATCGCAGTGATTCATTCGGATATATCAAGTCCCGTTCGGGCGCCTGCTCTTTCAGAACTGTGCGGAATGGGTCACCCTCCCTGGACGCGGAAGACTATCCAAATACGTCACGAAATTTCAAGGCTCGTCTGCGGAATCCAGGGCCTTTGATGCGCGAACGGAGCGGGTCCTATCGATCCCGCGCCAGTGCGGTCGACGATGTCTGCGCATCGCGAATGGCAGTTTCAGTGGAACAACCGCGGCCAACGGAAGTTTGCCTTCAAACCAAACTCGAGCGGCGGCCGATGTCATTCTCTCCAAACCAGGGTGTGTTGAGCACCCCACCCCGGATCTATTATGTCAATCCACTCCTTCTTCAGGGTATCGATGCGTGGCGTGAGGCTTTCGACCACGCTGCGGATACCGGTTTCGATCGTGTGCTGACGGCACCTCTCTTCGATCGGGGCGGGGAGCGCAGTATCTTTGCCTCCCAGGATCTGAATCGTCTCGATCCTCAACTGTCGCTCGGAAGCACAGTCGAGGATGGGCTGGGACGCCTGGCGGAGGCCGCCCGCAAGAGCGGCGTCGCCCTGATGATGGACCTGATGCTCGACGGCAAGGCCCGGGATCCCAAGGCGGGCTTTCGCCCGGTCGATCCGAGGCGCTCGCCATTGGATCCGGCGGAACCGATGACCGTGATGGAGGCGGAGTCTCAATCTCGGCTGTTGGAAGAATGGACCGAACGACTGCGAGGGTTGGCCGGTTTCGGCCTCGCCGGCTATCGGGCGCTCGGGATCGATCGCATTGCGCCGGCGGCTTTCAAATCGCTGATTTCGGCGGTGCGCGAGAAGGCGGACGTCCATTTTTTCGCCTGGACGCCCGGCACTGATTTCGGGGTGAGGGACGCGGTCAAGGATACAGGCTTCGACGGATGTTTTTCATCGATGGCCTGGTGGGATTTTGATGAGAGATGGTTCATCGAAGAACACCGCGTCCAGACGCAGCTTGGCTGGCAGATCGCTTTTCCGGAGCCGCCCTTTGCCAGGAGGGTCGCCCACGGAACCGAGAGTCGCGAAATCCTCGAACGGCGCGCCATAAGGGCACTGCGCTTGGCTGCCTCACTCGGCGGCGGCCTGATGGTTCCGATGGGCTTCGAATATGGCGCAGCCGCGCCGCTCGATCCGACCCATGGGAATGGAGCCGGCTTGCGGGGGCTGCGCCACGATCTTACTTTCGATATCTCCTCCGAAATTCGCCTTGCGAACACTGAGATCGGCAAGAACCCTCATGCGCGTGCCGCATCGCTGCGGCTCATCCGCAACGCCAACGGACCGGTCTCAGCGCTGCTGCAATCGGCGGCGCAAGACCTTCGCAGCACCGAAAATGTGCGGTTCATCCTGCTCAACAGGGACCTTCGGAAAAGTGCGCCCGCTCCGGTAACCGCACTTCGCGAAGCGGCTTCCGGTTTTCTTCCCGTCGCAGCCGACGGTACGGCTCTGCGGTTGCGAGCAGGGGAGACCCTGGTAATCGAAGGCAAGGCGCCGGCGCCGATCACATCGCGGCCGATCCTCGATATCGAGCAGGCCGTCGCTTCGCCGCGCCTCGCGATCGAGAGCATCATGCCGCGGGTCGATGACGGCCGCTTTCCCGTCAAGCGGGTGGTCGGCGACATCCTTACCGTCGAGGCCGATATATTCGCCGACGGCCACGATCCGATCGCCGCGGTCCTGCTCTGGCGGCCGCTCGATGCGGCAGACTGGAACGAGACGGAGATGCAACTGGTCGAAAACGACCGCTGGCGCGCCGAATTCCTGCTGGAACGCACCGGACGCTACGAATTCGCCGTCGAGGCATGGAAGAACCCGTTTGCGATCTTCCGCTACGAGTTGACAAAGAAGAACGATGCCAGGCTGGACCTGAAGCTCGAGCTCCAGGAGGGATTGAACCTCATCCGCTCGGCTGAGGTGCATGCTGGCGCAACGCTCAATGCCGAATTGAAGGCCCTCGGCGACAGTCTCGAAAGAGCGTCCGATGCCGAGCGCACGGCAATTCTGCTCGATCCCCAAACATCCGAATTGATGAACAAGGCGGACAGGCGGCCGTTTCGGCTTCGCTCGACGGCAAGCGCCGTCGATGCCGAACGCAAGGAGGCTGCCTTTGCCAGCTGGTACCAGATCTTCCCGCGCTCGCAGAGCGGCGATCCGGACCGGCACGGCACCTTCGACGACGTCATCCCGCGACTGCCGGCCATCCGCGACATGGGCTTCGACGTGCTCTATTTCCCACCGATTCATCCAATCGGCTCGACCAACAGGAAAGGCCGCAACAACAGCCTGAAAGCTGGGCCGGATGACCCCGGAAGTCCCTATGCCATCGGCTCCGAGGACGGCGGCCATGACGCTATCCATCCCGAGCTCGGCGAGTTCGAGGATTTCCGCCGGCTGGTGGAGGAGGCAGGCCGGCATGGCCTGGAGATTGCTCTCGACTTCGCAATCCAGGCTTCGCCGGATCACCCCTGGCTGAAAGAGCACCCCGGCTGGTTCGATTGGCGCCCCGACGGCACGATCAAATATGCCGAGAACCCGCCGAAGAAATACGAGGACATCGTCAACGTCGATTTCTACACAATAGATGCATTGCCTTCGCTATGGGTCGAGCTCAGGGATGTCGTCCAGCTTTGGGTGGACCAGGGCGTCAAGCTGTTTCGCGTCGACAATCCGCACACAAAGCCCTTTCCGTTCTGGGAATGGCTGATCGGCGATATCAGGGCCCGCCATCCCGATGTCGTCTTCCTCTCGGAAGCCTTCACCAAGCCGAAGGTCATGTACCGGCTGGCAAAGATCGGATTCTCCCAGTCCTACACCTACTTTACCTGGCGCAATGCCAAGTGGGAGCTGGAGCAATATATGCGGGAGCTGACGGAGACGGCGCCGAAGGAATTCTTCCGCCCGCATTTCTTCGTCAACACGCATGATATCAATCCGGATTTCCTGCAAAATGCGCCGCGCCCGGCCTTCCTGATCCGCGCAGCACTTGCCGCCACCCTTTCGGGATTGTGGGGCGTCTATAACGGTTTCGAACTTTGCGAGGGGCGTCCCGATGCCAAGCGCAAGGAATATGCCGACAGCGAGAAGTATGAGATCCGCGCCTGGGATTACGACCGGCCGGGCAATATCATCGCCGAAATCAGGACGCTCAACCGCATCCGGAACGAAAACACCGCGCTGCATTCGCATCTCGGGCTGACGCTGCTGAATGCGCGAAATGACAATATCCTGTTTTTCGAGAAGGCAAGCCGTGCCCGCGACAATGTCCTGCTGATCGCCATCAGCCTCGACCCCCACAATTTCCAACAAAGCGACGTCGAGCTGCCGCTCTGGCAGTGGTCGCTCGGAGACGGCGGCACGCTGGATGCCGAAGATCTGATCGGCGGGCATCGTTTCAAGTGGACCGGCAAATGGCAGAGCATCAGTCTCAATCCTGAGGTCCTGCCCTATGCGATCTGGCGTATTCGCTCAAGGGAGGTATGAATGGACACGATGAATGCAGATAGCGCGCAGCAGCCGCTCTGGTACAAGGATGCGATCATCTACCAGCTGCACATCAAGTCGTTCTACGATGCCAATGGCGACGGGGTCGGCGACTTCGCCGGCCTGCACCAGAAGCTCGATCATATCGCAGCCCTCGGCGTCAACGCCATCTGGCTCCTGCCTTTCTTTCCCTCTCCGCGCCGAGACGACGGTTACGACATCGCCGACTATGGCAGTGTCAGCCCCGATTACGGAACAGTGGAGGACTTTCGGGCTTTCGTCGATGCCGCTCATCAGCGCAATATCCGCGTGATCATCGAGCTCGTCATCAACCACACCTCCGATCAGCATCCCTGGTTCCAGCGCGCCCGCCAGGCGCCGGCAGGGTCGCCGGAGCGCGACTTCTACGTCTGGTCGGATACCGATCAGAAATTTCCGGAAACGCGGATCATTTTCATCGATACGGAAAAGTCCAACTGGACATGGGACGCCGTCGCCGGCGCCTACTACTGGCACCGCTTCTATTCCCATCAGCCCGACCTCAATTTCGACAGTCCCCTTGTCATGGAGGAATTGCTGAGGGTGATGCGCTTCTGGCTGGAAACCGGCATCGACGGTTTTCGTCTCGACGCGATCCCCTACCTCGTCGAGCGCGAGGGGACGATCAACGAAAACCTGCCGGAAACCCACGCGATCCTCAAACGCATACGCGCCGCGCTCGATGCCACCCATCCCGGCGTGATGCTGCTTGCCGAGGCCAATCAATGGCCGGAGGACACGCGCGAATATTTCGGAGAGGGTGACGAATGCCACATGGCCTTCCACTTCCCGCTAATGCCGCGCATGTATATGGCAATCGCCAAGGAGGATCGGTTTCCGATCACGGATATCCTGCGCCAGACGCCGGAGATTCCCGACAATTGCCAATGGGCGATCTTCCTTCGCAACCACGACGAGCTGACGCTCGAAATGGTGACCGACGCCGAGCGGGACTATCTCTGGGAGACCTATGCATCCGACAAACGTGCCCGCATCAATCTCGGCATAAGGCGGCGTCTGGCGCCATTGATGGAGCGCGACCGCCGGCGGATCGAGTTGATGAACGGGCTTCTTCTCTCGATGCCGGGAACACCGGTGATCTATTATGGCGACGAGATCGGCATGGGCGACAATATCTATCTCGGCGACCGGGATGGGGTGAGGACGCCGATGCAATGGTCTCCGGACCGCAATGGCGGTTTCTCCAGGGCAGATCCGGCGCGTCTCGTCCTGCCGCCCGTCGCCGACCCGCTGTACGGTTTTGAGGCCGTGAACGTCGAGGCGCAGAGCACGGACGCGCATTCGCTGCTCAACTGGACGCGCAGAATGTTGGCATTGCGCGGCAGGCATCCCGCCTTCGGGCGTGGCACGCTGCGGTTCCTTTCGCCGGAGAATCGCAAGATCCTTGCCTATCTCAGGGAGTATGAAGGCGAGGTCTTGCTTTGTGTTGCAAGTCTCTCAAGGTTGCCCCAGGCCGTCGAACTCGACTTGTCGAGCTTCGAGGGGCGCGTTCCCATTGAACTGACCGGCATGTCGCCGTTTCCGCCGATCGGCCAGTTGACCTATCTCCTGACCTTGCCGCCCTACGGTTTCTTCTGGTTCCAGCTGACGGCTGATGCCGACCCGCCGGCGTGGCGCACCGCACCGCCGGAACAGCTTCCCGATCTGTTGACGATGGTCATCCGGCGTAGCCTGCTCGACCTCGTGGATGAACCGGGTCATGCACGCATCCTGAGCGGCG
Source organism: Rhizobium sp. WYCCWR 11152 (assembly GCF_013087615.1). NCBI lineage: Bacteria > Pseudomonadati > Pseudomonadota > Alphaproteobacteria > Hyphomicrobiales > Rhizobiaceae > Rhizobium > Rhizobium sp. WYCCWR 11152. The sequence continues at coordinate 209,150 of NZ_JABFCP010000024.1, read as the reverse complement.
AAATCCTGCCCGCCTATCTCTCTAGGCGGCGATGGTTCGGGGCAAAGGACCAGGCGCTTCAGGCCGCCCGACTGATCTCCGTGACACCAATCCCATTCGCCGACGGCGTCGTCCTCGGCGAGTTGGAGGTCGTGCTGCCGAACCACAGCGAATCCTACCAACTGCCGCTCGCGGTCGCCTGGGACGATGCGCACCCTTCCGCGCTTGCCCAACAGCTTGCGCTTGGGAGGATTCGCCAAGGTAGACGCGTCGGTTTCCTCACAGATGGATTCGCCGTGGAGGCGATGGCGCGCGGCATTCTGCACGGACTTCGCGACCGCTCGCGCACCACCGGCCGGACCGGCACGCTCGAATTCCTTGGGACGGAACAGCTCGACAGTCTCGATATTTCAGGCGAGCTGCCGGTGCATTGGCTATCGGCTGAACAGTCCAACAGCTCGCTGCTCGTCGGCGACGTAGCGATGATCAAACTGATCAGGCACATCTTCCCGGGCATCCATCCGGAAGTCGAGATGACGCGCTATCTCACCCGCGCCGGCTATGACCATACGGCGCCCTTGCTCGGCGAGGTCGCGCATACCGATTCCAGCGGACGCCGTTCCACCTTGATCATCGTCCAGGGGGCCATCCGCAACCAGGGCGACGCCTGGAATTGGATGCTGAACAATCTGCGCCGTGGGGCCGACGAACTGGTGCTGAACGATCCGGCGGTCCAACCAGACGACGACGTCTTCCGGTCGCTGATCAGTTTCGTCGCGATGGTGGGCCTCAGGCTCGGCGAATTGCATGTCGTGCTCGCTGCGAAGACCGGGGACGAGGCCTTCAGCCCGGTGGTTGCCGGCGACAGCGAGGTCGAGGCGATGAGGAAGGCCGTTGCCGGGGAGCTCGCCTATGCCATGTCGAAGCTCGATGAACGCGACGAGAATGCCGACCCTGCAATCGACTTGCTCGCAACGCCGCTTCTCAAGCGTCGTTCCGAACTCGCAGAGCTCGCCGGGATGCTGGCGGAGAGCGCCCGCCATACGCTGATGACACGCACGCATGGCGACTTCCATCTTGGCCAGATCCTTGTCAGCGAGGGTGATGCCGTCATCATCGACTTCGAGGGCGAGCCTGCGAAAAACCTGACCGAGCGCCGCGCCAAGACGAACCCGCTGCGTGATGTCGCCGGGCTTTTGAGATCGCTGAGCTATCTCGTGGCCACCGCCCAGCTCGATAACGACGCGGTCATCGAACATGAGAACGAAGTCCGCCGCGAGGCGATCGCCCGCTTCGGGCGCAATGCCGAGGAGGCCTTTCTCGATGCCTATTCGCAGGCTGTCTCCGTATCGAAGGAGCTTGACATGCCACCCGATCAAAGACGCAGGGTTCTCGATGCCTTTCTTCTCGAAAAGGCCGCCTACGAGATTGCCTACGAAGCTCGCAACAGGCCGAAATGGCTTCCGATCCCGCTATCCGGCCTTACCGAAATCGTATCGCGTCTGGCGGGGGTCACGGCATGAATGTTGAGCGCTCGGAACTTCTGGCGGGCATCGGACAGGATGCGCTATGGGCCTTGATCGAGGGGCGTCATGGCGATCCGTTTTCGATCCTCGGCCCTCACCGAAGCGGTGGCATGACGATCGTGCGGGTGTATCTGCCCGGCGCGGAAGCGGTCGATCTCATCGATGCGACGAGCGGCCGGGTGGTGGCGCCGTTCAGCATCGCCCACCCGTCCGGCCTGTTTGCGGCGGCGGCCGCCTCGAGGACGGGATACCGGCTGCGGATCACATGGCCGGATGCAGTTCAGATCACCGAGGACCCCTACAGTTTCGGTCTGCTGCTCGGAGAGCTCGACCTTCATCTGATATCGGAGGGAACTCACTATAGTCTGAGCCGCACGCTCGGCGCGGTTGATATGTCGATCGACGGGATATCAGGCGTTCGTTTCGCCGTCTGGGCTCCGAATGCGCGCCGCGTCTCGGTTGTCGGCGACTTCAACGCCTGGGACGGGCGGCGAAACCCGATGCGGCTGAGACCGTCGGCGGGCGTCTGGGAGCTGTTTATTCCGCGCCTCGCCCCCGGCGAAAGGTACAAGTTCGAGATCGTCGATGCTGAGGGGACCTGCCTGCCGCAGAAGGCCGATCCGGTCGCGAGGGCAAGTGAGGCCGCTCCGTCCACCGCCTCCATCGTCGCCTCGTCGACGCCGTTTCGATGGACTGATGACGGTTGGATGAAGGACCGGTCCCGGCAAGACAGGCTGGAGGGCGCGTTCTCCGTCTATGAGGTGCACGCCGGCTCCTGGCTTCGCGATCTAAAGGACGGCAACAGGTCGCTCGACTGGGTCGAACTCAGCCAGCGGCTGGTTCCCTATGTCGCCGACATGGGCTTCACCCATATCGAGCTGCTGCCGATCATGGAGCATCCGTTCGGCGGCTCCTGGGGTTATCAGCCGCTCGGTCTATTCGCTCCGACAGGCCGATATGGGACGCCTGAGGATTTCGCCTATTTCATCGACCGGTGCCATGGCGCCGGGCTCGGCGTCATCCTCGACTGGGTGCCGGCCCATTTTCCCACAGACGTCTGGGGGCTTGCCCGCTTCGACGGTAGCGCTCTCTACGAGCACGAAGATCCGCGGGAAGGCTTTCACCGCGACTGGAACACGCTGATCTACAATCTCGGCCGCAACGAGGTGAAGGGGTTCCTGATCGCCAGCGCGCTGGAATGGCTCGAGCGCTACCATATCGACGGTTTGCGGGTCGACGCCGTTGCCTCGATGCTTTACCGCGACTACAGCCGCAACGAGTGCGAATGGATTCCCAACCAATATGGCGGTCGTGAGAACCTCGAAGCCGTCGAATTCTTCAAGCACCTGAACAGCATCATTCACGAGCGCTGCCCGCACGCGATGACGATCGCCGAGGAATCGACGGCCTGGCCGGGCGTGACGAAGCCGCCAGAGCAAGGGGGGCTGGGGTTCGATATCAAATGGAACATGGGCTGGATGCATGACAGCCTGAGCTATATCGAGAAGGATCCGATTTACCGGAGCTATGCCCATGGCACGATGACCTTCGGAATGATCTATGCCTATTCCGAACGCTTCATTCTGCCGATTTCACATGACGAGGTCGTCTATGGAAAGGGCTCGCTGCTGACGAAGATGCCGGGCGACGAATGGCAGAAATTCGCCAACCTGCGCAGCTATCTCGCCTTCATGTGGGGCCATCCCGGCAAGAAGCTCCTGTTCATGGGAAGTGAAGTCGCCCAGCCCGGCGAATGGAACCATGACGGGTCAGTGACCTGGGATGTGCTGGACCGGCCTCAGCATGTGGGGATCCAGCGGCTGGTGAAGGATCTGAACGGCCTCTACGCGGACGAGCCGGCATTGCAGTTCGGAGACTTTCATCCCGAGGGCTTCGAATGGGCGGCAGCCGACGACGCCGTCAATTCCGTGCTCGGCATGCTCCGTTATGCGCCCGATCGTGCTTCATCGGTGCTGGTCATGTCGAACTTCACGCCGGTGCCGCGTTACGGCTACAGGATCGGCGTGCCGAGCGACGGTGTGTGGATCGAACGGATGACGACGGATGCGCGGGAATATGGCGGCTCGGGCCTGGTCAATGGCGCAGTGTCGACCGAACCCGTGCCCGCCCACGGCAGGCCGGTCTCGCTGTCACTGACGCTGCCGCCGCTATCGACGATTTTTCTGCAGGGGCCGTCACCCTGACGGCGCCGCCGCGGAACGGTCAATTCGGTGGCGGTTTTACCGTCACGTGAGACGACCGTAGACGATCATCTCGGTGACGGTTCCACCGTCACCTGAGATAATGGATATGCGGGCGCGAATGATAGGGAGAGGTTTCGATACGGGCCTCGACGGAGAAGACGTCACGCAGAAGGTCTTCGCTCAATACGTCCTGCGGTGCGCCGGAGGCAACGATCCTGCCCTGCTGCATGATGATCAGCTGGTCGCAGAACATGGCGGCATGGTTGAGATCGTGCAAGGCGACGATGCTGGTGATCGGCAGGCCGGAGACAAGCCGCATCAGGCCGATCTGATGCTGGATATCGAGATGGTTTGTCGGCTCGTCGAGGATCAACTCCTGGGGCGATTGAGCGAGCGCCCTTGCGATATGGGTGCGCTGCTTTTCGCCGCCCGACAGGCTCTGCCAGCGATCGTCGCGCTTCTCCGCCATGCCGGCGCGCGCGAGCGCACTTTCGACCGCCTCTTCGTCGGCCTTCGTCCAGCCTGAAAACATCGACCGGTGCGGGAACCGGCCGAGCTTGATGACGTCGACGACCCGCAGATTGGCATTTGTGGTGGCGTGCTGCTCGACGAAGGCGATCCGCCGGGCGATCGAGCGGCGGCTGATCGTGGCGATGTCGCTCCGGTCGAGCGTGATGCGGCCGGAATGCGGCCGCTTCAGGCCGGCGAGAAGCCGCAGGAGCGAGGTCTTGCCCGAGCCGTTCGGCCCGAGCAGGCCGAGCATCTTGCCCGGCGGCGCGTCCAGGGAAACGCCATCGAGAATGGTCTTCCTGCCAATCTTCCAGATGAGGTTGTCGGCCTTGATGCTCATGATGCGCGCTGGAACCGGTAGAGGATGATCGAGAAGAAGGGGACGCCCACCAGCGCCGTGACGACGCCGATCGGCAGGATCTGGTTCGGAATGAGGGCGCGCGCGGCGATGTCGGCGAGCACCATGAAGATCGCCCCTGTTATGGCGCAGGCCGGCAGGAGGCGGACATGCAGCGGCCCGACGACAAAGCGGGCGACATGCGGCACGACGAGGCCGACGAAGCCGATCGATCCTACCATGCTGACGATCGTCGCCGTCATCATTGCCGTCAGCGCAAAGAGCGCCATCCGCGCGCGGCCGACATTGACACCGAGCGAGGATGCCGCCTCGTCACCGAAAGCGAAGGCGTCGAGCACGCGAGCGTAAAACAGGCAGCCGACAAGGGCGACCCCAACGACGATCGAAACCAGCGCAAATTCCGGCCAGCGCACGCCGCCGAAGCTGCCGAGCAGCCAGAACATGACGTCGCGGGCCTGCTGCGCATTGGCCGAGGTGGTGACGATATAGGATGTCGTGGCATTGAAAAGCTGCGATGCGGCGACGCCGGCGAGGATGGTGCGATCCGCTCCGCCGCGCGTGCCGTTCGACAGGAGGGCGACGAAGAAGAAGGCTGCGAAGGCGCCGGCAAAGGCGCCGGCCGAGAGCGAAACCGCGCCCGAGCCGATCCCCAGGATCACGATGGCGACGGCGCCGGAAGAGGCGCCGGCCGAGATGCCGAGAACATAGGGTTCGGCAAGCGGATTGCGCAGCAGCGACTGCATGATCGCGCCCGATAGCGCAAGGCCCGCACCGCAGAAGGCGGCAACGAGCGCCCGGCTGAGACGATAATCCCAGATGACAGTCTCATGGATGCGGTTCAGTTCGACCGCGGTCCATCCCAGCCGGTTGGTGACGGCCGAAAACGTGGTTGCAAGCGGGATCGGCAGGTCGCCGATCCCGACGCTGACGCCGATGGCGATCGCGATGAGGCAGAAAGAGGCCAGGAGCAGTGCGAGGACGGCTCCCAGCTGACGGAAGATACGGCCCGCGTCCGTCACTTCAACAGACCGAGAGCCTTCAGCTGGCCGGCCACCTGCTCAGCGCCGTAGACCGTCCGGACGGTCGGGTTCATGGCCTGGCCATCCATGATCACGATCGCCTTGTTTTTGACGGCGGGGATCTGACTGACGGCCGGATCGGTGTTCAGGAAGTTGATCTTGGCCTCCGGCTTGTCGAGCTCCCAGCGATTGCGGTCGAGACTGGCGACAACGATGACGTCGGGATTGGAGGCGATGATGCCTTCCCAGCCGAGAGTCGGCCATTCCGCTTCCGCTGATATCGCGTTGTGGCCGCCGAGCAGGTCGGCGATGAAGCCGGACGCGCTGTTCTTGCCACCAAGATAGGCGTCGGCCGACGGGCTGGGGCTGGAGAACCAGAACACGTAAGAAAGGTTCTTGCCGTCCTTCGAAACGCTGGAGCGAAGCTTGGCTTCGCGCGCCTTGAAGTCGGCGATCAGCGCCTGGCCGCGGTCGGCGACGTCGAAGATCTGCGAGAGTTCATCGATCTCCCTGTAGAGAAGATCCATGTTCCACAGCTCGGCGCGGCTGCCGTACTGGTCCTTGACGTCCTTGGTGCTGAGGCAGGTGCTGGGCGAGAGATAGGTCGCGACGCCCACTTTGTCGAAATCTTCGCGCTTGGCGACCTTGCTGTTCGGCCCGACCAGGCTCGGCAGAGCCACCGCCACGAAGTCGGGATTTTCGGCGAGGATCGATTCGAAGGTCGGCATCTCGACGGTCAGAAGCTTGACCTTGGCATTGGCTTGTGCGAGCTGCGGCAGAACTTTGCTCGGCCAGAAGGCCGTGCCGGCCATCTTGTCCTCGAGGCCGAGCAGCAGCAGGATTTCAGCGCTGTTCTGGCCGAGGCCGATCGCCCGTTCGGGCGCCTTCTGGAAAGTCACCTGCGCGCCGCAGTTTTCGAGCGTCAGCGGGTAGGTCGTCGAACCGGCCAAAGACGGATTTGCGGCAAGGCCGATCAGGGCGGAGAGGCCGCAGGCGGCCAGAATTGATTTGAGGATGGTCACGAAGAAATTCCCGGTGCGTGAGTATATGCGGCCGCCGTATAGCCTCAGAAACATGCGGAAAACAAGACCAAATAAATCAACTTATCGCAAAATTGACAGCGCATTGCTACGGGGCAACGTGCATCGCCCGTCGAACAGCAGCCGCGATTACCGTCTAAACGGGGCCGACCGGTGACAGCGACTTGCCGTAGACTTCGAGGATCGCGGCGATCTCCTTGAGGATACCGGAGAGCGGAAGCGTGCCTTTTCTATCGAACGCCATGTCACTGCGTTCGAAAAGGGCGAGGCAGATCTCGCTCGAATCATGGCGCGACTGGTAAGCGAGGCCATCCGGCCGATCGGCATGGTCCCAAAGCGCGTCCGTCCAAAGGCCGCATGGTCCGTAGGGGCCGGTGGAGATGGCATTATCGGTGCCGAGGACCTGCAGGCCGGTTCCGTGCATGCGCACGATCTTCAGTGGTCTGCTATAGCTGAGCTCGCTGATGGCGCGTGTGGTGATTTCGGTCGCGGACACCATCAACCGCTGGGGATTGCGCAGGATCGTTTCCGCAAGCGCTCCCCTGCGGCTCATCCCGACATAGAGAATTCCGAAACGTCCGCTGGCGCTGTCGAAACGATTGGTGGCGGCAATCCCGGGGCCGGGGCCAAAGAAGATGGGATCGAGATGCGTCCGATGGACCCTATGGAGAACCTGCCCGGGCGGAATGAGGTCGATCGGCAATGACGAATGGGCGAGCCAAGGGGGCGGGGGCAGGGCAGCTCCCGACGGCCCTCGGTCCGCATTTGACGGCATCAGGCAAAGCCGTCAGAGGTTTCAATCCGGATCAGACGCTGGACTGCTTCACGATCGCCGTCGCGCAGCGCCTGCAGAGCAGTCCGACCACCGAGAACCGTATCGGAAGCAAGCAAAAAATCCAATGCGATCCAGGGACCGGCGGCGGCAAAACCACGCACGACGTCGGATATCCCGGCGATCACCTCACCTTGATCCAACTGGCCGAGCGGATAGCGCCAGTCGCTGCCCTCGCGCACCGCAAGCAACGTGCCGGCCCGCCGTCTCTTGTCGATGGCCTGCCTGCTGATGCTGAGGATCCGTCCGGCGTCCTCGGCCGACATCGTTCCGCCTGCCCGCTCGACAAGATTTTGCCGATGTTCAACGTTGCGAGCCAGCGCCGGAACCAGCGGGTCGAGATCGTTTATCGCCGCGCCCACCATATCCGAGCGGCTGAGAAGCTGTGCCAACGATCCGGCGTCGGTCGGGGCTGAAAGCGCATCGGCCAGGTCCTTTGCCGGCACATTCGCCGAAATGCGCTCGAGCGCCGAGGTCGCGCGTCGCAGAAACGCGGTCCTGATGGAATTCGGCTCTTCCTGCGCGGTGGCGGGACCGGATGCGTGGCGGGCCATGGAGCGCTCCTTGGTTGACAAGGTATTTATATGGCTAATGATGATATGAAGTCAACCAAACATGCGGAGCCGGACAGCTCGGACGCGAACCCGCCCGGGACCGCCGTCGACAGTTGTTCAGCGTAAAGCCTTCGAACATGTTCAGGTCAGCTTTCCCACGAGCTTGGCGTAGTCCGAAAACGTAAGTCGTTCGCCTTTCTGGCTTGCCTGATTGGCAAGCAGAAGCACGCGAAGGGGAAACAGGGTTGCCGCGCGGTTGGCGTCGGACAGATCGTGCCCGTTATTTTCTTCGACGCTTTTCCTGGCCTTCGACAGCGCAACGTCCAGCTCCTCATGAGTGAGGAGTCCTTTTTCGACGATTGCATCTGTTATCGATGCGATCGCCATGATGAGGCCTTCGAGCTGCAGGTTCGCTGTATTCATTGTGCCCTCTAAGGAAGTAAAGCGGTCTCTCCGGCCGCTGTCATAGTGGAGTCAGTCTTCTTGAACCGGGCGGATCGTGTCGACCGAGATCACACCTTCGACGACCCCGCGTTTGACGTCACGTCTATCCCGATCGATCTCGATGACGGTGTAGAGCTTGTCGTCGCGGAAGGCGCTGGCATTGACCGTGGTGACATCCTCGGCGGGAGCTGCATCCACTTCCATGAAATCGAGCTCCCGAGCCGCGGCAACGATCCTGGCGTCGCCCGGCGTTCTGGCGGCCACGACGATAATGCCATGTCCGGGGGAGTTTTCCCATCTCGGATCGTCAGGCGCCGCGATCGGCTCCAACCGGTAGATGTTGAGCATCTCGCCGCCGACGTCGGGCGACGCTTGCGCAGCCGCATCCGCAATTTGCGCCTGGCTCTCGACCGACTTTCCGAAGGTGGTCGGGCTGGTCGCGTTGTTGATCTCTTCCTTGCCTGTCCTTGAGACGTTCGACATGTCGCTCTCCATTGTCAGGACGGAAACGACAGCCGGCAGCAAAGTGTTCCCCGCGCACGAAAAACCGCAAATTCCACCGAGACGGTTTCCGGCGAGCACTTCAGATATCTGCAACTGTCGGGCTCATTTTGGGCGGTGAATCATGTTAGAATGTGGGCGGGACGGCCCATACCATTTTCTGAGTTGAGCACTAAATTACCAGTCGTCGAACAGGGGGATTTTCGTGAGCAACCAAACCAGCGAATTCGCGCGCGACAGCGTTGCGGCAGACAGCCTCAATGGGCATGACCACAAAACGATGGCGTTCGACGACGCCAGCGCGCTTCTGGAAGTCCTTGTCGCGGTCCGGCGCGGCGACTTTTCCGTACGGATGCGGTCCGACCTGACGGGTCTCACCGGCAAGGTCGCCGATGCCCTCAACGACATCATCGCCGCCAATCAGCGCATGGCCCAGCAGCTCGAGCATGTCGGGCAGGTGGTCGGCCGGGACGGGCGAACGAGCACGCGCGTACGCTTCGGCCTGTCGGACGGCTCCTGGTCCGAAATGGAAGGATCGATCAACGGTCTGATCGACGATCTCTTGTGGCCGACGACCGCCGTCACGCGCACGATCACGGCGGTCGCCAAGGGGGATCTCTTGCAGACCGTGCCGCTTGACGTCGACGGGCGGCCGCTCAAAGGCGAGTTCCTGCGCTCGGCCGATATCGTCAACACAATGATCAAGCAGCTGAGCGTCTTCACTTCGGAAGTGACGCGCGTCGCGCGCGAGGTCGGCACGGACGGAAAGCTCGGCGGCCAGGCACAGGTGCCGGAGGTGACGGGCGTCTGGAAGGATCTCACCGAAAGCGTGAACTCGATGGCGTCGAACCTGACGGCGCAGGTGCGTAACATCGCGGAAGTGACGATCGCCGTTGCCAACGGCGATCTTTCCAAGAAGATCACCGTCGACGTGCGCGGCGAGATCCTGCAGCTGAAGGAGGCGATCAACACCATGGTCGACCAGCTCAGGTCCTTCGCCTCGGAAGTGACGCGCGTCGCCCGCGAGGTCGGCACCGAAGGCAAGCTCGGCGGACAGGCGTTGGTGCCAGGCGTCGCCGGCACCTGGAAGGATCTGACCGACAGCGTCAACGCCATGTGCGGCAACCTGACGGCGCAGGTGCGCAACATCGCCCAGGTGACAACGGCCGTGGCGCGCGGCGACCTGTCGCGCAAGATCACCGTCGACGTCTCGGGCGAAATCCTGGAGCTCAAGGAAACCATCAACACGATGGTCGACCAGCTCAACGGCTTTGCCGGCGAGGTGACGCGCGTGGCGCGTGAAGTCGGCACAGAAGGCCGCCTCGGCGGCCAGGCGCAGGTGCCTGGCGTGGCAGGCACCTGGAAGGACCTCACCGACAACGTCAATTCCATGGCATCGAACCTCACCGCGCAGGTGCGCAATATCGCCGAGGTCTCGACCGCGATCGCCAATGGCGACCTGTCGAAGAAGATCACCGTGACGGTGTCGGGGGAAATCCTCGAGCTGAAGGAAACGATCAACACGATGGTGGATCAGCTGAATGCCTTCGCTTCGGAAGTCACCCGCGTCGCTCGCGAAGTCGGCACGGAGGGACGGCTTGGCGGCCAGGCCAATGTGCGCGGCGTCGCCGGCACCTGGAAGGATCTGACCGAGAACGTCAACTCGATGGGCGGTAACCTGACGGCGCAGGTGCGCAATATCGCCGAAGTGTCGACCGCGATCGCCAATGGCGATCTGTCGAAGAAGATCACCGTCGACGTGAAGGGCGAAATCCTGGAACTGAAGGAAACCATCAATACGATGGTCGATCAGCTGAACGCCTTCGCTTCGGAAGTGACCCGTGTGGCCCGCGAAGTCGGCACAGAAGGCCAGCTCGGCGGCCAGGCCAATGTGCGCGGCGTTGCCGGCACCTGGAAGGACCTCACCGACAGCGTCAACTCCATGGCCTCCAACCTGACCGGGCAGGTGCGCAACATCGCCGAAGTCGCGACCGCGGTTGCCCAGGGAGACCTTTCCAAGAAGATCACCGTCACCGTGTCGGGCGAAATCCTCGAACTGAAGGAGACCATCAACACGATGGTCGATCAGTTGAACGGCTTTGCCGGCGAGGTGACGCGTGTGGCGCGCGAGGTCGGCACGGAAGGGCGGCTCGGCGGCCAGGCGAACGTGCTCGGCGTCGCCGGCACCTGGAAGGATTTGACCGACAGCGTCAATTCCATGGCGGGCAATCTGACGGCGCAGGTGCGCAACATCGCCGAAGTCTCGACCGCGATTGCCAATGGCGACCTGTCGAAGAAGATCACGGTGTCGGTCTCGGGCGAAATCCTCGAGCTCAAGGAAACGCTGAACACCATGGTCGATCAGCTGAACCGGTTCGCCTCCGAAGTCACGCGCGTCGCGCGCGAGGTCGGAACGGAAGGCAAGCTCGGCGGCCAGGCGCAGGTGCCGGGCGTCGCCGGCACCTGGAAGGACCTCACCGAAAACGTCAATTCCATGGCCTCCAACCTGACCGGCCAGGTCCGAAACATCGCCGAAGTGACGACGGCCGTGGCGCGCGGCGACCTCTCGCGCAAGATCACAGTCGACGTGAAAGGCGAAATCCTCGAACTGAAGAATACCATCAACACAATGGTCGATCAGCTCAACGCCTTCGCCGGCGAAGTGACGCGCGTTGCCCGCGAGGTCGGCACCGAAGGCAAGCTCGGCGGCCAGGCGCAGGTCTCCGGCGTCGCCGGCACCTGGAAGGACCTGACCGACAGCGTCAATTCCATGGCGGGTAACCTGACGGCGCAGGTGCGCAACATCGCCGAGGTGGCGACCGCGATCGCCAATGGCGACCTGTCGCGCAAGATCACCGTCGACGTGCGCGGCGAAATCCTGCTGTTGAAAGACACTTTGAACACCATGGTCGATCAGCTTCGCTCCTTTGCCGGCGAAGTGACGCGCGTGGCGCGCGAAGTCGGCACCGATGGCAGGCTCGGCGGCCAGGCCGTCGTTCCCGGTGTTGCCGGCACCTGGAAGGACTTGACCGATAACGTCAACCTGCTCGCCGCCAATCTGACAACCCAGGTTCGAAACATTGCCGAGGTGACGACGGCCGTTGCGCGCGGCGACCTGTCGCGCAAGATCACCGTCGACGTGAAGGGGGAAATCCTCGAACTGAAGAATACCATCAACACGATGGTCGACCAGCTCAACGCCTTCGCCGGCGAAGTGACGCGTGTCGCCCGCGAAGTCGGCACCGAGGGCAAGCTCGGCGGCCAGGCGCAGGTGCCTGGCGTCGCCGGAACCTGGAAAGACCTGACCGACACCGTCAACGTCATGGCCGCCAACCTGACCGAGCAGGTCCGCGGCATCGTCAAGGTGGTGACGGCTGTGGCGAACGGCGACCTCAAGCAAAATCTCACCGTCGCATCGAAGGGGGAGGTAGCCGCCCTTGCCGAGACCATCAACAACATGACCAACACGCTCGCGACCTTTGCCGATCAGGTGACCACGGTTGCGCGCGAGGTGGGCGTGGAAGGCCGTCTCGGCGGTCAAGCGAATGTTCCGGGTACTGCGGGAACCTGGAAGGACTTGACCGGCAACGTCAACCTGCTGGCAGCCAACCTGACGACGCAGGTGCGGGCCATTGCCGAGGTGGCGACCGCCGTCACCAAGGGCGACCTGACGCGCTCGATCAAGGTCGACGCGCGCGGCGAAGTGGCCGAGCTCAAGGACAACATCAACACGATGATCGACAACCTCAGGCTCACCACCGAGCGCAACACTGAGCAGGACTGGCTGAAGACCAACCTGGCTCGCTTCACCAACATGCTGCAGGGGCAGCGCGACCTGACGCTGGTCGGCAAGATGCTGCTGTCGGAGCTGGCGCCTCTGGTCGGCGCCCATCAGGGGGTCATCTACCAGGTGGATTCCGACGAGCGGCAGCCGATCTTGTCGCTGCTCTCTGTCTACGCGAAAGGGGGCGAGGCGGCGCACCCGGCGCGGCTCGAATTCGGCCAGGGACTTGTCGGCCAGTGCGCCAGCGACGCCCGCCGCATCCTGGTCACCGACCTTCCCGACAATGTCGTTCCGATAAGCTCCGGCGTGTTCACGACCTTGCCGAGGAGCGCCATCGTGCTGCCTGTGCATTTCGAGGGACAGGTGAAAGCAGTGATCGAGCTAGCCTCCGTCGGCGAATTCACCGACTTGCAGCTCTCCTTCCTTGACCAGCTGACGACATCGATCGGCATCGTCCTCAACTCGATCGAAGCAACCATGCAGACCGAAGGCCTGCTCAAGCAGTCCCAGCAGCTTGCCGCCGAGCTTCAGACGCAGCAGCGCGAGCTGCAGCAGACCAACGAGCAGCTCGGGCAGAAGGCGCAGCAACTGGAGGAGCGCAACGTCGAAGTCGAGGCGAAAAACCAGGAAATCGAGCAGGCCCGGCGCGCGCTCGAGGAAAAGGCAACCGAGCTCGCGCTGACATCGAAGTACAAATCCGAATTCCTCGCCAACATGTCGCATGAGCTGCGCACGCCTTTGAATTCGATCCTCATCCTCGGCCAGCAGCTGGGAGAAAATCCGGATGGCAACCTCTCGGGCAAACAGGTCGAGTTCGCAAAGACGATCCACGGTGCGGGAACCGATCTGTTGAACCTCATCAGCGATATCCTCGACCTGTCGAAGATCGAGTCCGGAACGGTCTCGGTCGATGCCGAGGAGATTTTTGTCAGCAACCTGCTCGAGATGATGGCGCGGCCATTCCGGCACGAGGCCGAAAACCGGGACCTGTCATTCTCGGTCGATGTCGGCGCCGATGTCGCAAAGAGCCTCATCACGGATTCGAAGCGACTGCAGCAGATCCTCAAGAACCTGCTGTCGAATGCCTTCAAGTTCACCGCGCAGGGCGGCGTGACACTTCGCGTCGCGTCGGCAACGAGCGGCTGGTCGTCTGATCATCCCTCGTTGAGGCACGCGCCGTCTGTCATCGCCTTCGAAGTCGTCGATACCGGCATCGGCATACCGCCTGAAAAACAGCGCATCATTTTCGAGGCGTTCCAGCAGGCGGATGCTTCGACGAGCCGCAAATATGGCGGCACCGGCCTCGGCCTGGCGATCAGCCGCGAATTGGCGAACCTCTTGGGCGGCGAGATCCAGCTGCGCAGCACCCCCGGTGTCGGCAGCACCTTCGTCCTCTACCTGCCGCTCACCTATGTCGGCGCCGGCGCGGCTGCGCCCAAGACCGTTCCGTCGGCAAATGTCGTGGAATTCGCCGAGGCGGCAGCAAACCGCCGCGCCGAAAAGCCGATCGAACATGTCGAAGACGATCGCCATCAGATAGTGGCCGGCGACTCGGTGCTGCTCGTCGTCGAGGACGATGCGCATTACGCCCGCGTGCTGGTGGATCTCGCCCGCGACAATGGATTCAAGGTTTTGGTGGCGATGCGCGGCAGCGATGCGCTCGCACTCGCGCAGGACTACAGGCCGGCGGCGATCTCGCTCGACATCTTTCTGCCCGACATGCTCGGCTGGACGGTGCTGAGCCAGCTCAAACAGAATCCGCAGACGCGGCACATTCCGGTCCAGATCATCAGTCTCGACGAGGATCGCCAGCATGGGCTGACCCGCGGCGCCTTCGCTTTCATGAGCAAGCCGACGACGCCGGAAGGTCTCGGCAAGGCGCTGTCGCGATTGAAGGCCTATGCGCAGCCGCGCCGCAAGCATCTGTTGCTCGTGGAAGACAACGAGGCCGAGCGTTTGAGCGTCACCGCCCTTCTCGGACACGACGACATCGATATCACCAGCGTCGGCTCCGGATCGGAGGCTCTCGCCGCTCTTCGGCAGAATGCAGCCGACTGCGTGGTGCTCGACCTCTCCCTTCCCGACATGTCCGGCTTCGAAGTGCTGGAGCAAATACGCGACGACGCCGAGATCGGCGAGGTGCCGGTGGTCGTGTTCACCGGCCGCGAGCTTTCCGCTGAGGAAGATGCGACGCTGCACAGCATGGCCCGCAGCGTCGTGGTCAAGGGGGTCGAATCGCCCGAGCGTCTGCTGGATGAGACCGCCTTGTTCCTGCACCGGGTTGTCGCCGACCTACCGGCAGCAAAACAGGCGACGCTGCAGGACCTGCACAGCTCGGACGAAGATCTGGTCGGCGAGACCGTCCTGCTCGTCGACGACGATGCCCGCAACATTTTCGCGCTGAGCAGTGTTCTCGAACGCCGGGGAATGAAAGTCCTGACCGCGACGACCGGCAGTGAAGCCATCGAGGTCATCAACAACGAACCATCCGTCGCCATCGTGCTGATGGATATCATGATGCCTGGGATGGACGGCTACGAGACGATGCAGGTCATCCGTTCGGAGCCCCGGTTCCGGCGGCTGCCGATCCTGGCGTTGACGGCAAAGGCGATGAAGGGTGACCGCGAGAAATGCCTGGAAGCGGGCGCGTCCGACTATCTGGCGAAGCCGGTCAATACCGAACAGCTTCTGTCGGCTCTTCGCATGTGGCTGCATCGCTGAGGATCTGGCCATGAACCCCGTCAACATCCTCCTCGTCGACGACCAACCGGCAAAACTCCTCAGTTACGAGGTCATTCTCGAAGAACTCCAGGAAAACCTCATCAAGGCGCAATCCGCTCGCGAAGCCTTCGAGCACCTGTTGCGCACTGAAATCGCGGTGATCCTCGTCGATGTCTGCATGCCCGAACAGGATGGATTCGAGCTCGTCAGCATGATCCGGCAGCATCCGCGCTATCAGAACACGCCGATCATCTTCGTTTCCGCCGTGATGCTGGCGGAACCGGACCGGCTGCGCGGCTATGCTGTGGGCGCGGTCGACTACGTCTCCGTCCCGATTGTCCCCGAGGTGCTGAGAGCCAAGGTGCGGGTCTTTGCCGATCTCTACAGGAAGACGAGGGAGCTCGAACGCCTGAACGCCGAGCTGGAGGCCCGCGTTCACCAGCGTACCGCCGAACTCGAGGCCTCGGCAGCGCAGTTGCGGGAGCTCAACGAAGAGCTCGAGCACCGGATCGATCAACGGACACGGGAGCGCGAAGAGGCGCTCGCACAGCTGTTCGAGGCGCAGAAGCTCGACACGATCGGCCACCTGACCGGTGGCGTGGCCCACGACTTCAATAACCTTCTGATGGCGGTTCTCGGCAGCCTGAACCTTCTGAAGAAGCGGCTTCCGGCCGATGAACGCAGTGAACGCCTGGTGACGAACGCGATCCAGGCGGCCGAACGCGGCACGGCGCTGACCCAGCGCCTGCTTGCTTTCGCACGTCGCCAGGAGCTCAAGCCGCAGGCGGTCGACTTCTTCAGGCTGTTCGAAAATGTCGAGGATCTTCTCGCCAAGGCGGTGGGGCCGCGCATCGAAATCCGCAAAAGCATCCCGGCGGATCTGGCACCCCTTCTGGTCGACAGCAACCAGTTGGAACTGGCGCTGCTCAACCTGTTCGTCAATGCCCGGGATGCGCTCGAAAGCGGCGGAGCCGTGACGGTTGCCGCGGCGGCAGCCGAAGACGCCCGCCCGGCCGGGCTCGCGGGCGGAAATTACATCCGGATATCGGTGTCGGACGATGGCGAGGGGATGGACGAGGCAACGGTCTCGCGTGCCGCCGAACCGTTTTTCACCACCAAGGGGGTCGGCAAGGGCACCGGCCTCGGCCTGTCGATGGTGCATGGCCTGGCGGCGCAATCCGGCGGCTCGATCCAGATATCGAGCATCAGGGGCAAGGGCACGACCGTTTCCCTGTGGCTGCCCGTTGCCGAAACTTTCGTCAAGGTGCAGCCTCCCGTTGAACCTCCGGCGACGGAGCCCTTGAAACCGGCGTCGCGGCCGCTTGCCATTCTCGTAGTTGATGACGATGCCCTTGTCAGGACCGGAACCGTGGCGATGCTGGAGGATCTCGGGCACCTGCCGCAGGAAGCGTCTTCCGCCTCCCAGGCCTTGGAATTCTTTGCCGACGGGCAGGGTTGCGATCTCGTCATCACCGATCATGCCATGCCGGGCATGACGGGCGCCGAGCTTGCGCGTCACCTTCGCTCCTCCTTTCCAGGCCTGCCCATCATCCTTGCCTCGGGCTATGCCGAGTTTTCCGAGGACCATGGCCTCGGCCGGATGCTGCGGATGAAGAAGCCATTCACGCAGGAACAGCTTCAGACGGCCATGGATCAGGCGCTCTCGGGCAAAGTCGCGGTGGCCTGAGGGTCGAAGCGTAACGATGCCAAGGCGAACGGCGCGGCTATCCCGGTGATAGCGGCCGTTTTCGCGCGTCCGCGTGCGGACGAAACTTTTCGCTCCCGCAAAAGTTACCCAAATCTCATCCCATTTTCATCGAAGGCTTTCCCTTGACCAAAATGACGTTCGGACCGGCATTCACTGAAGAGGGCATTCTATTCCGCCTCTGGGCTCCCCTGCATGAAAGCGTGTCGCTGAAACTCAAAGGCGCTGATCCGCGGCCGATGCAGGCGGTCGGGAACGGCTGGCACCACTATACGGTCGCGGATGCCGGTGTCGGTACGCGCTACCGCTTCGTCCTGCCGGACGGTCTCGAAATTCCCGATCCCGCCTCGCGGTTCCAGCCGCAGGATGTGCACGGGCCGAGCGAAGTGGTCGACCTTTCCTCCTATCGCTGGAAGACGGGTGACTGGACGGGTCGGCCTTGGGAAGAGATGGTCATGTACGAGATGCATATCGGCTGCTTCACGCCGGAGGGTACTTTCAAGGCCGCGATCGAGCGGCTCGACCATCTGCAAGCGCTGGGCGTTACGGCGCTGCAGATCATGCCGCTTAGTGAATTTCCCGGCCGTTACAGCTGGGGTTATGATGGCGTGCTTCCCTACGCTCCGGACAGCAGCTACGGCCGGCCGGAAGATTTCATGGCGCTGGTGGACGCAGCGCACCAGCGCGGCATCTCGGTTTTCCTGGACGTGGTCTACAATCACTTCGGGCCCGACGGGAACTATATCCCCGCCTATGCGCCGCTCTTTACCGACCATCACAAGACGCCCTGGGGCAACGGCATCAATTACGATGGCGACGGATCGGAGATGATCCGCGAGTTCATCATCGAGAACGCCATCTACTGGATCACCAAGTTCAGGCTCGACGGTTTCCGCTTCGATGCCGTCCACGCCATCAAGGACGACAGCGCCGAGCATCTGCTTCACGCGCTTGCCCGCCGCGTCAGGGCCGCGGCCGGCAACCGGCATGTTCATCTGATCGTCGAAAACGAGGAGAACGACAGCGACCTGTTGACGCGTGACGAAAACGGGGAGGTGAGGCTGTTCACCGCCCAGTGGAACGACGACGTACACCATGTGCTGCATATCACTGCCACCGGCGAAACCTTCGGCTATTATGCCGATTACGCTGGTGATGCCGGCAAGCTCGGCCGGGCGCTGGCGGAAGGTTTCGTCTTTCAGGGGGAGCACATGCCCTATCGCGGCGGAAGCCGCGGCAAGCCCAGCGGCTATCTCCCGCCCACCGCTTTCATCTCCTTCATCCAGAACCATGACCAGATCGGCAACAGGGCGCTGGGGGATCGGGTTCTGGCTTCGAGCCCTGCAGATGTCGTCAAGGCGGTCGCCGCCATCTACCTGCTGGCGCCCGAGATCCCGATGCTGTTCATGGGGGAGGAATGGGGCGCCAGAGAGCCTTTCCCCTTCTTCTGCGATTTCGACGAGGATCTGAACGAGAAGGTCAGGAAAGGCCGTCGCGAGGAGCTTTCGCGTCTGCCAGGCTTCGACGCCGACGACCTTCTCGACCCGACGGCGCCATCAACCTTCGCCGCCGCCAAGCTGGACTGGTCGAAACTCGCCTCTTCCGAGGTCCTTGGTTTTTACAGGGCGCTTCTCGACCTCCGGCACCGCAGGATCGTGCCTTTGCTGAAAGGCGCTGGCGCCGGGAACGCGGTCTATCGCTCGGCGGGAAGCGCGCTCGCGGTGGATTGGACCCTGGCACAAAACCGGCGTCTTCAGCTGCACGCCAACCTCGGCGCCGAGGCGGCGCCGCCCGTCTCGCAGCAGGACGACGGCGAGACGATCTTCCGTCTCGGCGGCAACGATGGCGGCGATCTCGCACCCTGGACGGTGATCTGGAGCATCGGCGAGGCTTGACGGCGTGCTGACAGGAAGGCGATCGAACGATGAAATCTGCTGAGCTCGACAAGCTCGCCCGCCGGCACGGCATCAGCCTGACCAGGCCCAGTCCCGACAATCAGGAGCTGGCGATATCAGCCGAGACCAAGCGCAAGATCCTCTCGGCACTGAAGATCGACGTGCCGGGAGCGGCCGATCCCGAGACCGGCGCGCAGGGGCGGGAGTCCAAGCTGGCGGCTAAGAAGATCGCCAGGTCATTTCTGCCCGATTTCCTTTCCTGCACGCGCGTCTGGGGCTTAAGCCTGCAGCTCTACGAGCTCCGTTCGGCACGCAACTGGGGCATAGGAGATTTCGAGGATCTGTCGGATATGGCGGATCTCGCGAGATCGCTGGGCGCCGATTTCATCGGCCTGACACCGCTTCACGCGCCGTTTCTCGCCGATCCCGACCGTTGCAGTCCCTACGAGCCGTCGAGCCGCCAGCATCTCAACCCGCTCTATATCGCGGTCGACCGGTTGCCGGGTTTTGCCTGCAGTCCCGAACTCGAACGGCAATTGGAAAGCCTTCGCCAAACCGATCTCGTCGACTACGTCGGCGTCGCACAGATCAAGCTGAGGGTCCTGCGCGATCTTTGGCCGGCCTGGCGACAGCGCAGCGTGATCGACGAGGCCTATGATCCGGCCGCTTTCGACGCCTTCATCACGCAAGGCGGTAACAGCCTGCGGCTGCATGCGCTTTTCGAATGCCTCTCGTTTTCCATGGTCGAGCGCGGGGTGGGCGCCGGCTGGCAACGTTGGCCAGCCGATTTCCAGCGCTTCGACAGCGCCGCTGTCTCTGAATTTGAGCGCGGACACGCGGACGATGTCCGCTTCCACATGTGGCTGCAATGGCTTGCTCACCGGCAGCTGATGCAGGCGGCGGAGCGGGCGCGAAAGGCCGGCCTGCGGATCGGGCTCTATCTCGATCTTGCCGTCGGGGAGGCGGTCGATGGCTCGGCGACATGGAGCGAGCCGGATATCTATGTCTCGAAGGCCACCATCGGCAGCCCACCCGATCCATTCGCCGTGGACGGGCAGGACTGGCACCTTGCCGGATATCTGCCTTCCGCGATCGCGGCAGGAGAAATGTCGCCTTTCCGGCGCATGGTCAGCGCTGCCATGCGATATGCGGGCGCCATCCGCATCGACCACGCCGCAGCGCTTCGCCGCCTCTTCCTGGTGCCATTGGGCAGCAGGCCGGACGGCGGCGCTTATGTCCGCTATCCCCAGGATCGGCTGCTGCAGATCCTCGCAGAAGTGTCCGACGAGCATCGGTGCCTCGTCATCGGAGAAGACCTGGGACTGATCCCCAAGGGATTGCAGGACGATCTGGCGGCGGCCCACATTATCTCCTACCGCATCCTTTCCTATGAACAGGACAAAAAGGGCTTCAAGCCGGCGGACGTCTATCCCGTCCTGGCTTTGGCCTGCATTTCGACGCACGACCACCAGACCCTTGCCGGCTGGTGGCGCGGCGCCGACATTCAGGCCCGGTGCGAGCACGGCATCGTGCCGCCCGATCTCACCGAGATACATCTCGAAGACCGCAAGCGCGAGCGGAGGAACCTGAAAGCGGCGCTGAAGGCTGCCGGCCTCGAACTGCCGGCCAGGCTTTCCCAAGCGCGGGCAACCGACGAGACGCTGAGGGAATTGACCGTCAGCGCCTATCGCTTCATCGCCAGGACGCCCTCGCTTCTCGCCGCGGTCCGTCTCGCCGATCTCACCGACGAAAAGAGGCCAACCAATGTGCCAGGCACCAGCGACAGCTATCCGAACTGGAAGCCGAAGCTATCGGTTTTGCTCGCGGATCTGATGTCGAGCCCGCTGCTGAAGAGCGTCACGGCGGCAATGCGGGAGGAAAGGCCGCGGGAGTGATTAAGGCTGGCGGGCCGTCCGCTTCATCAATGTCGTTCAATAAGGCCTGCTGCGCATATGGAAATCGCTTCGCGCAAGGAACGAATAGGAAGCCGGCGAATTTTCAAGGAATAGGGACAGGCATTGCCGAGATGAGGACCCGTCCGCTTTCGCCGCGTCAGATGCGGCGACTATATTGATGGAAAAAAGACCATGACGAGCGCATTCATCCTTATCGCATTGGCTCTGATCATCATCTACGCCGGTCCGACATTGCTGTTCATCTGCGTCGGATATGCCGATTATATGCTGGAGCGGCGAAGGCATATGGCGGCGTTGAAGCACGCCGTGAAGCGTCGCAGCGACGAGTTTTGAGCCTTTCGCGGGAAAACCGCTTCGCACTTCTCCTGGAGTGGCTAGAGGTGGTGGACACCTTTCGTCGGCTTGGATGTTACTCTGATTTCCCAGAAAAGGGATGCAGAGGCAGGTTGGCAAAACCCGCCTCCGGCAGCCGGCGTTCGTGAAGCGCCTCTGCGAATAGTTAGTCGTTCGCCGTGACCTTGACGCCAAGCACCGAAGGAATGGTGTTCGGTGCGCCCATGGCAGCGCCGATGATCATCGGGACGGGAACCGGCTTTTCCGGCGCGGCGCTGATCGTCAGGCTTTTCGGTCCGTCGAGATAAGTGTTGACGGCAGCCGCCACCTGGTTTTGCAGCTCGGGCATGTTGAGCTGCGCCATCATCATCGGCACTAGACCTTTCAGCGATTGCGCCAGCTGGTCGCCCGTCACGCCCTGCTGCGAGCCGGCATAATCGAGCGCCTTCTTGGTGATCGAGGCATCGTCGAAGCGGATCGAGGCGCTGTTGATCGTCAGCTGCTGCATCAGCCCCAGCATCGCAAGGCCGGTGGCCTGGTTGGCTTCTTCCTTGTTCGGATTGGCCTCGGCAGTCTTCACCGCCTCCTGCAGCGATTTGATGAAGCCCAGCGTGTAACCGGAGAAATCGACGGCGAAATTCAGCCGGCCGACATTCTTGAAGTCGAAAGCATATTCGTCGACAGCGACCTTGCCGCTTTCGATTTCCCAGATGCCCTTCATCGTCACCGTGCCGTCGAGCGTCGTCAGGCCCAGTTTCTCGATGGCCTCCTTCGCATTCGAATCCTCGACCTGCGACAGGTCGGCCTTGAGACCGGCGACATTGGCGTCATAGGCAAAGCCGCCATCCTGGCGTTCGAGGTTCGACTCGATGCTGTCGATCGCGAGCACGTCCTTGCCCTTGATGTTGAGAGCGATCGGGCCGGTGCTGACGGTTTCATAGAGGAGGATGTCGTTCAGCGTATCGCCCGTCGCATTGGCGGGAATCGTCAGGCCTGTGATCTGGATCTCGTTTGCGGAAAAACGTCCTTCCTCCTGGCTGATATCGATATCCGGGAAGGAGACGGTCTTGGCGTGATAGCCACCGCCTTCGATTTCCTCGACGCCCTCGAAGGTGAGGTCGCCGATCTTCAAAGTGTCGCCGGGCAGGCTCGAGGATCCCACCTGGACACCGGTCGCCGTTACCGTGTCGCCATCGGCTTCCGCCTTTTCGAAGGTGATGACCGTACCGCCGGCACTGGTTGCGGCATTGAGCTTCTTCATCATGTCCGTGCCATCAAGGGCAAGCGCCGGGCCGGCCAGCGTCAGGAACGCGGTGCTTGCCATCATCAGGTGGAGATTACGCATATGCTTCATGGAGATGTCCTTATGTAGAAAATAGATGCGAGGATTTCGAAATTTCCAGACGGGCCGAGTCCCGCTCTCAGGTCAGAAAAGGCGGTCCACGAAGAGCGCCGCTCGATTTCACGGCTTTCATCTGGTCAGCTAATTTGGGGGCGGTGAGGTCAGGATCAGCCGGAACGTTGCGGCTGAAGAAACATAGATATCCCTCCGCCGGTGAGGGGCGGCAATATTTTCTCTAGCAGGGGTAGCGTTGAGACTCATCCATTACACAAAAATTGTATTTCTTCGATTCTTGCAACCCTTCGAAGTTCGAATGCCGAGATGGGAGTCGCTCGTCCGCGGGGCGCTGCATGATTCAATTGCGCATTTCCGACACTCGCCCGCGCAACAAGTAGGCGAGCGCAAAGACCACCAGGAAGGGGTAGACGAGCACGATGATCGGCAGACCGGCAGCCAGCGCATCGTCTTGCATATAGATGTTGAGGATGCCGGCTCCGAGCACTAAGGGGTACAGCGGCGCAAATCTGTCGAACCACATCCTGAAAGGCCCAGCCAGGAGCAGAACGAGCGCCGGCAGAATGAAAATGCCGAGATTTCTTGCAACATTCATGAGCTCGGGACCGAACGGTTCGGTGGAGGAATAAAGTCGGCCCATCTGGCGGGCCGCCCACAGAGCAGCGATTGCGGCCCCGGCATATCCGGCTGGTCTTGCTAACATCGCCGAACTTCCTTTTGTTCACGCGCCGCGTTGGTAGGGTCGTCCTCTGACTATTATGGCCGCATATTGTCTGCGGCGTCGACGCATTCAAGAATTGTCGTGCGGCAAACGCCGGCCTCCTGCTGCATGAGAGGTTGCGCGCGCCAGGCTCGGTAGGCGATCCGGAATTCGATGTCCTTGTAAAAATAGGTCTCGGCTTTTGGTCGCACGCGGCTCCTGTCCAAAGCGTCCGCCGTTACGACAACATGTGCGGCAAGCCGTTTGAATTGCCATGGCGGCGAAGCTCGCTCCTTCTCGATCACCTCGACATGGTAGTAAAGATCGTGATCGGCAGGCTCCGGATGTTTGTGGACGGTGGCCCAGCGAACGGTCCGTGGTGAGAGGGAGAGAACGACGGTGGAAACATCAGGTGGTTTCACAGCGTCGGCACGCGCGAAGACCGCTGCGCCCAAAATGGTCGCGACTGCAAGAAGGATAGCTCCAGGACTTATGCGCATGTGCGATCGCTATAGGTAGGATTTTCGCTTCGGGTCGAATATCGGCGGATAATCCTCTTCGTCCAGCATGTCGAGAAAAGGGTTCAGTCCCTTCTCCTTGATGAAGCGGTACTCCGCATCGGAAATCAAATTCACCGTGAGGATCTCGACCGGATCATTCTCGACCATAAGCGCTGCCGCAATGCGCTGGTCAGTTTCGATGATCGGCGTGAGAAAGAGAAATGTCCTGAAATCGCATCCCTCGACCGGTGGGGTCGGCATCGGCACCCGATGGCCGAAACCGAACCAGGTCGCATCCATGAATGGAAGTTCGGCAAGCCAGCGCAGATTGACGATAATTTCGGGCGTCGGCTCACGCACGTACCACATCAGTTCGGCTCTGGGCTTTTCGCCCTTTTCCCGGTGCGAGGTCGGCAGCGTCATTCGCCGATCGCTCATGCCGTTGGTCAGGAGCACGTAACCTTCGTCCGTACCGACCGGCGCGAAGTCGCGTCCGAACGCATGAATTTCAATGCCGTCCGATCGGTCGTCTGCGAAGGAATATTCCGGTTCCTCCAGTTCATTCTCATAAACGGTGCGACGGTATGCGTTGAGAGATGTCGTTTCTGCTCCTGGCATCGTCGCCGTCTCTCCATTCTTTCCATTCCACGCAGACCTGGCAGGCCGGGCCGGCGCAGCACTACAGGCCAAGGTCATGGCCAGAAAACGCCTTCGACTGCATGCTCTGAGAAATGGGAACATTTTTAGAAGCACAACCACGCTTTGAATGGATTTTTAATGCCACCGGCCTCTGAAAAATTCAACGTCAACGTGAGGGGATAGACGACTGCTTGCGCTCCGACCGAGCGACGCGATGGCGCGGTCGTTCCGGTTTCGGGCCGAGGTCTCGCCTGCACTAATGTCTCCGGCCAAATTCTGGAACAATGTCTGTCGTCCCCTGTTACATTGACGATAAAAGCGGGTGTCGCGTGAAGACGAGGCAGTTGGAGGGATCGATGAAGCGGAGCATAGCAGTTGTGCTGGTATTTGCGCTTGTGCTGACAGGCTGCACGACCAGCGCAGGCAGTTATTCGTCGGCAGGACTGGCGCCCATTCCCGGCAGCATCACGTATAGTGGCCAGCCTCGCACGAAGTTGACGAAATCACCCGTGGGCTCTTCCTTCCCCCACACCTTTACAGATCAGTGGGGACGCCAGGTCGAGGAGATCTACATCATCCAGCCCGACCGGAGCTTGCTGATCGCCGCGCGTCACTACCGGCCCGTCTTCTCGCTCGACGACGACTAGAACAGGATGATTTCAGGCCCGGTGGGCCCAAAAAATCTGAATCTTGTTCTACATTAGATAGTTAGCAGGATGTCGGCTGAAGACCGCTTACACCTTTCGGCATCAAGTTCTAGGAAGGAGAAATGATCATGCCGCGCCGCAAGAGCACTGAGACGACGACCCTCGACACCAAGGGAGCCAAGATCGGCGAGCCCGTTCCGAAAGCCGTCATCGATACGAATACGGCCTCGGTCGGCGTTCCCCGGCAGACTGATCATAACCTGGCCGAAGAGCTCGGCGCGCTGCGACAGCAGATCGGCGCGCTCCAGCAGCAGGTCCTCGATGCCGCCCGATCGGCAAAGGGAAATGCCGGGAAAGCCATGCGTCAGACGGAGGCAGCGGTGAAGCTCTACCCGGCCTCGACGCTGCTGCTCGTCGCGGCGGTCGCCGGCGCACTTGCCTTTGCCGGACGCCGCGCCGCCCTGCCGCGCCGTAGGCATCAACCGGCACTGCGGGAGTTAAGGGATCTCTACGACACGATCCGCGAACGCCTCTGACAAGATTTCAGGATTGTCAGCATCGCGATTATGGCCGACGCTTCATTATCGAAGCGAGGGGATAATCATGTTCGATATCATCTTACGCAGCGCTCTTGATATCGTTGGGCGGACTGAGCGCCTTATCGAAGCAATGAGGCGACTGCTCCAGAGCGACGACCTCGACGAAGTCGAGGTCTACGATCTCGATTATGAGATCGAGCGGCTCGGGGACGTGGTTTTCAACGTGGACGAAGCCGTTCGATCGTTGGCGCGCACGGTCGAATGCTGGCCGCAGGCCACTCTCGCACACGGGATCCGTCGGACATTGCATTGACGGTTGATGGCCGCCTTGGCAACTGACGCGCCACCAATTCCGCCCTGAGTTGGCAGTGTCGATTCTGCGTGTCACGCCGATGTCACGCGACCGTCGCAGCAATATGTGCTTGATAGGCACCGTTAGGCTCACACCAGGGCGCGGTGGGGCTAAAATTGCTTTTTTCGTTGGGGCATCGCAATGACCTTGAAAACCTCGGGGGAGAAATCTCAACCCCATGAATTCATCTTTCCGGTTCACACCCGGACGATCGCAGAGATCAGGTACAATAGTCTCAGCCGCATCATGACGGTGGTCTATCACGACGGCCATTCCTGCACGACTTCCGGCATACAAGGCCCCGCAATGCTGAGGATCCTCGCCCAGCGTCCGTTGGAGAGCTCTCCGTTTCTGTTGCAGACGGTCATCTAAGGGGAAAGACGTTGCCGGCCCTTGCCGGTACGGCGCTGCTGGGCATCGGTTTTAATCAGCATGGTCGTGCATCTATTTCCCCTGGGCTGCGTTCACTCCCAACAGCCAGACCTATGGAGGGAACGCCGATGACCTTTCCACCACCGAAGACCGAATCCCCTGCGCAGCGCTTCGAAGAGGCGACCGCAGCTGCGCGCGACGCTTTGGAAAGGCTGATTGCAGCCGCCAATGAAGCCGGCTGGGGCACCGAGGAGGTGACCGCGGCACTGCTTAAGGCCGCGCAGTTTCTGAGCGATGCCAACAAGAGAGATCCCGATCCGGCCGACGATCCCTCAATCAGCGATTTGCCTGCAAGGGAGCAGATTGGTCACGGCGAACTCTACGATTAGACGGCGTAGCACTGGTTTTCCAACGCAATGAGACAAGGGTTGCCGGAATTCATGTCGAGTGTCGCACGTCTTTGCGCTCGGAACCCGTTCGCAATATGCAAAGGCTCGCTGGCCACGCGGGCGGTAGGGACGAATTTCAAGGCGTTGGTCAGCGCATGAGCAGCGCAACCAAACCAACCCGGGAGTTCACCCCGAGCTTGGAATAGATGTTTCTGAGGTGGGTTCTGACCGTTTCGTAGCTGATGTGATCGGCTATGGCCACCTCCTTTGGAGAATGGCCCGAGGCAATGCTTGATGCGATCCGAATCTCCGTCGCAGTCAGTTTGTAGGCTTCCATTAGGAAATCTCGCCGCTCATTGAGTGGCGTGGCCACCATCGGCTCGACAATGACGGCCACGGTCGGCCCCTCCAAGAACTCAGTGAACGCATCGGACTGGAGCCGGAGGAGTGTGATGCGATAGCTAGCCTTGTCCTTCGCTTTTGCAATCGCCGTATGCGGCCTTGTTTGCATACCCCTTCTGGAAGTCAGGAAATTAAGAACGGCAGTCGACCTCTCGCATTGAAGTTCGAGCTTGCCGCTTGGAGCGACTTGCACAGGAAAGCCAGCCTCCATTAAGCTTTCCGCGCTCTTATTCCATTGACGTGCTCGCCCTTGCTCCGAAACGTAGATCAGTCCGACGCCGATGCTATCAAACAGGGTTTGCGTCGTCTGTCTTTCCGGGGCGAGTAGATCGCGCTTCCGGATGAAGTCGAAAGCTCTTTTCAAATGAGGCGCGAGTATCGTGTAACGCCCGGCTGCCTCTTTGTTGAAATCGGTGTCGGCTGACGACGTGCAGGTCGATAGCACGAAGGTGCGGGTTTCCTCCCGAATGATCGAGACACCGATGCTCGTCTCGCATTGGGCCTGTCCCTTCAGCCAATCATTGTAGAATTCCGATTTGAGCAAGTCTTCGCGTGGAAAGATTTCGTCTCCGCAGACACCTTGACCAACCGGCACAAAGCTCAATCTCGGAATCCAGGGGTTCACTGCGGCAAAGTGGCTGCTGAACTGGTCGACCTCATTCCTCGAAAACCCCGATACGTAGGGAACATGGGCCACAGGCGAGGCCAGATCGTGGTAATGGAGGGCAGCCTTTCCATTCGGCGAGGTTTGCGCAACGCGATCCAGAAAATCCTGCCAGTTGCACTCACCGAATAGACTTCCATAGATCAAATCTATCAGCTCAGATGAAGCGTCTTTTGACTGGAGCATGATCTTTCTGAAAATCCCACAGCGAGTATTTTCGGTATTAAATAACGTTGGTCAGGCAAAGACAACAGCAACCCCATGTAATATCAAATCGGCGACGATGGACATCAGTTGCCGATCGCAATGCGGTACTACTCGCTGCTTCAAGCGATGCGGGTATGGCCAACTCAATAGGTTTCACTGGCCGATCGCCGCGACGGAGCCGCGCAGGATGAGGCTGGTGCTGACGCGCAGGCGTTCGACGGCAAGAGGGGTGCGTTCGATACGGGCGATGAGCCGCTCGCCGGCGAGCTTGCCCATCTCGTAGACGCGCTGGTCGACGATGGTGATCGGCGGAACAGTGACGCTGGTCCAATCGGCGTCGAGAAACGAAATCATCGACACGTCCTTGGGGATCGACAGGCCGAGCGATTGCAGCGACTTGAAGATGCGCAAGCCGACGAGGCTGTCCGATGCCAGCAGCGCCGTCGGCGCAGCGCTGTCGGCGAGCAGGCGTTTGATCACGCCGTCCGTCTGATGCTGATCCGTGGCGCCGAGCCTGACATAATGAAGAGGGTTCGGCAAACCCGCCTCGGTCAGGACGCTGACAAAACCCTCCACGCGTTCACGCACGGCGGAATTCGAGATCCGCCCGATATCGGTGAGCCCGCCGCCCTCGGCATCCATGGCAGAGACGTAGGCGAGGCGGCGATGTCCTTGCCCGATCAGATGCCGGGTCGCCGCGATGGCCGCATCCCGGTCGTCGCCGGTCACGGCGTCGACATCGAGTTCGGGGATCGCCCGGTCGAACAGGACGAGCGGCACGCCGGCACGGCGGACGTGGTGGAGATGATCGATACTGTCGCAGCGGGCCGGCGTGACGATCAGGCCATCGACGCGTTTGCCGATCAGGAGGTCGACGGCCGATTTTTCCGCATCGAGCTCTTCGCCCGAATTGGCGATGATGACGTTGAAGCCCGCAAGACGGGCCGCATCGCTAATGCCGCGCACTGCCAGGCTGAAGAAAGCGTTCTCGATGTCGCCGACCACGACCCCGATGATGCCGGATCTTCCGGTGCTCATGCTGCGGGCGAGTTCGTTCGGGCGATATTCGAGGGCGGCCGCCGCCGCCATGACCTGATCTGTGATCTTGGCGCTGACCACGCCGTAGCCGCCGAGAACGCGGGCGGCCGTGGCCTTCGAGACCTTTGCGGCCTTCGCGACGTCGGCGACCGTGACTGAACGTTTCGGATGAGCGGAATCTTCCATGGGCCGAGGACTACAAGAGTTGTTGACGACCGGTCAATTGACGGATATCAAATATGTTGTGAGACCGGTCTCTTTATATCAGAGACCGGTATCTTGTCCATAAATCTCTACCGCAACTGCGCGGCAGGGCAGGGCGACCGACAATGCCGACAAGAGCATTCCTTTCAGAGTGGAGAACGACGATGAAGCCTTTTCTATTTTTTCCGACCATCACGGCCCCGTTGCGGGCCGGCCTTGTCACATGCCTTCTTGCGATGGGCGCAAGTTCTGCGGCCGCCGTCGACAATCCCTATAACCTGATCGAGCCCGGGACTATCAGCGTCGGCACGATGGGCGATTCCAAGCCCTATACGTTTGCCACGGCGGACGGCCAGTTCACCGGTTTCGATATCGAGCTGTTTCTCAACGTCGTCTCCCGCCTCGGCTTTCAAAAAGACAAGGTGACGTTCACGGGTCAGGAATTTTCAGCACTCCTGCCGTCGGTCGCAAACGAAAGGTTCGACGTTGCCGTTGCGGCGATCGGAACCACCGAAGCCCGCAAGAAGACCATCGACTTTTCCGACGGCTATCTTGCCGGTTATCTCTCCGTCCTGACCCCGGATGCCGGTATAAAGGATGCCGATGGCCTCAAGGGCAAGCGTCTCGGCGTCGTGCAGGGGACCTTGCAGGAGGTCTATGCAGCCAAGAATTTCGGGGGAACCGATCTGGTGAAATTTCCCGACAACAATTCCGCGGTGGCCGCCCTCAACAACGGAACGGTCGATGCGCATTTTCTCGACTACGAGGCCGCCAAGCAATATGGCGAGCGCTATCCCGCGCTGAAGGTTGCCGTGAATATCCCGTCCTTCGATGCGCCTGCTGGCTTCGTGGTCCGAAAAGGAAATGACGCCTTTCGCACGGCGCTCAACGGCGCGCTTCACGATGCGATGCAGGACGGCACCTGGAAGACCCTTTACGAAAAGTGGTTCCCCGGCTCGCCGATGCCGGAACAGTATCTTCCCAAGAAGTGACGCCGCAAGCCGCCCGCTCATCGCGGGCGGCTTACCAAGGCTCTGCCGGACGGCGGCGTCCGCGCCGGGCAAGAATTCATGGGGATCTGAATGAACTGGCTTGAAAATCTGCGCCGCAGCTTCCTGGACTGGGACGCCATGGCGGAAGTTCTGCCGAGCATGATCAGCGTCGGCTTGAAGAATACCCTGATCCTCGCCGCTGCCTCGACCGTGCTCGGCGTCATCATCGGCATGGCGCTTGCCGTGATGGGCATCTCGCAGTCCCGCTGGCTGCGGCTGCCGGCACGCATCTACACCGATGTTTTCCGCGGGCTACCGGCGATCGTCACGATCCTGATCATTGGCCAGGGTTTTGCCCGGATCGGGCGTGAGATCTTCGGTCCGTCGCCATTTCCGCTCGGCATCCTGGCGCTCAGCCTGATCGCCGGAGCCTATATCGGTGAAATCTTCCGGTCGGGCATCCAAAGCGTCGAACGCGGCCAGATGGAAGCCTGCCGGGCGCTCAGCATGAGCCACGGGCAGGGCATGCGTCTGATCGTCATTCCACAAGGCATCAGGCGCGTTCTACCGGCGCTGGTCAACCAATTCATCGGAAACGTCAAGGATTCCAGCCTTGTCTACTTCCTTGGATTGCTCGCCTCCGAGCGGGAGATCTTCCGTGTCGGCCAGGATCAGGCCGTCGTCACCGGCAATCTTTCGCCGCTGCTGCTGGCAGGCGTTTTCTATCTCGTCATCACCGTGCCGCTGACCCACTTCGTCAATTATATCGATGCGAGACTGCGGCTCGGAAAACAAGGCCGCGGCTCGGGTGCCGCGAGCGGATTGGTCGAGGTGAGCGAACTGCGGGCCGCTGCCGGCAAGCATCCCACGGTCAAGGCGGCCGAGGAGAGTACGCCGCGCTTCAAAGGCGGCGCCCTGAACATCCGGGACCTCACCATGGCCTATGGCGATCTCGACGTGCTGAAGGGTGTCGATCTCGACATCGCCGCTGGTACCGTCACCTGCATTATCGGTCCTTCCGGCTCGGGCAAATCGACGCTGCTGCGCTGCATGAACAGGCTTGTCGAACCGAAAGGCGGCGACATCCTGCTCGATGGCGAGAGCATCCTGGCGATGAAGCCGGAGAGGCTGCGCCGGCGTGTGGGCATGGTGTTCCAACACTTCAACCTGTTTCCCGACCACACGGCACTCGAAAACGTCATGCTTTCGCTGACCAAGATCAAGAAGATGCCGAGGCTGGAGGCGCGGCGCATCGCCGAGGCGCGTCTGGCCGAGGTCGGCCTCGCAGAGCGTAGGGATCATCGGCCCGCAGGTCTGTCGGGTGGGCAGCAGCAGCGCGTCGCCATCGCCCGCGCGCTGGCCATGGATCCCGAGGTCATGCTCTTCGACGAAGTGACGAGTGCGCTCGATCCCGAACTGGTGAAGGGCGTGCTCGACCTGATGGCCGCCCTCGGCCGCCAGGGCATGACGATGGCCGTGGTGACGCATGAGATGGGATTTGCGCGCAGGGTTGCCGACCAGGTCGTCTTCATGGATGAGGGCCGCATCGTCGAGGCCGGCTGCCCGCAGCAGATCTTCGACAATCCCAAAAGCGAGCGGCTGAAGCGCTTCCTCGCTGAAGTTCTCTGAAGCCTCAGGCAACGCATGGTGCTCCCGGTCGTCCTCACCCCGGGCGTGCCGGATTTCACTCGACCTAGCAAGAGCAGACAACAAGGTTATCGACATGAATGCTTCCACCAAACCTTCGAAGGTCGTCGTCATCGGCGGCGGGATCTTTGGCGTCTCGACCGCTGTCCATCTGGCCCGGCTCGGGGTCCGCACCGTGCTCATCAATGATGGCCCGCTTGCCAACGGCGCCTCCGGCCGTTCGCTCGCCTGGCTCAACTCGGCGCGCAAACGCACCGATGTCTATCACCGGCTGCGGTTGGCCGGCATAGATCGCTACCGCACGCTGGCCGTCCGGTATCCCGATGCGCCGTGGCTGCGCTTTGACGGCGGCCTAACCTGGGATGCGGACGATGCCGGCAACGAGATCGCCGAGATCTTCGACTATGAGCGCGATCTCGGCTATCACGCGCAATGGCTCGCGCCGGAGGGAATTGCCGCGGCGACGCCGGGTGTCGATGCAAGTGCGGTGACGCCGCAAGGCGCGATCCTCAATCCCGGGGAGGGCTGGGTCGATCTTCCGTCCTTGATCGGCACGCTCGTGGAAGAATTCCGCACGCTGGGCGGCGAGATCGTCACGGACGCGGGTCGCGCGACGGTCGATGTCGAAAGCGGGAGCGCCCGTGGCGTGATCACGGCAGACGGCATGCGCCGGGATGCTGATGCCGTGCTGCTTGCTGCCGGCGGCGACGTTCCGGCCATCGTCGCCGAGGCCGGCCAGCATATCGGCGATGCAACGCCTGTCGCCCTTCTCGTCCGGACCAAGCCGATCCGCCATCCGCTGAAGGCCGTGCTCAACACCCCTCGCGTCGCCATCCGGCCGACGCCCAACGGTGGTTTCGCGCTCGACGCCGCCTGGTCCGAGGAAGAGGTGAGCGTGAGGCCCGACGGCAGCTATGATGTCAGGCAATCGACGCTGGAGGGGCTGCTGCGCGAGGCCTCCAGGGTTCTCGAAGGCAATCCGGTACTGGAGGTCGAAGATTATGGGGTCGGCCCGAAGCCCATCCCAGGCGACGGCGAGCCCGTCTTCGGCGAACTGCCGTCGATCTCGGGTTATTTCGTCGCTTTCAGCCATAGCGGCGCCACTCTCGGCCTGATTGCCGGCGAACTGCTGGCGGACGAGATCGCCACCGGACACCGCCATCCGCTGCTGGCGGACTTTCGGCCGGAGCGTTTCAGCGCGTCGCGAAGATGAAGGCAGGAGCGGAGGCCGATGCATCCTTCTGAGCCGTCGAGCGTTCTATCGCCAGGAACAACTGGAGACGCATCATGTTCAAGGACGAACTCGGGGACACCGGCACAAACAAGGATATGCGCGACGGCGTGGAAACCGCGCAGGCCTCCTTCGAAGAGGCGAGCATCAACCCTGATCTTATCAGACGTGAGGGTTTCGCCAGCGAGGCCGAATATCGGGCATATATTGCGACGCTCGGTGGTCATGCTTTCGTTGGAGACACCGTCGAGGAGCCTCTCCCGATCTACGAAGGTCATGTCCTGGAAGGCCGTCTGCAAGAACTGCGAGAAGAGCTCGAAAACCTCCGCGCTCGCCTTCATGTGATCCAACATCAGGCCGCGACCGTCGTGACGGAGAACGTCCGATGGGCCGATGCCAGCGCCCATGCGCAGCTCGGCAATCAGCCTTGGCTCAAGCTGGCAGGTGCAATGGCGGCGACCTTCGTCGTCACGAGGGGCATCATGCGTTTGCCGCTGGGAGCCGTGGCGACGACGGCGCTACCGTTGGTGGCGGCGGCGATGAACCGGAAGCTTGCCCGGTGAAAGCCGTCAGACGACGGATCAGGCGAAGCCGATTTCCGCGAGCAGAGGCAGGTGGTCTGAGGCAATCCTTGTCAGGCGGTTTTCGAGGACCGCCGCCTGTTTGACGATGAGATCGTCAGTGACGAAGATGTGGTCGAGGCGCATCAGCGGGTAGCGCGAGGGAAAGGTCGCTCTCGGCGCGGCGCTGCCTGCGAGCTGGGCGTCTTTCAACGACCGCGCGGCAAGTCGGTAAGTCGCCGATGACGGAATGGCGTTGAAATCGCCGCAGAGGATGGTCGGAAGAGGTTCATCCGCCGTGCCGCGCAGCCAGCCGGGGTTCAGCAATGTCGTCATCTGCCGGATGCGCTCGCGGCCGCGAAGGCCGAGATGGGTGTTGACGACCAGCAGTTTTCTGTCGCCGACCACTATTTCGACGGAAATGGCGCCGCGCTGTTCGCCGATGGATGGCAATGGTCCGGCCTTGACCGCGCCTGTCGGCAGCGAAGTGATGATCGCATCGCCATACTGCTCCTCGGCAATCGACAGCGCCGGATGGAAATGAGCCTGCATCTTCAAAAGCGAGGCGATAGCATGGGCCTGGTCGACGCCGCCGGTCCTGCGCCGGAGGACATCGACCTCCTGAAGAGCGACGATATCAGCCTCAGCCTCGGCGATGACAGAAGCGATGCGGCCGGGATCGAGCTTCCGGTCGCCGCCGATACAACTGTGCACATTATAGGTCAGGATTTTGATTGATTGATCCGGCATAGGCCCTGCTGGCTCGTTCCCCCCGGGGAGAACATAGAAGTTCCCCCGGAGAACATAGAACTTGGTCTCCAGGGAACACAAAACTCGTTTGATCGTTCCCGATTATCGAACCATCGCGCTCGCACTCCTGAGGACAATCGATGAGCTTCAAAAGCATGATATGGAATGGACTGCTCGTTGCTGCCCTTTGTCTTGCGGTCTTTCTCCTCTATCGAATCTTCCAACAATATAGCCTCGATCAGATCGTCCAATCGGTTCGCAGCATACCTCTTTCGACCTTTTGCACTGCACTTCTCTTTGCTGCGGCGTCCTATCTGTGCCTAAGCTGCTTCGATCTCCTGGCAATCCGTTCGCTCGGCAAATCCTTGCCCTATTCCAGGATTGCGCTGGCTTCCTTCATTAGCCTTTCGCTCGGCCACAATATCGGCTTTGCCGGGCTGAGCAGCGGCGCATTTCGCTATCGTTTCTATTCGCGCTGGGGGCTGACGGCGGAGGACGTGGCGAAGATTATCCTGTTTTGTGGTGTCACGGTGGGGCTCGGGCTGATCACACTTGGCGGCATCGCCATGATCGTCAATCCCGGCGATGCCGGGCGCCTGCTGCGCATCGATCCTGCCAGCGTCCGCATCTTCGGTTTGCTGGCGCTGGTCGTGCCGGTGGTCTATGCGGGCCTTTCGTTTTTCATCCGCGGCACGTTGCGGCTGTGGCGCTGGTCGTTTCAGCTACCGCGATTTTCGATCGCGGTCGCACAGGTCGGGGTCGGGACGATCAATTTCATGCTCGTCGCCGCCTGCCTGCACCAGATGCTTTCGGCCTTCGGCGACGTTGCCTTCTTCAGGTCGGTGACGGCTTACGTGCTTGCCAATTCGGCGATCCTCGCAACGCATGTTCCGGGCGGTCTCGGCGTGCTCGAGGCGACGGTCTCCTATGTCGTGCCGAAGGAGGCGTCTATCGGCGCGTTGATTGCGTTTCGCTGCGCCTATTTCTTCATTCCGCTGGCGCTCGGCACGACGCTGCTCGTCATCAGCGAAGCCGTTTTCCGGCGGAGGTCACGCGGGGCGAATGAGGCGGCGGACGAGCGCGCCGAGGCCCAGTCGGTCTAAAACCGTTACGGGTCGAACCGGGTCGAAGATCGCCGTGCCTGAAATCGGTGAAATGCTGCCCGACAGCTCGACGGTGAATTCCCGTAAACCCCGAGGCCCGTCATTGAGCGCGTCGACCGCCTGGATCAACGAGCCGCTTTGCATAAAGGCTGCGGCAAAGCTTTCCGGTGTGGTTCCGAGATATTCCGAAAGCAGGCAATTGCGCAGGTCCGCGATCGCGCGGCGATGCTCGTTGTTGCCGGCCTCGAACAGCATGTCGCATTCGCCATCCATCCCTTCCGAGCGATTGTTGAGGTTGGAGGAGCCGATGCGGACCAGCTCGTCATCGGCGATGATCAGTTTGGAATGGACGAGCACCTCCACGTCGCCGCCCTCTTGCGGCGTGACTGGCCCGGGCACGATTGGCCCGGGCACGACGGCATAGTAGACGCGCAGGCGATCGGCGCGATCGGCTCGTTTGAGGCGGCGGATGACCCGGTCGCGATTGCCGCCCATGACAAGCTTTTCGATCAGCCCGTGAGAGCTGCGCGTGCAGATGATGACGACTTCAGGCCCGTTCTCCTCCTGCAGCCGCGCGGCAATGGCGTCGGCGACGCGGAAGGAGGCGAGATATTGCGCCTCGATGTAAAGCTGCCGCCGCACCCGGGCGATGACATCCAATGTCATGGCGATGCCGTCGCTGATGCCGGAGCGAAAGGCGGTCGACGGCTCCGTCAGCGCGAAGCTGACCGCGATCTCCCTCATCGAAACGGCGAGATCGTCCGGCCAGGAAAAAGGGACATCTTCGGCCAACGGCAGGTGGCTTTCACTGGTGGCGTTTTCCCAGCGCCGCCTGGCGATATCGCCGATCAACCTGGCAGCGTCTCCCGTGACCATTGCCTGAACGTCGTGCAGCGGATCATAGGAAACGCCCTTGGGGTCACGTCGCAATTTATCCTTGGCACGGTGGAGCCAGGTGTCCCACCGGCGCGACGTCAGGTCTATGCCGCCGATGAAGGCAACGGCATCGTCGATAGAGACGAGTTTCTGATGGTGGCAGCCGCGCAATGTCGGCTGAAGCTCGAAGCGCAGATCGATCTGCGCATTTCTGGGAAAGTTCTTCTTCCGCAGCGGCTGCAGGGACTTGCCGGAATAAACGGGACCGAGTGCCCAGATGAGGATGCGTATTTCGAGTTTCGGATTTGCCGCTGCCAGGGCATGCAACAGGTCGGCCAGCGTTTCGTCGGACTTATCGGGTTCCAACCGGATGTCCGGATTGAAATCCCATCCGATGATCCAAATGGTGCGCCGCGCCTGCCGCAATGCGCGCGCCAGCTCGGCGAAATAACTGTTGCCGTTGATCAGGAAGGCCGCCTTGGCAGCGCTCCCTTCCAGACACAAGGCGTTGCCCTCCTGTTTTTGGCGGGCGCCCGGCCGTTGTGATTTTGTCTGGGGCAAGCTCGGGTTATTGAAGATGGTTTCGAATGTCGTCATGATTGCCTCGGCCTCTAACTGGGAGAGCAAACGCTTGGAATATTTTTGGGTTCCATGCGGCGCCAGATGAGGCGGTCGGGTTGGTAGGGCCGGCGATACGAAGTGCAAGGATGCGAAATGTCACAACGAGCAGGCAGCGCCGATCTTCCCCTTCACGGGGGACGCGTACCGCATTGGCTGGGCGACCGGATGACGCGGTTGGGGACGCTGATCACTGAGGCGATCGTCCATCACTATGGCCGCGACGAATTCCTGCGGAGGCTCGCGCATCCCTTCTGGTTCCAGTCCTTCGGCGCGGTCATGGGCATGGACTGGCATTCTTCCGGTATCACCACCAGCGTTCTCGGCGCGCTGAAGCGCGGGCTTAAGCCGCGCGCCGGAGAGCTCGGGCTGCATGTCTGCGGCGGCCGCGGCGCGCATTCGCGCAAGACGCCGCAGGAACTCGTCTCGATCGGCGAGCGTGTCGGTCTCGACGGGGAAGGGCTCGCGACCACGAGCCGTCTTATTGCCAAGGTCGACAGCGCTGCCCTTCAGGATGGGTTCGATCTTT
Source organism: Rhizobium sp. WYCCWR 11152 (assembly GCF_013087615.1). Taxonomy (NCBI): domain Bacteria; kingdom Pseudomonadati; phylum Pseudomonadota; class Alphaproteobacteria; order Hyphomicrobiales; family Rhizobiaceae; genus Rhizobium; species Rhizobium sp. WYCCWR 11152. Next base: position 171,513 of record NZ_JABFCP010000024.1, on the reverse strand, counting down.
ATCTGCACGGGTTCATCGTCGCCGATGACGGCCATTGGGTGGTTGTGCAGCAGGGCATGAACGGCGACAGGCGGCAGGCCCGGCGGTATCACTGGCTGTCCGAAGGCCTGGAGAGCTTCGTCGATTCGCCGCATGCGGCAATCGAAGGAAGGAGCCAGGGCGAGATCGTCAATCTTGCCGACCGGCGCGCCGAACGCTCGCGGCGCGGTCAGCTCGATCTACTGGCGACCCTCGGGCCCGACCGGATCATCCGCGAAGCCGCGGCCTTGCAACGTGCCGAAGCGCCGGCGCCTGAACCGGCCGAACAGCCGATGCTGCCGCGCCTGATCATGCCTGCCCATCACGATGTCCGCGAGAGCGACGTCAACATGCGGCGCTTGCATGGAAATCTGGCTGCCGCTGCCGACCGCGGGCCGGCGGATTTCGAAGAGCTGCTGCTCGTGCCAGGCGTCGGCGCCCGCACGGTGAAGGCGTTGGCGATGGTGGCGGAAGTCGTTCACGGCGCGCCCTGCCGTTTTTCCGATCCGGCGCGCTTCTCGATCGCCCATGGCGGCAAGGACCGTCATCCTTTTCCGGTTCCGCTCAAGGTCTATGACGAGACGATCGCCGTGATGAAATCGGCGGTGCAGAAGGGCAGGCTCGGACGCGAGGAGGAATTGCAGGCGCTCAAGCGCCTGGACGATCAGTCCAGGCAGATGGAACGCTACGTGACGGGTCCCGACCTCAAGGAAATCATTGCCGGTGAATTCCGCCAATCCGCCGATTTCGGCGGCCGGAGCGTCTTCGGCTGGGAGGAGCCGCCCGCGAAGTAAGGCATCCCTTTTATGCCATTACCTTAAGTCGCTGAGCCAGGCAGGGCGACCTCGCCGTTTTCCTCACCATCCCAGTACCGGATGGAGGACGCTGAAACCTTGATAAGAACGATCCCAGGAGTGTCCACTCCTTCAGGAAACCACCGCTCGAGATCGGGGATCCAATGTTCTTCGAGTGCCGCCTTGTCCCGTACCAGCGACGCTGCGCCCTCGACAGCGATGAAAATCCCGGGCATGCCGAGGAGGCTGGGAGGCGCCGTGAAGGTCAGCGAGACGGTTTCGATGCCTTCGATCTCCGTGATTTTCCTGCTGTCTTCATAGGAAAAGAACCAGGAATCCCCGTCATATTCGACGTCGCCGTTGTTGCTCATCGGTCGGGCCGAGATGCGGCCCGACCCGGCATTCGTCGACAGCATGCAGAAATCGATCTTCTTCAGTTGCGAGGATAGGTCTTCGAGGGTCATGGACATTGCAATCTCCCAGGTTTGTATGCTCGGGAGTAGCGTGCAAGCGTCCAGATTGTTCCAAGGTGAACAGCCCCGCATTCCGCTTTATGGTGCGACGACCACTTTCCAGTCCTGTTTCATGCTGACGACGTGAAATCCATATTTGCTCGCTGCATTGAGTGAATAACCGTCAGGCTCCGCGTAGGCGAATTCCCGGTCCGCATCGTCGTGGTTTATAAGAAGCTGGAAGCTCGGACCTTTCCGGTCTTTCGACCAGCGCATCATCGCAATGTCGCCACCGCCACCTTCATTGCCCCCGACGAAGACGGGACGCATTCCGAGAGCAAGGTTGATCGTCGGCGGCTTGCCTTCGCGGTCATTGACGTGATCGACGCTGCCATCGAAGACGAGCACGGTCTTGCCGCCACGCTCGTCAAGCCTGGTGCCGGCGGTACTTCCCATGACACGCTGCGGCGGAATGCCGAGCATGGCTTCGGAAACCGCCCGGGTGAACAGGATCGGACTTCCGCTGCAGATCCAGTTCTGGAACCCGTTGGCTTCAAGATAAGCGAGCAGTTCACGCATCGGCTGATAGACAGCGCGCGTGTAGGGAACGCCAAATCTCTTTTCCGGCGTCTTCTCCATCAGCGGCAATATCTCCGCAGAGAACTCTTCCGTGGTCTTTCCGTCCGTTGCCGCCGCGATGAGCTCGTTGAGGCCCTGTTCGCCGGCAGCCGCGAGTGCCGCCTCGTCCCCGCGCAAGAATGCCTGGATGCCAGGCTTTTCGGCGAGCATCGGTTTTGCGGTGATCGCGGCCTTGATATCGATGATGATCGGGATGAGTGCCGCAGGAACAGGTTTCTCCGGAATGAGTGTTCCATCCATGTCGAATACCGCCACGCGCTCTTCCTCGGGCACGAACTCGGGACCGGCGGGTGTCGTGACACGGGCGACAAAATCAATGATGGCCGCCTTGGTGGGGGTATCGTTCCAGGAAGCCAGCGGATCGGACTGAGCTAACCCTTGCTGCACGGCAAAGACGCAAAAATAAGCGGCAAAGAGACTGGCCAGAACTGCACGGCGCGTCAGTGGCATTGCTCCGAAGACGGCGATGGGGTTTGCGGGAGCGACGTGATCTTCGCCGCCGACAAGCGGCAACGACGGGAGCATGGTATCGGAGGCCTGGAAACGTCTTCTCATTTCGCTTTTCCTTCCGTGCGCCTGATGCAGCGGAAGCCGACATGGCTGGTGGAAGTATCCTCGGGTTCGGCGTGGCGGGCGGCAGGACGGTAGCGTCTGCAGTAGTTTGGAGCGCAAAGATGGGAGCCGCCCTTCAGCACCCGGCGCGCTATCCGGATTTCCGGCTGGCGCGGATCGTAGCTTGCCTCGGCGTCACTGCCGCGCGGGTTGCTCGGAATGCAGCACGAGTGTTTCGCCGGTTCGGGATGCCGGGGCGACCAGTAGTCGCTCGTCCATTCCCAGACGTTGCCGATCATGTCGTAGAGGCCGAAGCCATTCGGCGGGAACGATCGCACAGGCGAGGTACGTTCGTGTCCTTTCGGCTTCATCGCGTGGGTAGGGAACGTGCCGCTCCAGGTGTTTGCCATCGGGACGCCGCCCGGCGCGAACTCGTCGCCCCATGCATATTCCGCGTCATCCAGCCCGCCGCGGGCGGCAAGCTCCCATTCGGCCTCCGTCGGCAAATCGAGCCTGGCCCAGTCCGCATAGGCAGCGGCGTCCGCATAGGCGACATGCACGACCGGATGGTCGAGCTTGCCGCGCAGATCGCTGAGGCCGCCGAGAGGGCGGCGCCAGTTCGCACCGAACTTGAATGTCCACCACTGGGAGATGTCGGCGCCGTTCACGGCTTTCGGTTGCGTGAACACCAGCGACCCCGCCCTCAGCATCTCAGGCTTCGCACCGGGATAGTCCTTCGGATCGGGAGCTATCTCTGCGACGGTGACATATCCCGTCGCCTCGACGAATTCCTTGAACTGCCTGTTGGTGACCGGCGTCAGCGAAATCCAGAAGCCGTCCACCTTGACCGGGTGGGCCGGGGCTTCCTCCGGATAATGATGGTCGGATCCCATCGTGAACGACCTGCCGGGAATCCACACCATGCCCTCGGACTCGCGCCGGGCTTCTGTCGCGCTGTCGAATGCCAATGCCATCGCGGCCTCCAGAACCGATGTCCCGACCTTAGCTCCCGCGCGCCGTCAGGAAAGAATGTTACTGTTAACTCGACGTAACAACGCGTCCGTCATGCCACCGGATTGAGGGCGGGTAGGGCGGATTTTCGCGCTCGCCCCTTGTTCGTCGCTGCCAGGGTGATGGAGTCCGCGAACTTGCCGCGATCCAATTGCATGTCGCGCGACCGGAAGAGGCGCCGCTCGAGAATGGTGACCTGTGCCGAAAGCCGGGGATTGCCCTGCGCTTCAGCCCAGTCGGAAACCGACCGGAATCCGAGACTTCCGCTCCAATCCTGAAGCGCCCGATAGATTGCCGGATCGGGCCCGACCCTGATGATGGTTCGAAGGCGGCGAAGTCTTCTCCGTGGAGAGTTTCGGCGGCTCATTCGACGCCGTTCCGCCCATGCGCGGATTGCCGAGCCCTTTTGCCACGCGACAATTGCCGCGAAGCAGGCGAGCACGGCCGCGCATGATAACAGCACTACCTGCCAAGCATTCTTTCCTTGGTCTTCGCCAGGGGGATCGAATTTCGGATCGATGCGCTCGGTTGAGGCCGCCTTCGCCACGACGATATCGACGGCCGGAAGGGTCGCCGTCGCTCCGGCATGGGCATCGAGGTCGAACCATTGGTAGGAAACGGCCGGCGCCTGGAAGCTGCCTTCGGCCGAAGCCGTGTAGACCACCGTTTCGGTCCGGGTACTTCCGGTCTCGACGCTCCGGCCGATCCCGCGCTGTTCGACGCCGTCTGTCAGTGACGGCGGCTTCAGATATTGCGCGACCCCGGCTGCCCGTCCCAGATCGACCGGCGGGATCAGCATGGCCTGCGTGTCCTCGGCAAAGACGACGATCGTCCGCACGACAGCGTCGCCGGCCTTCAAGGTTGACGGGCTTCTGTCGAAGGACTGGGTTAGCGTCAGGTTGCGGGCGGCGAAGGACCTGGCAGTCTGGTCGGGAGCGGCCACGACATCGAAAGCGGGAAGGGCTACATGCAACTGCGCCTTGATCGCGCTGCCGTTCGCCGAATAGCCAAGATCGATCGCAATTTCGGGCAGTACGAAGGATCCGGTCTTCTCCGGGACGATCACATAGCTCCTGCGTATTCCCGAATATTGGACGTCCGCGATCGTCTGGACGAGGTTCTGGGCACGATCGTCGGAAAGCGTGACAAGGGCGGCCGGAACTTCGAACAGCGGATATTGCGGCGGCGACGTGAAGAATTCCGGCGCGAAAATGTCGACGACGACGTGGACCTGCTGGCCGGGGACAATCCCATCTGCGCCTTCGATGGCGGCGCGTCCGAAGGGCTCGGCGGCGATGGCCTGTCCGCATATGAACGCCCAAAGAAGCGTGGCTGAAAGCCTCATGGAGACTGCCTCCTCGCTTCGAGGGAAAACTTGCGGGCCATCAGGTCCGCCGGGCTGACGTTGATGTTCTTCATCCACATCTCCGAAGTCTGCTCGGCGATATTAATCTGACCTTCCTTGCCCTCCTTTCCCCTCTCGTCGAACTGGACGCTGTCGGGATCCTCGCTCGGCTGTTCGGGCTGTTCTTCCTGCTTTTCCTGCTGTTGCTTCAGGAGTTGCCGTGCGACGGCGAGGTTCGCCTCGGCCTCCGGCCATTCGCTTCGTTTATCGAGAGCCTTCTCATAGGCTGCGACAGCCTCCTCGAACTTCGATAGCTGGAGGAGAGCATTGCCTTGGTCGTACCAGCTCTCCGCCGTATCGATGTAAGCAAAGGCGTCGATCGCCTCCTCGAATTTGCCGGCTCGATAGAGGGCGACGCCCTTCCACATCGGATCGACGAAGCGGTCTGTGGCCCCGTCGTAATTACCCCGCTCGAAGGCAATGCGGCCCTGCTGATCGGACGTCAGCCATATATCGATCAGCCCGTCCGCACGGGCGCTGCCCGGCGACAGCATCCGCAGGGCGAGCAGCAACGTGGCTATCCGCACCACCCAGCCCTTGCGGAACGACAGGGCCATCGCAACCGCGACCGGGACGACCAGCCACCAGCCGAAATCGCGCCAGCGGTCACCCTCCGTCTCCTGCTTCTGCGCGAAGTTACTGCGGATACGCTGCATGATCCAGCGAACATCCGTGTCGTCGTCCGTGATTCTCGCGACATCTGCCCCGGTTTCATTGCCGATGGCCTCGAGCCCGGCGACGTCGAGCTTAGGAAAGAGACGTGTGTCGGATGCATCCGAGAGAAATCCGCCATCCGGCGTCTTGACCGGTCCGCCCGCCGACGTGCCGATCCCGAGAATGACGACGCCGTCGCCGCTCGACTTGAGTGTCTGCGCTGCAGCGGCTTCCACTCCGTCGGTCAGCAGCAGGATCGTTCCGGCGACCCCTTCTTTGTGCAGGAGGCTTTGTCCGAGCCGCAGCGCGGCTGTCGTGTCCTTGCCCGGCGTCGGCATGATGCGCGTCGCCAATGCCTCGGAGTAGCTTTCAAGCAGCGCCGCATCCTCGGTCGGCGGCAGGACCAGATGGGCGGTGCCGGCATAGGCGACGATCGCCGTGCGCGCGCCCTGTCTGGCCTCGATCACGTCCTTGATCTTGAGTTTCGCCCGCTCCAGCCTGGACGGGGTCACGTCGATGGCGTCCATTGTCTGCGACAGGTCAACGGCGATGACGAGAGGCGCTGTGTCCTCGACGAAGGGCGGCGGCTCACGCTGCCATGTCGGCCCTGCCGCCCCAACGATCCCGGCAGCCATGACGGCCGCCAGCAACCAGGATGGCCGCATTCTTGAGCGCCCCGAAGCATCGACAACGAGGCGGTCGAGCAGATGCGGCGCGATCATGCCCTTCCACTGTGCACGGATGTCGCCGGAGTGTGAAACCATCCAGAGGATCGCAGCCGGCAGTACGAGAAGGAGCAGGAGCCAGGGACGCAGGAAATGAAAATCCGCAATCATGCCGCCGCCCTCCGCTTGAATGCGGCCGCCACTCCCGAGGCGAGATAATAGGCCGCCAGCAGTGCGACGGCGGCCAGCAGCGGCCAGTGGAACAGCTCGATCCGCGGCCGCCAGGACAGGTTCTTCTGATCCTCCGGGGTTATCTGGTCGAGCACCTCGTAGATCGCTGCCAGCTGCGACTGGTCGCCTCCGAAGAAATAGCGACCGCCGGTATTCGCGGCGATCTTCTGCAGCGTCGCGGTATCCAGCTTGTCCTCGCCCGTCGCAGCAGGGTCTCCGATACCCACCGTGTGGACGATCACGCCCTTCGATTTCGCGATCTCCACTGCCTTCAGGGGTGGCATCCTGCTGGCCGTGTCGTTACCATCAGTCAGAACGATGAGCACCTTTTCCGGAGTGGTCGTCTTCTCGAACATCTTGATCGCAAGACCAAGAGCGTCTCCCAGCGACGTCCGCGGTCCGGCCATCCCGGGAACGGTGTCGGCGATCATCGTCCGGACGAGCTCGTGATCCATCGTGAAGGGTGCGAGCGGATAGGGCGCGTCTCCGAAGACGACGAGACCAATCCGATCGCCGGGTCTTTTCTCGACGAAGTCGGCGACGACCTGCCTGACGGCTTCGACGCGGGCGAGGGGCGCGCCCTCGGCGCCAGGGAAGTCCCGCGCATCCATCGACTGCGACAGGTCGAGGGCGAGAAGGATATCGCGTTGCGGCTCGATCTTCTCGATCGGCGGTTCCACGAGCTGGGGGCGTGCCAGGGCGAGCATCACCAGGCCCCAGGCCAGGGTCTCGCAGACGAGCTGTGGCCATGTCCTGCGCGTCACCACCGATCCCTCAGTCGGACGAACGCCCGCCGCCTCGGCGACCTGCGAGAAGAAGGGCAGTCTCACGGACGCCGATGTTTCCCGATGAGCCGGCAGCAGCCACCAGAGCAGCATCGGTAACGGCAGCACAAGCAGAAGCCAGGGCAAATCAAGCTGATACATGATGTTGCTCGATCCATTTGCGGGCGGCGATGACGAGATCGCCGCAGACATTCGACGGCAGATCCGCGACGATCTCCGCGCCATGATATTCGAAGTCGTCCAGGAGGCGTTCGAGCGTGTCTCCGGCCCCATCCTCGTCATGCGCGTCGAGAAATCGAACCCAGCCGTTACCGGAAAGGGAGGCGACTTCACCGCGCGGCCAGGCTGCCAGCGCTGTGCGCTTCAGAACTTCTGCGAGATCCTTTATGGCGTCGGGGCGCGTGGCGGGGTGTCGAAGTCTGTCAGAGATCCCTGCCAGCAAGGTCAAGGCCTCGCGCCTGTAGGCGTTGGCGCGGTAACGCCTGATCCGCCGGAAGATCACCAGGAGAACGGCGAATGCAAGCAGGGCTGCCAGCAGAGCCCAGCCCCAGGTCTGCGGCCACCATGAGACCGGCGCCGGAACCATGATGTCGTGCAGCGAACGCAGCGCCATGTCCGTCATCGGATCAAGCTTTGCTGCCGGCTCCATCAACGCCTCCGTTGCCGCCACGCAGACTGCTCCAGCAGACGTCTGAGCTGCGGAGCGGTTTCCTCGGCGGCCGATATGGGCAGCATTGGAAGCCCGAGCTGACGCTGCCACGCTCTCAACTCCCGGCCGCGGTTGCGTGCGAACGCGTCGATCGAGGATCGGACGCTTGCTGTTCGCAGAACCAGCTCGGCCTGAGGGCCGCCGCCGCTGACGACGATGTCGCCCGATGTCGGCAGGTCCAATAGAAAGGGGTCGTAGACGAGCAGGCAGATCACGTCGTTGTGGATGGAGAGCCTCAGCAGGATGTCTCGTGTCGTCGCGGTATGGCCGTCGAAGTCGGAGACGACGACCACGAGATGGTCGTGGTGGGCGATATTTGCGACCGCCGACAAAACCTTGTCCAACGCTTGCGGGTCAGGTTCGCCTTTGCTGTCTGCGCGCAGGCCCGCGTTCTGCCGTGCGATTTTCTCCGCAAAGGCAATCACCGCATTGCGGCTGCGATGCGGTTTGACCTCGTTCGTCCCGCTTTCGCCGAAGACGAAGCCGCCGACCCGGTCGCCGGAACCCAGTATGCGCCAGGCGCAGAGCATCGCGGCTTCCGCTGCCGTTACCGATTTCATCGATCGCCTGCTGCCGAAGAACATATTGATCCGCTGGTCGACGATGATCAGCGCGGGCCGCTCCTTTTCCTCGGAGTAGACGCGGACCACCGGTCGGCTGGTTCGCGCCGTGACGCGCCAGTCGATGGAGCGGATGTCGTCACCGGGCAGATAGTCGCGAAGTTCTTCGAAGATCAGTCCCCGGCCGCGCATCGCCGATTGCATGCGGCCTACAAGCTGCTGGTGGCTGCGTGCCTTCTGGACGAAGCTCAGATCTCGGGCTCTCGCTTCGAGCGCGACCAGTTCGTCCGTCGAAACATAGACGCCCGCATCGCTCATGAGACCGCCACCAGTTCGACGATGCGGTCGATCACCTTGTCCGGCGTGGCGTTCGACGCATGCGCCTCGTAGGACAAGATCAGCCTGTGGCGAAAAACGTCGTGGGCGATCGCCTTGACGTCATCTGGGGTCACATAATCGCGCCCCTTCAGCCAGGCATAGGATCGCGAAACCTTGTCGAGGCCGATCGCACCGCGGGGGCTGGCGCCCACCTGCAGCAGCGTCGCGAGATCCTTGTCGTAGCGGTCGGGATAACGCGTGGCGAAGACGAGCGCCACCATGTACTTCTCGACGGGTTCGGAAACGGTGACAGCGCCGATCTCCTTGCGGGCGGCGAATACGGCCTGTGGGTTCAGCCTTTCCGGCGACGGCGGCTTCGCGCCGCCATGCGCCTCGTTTTCTTCATTGCGGTTGAGCCGCATGATGGCTGCCTCCGACGCCTCGTCCGGATAGCCGACCTCGACATGCATGAGGAAGCGGTCGAGCTGGGCTTCGGGCAGGGGATAGGTGCCCTCCTGCTCGATGGGATTTTGCGTCGCCATCACCATGAAGAGCGGCGGCAGGGGATAGCTCTTGCCGCCAACGGTGACCTGGCGTTCCTCCATGGCCTCGAGCAGCGCGGACTGCACCTTGGCCGGCGCGCGGTTGATCTCGTCCGCCAGGATGAGATTGGCGAAGATCGGCCCCTGCTGGAACCTGAATTCGCCCTTGCCGCCCTCGCTGAAGTAGATTTCGGAGCCGGTAATGTCGGCTGGCAGCAGGTCGGGCGTGAATTGAACGCGTGAAAGCTCTGAATCAAGGTTCTTTGCCAAGCTCTTGATTGCTCTGGTTTTTGCGAGACCGGGAAGGCCCTCGACCAGCAGATGGCCATTGGCAAGCAGCCCAAGGAGGAGCCGTTCGACCATGGTCTCCTGACCGATGATCGACCGGCCGATACGCGTGCCGAGATCGAGGATGTCGTCGCGAGCCGTCATGGGGGGCCTCGGTGAGAAGGAGAGGGGCGCGCAGACCGCCTGCGCGCCTTGGTGCGTTGCCTACTTCTCGATACCGCGATCCTTGAAGGATTGGTCAATCGCCTTGTCCACCTCCGCGCGGACGCCTTCGATGTTGAAGCTGGCGACTCGCTGGCTGGGCGGATACTTGACGAACGTTTCCAGGAAGGCCGCTCCCTGCAACTGACCCTTCACGAGCAGGTAGTCGTTGCGCGTGAGCCAGTCATTATACTGGTCCGAAACGGTGTCCGCGCGCTCGTATGGATCCATCCGCAGGTTGAACAGCTTCGGAATGCGCCAGGTGACGAATGGAGTCTGCCAGACGGCAAAGCCGCCCGGAGCCGGCTGTTCCTTGAAGACGACCTTCCAGTCGTCGTAGCGCGTCGCCACCAACCCGCCGTCGTCGTCGAAGTAGTAGAAGTCGCTGCGGGCGCTCTTATCGGCCTTGCCGGTGAGGTAGTCGAGCTGGTTATAGCCATCCAGATGGTTGCGGAAGCTGTTGGCGCTTCCATCCGGCTTCCAGCCACTCAGGAGGCGGCTTTTCACGTCGGGATCACCCGCGGCCGCAAGCAGCGTCGGGAACCAGTCGAGACCGGATATCATTCCATTCGAAACCTGGCCGGGCTGGATGTGGCCCGGCCATTTGACCATGGCCGGGACGCGGAACGCGCCCTCCCAATTGGTATCCTTCTCGCTGCGGAACGGCGTCGTCGCCGCGTCCGGCCAAGACCATTGGTTCGGCCCGTTGTCGGTGGTGTAGACGACGATGGTGTTGTCGGCGATCCCGAGTTCATCGAGCTTTTTCAAAATCTTTCCGACCATCTCATCGTGCTCGACCATGCCATCGGCATATTCGTTTCCGACCATGCCGCTCTGGCCCCGCATCGACTCCCGCACGTGCGTGAAGACATGCATGCGCGTCGCGTTCATCCAGGTAAAGAACGGCTTTTTCGCCTTCACCTGACGGTCCATGAAGTCCATCGCCGCAGAGCTGGTCTCATCGTCGATGGTCTCCATCCGCTTCTTGGTCAGGGGACCGCTATCCTCGATCTTGCCGTCGGCCGACGCCTTGATGACGCCGCGGGGCGAATAGGCTTTCAAAAACTCGGTGTCATCCTTCGGCCAATAGGGCGCTTCCGGCTCCTCTTCGGCGTTCAGATGGTAGAGGTTGCCGAAGAACTCGTCGAAGCCGTGTTTGGTCGGAAGATACTCGTCCCTGTCTCCCAGGTGGTTTTTGCCGAACTGGCCGGTCGCATATCCAAGCGGCTTCAGCGCCTGGGCGATTGTGATGTCGCCGGCTTGCAGACCGACCGGAGCACCGGGTGCGCCAACCTTGCAGAGACCGGTGCGCAGGCATGTCTGGCCGGTGATGAAGGTCGAGCGGCCCGCCGTGCAACTGTTCTCGGCATAATAATCCGTGAACATCATGCCTGATTTGGCGATGCTGTCGATGTTTGGCGTTTTGAATCCGACGACGCCGAAGGAATAGGCGCTGATATTTGTCTGCCCGACGTCGTCGCCGAAGATGACAAGAATGTTTGGCTTGGAGGTATCGGCTGCGGCCGGTGCTGTTGCCGCCTGCTGCGCGAATACCGGGGTTGCGATCGCGGCCGAGGTCATGGTCATCGCGACGGCGGCCGTGGCGGCAAGGAGTCGTCGATAGATGGGCGTACTCATCACGGGTTTCCTTTTTGCTTGCGGTTCGACATTTCGGTCTGCTTTTTGACCGGATGACTTGACGGGGATACTGCTTCAGGCCCAGCCAGCTGGTAAGCTTGTAACTGTTACTTCCAGGTCGGCCGGAGGTAACAATCGCCCGCCCAAGCCTGTTATTGTGTCAGAGGCTTCGACTGGGCGGTCGTTGTGCAGGCTGTCTCCCAGCTCCGTTCCTGTCGGCTGCCGCTTTCTTGCCGCCTGTTCGATGATCACAAGTGGTGCTGCAACTGCAGCGCCTGCGATCGTGCCGACGGTGCGCGCTGTCCCGCCCACGACGGCGGCGACGCCCTGTCCGAGAGAAATGTTGGAATCCGTCAGCGTTTGCCCGGTCATCAGACGCTGGCCGATGAGCTGAACGATGCCGGGACTTTCGGCGAACTTGCCATGATGGAGGCTGTCGCCGGTCTCGATGTCGCCCGGGGCATGGTCGATCCTTATTGTGCTGCAATGTTCATCGGCTTGGTGATCGACAAGGGCATCGAGATCGTCAGATAGACGGCATCTCCCTCGGCGCGGTTTTCGGCGGCGAACTCGTGAAAATACTTGATACGGGTCGATATCGGCACTTCGCCCGCTTTGAACGTCCAGCCTATGGTCGCGCCTATGGCCGCGACGCGCCCCTTGAAATCGCCGGAGGCGCCAGCGCCGCTGTCGCCGCTCACCTGGTCGTAGTAGTAGCCGATCAGGCCGGCGTCGAACTGCTCGTTGAAGTGCTGGACGGCGGCCCATTCGACATGGAACTCGTTGCCCGTGCGGTAGTCGGTGGCGGGGTTCTCGGCATTGAACGTCATGCCGACAGCCGCCGAAAGATCCAGACCGATCGTCGGATCAAGCCAGGTCACGGCCGCGCTGATGTCAGCGCCCCAATGGTGGAATGCCAAGTTGGAGATCTCGCCGTCCTGATAGTCGCCGATCGGAACATTGACCAGAACACCCGTCGTCCAATGGAAGTTGCCGGCGTCCCAGCCGAGTGTTCCGCTGACGACAGGATCGCCAATCGTGAAGATCGTGTCGGTGATCGAGCCGCTCGCAGTTCCACCCCTCGGTCCGGCAAGCGTCAAGTCGGCATCCGTTTCCATCCAGCCAAAGGGAACGGTTGCGCCAAAGCCGAGACGGCCGCCGAGCACCTCCTCGGGCAGGACCCAGAGGACGGTTGGCGCTGCCAACACCGCTTTGCCCTCGACGCCGACGGCAATACGTCCGCCGGTGGGCAACTGCTTGCCGCCACCCAGATTGCCATTGTAGATCCAGATGTCGTTCTGAAAGAAGACGCCTGGAGGAGGAAGGATACCGGCCGCCGGCCCTTTGGAGCCCAGCAGATAAAAACCTGCGCCGCGTTCGGCCGCGAAGGCAAGATTAGGCAGCAGCGCCACCGCCGCAATCATCGTCAGTCGTCTTCCAACATTCCAGATCATGGCAAATCTCCACTCCGTGAAGCTTTCTTTGCGGCCAGCATCTGCGGAACCGGCCGCCGCGGCGAAGCTCGTGCCGGTCCCGAGCGCCGATTGACGCCTGTGGTCACCACCGCGGGATCGGCCAGTATGTTGCCTGCGAGAAAGGTGGAGGCGGCTGAGAAGACAAGCAGCTTGCGCATTGTGGCGGCCCTCGACATCATCACCCGCAATCTGCGGACAGATCGAAGGAAAGCCATCGAAGGCTGCCGGACAAGGATGTTACTGTTACATCGAGCCATTGCTGGCGAGTTCGGGCGATTTCAGGCCCGCTTCCAGAATGCCTGTTCGAAGGGCAGCTTTGAGACTGCTGTCATAACGCGCTCCGGAGAACATGGCTGCGACTGTCCGGTCGAGATCGGGATGCTGCTGACGGGCTGCGGCTATCTCCTGCTCCGTCGCCGGCCGGTCACCGAGGCGAGCGATCGCGGCCAGCTTCAACACGGTCGTCGGCGTATCGGCTGCCGGGACCTGTCGGGCAAGGAAGACCGCTTCCGCATAGTGCCCGTGGCGGTAGGCGTCGAGGATCATGACGAAATTCGCGTCACGTATCGTCTGGCCGACAAGGTCGGTCGCCTCTTGCGCAAGGCGGACACCCTCTTCCCAATGCCCGCTCAGGAAGAGGGCCATGGACAGTTTGGCCACAAGTTCGGCATTTTCCGGGTTCAGGGCGACGCCGCGACGGCCGGCTGCGATCGACGCGTCGTTCTGGCCGACCTGGTATTGCGTCGCCAACTGGGCGAGCGCCGCCCTTGTCGAGGCGGGCGAGACCGTTGCAGCCCGGTTCGCGATGTCGAGACCGCGGCCGAAGTAGCTATCGTCGCCGGTCGTGCGACCGGTCCACATGAAGACGCGCGCAAGTGTCGCCATCGCGTCGGCGTCAGCCGGATCCGCGGCGATCGTTGCCTCCAGGCAGGGGCGGGCCGCCTTCAAGGGGGCCAGATGCCGCTGTTCGACGGCGAATTCGCCCCTCAGCACGCAGATGTTGCCGGTCGTGGAGGCAGGCAGATTGCGCCGCAGCTCCATGGTGTTGACGACGCCGACAGGCCCCGCGATCCTGCGGGACACGCCGTAGACGAGCGCGCGTATCGCACCATCTCGCGTCCCTGTTCCGGTTGGACGTCGGTCCTGGTCGGTCCAGACGGCTTCTCCAGTGGACGCGTCGGAAACCTGCCACCAGAGGGAGACGGATGTCGCATCCTCACCGTAGCGCATCCTGACGTCGTACGTCGTCTGCTCAGCCGGGTCGACGCCCGGCCTCGCCGCCCCGATATCGGACTTGAGACGGACGGTCCCAAATCGCGCAAGCGATACGGCCAGATCTTCCATGACCGCCTCTCCGGCCGCCGTATCCTTCTGCGCCGCATTCAGCGACAATGAGACCAACGGCTTTTGTGTATCCAAGGGCACCGGCATCGCGGCGCGGAAGACGGCGTAGCCTCCGGCCAGGGCAATGGCGGCAAGGCCCGCCAGCGCGAGGGCAGCGTAAGGCTTTCGGCTGACGGTGGACCTTAACGAAGCGGTCGCGTCTTCGACTACCGGGACGACGTCCTCTTCGACATCGGAAACATCGTCGCCTGGGCATGGCGGCTGCTCCCGCTCGACGAAGACAGGAACATATCGTCCGCGGGGAATGTCCAGCCGCGCTCCAGGCTCGTCGCCGAGCTGCTCGTAATATTTCGCCAAGGTCTCACGAAGGCGCGTCGCCTCTATACGCACGATCGGATCGGATGAGGGATCGAACGACGGAGGCCGGTTGAAGACGTCGATCGCGATGGAATAGGCCTTCACCGCGTCGCTGCGCCCTTCGAAAACGGCGTCGACGATGTACCTGAGAAAGGCTCTATGGCGATCGGAGACGTGGAGCCGAGGATCGGCCAGAAGACGCTCCGCTTCCGACCTTGCCTCGCTCTCACAGACCGCCTGTGCCCCGTTGCTCACGCCGTTCGTTGCCACTACGCACCTCACGCCCGCCCGTCCATAAGCTGTCGCGAATATGCGTCACATCACTGAAAGTTGCAATCCTGTTCCCTTGCATGGCGGACGAAAGTTAGGAGCGCCGGTCCGGCTGCGATCGCGCCATGCGTGCACGACAGCGGATGGCGACGTCCGATTCAAGCGCCTGACACACGCCAAAGTACTCCTCGACAAGCCCGTCCTCTCCGTCGTCGGAGCGCCTGACCAGGCGTTCCAGCGTGGCTGTCGCATCCTCATAAGCCTCGCAGAGAGCCTCGAAGGACGGATCGCTCGGCCAGAGGAGCTGAAGCTCGCCGCGCAACGACGGCAGCCGCAGCATCAGCTTCAACAGTCCGCGGCGGGCAGCATCTCTGGCAGTGTCCATGGCGAGCAGGCGTTCCTTTCGGGCAGGAGGCATGCAAAGGAGGGCGAGGACCTCAATCCATTCTCGCGCCGGTCAATCGCAAAAATCGAGAATGTTACAGTAACATTTGCACGACAGTGCCCCGCCTGCCAGATCACGGTAACCGTTACAGCCTATGGCCGAAAACAGTTTCGTGCTGGAGTGCCTGCGGTCGACATAGGAGGTCTCCGTGCGCCCGCACGCTCCAGCCTTTCCCCTACTGTTGCTGCTGGCATCGGCCTCCTCTGTCGGCGCCCAGGAGGCGCACGACGCCGTCAACGAGGCCAACAACCCGCTCACACCGAAGATCACGATCAATTTTCAGGACTACTACATTCCGAGCTTCATCGACACGCCGGGAGAGCCCGAGGCGAACCAGTTCCTGCTGCGCGGTCTCATCCCATCAGACATGTTCGGGCTGCCACAGCTTCTTCGTTTTACACTCCCGATCGCGACGTCCCCCGACATTCCAAGCGGATATGTCACGGGGCTCGGCGACCTGACCCTGATGGACATCTTCATCCTGCCGAAGCATGGAGATGTCACCCTCGGCGTCGGCCCGCTGCTCGTCGTTCCCACAGCCACGGACGAGTCCCTTGGAAGTGGCAAATGGCAGATCGGAGCGGCGGGCGTCGTCGTCGCACCTCAAAGCTGGGGCCTCCTCGGAGCCCTCGCGACCTATCAGACGTCCTTCGCGGGCGTGGACGACCGGGAGGATGTGAGCCTTTTGACCTTCCAGCCGATCCTCAACATCAACCTGTCGGACGGCTGGTATCTGCGTTCGTCGGCGACGTGGAACTTCAATCTCGAGAGTGGCCACTCCTACATCCCCATGGGCGCGGGCGTCGGCAAAGTGTTCCAGCTCGACAAGAGTGTGACGATGAATGCCTTCGTCGAGCCTCAGTATACGGTCTGGCACGACGGACCGGGTGCGCCTCGCTGGCAGATCTTCGCCGGCGTCAACTTCCAGTTTCCGGTCGGACGGTGATCGACCCGGCAAGCAGGGCGAGATGACGTTCCTGCTATTTTGATCGTTTAATGACCGTCGAGCGGGACGGCCTCAGTCGGAACCGTCTCTTTCAGATTCTTGCGGTGGAAGATGAAGAGCCCCGCAACGACGATGATTGCGGCGCCGACGATGATCTGCGTATCGGGAACATCGTCGAAGAACAGGTAGCCGAGGACGATCGCCCAGAGCAGCAGCGTATATTGCAGCGGCGCGAGCAGTGATGCCGGTGCGAGCTTCAGCGAGCGGGTGATGAGCAGATGCGCGCAGGAGGCGACGATGCCGAGCAGCAGCATGCCGGACCAATCGATGAGCGTTGCCGGCTGCCAGTGGCCGACGCTCAAGACGATGCCGGTGACGAGCGCGGCGATCGTCTGCCATGTCACCAGCGTCGTGTCGCTGGTCGAGCGCAGATAGCGGCTCATGACCAGCGACAGCGCAAAGGCAAGGCTGCCGGCAAGACCGAAGAACGATGGAAGCGACAGCATCGCCGTGGACGGACGCAACGCGATGACGACGCCGGCAAAGCCGATCAGAACGGCGAGCCACCGGCGCCAGCCGATCTTCTCTCCGAGAAAGAAATGCGAAAGCGCCGCGATATAGATCGGTCCGGCCATATAGAAGGTCATCACATCTGCGAGCGGCAGATAGGCGACGGCAGCATAAAACAGCGCGACATCGCAGGTCGCCATGAAAACACGGATGAACTGCAGGCCCTTCTGCTCGACGCGGAACAAGGCCATCGGCCCTTGCCTCAGGATCATTGGTCCGAGCACGATGAAGGCGCCGACCGAGCGGATCACCAGCACCTGGCCGACGGCAAAGCTCGCGACCAGCCACTTGCCCATCGCATCGTTCAGCGCAAAGAGCAGATCGCCGAGCAACATCAGCACGACGCCGGTCATGATCAGGTTTCCGGCGTTGGCGGCAGCCGTCTTGGTCTTCATCTCTCATATCCTCGCACTCGGCCGCGCATGCGCGGCCGAGTGCGGCTTCTGCCTTAACAATGCCAATGTCAAGCGCATCGATGATGCGATGAAGCCGCCGTTATAAGGTCAGCGGTGTCCCCGCCGCACCTTAACCAAGATACTTAGATAATTTCGAGGATTGCTGCCATAACGGGACGGCTGCTTCGCGCCAAAGGGAGATTTCAGCTAAATGAAAAAGGCATCGTGAGATGTCCATCGATCTGGCACAATTCGCCTGTTCGCCGCGAGGTGCACAGGTTCGAGTTTGAACTTCGAAAACCAGCGTCAATTGATGGTTTCGAAATCGCCGGGCTTCCAGCCGTCAAATGCCAGCGGCTGCGGACCGTAGATACGGAAGTAGACGAACCATCCCTTGCCCTGAAGTGTCTTTATCCAACGGCCTTCGCCGCCAGGCGGCCGCTCGGGGCCGAAATACAGATCGATCGTCTCGCCCTTTAGGTCCTTCAACTCAAACAGGGAGCGCAAAGCCGCATTCTCCTGATCGGTCTGTATCTGACTGCGCGTCTGGGCATCGTAAACCGTGATAGACCAGAACAGTCTGTTTGGTACCGGTAGCGGGACCGTCAACTTGTAGGTCTTGCCGCCGTCCAGATAGGCCCCCGCCTTGTCCGTCAGTCCAAGCCAGTAGAGTGAGCCGGCAGCGGGATCGCGCCGGAACATGGCAGGTGACGTGGCGATGGCCTGATAGAACCATTTGTCGAGGGCGTAGTTATCCCTGTAGTCCTTGGCGTCGAAAGTCCCGTTCTCGTAGCGCAAGGCCGCCCATTGCCATTGCCGGTCATTCCATACAACCCGATCCGGCCTACGGTCTGCGAGTGCTTCCACCCGCATCTGTGCCGATGCCATCTTCGCCGCCTGTACCAGAATGCCCTTCATCCGTTCATCGGGAGCAAAGGGCTGACCTTTCATGATGCCGAGCGCGGCTAGATCGCCATATTGGCTTCGCGAATCCTCCAACGGCGGCTCGCTCTCGATGACGGTATGGAGCACTTCCCAGAATTTTATACTTGCCTCCCACGCCGTCGGCGTCTGGTTCTGGGGTTCGGGTGTCTGATCGTACCATGTGGGGGCGACCCAGCCGGCAGCGGGATTTAGTGGATGCACCTTGATGGTCTTCAGGCGCTCGACTGCACCCTTGACGTCGCCCTCCTGAGGGATGGCGCGCAGGCCGGCGATGACGCGATAGGATGTGGCCCGACCGACAAAATATCCGTCGGGGACTTCGCCTTCATATCCGGGAGGGAGCAGAAGATGCTTGCCGCCCTTGCCGGCGTCCGGGCCCGGCAAGCCCATGTCAATGATCCAGCGCTGGTTTATATCGAGGGCAGCACCCAGCAGCGGACCTGGAGGCACTTCGATGACAAGTGGGCCATCCTTCAGGTCGAGTATCATGCCGCCATAGGGCGTGTCGGAGTTAAGCGTGAAACCGACATGCTTAGGCATGGTTTCCAGAAAGCCAAAAGTCTGGTTGGGCTTTGCCCCAACGCGGATCATTTCTTCGTAGATCGCAGCGCTCGACACCGTCGGATAGAAAAAGCGATAGGCATGAATCGCACGGTTGAGGTCCAGTTCGTTGTAGACCTTCTCGACGGTTTCCGGTGTCGGATAGCCGCCCGTGAACTTATACTCCTGCGCGACGGCAGTGTTGGTGAACAGGAGTGCCGCGATGGCGGAGATCGCCAGCGGTCGTCTCGTCGAGCCCATGTTGATCATAACCCATCTCCTTACGCTTTGCGGCGAGCCGTCCGACGCCGCGATATCTGCGCCCCCTGCTTATTGCACGGCAACCTTCTCGACGTCGGGCAGCACCCACGCCTTTTCGAAGAACTCCTTCTTCGGGCCATAGGCGCGGAGCATCAGTTCGAATTCCCGCAGCGGATCGGTCGGCACCCAGTTTGCTTCCTTGCCCGCAGGCGCGGTCGGGCCGAAGTACAGATCGACGGAGCCGTCGGCGTTTTTCCGGACCTCAGCATTGTTGGAAGCCCTGCTTGCGCGCGTCATGTTTCTCACCAGACCGTGCGTCTGGCGGTCGTAGACGGTGACAGACCAATATTGGTCGACCGGAGCGTCCGCCGGTACCGTCAACTTGTAGTTTCGCGCACCATCGAGATTTTCGCCGTCCTTATCCTTCGGCGCGAGCAGGTAGAACTGGCCGGCACCGAGACGCTTTATGCCGATGTAGCCCAGCGTATAAATCATGCCGCGGACATCGGTTGGATAAAGGCTCGTGTCGGCATATCCGTTCGAAACGGCCTTGGCGAGCGCCGGCACGCCAGCCGGACGCCATTGCGTTCCTTCGTAGAACGGCTCCCATCCCGCTTCATACTTCGCATCGAGAAAGGCTTTCGCCTCCACTGCGCCGGCATCGAGCAGAGACCGGGTCTCGGCATCAGGCTTGAAGGGTTTGCCTTTCTCGATGCCGAGCGACTTGAGCGTGTCGATCATCGCCATGTCGCGAGCAAGCCACGGTTCGTTCTGCACGACACGGTTCAGGTGCTCGAAGAAGGTCGAATCGAAGCGGATGGTGGAGTCGAAGAGAACATCCTGCGCGTCGGTGAACACCGTCTGTGACGGGTTGTCTGCCTTTGAGAGCGGGTAAACCTTAACCTTCTTGCCATAAGCGACGGATTTGTCGACATCGTCGCTGCTATGGCTGGCTAGGTTCGACCTTACCAGCGCGTAGCCGCCAAAGGTGTCCGATTGCAGCGGCGTAAAGCCCTTCGGAACGGTCCCCAAAAAGCCTGGCGGCAGGACGACGAACTTACCACCCGCGCCCTTGTCCACGCCGAGGAGGCCCACATCTTCGAGCGGCATTTGCCACGCGGTGACGATATTGCCGTTGAGCGAACCTTCTTCCGCAGCCGGCACATCGATAACGATGGGACCATCATGCGTATCGAAGAAGGTCATGAAATATATCGTGTCGGGATTGGGCGTGAGCGTCTGATTCATCCAGTCGAGCGCGCGGCCCCAATAAACGATCTCGTGCTGTCCGGCTTTGGTTGTGGTCAGCATCTCCTGGAGCATCAAGTCATAATTGACCGCCGGCATGCCCCAGATCACGGCCTCAACCGCGCGGCGCTCGATGGCACGGTTCTGAAGTGCCTGCTGCGAAAGATTCTCTGCCAGCGAGGGCATCGCAATAAAAATCAAACAGACGATCGCAGCAATTCTCTTCATCATGGCGGTTACCTCCAGATTGAGGTGAATCTTGCGCGCCAGGTGAAAAGAAAGGAAGTACGTTACAGTTACATGGCCGTAAACTGATGCAATTTACAGCGAGGAGGCTTCGGCAAGTTCGCCTTGGAATTCAATGATGGCGACGACCGCTACGGGCCGACGGGAGCCTTTAGGCACGTATCATCCTGTGGGGCAATTCCACGGCAAGATCCTCAATCTGGCACTGCTTATGGCCGTTGACGATGGCAGTGAGCGTGGCGGTCAGGTCTAGAGCGCCCAATCATCCCAATTCTGGACTTCGGCAGCTTTATCCTCGCGGCAAATCGTTTCCAGCGCCAGCGAGGCACGACTGGAGTGTCTTTGTTTATGCCGCAGGATTGTAAATTGGCGGGACGGCAGGGGGAAGCGCGCCTTTACCAGCAGGCCTTGCGTCAAGAGCGGCGCGGCCACGGCACCTGAGACGACCGTCGCGCAGAGGCCCTCTCTTGCTGCCGATATGACCGCCTCGTTCGACGGCAGCTCAAGCGCGACAGCCAGATCTCCAGGGCCTATGCCGAGATTGGAAATCGCCGTCTCGAAAGCCGACCGGGTTCCGGACCCCTTTTCCCGCATGACCCATTTTGTGCCCGAAACCAGGTCTGCCGGTGCAATTGGTTTGCCACGCGCCCAGGGATGGCGCGGACCGACGACGACAAGGAGTTCGTCCTCGGCAAGCGGCTGAACATGCAGCGCCGGCTCATCAACGCTGCCTTCGACGAAACCGACTTCGGCCAATCCATCGAGAACCGCTTTTGCCGCCGTGGTCGTGTTGCCAATCATCAGCTTCAGGTCAATGCCCGGGTAGCGGATCTTGAAACGCATCAGCATCGCCGGTAGCCAGTAGCTGGCGATCGTCTGGCTTGCAAAAACGACAAGCTCACCCTTTTGCAGGCCGCCGAGATCGGACAAGACAAGCGCTGCCGCCTTTGCGCGCGCCAGTGTCGCTCTAGCCTCTCCCAGAAACACCCGTCCTTCATATGTCAGCTCTATGCGGCGTCCGACGCGATGGAAAAGCTCGACGCCATAGGAGGTTTCGAGATTGCGGATAGCCGAGCTGACGGCCGATGGCGTCAGCCCGATCGCAAAGGCGGCCTTGGTCAGATGCTCGCGTTCCGCAACCGCGACGAAAATGGAAAGCTGTTCAAACGTCATTGATTCAATCGTTCGATTTTACCGAATGAACCATACTAAACTATTCAATGGAGGTCGACAATTGAGTGTGGGAGATTGCAGTCCTCCGCAAGGTCTTGCCGATGCCCGTTTCCGCCTCACGTTCCCTGTCGCTTCCTGCCGTCCTGCCGGGACTCGCCCTGTGTGCGGCAGTCACGCTCTCTGCCTATTTCGTTGAACAGCTGCAGATGATGGTTTTCGGCTCGCATTGGATCGAGAGCCTAGTGCTCGCCATTCTGATCGGTATTGCCGTGCGCTCCTCGGTCTGCTTGCCGCAGACCTTCATTCCCGGCATCCAATTCGCCGCCAAGACACTGCTCGAGATTGCGGTCGTGTTGCTCGGCGCCTCGCTCAGCACGGCTGCCATCAGGCAGGCCGGACTGCCGCTTGTCGGCGGAATTGCCGTTCTGGTTGCTCTGTCTCTGGTCGGCAGCTTTGTTATCGGGCGGCTCTTCGGGCTGTCGGCCAGCCTGGCGACCTTGGTTGCTTGCGGCAACTCGATCTGCGGCAATTCTGCAATTGCCGCCGCAGCGCCGGTGATCGGCGCCAAGCCCGACGATGTCGCGGCCTCGATAGCCTTTACCGCCGTGCTCGGTATCGGTGCCGTGCTGACGCTGCCGCTTCTTCACCTGCTCTTTGGTCTCAGCGCAGTACAATATGGCGTTTTCGCAGGAGTGACAGCCTACGCCGTCCCGCAGGTCTTGGCGGCCACGGCCTCTGCCGGAGCCGTCAGCACCCAGGTGGGCACGCTCGTCAAACTGATCCGCGTAATGATGCTCGGACCCGTCATCCTCGTGCTCGGCGCAGTTCATGGCCGCCGCCCTGGCGGTTCGCCAGTCAATCTCCGCCATGTTCTCCCGTGGTTCATCCTCGGTTTTGCAGCCATGGCGACGCTTCGTTCCCTCGACGCGATCCCGGCGCCGCTGCTGCCCGGGATGGCAGCTGTCTCCGCCGCCTTCACCGTCACCGCCATGGCCGCTTTGGGCCTCTCCGTCGATGTCAGATCCGTCGCCCATACCGGCGGTCGTGTCCTCGCAGCGGCGGCGCTGTCACTGTTGGCGCTGGGGGCTCTCGGGCTTTGCCTGATCGGGCTGCTGAATATCGTCTGATCAAGGTGATATGCCCAAAATACTTGCAAAGATTCCGGTTGCCTTCCAAACGATCAGCGGCTAGCCTGTATATACAGGTCAGACGGAAGCAAAGATCGTCATGCGGGTCATCTCTTCACAGCAAGCTGCGGATCTTCTCGAAGACGGGATGACTGTCGCTGCTTCCGGTTTTGGAGGATGCTGTCATCCCGAGGCCATCACGGCCGCCGTCGAGGAGCGTTTCCTCGCCTCTGGAAACCCCCGCAATCTGACGCTTCTGTTTGCTGCCAGTACGGGCGATCGCCAGACGCGGGGCATGGGGCACTTCGGTTACGAGGGCCTGGTCGCCTGCGTGATCGCAGGGGGTTGGCGCGGAACGCCGCGCCTTGGAAAGCTTGCGATCGAGGAAAAGATCGAAGCGCATTGCTGGCCACAAGGCGTCATCGCGCAGCTCTATCGGGCGATTGCCGCCGGTCAGCCTGGGGTGGTCACCCATATCGGGCTCGGCTCTTTCATGGATCCGCTTCATGGCGGCGGCCGCATGAATGCGACGACGCCGCGCGCGCTTGTCGAGCGTGTGTCGTTGCGCGGCAAGGAATGGCTGCTTTATCCGTCGATGCCGCTCGACTGCGTGCTCTTGCGCGGAACGACGGCCGACGAAGACGGTAACATCACCCTCGAGGATGAGGCCTTCCCGCTCGACGTGCTCGCCATGGCGCAGGCGGGCCGAAACTCCGGTGGCATCGTCGTCGTGCAGGTCAAGCGGATTGCCGAGCGCGGCTCGCTGCAGCCCAATGACGTTCGTATCCCGGCGGCGTTGGTCGATTATGTGGTCGTCTGCGAGGATCCGGCCCAGCACGGCATCAGTTTCGCCGAGACCGACAATATCGCCTATACGGGGCGCGTCCGGATGGCGGCGAGCCGCCAGCAGCCGGCGCCGCTGTCGGTCGATAAGATTATTCAGCGACGCGCCTTCCTGGAACTGGCGCCGCTGAACCGCCCGACGATCAATCTCGGCATCGGCATTGCCGCCGGGATCGGCCGTATCGCCAGCGAAGAGGGATTCGACGATTATACGGTGACGATCGAATCCGGCGTCATCGGCGGTGTGCCGGCCGAGGAGCTGTCCTTCGGCGCCGCCGTCAATCCGACTGCCATCGTCCCACAGGCATCGCAGTTTGACTTTTACGACGGCGGCGGCCTGGATGTCGCCTTCCTCGGCATGGCAGAGGTGGATCGGCATGGGGCGGTCAATGTCAGCCGCTTCAATAATTCCATCGTCGGGGTCGGCGGATTCACCAATATCTCGCAGACGGCCAAGCATGTTGTCTATCTCGGCGCATTTTCGGCTGGCGGCGCGCAAATTGCGGTTGCCGACGGCAGGCTCGACATCGTCCAGGACGGCCGCCTTTGCAAGATCGTCGAGGCTGTCGACCAGATCAGTTCGAGCCCGGCCTTTGCGCCGGAGGGACAGTCACAGCTCGTCGTCACCGAGCGGGCGGTTTTTCGGGTGATCGGCGGATGCTTGACGCTGACGGAGTTTGCCCCCGGCATCGATCTTGCCGCCGATGTTCTCGACCGCCTGCCGAAGGGCATCGCGGTGTCGGACCAGCTGAAGCAGATGGATGCGCGCCTGTTTTCGACCCATGCCATGAAGGACTTTGCCCCATGAAAATCGATGGAGCCGCCATCATCGTCACGGGCTCGGCAACGGGCGTCGGCGCCGCATGCGTGAAGCAATTCGTCGAGGGCGGCGCCCGGGTGGTCATCAACTACAGCCGCAGCAAAAAAGAGGCCGATGAGACCGGCGATATCTGCCGGAGTCTGGGCGCGGAGGTCGAGATCGTCCAGGCCGACGTTGCCGACGACGCGGCTTGCCGTAGGATGGTCGCGGTTGCCGTCAATCGATGGGGGCGGCTCGACGCCTTGGTGAACAATGCCGCAATGACGGTCAAATCCGATCCTTTCGATCTGGAGACGCTGTCGGCCGAAGATTTCCAGAACGTTTTCGGCGTCAACGTCATCGGCGCCTATCAGATGTGCCGGGCGGCGGTGCCTGCGATGCGGGACAGCGGCGGCGGTGCGATCGTCAATGTCTCATCCAACGTTGCCTTTACCGGCGGCGGCAGCTCGCTTGCCTATACGGCCTCCAAGGGCGCGCTCAATGCGCTGACTTTGGCCTTGGCGCGCACCTGTGGTCCCGATATCCGTGTCAACGCGGTTTGTCCCGGCATCATCGATACGCGCTGGATGCGCGACACGCTCGGGCCGGATGCCTATGGAGCCATTGCCAAGCGATTTTCGGAAACCGCGCCGCTCGGTCGGGTTGCGACACCGGAAGACGTTGCCGGCGCCATTGTCTGGCTTGTTCAGGGGGCAGACTTCGTCACCGGCGAATTGCTTTCCGTTGACGGCGGCATCCGCCTGTCCGGTGGCGTTCGCAAACCCGTAGCATCCGGGGGAGCCGCTTCGTGACGCTATCGGCCCAATCCATCCTCGATTTTCCGGTGCCGCAGGCAACACATGTGGTCACCGCAAGGGATGCCATCCTTTACGCCCTGTCGGTTGGCTACGGCACCAACGCGCTCGACGAAAAAGCATTGAACTACGTCTATGAACGCGATCTCGTGACCGTGCCGACCCTTGCCAATATCGTGGCGCATCCGGGGCCATGGATGAAGGACACAGGCGTCGACTGGGCGCGTCTGGTGCATTCCGAACATCGCCTGACGATCCATCGGCCGGTCCCCCTCGATGTGCCGCTCATCTCCCGCTCGCGCGTCCTGTCGGTGATCGACCGCGGCGTTGAGATAGGAATGTTCGTCAGCTTCGAGCGCTTGATCGCAACCGTGGACGGTGATGAGCCGATCGCGACCATCGTTCAGACGAATGCGTGCCGCGGCGACGGTGGATGCGGCTCGGCGGGATCTGCGCCCGAACCGTTGCCGAAAGTCCCGGACAAAGAGCCGGACCTTGAATTCAATATCGACATCCCTGACAACGCCGCACTGCTCTATCGCCTGAACGGCGATCTCAATCCGCTGCACATCGACCCGCAGGCAGCCGGCAAAAGCGGCTTTGACCGGCCGATCCTGCATGGGCTCTGCAGCTTCGGTTATGCGGGCTACGCCATTGTCGCTGCTATCGATCCAAGCATGGCCAGCGGCTTGAGCGCCATCGCGGCGCGTTTCAGCGCGCCGATCTTTCCCGGCGAAACGATCACCGTGCAGATGTGGCGGAACGATGCCGAGATTCGCTTCCGAGGCCTCGTTGCTTCTCGCGGCGCGACCATCCTCGACAATGGCATGGCGAGGTTGTCATGACGAAAGCGGTTAAACCGGCCGCCGGCGAGGCGCGCCATTATATCAGGATCAAGGAGCAGATCCTGGCCGAGATCGCCGAGGGCAAACTGCAGCCGGGAGACCGGGTATCCTCTGAGAGCGAATTGGTGGCGGCATTCGGCGTCAGCCGCATGACGGCGAACCGGGCGCTGCGGGAGTTGATGTTCGAGGGTGTTCTCAAGCGATCCGCCGGGATCGGAACCTTCGTTTCACCCAAGCACCTCGATGTCGATCTGCTTCAAATCCGCAACATAGCCGACGAAATACTGGAACGGGGTCACAAGCATCAGGCAGCAGTCGTCGCGGCCGGCTTGATGAAGGCGGATGCCAATGTCGCCGATGCGCTCGAACTCATCCTCGGCGCTGAAGTGATGCATTCGCTGATCGTGCACATGGAAAACGACCGGCCCATTCAGGTCGAGGAACGTTATGTCAATCCCCTGGTCGCGCCCGACTATCTCTCGACTGACTTCCGCAGCATGACGCCGCACGAATACCTGACGAAGGTGGCTCCGATAACGGCGTTCGAACATATCGTCCAGGCCGTCAAGCCGGATACGACGATACGCAAATATCTGGGCCTGAGGAATGATCACCCTTGCCTGCGCGTCTTTCGAAGAACCTGGTCAGGCGAGGCCGTCGTGACCTGTGCGCTGTTATACTATCCCGGCGCGCAATATCGGCTGGAAGCACGGTCCACCAAGGGTCCCTCCAGGCCCGTCGCCATTCTCGGAGAGAAACAGTGAGCGCTACCAATTCTCCGTCGATCATCTTCAGTGCGGCGCCGCCGACGATCGAGGACATCGCAGCAATTGCCCGTCGTCACGCAAGGATTGAGGTATCAGCCGAGGTCGAGGCCCGGATTGTCGCCGCGCGCGCCGTCGTCGACCGTTATACGGAAAGCGATCTGCCGGTCTATGGTCTGACCACGGGACTTGGGGCGGGGGTCGATACACGACTTGCAACGGAAGATTTGGTGGCGTTCCAGATGCGCGTGCCGCAAGCCCGCTCGGTCGGTGTCGGAGAACCGCTTGCCCGGGAATCCGTACGGGCGATGATGGCCGTCAGGGCCGCCGGCATGGCAGCGGGCGGTTCCGGCGTTTCGCTGAAAGTCTTCCAGGGTCTGATTGCCGCCATCAATGCCGGTGTGCATCCTGTCGTCCCCTCACTGGGCTCGATCGGTGCGGCGGACTTGGCCCCGCTTGCCCATATGAGCCGGGGCCTTCTCGGCTTCGGTGAGATCGAGCTTGGCGGCGAAGTGCTGCCGGCCGCCATCGCCCTTGAAAGGGCCGGCCTGAAGCCTCTCGAATTCGCGCCGAAGGACGGACATGCGCTTGTTGTGGCCAACAGCCTCTCCATCGGCCTCGCCTGCTTGACGCTTGTGGATATTGAGCAGCTCTTCGATTGGTCCCTGAAGGCGATTGCCGTTAATTTCGAAGCATTCCGGGCTAATGTCAGTGCCTTCGACGACCGCGCTCTGGCTGCAAGACCGGCCTTTGGGCAGCGCCGCGTCGCGGCTCAGCTGATGGAGCTTCTTTCGGGCAGCTCCTTGCTTGCCGCCGATGCAGCAAGGCGTCTCCAGGATCCTTTGAGCTACCGCTGCACACCGCAGGTCTGGGGCGCGTTGAGGCATGCGATCGATGAGGCAAGGCAGGCGACCGACATTGAGCTCGTCAGTTCCAGCGACAATCCTGTTGTGATCGCATCCGAAGGCGTCATTCTTTCACACGGCAATTTTGACATGACCGCGTTTGTGCTCGCCTGGGAAAGGCTGGGGCAGGCGATGGCACATTGTGCGGCAGGCACCGCCTATCGGATCATGAAGATCATGTCGCCTGCTATGTCCGACCTGCCACGCTTTCTGACCCCGATGGGCCAGAGCCGTACCGGTTTTGCGACCGTGCAAAAGACCGTCTCTGCCATGGAGGCCGAAATCCGCCATCTGGCCATGCCGGTTTCGCTTTCGCCCATTCCTGTCGCCGACGGCGTCGAAGACCAGGCATCGATGGCTCCGAGTGTTTTGGCAAAGGCGCAGGCAATCGTCGAGCGCCTGCGCTATCTGGTCGCCATCGAACTGATCGCATCGGTACAGGCCGTCGAACTCAGAGGCGTCTCGGGCGAATTGGGCAAGGGATCGGCGCAAGCCTATGCCTTTGTCCGCACCCACGTCCCGGCGCTGGAAGAGGATCGCGCGCAAGGGCCGGATTTTGCGACGATTGCCGCATTGATCGGGCGTGGCCCGCAATAAGCCGGTTCGCCACTGCCCCGGCAAGAAGGGCAGGGCGCCGACCGGTCATGCCGACGGTTATTCCGGGGAATGCCGTCGGTTCGTTCATTGAAAAGTCAACAAGAGGGAATGACTATGAAAAATTGGACAAAAGGCATCTTTGCAGCCGGCATCATGGCAGCCGCCATGTTCCAGCCTGCATCCGCAGAGACCATCAAGGTCGGCAGCAAGAATTTCACCGAGCAGTTCATCCTCGCCGAAATGTACGCCGCCGTTCTGGAAAATGCCGGCATCACCGTCGAGCGCAAGATCAACCTCGGCGGCACGCTGATTGCTCACCAGGCATTGGTGGCCGGCGAGATCGATCTCTATCCGGAATATACCGGCACGGCGCTCGCTTCTGTCGTCAAGGGTGAGATGTCGACCGATGCCGAGAAGGTCTACACGCAGGTCAAGGATTTCTACGCCAAGCAGTTCAACCTCACCTGGCTGAAGCCGAGCGGCATCAACAATGGCTATGTCATCGTGGTCCGGCAGGAAACGGCGCAGGCCAACAATCTGAAAAGCCTGTCGGACCTCGCCAAGGTTTCGAAGACCCTGGTCTTCGGCGGCGGCGCTGAATTTCCGGACCGCGCCGATGGCCTGCCCGGCCTGAAGCGTGTCTACGACGCCGAGTTCAAGGAGTTCAAGCAGTTTGCCAAGCTTGGCCTTCGTTATGACGCGCTGGAACAAAAGGACATTGACGTCGCCAATGGCGCCGCGACCGACTGGCAGATCGGCTCGAAGAACCTCGTGCCGTTGGCAGACGACAAGGGTCTGTTTCCGCCCTACTACGTGGCCCCGGTTGTCCGCCAGGACGTGCTGAAGGCCAATCCGAAGGTTGCCGAACTGCTGGAAGCGGTCGGCACCCATCTCGATAACGAGAAAATGCGGGTCCTCAATGCCAAGGTCGAGACCGATCACGAGGAAGCCAAGGACGTGGCGGTCGAATTCCTCAAGGAAAACGGCCTGCTGCCGAAATGATTGTCACGCCCGCGGCCGGGTATCGATCCGGCCGCGATCTGGCGTGGCGATCTCTTTAGGGTGACTGTTCGAAAATCCGTCCGTTCAGCAGCCGGACAGGAATGTGGAGAAGCGGGAAATGCAGGAAATCTGGATCGATTATCTCAACGCCCTCGATGCCAAGGCGCTGGCGCTGACGAATGACGAGATTCTCGATGCGGTGTCGAAAGCGCTGGATGCGCAGGGCAGGGGCGAAACCGTCATCGAGCCGCGTGTTCATCTTGTGCCGGAGAGCTCCGACAAAGGCCATTTCAACGTGCTTCGCGGCTATGTCAAAGCGCTGAACTATGCCGGCGTCAAAGTCGTCGGCGACTTCGTCGACAACTACAAGGTCGATCTGCCCTCGGAGCTTGCGGTTCTCAACCTGTTCGACCCGAACACGGGCGTGCCGAAGGCCATCATCGACGCAACTGCTATCACCGACATGCGCACCGGCGCCGTGACCGCCCTTGGCGCAAAGTATCTCGCCCGCAAGGACAGCAAGATTCTCGGCCATATCGGTGCTCGCGGAACCTCTTACTGGAATGTCCGGCTTCTCGACCATCTCTTCGATTTCGATGAAATCCGCGTGCATTCGCGCCGCCCGGAAAGCCGTGATGCCTTCGCAAAGCGTCTTGAGGCGGATCTCGGCAAGAGGATCATCGTCACCGACAATTGGCAGGATTGCCTCAAGGGCGCCGATATCATGGTCGAGGCCAGCCGCCTGCCGGAACCGGCGCCGCTGTTCAAGACGGAATGGGTGAAGAAGGGGGCCTTCGTCGTGCCCTATGGCACGATGAGCGCGCTTGAATTCGATCTCACCGATATCATGGACAAGGTCGTCGTCGACGATTGGGGACAATGCGGCCCCGGCAAGCCGTTCGGAGCACTTCGCCGTCACGTCGATGAGGGCAAGGTGACGGTCGAGAACCTGCATGCCGAAATCGGCCAGATCGTCTGCGGCATGAAACCCGGCCGCGAGAGCGACGAGGAGACGATCCTCTTCTGGCATCGCGGCCTCAGCACAACCGACGTGGCGCTCGGCGCCGCCATGGTGGCGAAGGCCAGGGAGATGAATATCGGCCAGCGCCTGCGGTTCGCATAGTTGCCATGGTCATGTGCAAGCCAATCGCCTGTTCGAGAATGTACAATCTCAGTCCGCGCATTCGCGGCCTGTGGGATACATTGTTTGCGCTGGTCAGCGTGCATTCCGGCATCGAGCTCGAGATCATCGCTCATGCAGCACCGGCGCCGCTGTCGGAGCTATGGGCGAGGCCGGACATGGGTCTGGTCTTTATGTGCGGCTATCCGTTTTCGCACATGCCTGAGGGCTTACGACCGGCTGCCCTTGCTGCACCCGTTTCGAGCGAAGCATGGTCTTTGGACCAGCCGTTCTATGCCAGCCACATCCTCGTCGCCTCCACCGGGCCGGTGAACGCGGTGGCGGATCTCGCTGCGGCACGCTGGGGCTGGACCGTGCGCGATTCCCAATCGGGCTACCACGCGGCGCGCTCCTACCTTGCCGGCCGATTTGCGGGCACGATGAAGCAGAGCACGACGGTCGGACCACTGCTCAATCCCTCAGGCATCGTCGCAGCCCTCAAGGATGGCAGGATCGATGCGGGCGCGATCGACGCTTATGCCTTCCAATTGTTGTCGATGCACGAACGCGACGCGATCGATGGCCTTCGCATTTTGGCGACGACCGATCCGCTTCCCGCGCCGCTGTTGGTTGCCGCGCAAACATTACCCGCAGACATCGCCACAGCGTTACAGCGGAGCCTCGTGACGTTGCATGAAACGCCTGAGGGAGCGGCGGCTTTGGAACGGCTCGGCCTCAGGCGATTTTCGTCGGTCGCTCCGTCGGCCTACGATGTCCTGTCGCAGAGAGCCGACGACGCCGATCGCAGATTGGGGATCTCATGGTAGACAGGCGAACGAGCGCCCGGACGCGGAGGTCTCGACAATGAAATGGGTCCCTAAACACCTCGACCGGCTATTCGAAGCGCTGTTGGAGCACCTGTATCTCGTTTTTTCCTCGGTCGGCATTGCCCTGGTGATCTCGCTGATCGTCGGGATATGGGCGGCAAGGCGGCCGCGGAGCTTTGCGGTTATCATCATCTTCACCGGTATCCTGTTCGCCGTGCCGAGCCTGGCGCTGTTTGCGCTTCTCATTCCTGTCATGGGGATTGGGGCGGCACCCGCCATTACCGGTCTTGCCGCCTACTCGCTGATGATCCTGATCCGCAATATCGGCATGGGGTTTCAGGCAATTCCGCGTGACATACTCGAAGCTGCCGATGGCATGGGCTACGGCACCGCGCGCCGGATCTGGGAAGTCGAGCTGCCGCTGGCGATGCCCTATATCGTCGGCGGTATCCGCATTGCCATGGTGACGGTCATCGGCATCGCGACCGTTGCCGCCTATATCAATGCCGGCGGGCTCGGCGTCATCATTTTCGAAGGGATCGACCAGCGGTTTCCCGAAAAGATCATCGCGGGCGGGCTGCTGACGTCATTTCTGGCGCTCTTTGCCGACTACTGCTTTGCATCGTTCGAAAAGCTGCTGCGCCGGCGCAGTGGAGGTAAAGCAGCATGATCGTTATCGATGCATTCAGCTGGATCTTCAACAACTCCGGTACCTTCTTCAACGCTTTCAATCGCCATCTTCTGATGTGCGTCCTATCGCTCGGCATCGCTTTCGTCATTGCCGTGCCACTCGGATTTGCCGTTGCACGGGCACCGCGCGCCGCCTTTGCAGTGGTCAATATTGCCGGCGCCTTGCGCTCCATACCGAGCCTTGCGATCCTGTCGGCGGCGATGCCCTTTCTCGGCATCGGATTGTTGCCGTCGGTGGTCGCCCTCATCGTCCTTGCCGTGCCGCCACTGCTGTTGAGCACGATCATCGGCATCCGCGAGATCGACGCTTCGGTGATCGATGCGGCCGATGGAATGGGCATGAGCGGCGGGCAGATGCTGTGGGAGATCGAACTTCCTCTGGCCGTTCCGTCGATTCTGTCAGGCGTCAGGACGAGTGCCATCCAGGTCATCGGCGGGGCGGCGCTGGCCTCCTTCATCGGCGGTGGCGGGCTTGGCGATTTCATTAATGCCGGCATTGCGATCATGAACATGCCGCGCCTTCTCGTCGGAGCGGTCCCGATCGCGTTGCTCGCGATCTTTGCGGAACTGGCGTTCGGCGCACTGGAGCGCGTCTTCACTCAACGGCGCTAAGCGGCCGAAAGCGGATATCAGGATGATTCATCTCGACCATGTTACGAAGAATTACGGCGGAAGCGGCTCGCATGCGGTCGACAATCTCGATCTTCTGATCGAGACCGGTACGACGGTTGCCCTGATCGGCCCTTCAGGCTGCGGCAAGACCACGACCATGCGCATGATCAATCAGTTGGAAACACCCACGACGGGACGTGTGCTGGTCGATGGCAGAGATATCGCCCGGGTCGATCAGAAAGAGCTGCGCCGCAGCATCGGTTATGTCATCCAGCAAGTCGGTCTGTTTCCGCATATGTCGATCGCGCGCAATGTCGCGACCGTGCCGCGGCTTCTCGGTTGGGAAAAGGCGCGCAGCGATCGCCGGGTCGACGAGCTACTGGATCTCGTGGGGCTTGATCCGGCCATCATGCGGCAGCGCCTGCCACACGAATTGTCGGGCGGGCAGCGGCAGCGCGTCGGTTTCGCGCGTGCGCTCGCCGCCGACCCTGCCATCATGCTGATGGACGAACCGTTCGGCGCGATCGATCCGATCACCCGCGTTCGGCTTCAGGACGAATTCCGCGATATTCTCAGGAAGGTGAAGAAGACCGTCGTCATCGTCACCCATGACCTCGATGAGGCGATCAAGATGGGTGATCGCATCGCCATCATGCGGGATGGCCGCCTTCTTCAATATGATACCCCGCAGGAAATCCTCGCGCGTCCCGTCAATGAATTCGTCGAGAGTTTCCTCGGCCCCGACCGAGCCATAAAAAGGCTGAGCTTGATTGCCGTATCGACGATCATGACCGCGCCGGAACCGTCGAACGGCGATGCCGAGATCGCCGCTGACGCCACGGTTCACGACGCCTTGGCGCTTATCCTCTCCGGTGAGATGCCGGGTCTGCACGTTAGAGCCGCGAATGGGACGCTTGCGGGATATTTGTCTCGTGACACCTTGTTGCGCGCCAATCGGCTGTAGAGCATCCAGCAAAGTGCGCAGCGGTCTTGCGCCCGAAATTGCACAAAACCAAAAAAGATAAAGCGTTTCCATGGCGCGGGGAAAGCGGAAGTGCTCCCGGCTGGGTCGTTTGCGGAGCAGGACGACATCGCCAGGCGCTATGACGACCGGCATTAACCTTGAGCGCTTGCAGGCAGGCATCGACCGCCACACGGGTGGATAGCGTTGAAATATATTTCATAGCATGAATTATATTGACAGCGCTCTGCCGTTGCGATTATCTGCCCATACCGGACTTCGAGGAGGAACTCCGGTCTTCAATGGATCATCGGCAGCCGCTGAGGCGCCGCCGGATATTTGGGAGGGGCTTCGGCCTCGAGGAGGAAACTTGCGCAAATTTCTAAGCACGACCGCATTGGCGGTCCTCGCATCGACGCTTTATGCCGGCATGGCCAGCGCGGACACGGAAAATCCGTTCCGCTGCAAGCCCGGTGAAAAATACGTCATGAACGTCATGGTATCGGGCGTCGAATATTGGTTCCCGGTCTATGAAATGTTCAAGCAGGCCGGTCAGCAGCTCGGTTGCGAGACTGCCTATACCGGCACGCCGGAATATGACGTCAACAAGCAGATCGCCACTTTCGACCAGGCGCTGGCCCAGAACCCGGCCGGTATTCTCGTTCACCCGATGAACTCCGACCCGTTCATCGAGCCGATCAACCGGGCGATCGACCAGGGCACGGCGGTCGTGACCTTCGCAGCCGATGCGCCGCTCTCCAAGCGCATCTCGTTCGTCACCTCGGACAATACCCGCGAAGGCACCTATGCGGCCGACGCGATTGCCGAAAAGATGGGTGGCAAGGGTGAATATGCCGTTCTGGAAAATCCGGGCCAGGACAACCACGACAAGCGTATCGCCGCCTTCATCGCCCGTATGGAGGAAAAATATCCTGATATGAAGCTGGTCGGCCGCGCTGCGTCCAACCAGGACCCGAACAAGGCCTATCAGGGCCTGATGAGCCTGGTGCAGGCACATCCGAACATTGGCGCCGTCTTCATGCCGGAAGCGAATTCGGCCATCGGCGCTTCGCAGGCCAACAAGGAAAGCGGCGGCAAGATCCTCGTGATGTGCGCCGACGTCAACGCCAACATCCTCGACATGATCAAGGCGGGCGAAGTGTTCGGCTCGATCAACCCCAACCAGGGCATGCAGGGTTACATGGGCTTCATGCTCCTGTGGCTTGCCAAGCATCCAGAACTCATCGACCCGATGAACGACGCCAAGCGCGTTGGCTTCAACCCGATGAGCATTCCGTTCGTCGACAACGGCCTGTCTATCGTCACGGCAGCCAATGCCGACGATTTCTACTGGGACAAGTATCTGAAGCGGCGGGGCACCAAAGGCATCGAGGAATAGACCTTTGTGCTGGCTGTCCGGAGCACGAAGCTCCGGACAGCCACCGCAAGCGTGAGGAGGAGACGATGATGGCGTCGGTGCCGGTTCTGGAAATCCGCAATGTCAGCAAGCACTTCGGTGCGGTGAAGGCGTTGACGGAGGTGAGCTTCAGCTTGGAAAAAGGCGAGGTTCATGCGCTTTGCGGCGAAAACGGCGCGGGCAAATCGACGCTGATGAACATCATTGCCGGCGTGTTGCAGCCGACCGAGGGCGACGTTCTCGTCGATGGCGCGCCGGTAAAGGTGACGTCGCCGGCCGTGGCGCAATCGCTGGGGCTTGGCCTCGTGCATCAGGAAATCGCGCTCTGCCCCGATGCGACGGTGGCCGAGAACATGTTCATGGCGGCGACCAACCGCCGCCGCTCGCCTTTCATGAACTATGGCCGGCTGGAGCGGGATGCGCAGGTCGTGATGAACCGTCTGGCGCCGATCGACGTGCGCCGCAAAGTCGGCGACCTGTCGATCTCCAGCCAGCAGCTTGTCGAGATCGCCAAGGCACTGACGCTCGATTGTCGGGTGCTGATTTTCGACGAACCGACGGCGGCATTGACGGAATCGGAGACGCAGATCCTCTTCGGAATCATCCGCGACCTCAAGGCGCAAGGTATTTCGATCATCTATATCAGCCACCGCATGGCCGAAATCTTCAGCCTGTGCGACCGGGTCACCGTGTTTCGCGATGGCCGTTATGTCTCGACGGAGAAAGTGGCGGACGTGACGCCGGATGATGTGGTGCGCCGCATGGTCGGACGCGAGATCACCCAGCTCTATCCGGAAAAGCAGGCGCCGACGGAGCGGACCGACGAGATCATTCTGAGCGTCCGCGATCTCGGCGACGGCAGCCGCTTCACGGATGTGAGCTTTGACCTGCGCAAGGGTGAAATTCTCGGCGTCGGCGGGCTGATCGGCTCGGGCCGCACCGAGATAGCCGAAGGTATTTGCGGATTGCGGCCGGTAACCGGCGGCGAGGTGCAACTGCATGGAGAGCGGCTGCGGGCGCGCTCTTATGCGCAGGCCGCGCAGACGGGCGTCGTCTATCTGTCGGAAGACCGGAAAGGCTCCGGCATTTTCCTCGATCTTTCCATTGCCCAGAACATTGCCGTTCTCGATTTGAAATCGCTGACCGGACCACTGGGACTGTTGAATTCCAAGGCCGAGGCGGATCGTGCCCACAACCTGGTCCGGCGGCTCGGCGTGCGGATGGGTGGCATCGACATGCCGGTCTCGTCGCTGTCGGGGGGAAACCAGCAGAAGGTGGCGATTGCCAAGCAACTGGCGGTCGATCCCAAGGTCATCCTGATGGACGAGCCGACCCGCGGCATCGATGTCGGCGCCAAATCGGAAATCCACCGGCTGCTGCGCGATCTCGCGCGCTCCGGCATCGGCATCGTCGTCATCTCGTCGGAACTGCCGGAGCTTCTCGGTCTGTGCGACCGGGTGCTGGTCATCCACGAAGGCACCGTTGCAGGCGAGGTCGAGGGCGAGGCGATGACGGAGGAAGCGATCATGCGGCTCGCCTCGGGGATCGGCGGCCACAACAATTCAAAGGCATCAGAGCATGCCGCGTAGGGAAAAAGCAGGGGCAGGAGACAGGGTCATGGCGGACGCTACATTGGCAACGGCACATCAGGCGCGCGCGCCCGGCTGGAAACGGTTGGGGACGATGCGCGAGGCGGGACTGATCGCGATCATCCTGGCGCTCTGCATTGTCATGAGTTTTGCCTCGCCGCATTTTCTGACGCTCGGCAACTTCCGGGCGATGCTGATGTCGTTTTCGGTGGAAGGGATCGTCGTCGTCGGCATGACCATCCTGTTGATCGTCGGCGGCATCGACCTGTCGGTCGGCTCGGTGGTCTGCTTCTCGATGGTGCTGTCGGGTTCACTGTTCCTGATGGGGCTCGATCCGTGGAGCGCATCCCTGATCGGGATCATTGCCAGCGGTCTGATCGGCTGTGTCATGGGCTTCTTCGTCACGGTTGTCGGGCTCAACCACTTCATCACCTCGCTTGCGGCGATGGTCATCGTGCGTGGTATCTGCCTGATCATCACCAAGGGCACGCCACTGTCGCTGTTTACCTTGCCGCCCTCGTTCAAGGCGGTCGGGCAGGGCACGTTCTATGGCGTCCCCTATGTGATCCTAATTTTTGTTGCGGTCGTCGTGCTGTTCGATTTCCTGCTGCGCCGGGCAACCGCCTTCCGCAAGGTGTTCTACACCGGCAGCAACGAAAAGGCGGCGCTCTATTCCGGTATCAAGACCAACCAGGTAAAGTTCTGGGTGACGGTGCTCTGCGCCACGCTATCCGGCGTTGCCGGGGTGATCTATATGTCCCGCTTCGGCGCCGCGACCCCGACCTTTGGTGTTGGCATGGAGCTCAACATCATCGCGGCGGCGGTGATCGGTGGTGCGTCGCTGAATGGCGGCTCCGGCACGATCCTTGGGGCTATTCTCGGTATTGCCCTGCTGTCGGTCGTAACAAGCTCGTTGATCTTGCTTGACGTGTCCGTCTATTGGCAAGACATGATCAAAGGCTGCATTCTGCTTGCCGCCGTCTCGATCGACCATTTCCTGCACAAGCGGAAGGCTGCCTGATATGCCGATAGCCAAGCTCAAACCCGCAAATGCGCCGCGCGAGGAAATCGTCATCGCCCGGCAGATGCACCAGGCCCTGGTCCTACATTTCCTCGAGGGACTGACACAGGCGCAGATAGCCGATCAGCTCGGCATCTCGCACGCCACCGTCAATCGCCTGATCAAGCGCGGCCGCCAGCTCGGCCTGGTCGAGATCAAGATCAAGTCGCCGGTCGAGCCGCTGGTCGATATGGAAGAACGGCTACAAGCGCTTGGCGGCATCGGCCGCGCCGTGGTGGTGCCGACAGTGTCCGACAATCCGCAGACGGCGCTTCAAGCCGTCGGCGAGGCAGCAGCAAGGTTGCTGCTGGAAGAGATCACCGACGGCGATACGATCTGCATCACCGGCGGCAAAGGGGTGAGCGCCGTCGTGGCCGGTCTGCAGCCGCCGCGTCGGTTCAATGTCGAGGTCATTCCGGCAACCGGCTGCGTGCAAGGTAAACACTATACCGATGTCAACCATGTCTCGACCTTGATGGCTGACCGGCTTGGGGGGCGTTCCTACCAGATCCATGCGCCCCTCTTTGCCGATGATGCCGAGCAGCGGGCGATGCTGATCAACATGCGTTCCGTTGCAGACGTTTTCAAACGGGCGCGCGAGGCGAAAGTGGCGGTGGTCGGCATCGGCTCGATCCTCTCGGACGATTCGAGCTATTACGACCTGCATCCGTCCTCGAGCACCGACCGCGCCGCGATCGAGCGCTCCGGCGCCTCCTGCGAATTGCTGGCGCATCTGCTCGATGATCATGGCCAGGTCTGCGATTACAGCCTCAACCGTTCGCTGGTGTCCCTGACTCTGCCGGAATTCGCCTCGATCCCCACCAAGATCGGTGTGGCGAGCGGGCCGAACAAGGCAGGGCCGATCCTCAGCGTTCTGCGCGGCAATCATCTCGATACGCTGGTGACCGATGAGGCGACGGGTGCCCGCGTGCTGGCACTGGCGAATGGCGAAGGAAAATGGGCATGAGCGGACAGCAATTGACACGTGAGATCGGCAAATCGGGCGTTTCCGCTTCGGCGGTGGGACTGGGCACCTGGGCGATCGGCGGTTGGATGTGGGGCGGGACCGATGAGGCCGAATCCATCGCCGCGATCCAGGCATCGCTCGATGCCGGCGTGACGCTGATCGATACGGCACCGGCCTATGGGCTTGGACGTTCCGAGGAGATCGTCGGCAGGGCGTTGACCGGGCGACGCGACAAGGCTGTCATCGCCACCAAATGCGGCCTTGTCTGGCATACGCAGAAGGGCCGTCATTTCTTCGACCAGGACGGCAAGCCGGTGCACCGTTATCTCGGCCGCGACGCGATCCTGCATGAGGTCGAGGAAAGCCTGAGGCGGCTCGGAACCGACTATATCGACCTCTACATCACCCATTGGCAGGACCCGACGACCCCGATCGAGGAAACGATGCGGGCGCTGGAAGACCTGCGCACATCGGGCAAGATCCGGGCGATCGGCGCAAGCAATGTCAGCCCCGACGACCTCAGTGCCTATATCGCTGCCGGTGGTCTCGACGCGATCCAGGAGCGGTTCAGCATGATCGACCGGGAGATCGAGGCGGAGCTTCTGCCGCTGACCAAGGCCAACGGCATTGCGACGCTGAGCTACTCGTCGCTGGCGCTGGGGTTGCTGTCCGGCACCATCGGTCCGGACCGCGTGTTCTCAGGCGACGACCAGCGCAAGGGCAATCCGCGCTTTTCAGTCGGCAACCGCCAGAAGGCGACGGCGCTGGCCGACGCCATCCAACCGGTCGCCGAAAAACACGGCGCCAGCATCGCCCAGATCGTGATTGCCTGGACGCTGGCGCAGCCGGGCGTCACCTTTGCACTTTGCGGGGCGCGCAATCCGGCACAGGCGCTCGACAATGCACGGGCCGGGACCATCCGGCTGGATGCGGTCGATCTTGCCGCCATCGATACGGCCATAGCGGCGAAACTGACTGACATGGACAGGTAGCGGATCGCCATCATGAAACGGCAAGAGATATTGGACGGGCTCCGCCAGAGCCCGAAGGTGGACGTCTGCGTCATCGGCGGCGGCATCAACGGCATCAGCGTCTTTCGCGAGCTGTCGCTGCAGGGACTGAACGTGCTGCTCGTCGAGAAACACGACTATTGCTCCGGGGCCAGCTCGGCGCTGTCGCGCATGGTGCATGGCGGGCTTCGCTATCTTGAAAACGGCGAATTCAAGCTGGTGCAGGAATCCCTGGTCGAGCGGGACCGGCTGCTGCGCAACGCGCCGCATTACGTCGCGCCGCTGCCGACGACGGTGCCGGTGTTCGATATATTTTCCGGCCTTGGCAATGGCATCGTCCGCTTCCTGGGCCTCAGCCGCCGCCCGAGCCGGCGTGGCGCCGTTGCCATCAAGGCGGGCCTGAGCATCTATGATTTCCTGACCCGCAAGCGGGCATTGATGCCGCGCCACCAGTTTCGCGGCCGGCGCACGACGCTTGCCAAGTGGCCGGCGCTCAATCCCGACATCAAGAGTTCCGCCACCTATTTCGACGCCTGGGTCAGCCACCCGGAGCGGCTGGGCATCGAGCTTCTGCAGGACGGTCTTTCAGCAAAGTTCGGGGCAATGGCGCTGAACTATGCGGAACTGCGGCGGACAGAGGATGGTCAGTACCGCGTCGAAGACCAGATCGGCGGCGCATCCGTTGCCGTCGAACCGGCGCTGATCATCAACGCCACCGGCGGCTGGATCGACATCGCCAATCAGACCCTGCTTTCGCCAGACGCCCGGCCGTCACCGCTGATGGGCGGCACCAAGGGCTCGCATCTGATCATCGACAATGCCGACCTGCGCGACGCACTTGCCGATCACATGATCTACTACGAGAACGAGGACGGCCGGATCTGCATCCTCTTTCCTTATCTCGGCAAGGTTCTCGTCGGTTCCACCGATATCCGCGTCGATGATCCGGAAACGGTGCGCTGCGAGGCGGACGAGCGGGATTATATCCTGCAGTCGCTCGCCTTCGTGCTGCCTGATATTGCCATCCGGCCGGAACAGATCGTTTTCCAGT
This sequence comes from Rhizobium sp. WYCCWR 11152, assembly GCF_013087615.1. NCBI lineage: Bacteria > Pseudomonadati > Pseudomonadota > Alphaproteobacteria > Hyphomicrobiales > Rhizobiaceae > Rhizobium > Rhizobium sp. WYCCWR 11152. Next base: position 130,835 of record NZ_JABFCP010000024.1, on the reverse strand, counting down.
TTTCCGGCGTGCGGCCGCTGCCGGCCAGCACCGACAGTTTTACCGGGCGCATTCCGCGCGATCATTTCTGCACGGTCGTAGAGCCGAAGGATGGTGGCCCACCGGTTCTGTGCATGATCGGCGGCAAGTGGACGACATTCCGGTCCTTCGGGGAACTGGCGGCCGACATGGCGCTGGAAAGGCTAGGCAGGCAGCGCCGTATTATGACAACCGATCGGCCGATCGGCGGCGGGCAGGCATTTCCCGCCAACGCGCCTGTCTGGCTTGCGCAGGCGGCGGCCAGCAAAGGCCTTTCCGTCCGGCGCATGTCTGAGCTGTTTGTCCGATACGGCACGGATGCCGAGGCGGTTGCCGGTTTCATCGCGGCGGGCCCCGATGCGGTGCTGCCGCACGACGGCTACTCGATGCGCGAATTGCAGTTTCTGATCCGCTGTGAAGCGGTGGAACATCTCGACGACCTGCTTTTGCGGCGCACGACGCTTGCCGTTTCGGGCGAGCTTTCGCTCGATATGATGGATGCCGTACTCGACCTGCTGACGCAGGAAAAGCACTGGACGCTCGCGCATCGCACCCGTGAGCGCGACCGTTTTCTCACCCTTCTCACCGAACGCCACGGCGTCGACGAAGACATGCTTTCGGCAAGGAACGAACCAAGGAGCACAGAATGCGACACAACAGCAAAGTCCGGATGAACCGGCTGTTCGGCGGCGGCCGCTGCCTCGACGTGGCGATCGATCACGGCGTCTGCAATGAACCGTCCTTCCTCAACGGGCTGGAGGATATTCAGGCCGTCGTCAAGGCGCTGGTTTCTGCCGGGCCGGATGCGATCCAGATGAATTACGGCCAGGCGGACCTGCTGCAGGAGGTGCCCGGCAAGGACAAGCCGTCGCTGGTCATGCGCATCGACATGGGCAATCCCTACAACCGGATCCGCCACCGCGACATGTGGGCGGTGCTGCAGAACGAGGCCGAACCGTTGATCGGCGCGATCGAAATGGATGCAGCCTGCGTTGTCGTCAACCTGTTCATGCTGCCGGACGAGCCGGACCTGTTCCGTCAATGCGTGCAGAACATTTCCCGTGTGCGGGCCGATTGCGACAAGTATGGCATGCCGCTGATGATCGAGCCGCTGGTGATGCAACCGGTCACCGAAAAGGGCGGTTACATGGTCGATGGCGATGCCGACAAGATCGTTACGCTGACGCGGCTCGCCCGTGAGATGGGTGCGGATATCGTCAAGGCGGATCCGACCACCAATGCCGAGGATTTCCACAGAGTGGTGGAAGCAGCCCGTTGCCCGGTTCTGGTGCGCGGCGGCGGCAAGGAAGATCTTCGCGCCGTCTTCGACAAATCCGCAGCCTTGATGCGGCAAGGCGCAATGGGCATGGTCTATGGGCGCAACATCTATCAGCACGCCAATCCGAGTGCCGTGGTGCGCGGGCTGATGGCGATCGTGCACGAGGATGCGAGCGGCGAACAGGCCTTTGCGCTCTACCAGCAGGGCTGAGCAGCGATTTCGAATCTGGGGAGGGGTTCTGCATGGGAAACTATCTTTTGGGGCTCGACGCCGGAAACACCGTCATCAAGGCGGTGATTTTCGACCGCGCGGGTAACGAGATCGCGGCTGCGTCCGAAGAGGGACACAGCCGCATGCCAAGCCCGGGGCATGTCGAGCGGGGGCTGGACGAATTATGGGCGAATGCACGGCAGGTCATTCGCGCCTGCATCGAAAAGGCGGAGATCAAGCCGGAGGAAATCGCCGCGATCGGTTGCGCCGGGCACGGCAACGGTCTCTATGCGCTTGATCGCGACGGCGCTCCGCTCATCGGCATCCAGTCGCTCGACACGCGGGCGGCCGGGCTGGTCGACGAATGGCGAGAGGCCGGCGTTGGAGACCGGACCTATCCCATTGCCCGCCAGCGCCCGTGGCCATCCCAGACGCCGACATTGCTTGCCTGGTTGAAGCGTCACCGGCCGGAACTGTTCAATCGCATCGGCACGGTGTTCTTCTCCAAAGATTTCGTCGTCAACCGTCTGACAGGCCGCCGCGTCAGCGAGGTGTCCGACATGTCGGGGGCCGGCCTGCTCGATCTTGCCGCGCGCCGCTACGACAAGGCACTGATGGAAGCCTATGGACTGGGCGATTGCATGGACCTCTTGCCGCCGCTCATCGAAAGCGCCGACATTGCCGGTACGGTAACGGAAGAGGTCGCGACGCAAACCGGGCTCGCCGCCGGTACGCCTGTGGTCGGCGGGCTGTTCGACGTCGTCGCCTCGGCGCTCGGCTCGGGCGTTTCGCGCACCGGCAGCGCCTCTATCATTGCCGGCACATGGAGCATCAACCAGGTCGTTATAGACAGTCCCGACCTCGACGGGCCGGTCTTCATGTCCTCGACCTTCGATCGCAGCCGCTACATGGCGATGGAGAACAGCGCCACCTCGGCTGCCAATCTCGAATGGCTGGTGAGGGAGTTCTTCGAAGGCGAGCATGCGGAAGGCGTTCCGCCCTTCGATGCCTGCTGCGCGCTGGCCGGGGCGATCGAGCCCGCGGCAGACGACCCGCTCTATCATCCCTATCTCTATGGCGCCCAGCAGGACGGTCACGCACGCGCCGGCTTCTACGGCATTGCCGGCTGGCACACCAAGGGGCATCTCGTTCGCGCGCTTCTCGAAGGCGTCGCCTTCGGTCATCGCCAGCACATCGAGACGATCCGAAAGGCCGGGGCGGTGTTCAATGAAGCCGTGCTCTCCGGGGGCGGCTCGCGCAGCCTAATCTGGCCGCAGATCTTTGCCGATGTGCTCGGCGTACCCGTCACCGTTGCCCGCTCGCGCGAAACCGGTGCATTGGGGGCGGCGATTGCTGCCGGAACCGGCGTCGGCGTCTTCTCGGACTTCGGCGCTGGTGCTGCGGCCATGGTGCGAACCGAGCGGCATTATCGACCGGATGTCTCGCTTGAGGCGCATTATGCGCGGCGCTACGCTCTCTATCAGGATATCGCCGAAGCGATGGCACCGCTCTGGCGGCGTCTGACGGTGGTCCCGCCGGCGGCAGCGGGGGCGGCGGCGTGAACAAGCGTGTGGATGATGCAGCCATTGATGCGGGAAGCTACGACTTCATCATCGTCGGCGCGGGATCGGCGGGATGCGTTCTGGCCAACCGGCTGTCGGCCGATCCGAAAACCCGCGTCCTGCTGCTCGAAGCCGGCGGCAGCGACCGCTATCATTGGGTGCATGTGCCGATCGGCTATCTCTACTGTATGGGCAATCCACGCACCGATTGGATGATGAGGACGGCCGCGGAAGCCGGACTGAACGGTCGGTCACTGCCCTATCCGCGTGGAAAACTGCTGGGCGGCTGCTCGTCGATCAACGGCATGATCTACATGCGCGGCCAGGCGGCCGATTACGATGGCTGGCGGCAGGCGGGTAATTCCGGCTGGGGCTGGGACGACGTGCTGCCCTATTTCCTGAAATCCGAGGACAACTATCGTGGCAAGTCGCGGATGCACGGGGCAGGCGGCGAATGGCGGGTGGAAAAGCAACGGCTTTCCTGGCCGATCCTCGATGCCTTTCGCGACGCGGCTGAAGAACTCGGTATCCCGAAGACCGACGATTTCAACGATGGCGACAATGAGGGCTCGGGCTATTTCGAGGTCAACCAGCGCGGCGGCCTGCGCTGGAACACGACGAAGGCCTTTCTGCGCCCGGCGATGAAGCGGCCCAATCTTCGTGTGCTGACCAGCGCCGAAACCGAGCGGCTGGAATTTGACGGCAGGATGGTGACCGGGGTGCGGTTCCGGTTGAACGGGCAGAACCATCTGGCTCGCGCCGGTCGCGAGGTCATCCTGTCCGCCGGTGCGATCAATTCGCCGAAAATCCTGGAGCTTTCCGGGGTCGGTCGCCCGGATGTGTTGTCCGCTGCCGGACTGGACGTCGCCCATGAACTTCCGGGTGTCGGCGAAAACCTGCAGGACCATCTGCAAATCCGGACGGTCTTCCGCATCGAGGGCGCAAAGACGCTGAACCAGCTCTATCACAACCTGCTCACCCGAGCGGGCATGGGGCTTGAATATATGCTGCGCCGGTCCGGGCCGTTGTCGATGGCGCCGAGCCAGCTCGGTATCTTTGCCAAGAGCGATCCGGCCGTTGCAACCGCCGATCTCGAATATCACGTGCAGCCCTTGAGCACCGACCGGCTCGGCGAGCCGCTGCACAAATATCCCGCCGTCACCGTCTCTGTCTGCAATCTGCGGCCGGAAAGCCGGGGGACGGTGCATGTTGGCGGCCCGGACCTTTCCGCGGCGCCGGAAATCCGCCCGAATTATCTTTCGACCGTCGGCGACCGGTTGGTTGCGACGAAATCGATCCGACATGCCCGCCGGCTCATGGAGGCCGGTGCCATCGCCAAGTACCTGCCGCAGGAGATGCTCCCGGGCACGGAATACCGGACTGACGAGGAGCTGATCCGTCGCGTCGGCGATATCGCCACGACGATCTTCCATCCGGTCGGTACCTGCAAGATGGGCAGCGACATGATGGCGGTTGTCGATCCACAATTGCGGGTGCATGGGCTGGCGAAACTGCGGGTGGTTGATGCCTCGATCATGCCGACGATCGTGTCGGGCAATACGAACTCGCCGGTGATCATGATTGCCGAGAAGGCCGCGGAAAGCATTCTATCAGGGGTGTGATGAGTTCTTCGCCGTGATGAACTCTCGCATTGTCTAAAGCGAATGCGTGGAACATCCTTTTGTCAGAGACAAAATGCTCAGTTTGCCGCGACTGCGCTGGCGTGAGCGTCGTCACGCGTAATATTCGGAATTTCCAAGGTGCTGACGTCAAACGACACGCTCAGACCTCGATTGCCGTCGGTTCGGCTTAAAGCATATCGCACAAAACCGTGCAGCGGTTTTGCGACAACGACGTGCGTAGCACAAAGACCTAAAGCGCGAGAGCGAACCTGAAAGATCGCGACGCGCTTTAGAGTACGAAGGCATTCGCGCCCACGACTCGTGAGGATGAGCCCAACCCGCTCAACGCAGGCTGGGCCACCTTCGATTTCGATCAGATGGTCGAGACGTTCTCAGCCTTCGATTTCCCAGTCTTGCGATCCTGTCCAACTTCGAAGCTGACCTTGTCGCCTTCGCGGAGCGACCCGCCGCTCTGCAGTGCAGACACGTGAACAAAAACGTCCTGGCCGCCACCCTCAGGGGTGATGAAGCCGAAGCCCTTGTCGTCATTGAAGAATTTAACGGTACCTGTCGGCATGAGATAACTATTTCCTTGTATCGTTCGACGATTTGCGAAGGCGAAACTATAGCTTCGGAGCTTCTCTATCAACCCTTTAGCACGCTAGAGGCTCTTTGAACGCAAAAAGATATCAGCTCCGACGAAGGTCAATGCGGCTCGTAACAACCGATCGACCTGTAGCGGGGTCTGTGTCGACGGTTGTGAGGCGCATGCCGGATGCCCCGGTTTTTTCAATCGTCATCTGCGCACGTCGGTCACCATTGACCTCTTTCGCCCATTTGATCGCGAGGCTTATGGCATTACCAGCGCGCTTTCCGCCTAGACCCGCAGTGCCGGTGCCCGCGCCCACATAGGAGCCGGTGTAGCTGTCACCGCTGGCCTTGAGTTTAGCGCTGATGACACGGGAAAAAACGACGAGACTGGTGCAGCGTCCATTGAGTGCAAGGGAACTTGCATTCGCGTCCGACTTGAAACGGCAAGTGACTTTAATCGTGGGTGCATTTGTCCGCACTTTCACCGTACCGTTACCGCTCCAGTTTCCCGCCAGTGTTTTGAGGAAGGCGGATTCGTCGGCGTGGGCGGCGCCGGCCGTGAGCATTGACGCCGTAGCAGCGGCGATGGCGCAGGCAAGGATCTTGATCATCTGAGTAACTTTCGGGCCACATAACATCCGCATCATGACGCTTGGCTCTTCGAGGAGGAGGGGTGTCATATAACCGCTCGGCGATGGTTTGGTTCCGTAGGGGAGGGATTCGATCGCGTTCTCAACGCAGTGCGGACGTTTTCAACAAGATCAACGTACAAATGATGCCCACGCACGCTGAAAGGGATTGCCGATCTCCCGCCTCAGGCTTTAGATCGGTCTTACACAATGAGATTGTGCAAGCCGGCCGCAATGACGTCAATTCCGCTATAGCGCCGCGCGTTGCGCAAAGGACGCGGCAGCGCTTTGAATTGCTGCCTCATTGGCCGCTGCCTGAGCTTGCCAGCCCATTGCGCTGTCACATATGAGGGGTCCGACGCCATTGCCTTCACTTGTTCTTCCTGGTCGCCCGCTTTCGTTGGCGCGCAACGTCATCTCCACGCCGAATGCTTACTTCTGGGCAACGCCCATCATCCTCGCACTGGCTGTCTTTCTATTCGTCTCGGAAGCGCCAGGGGTAATCCGCGATTTCCAGATCAGCCAGAACCCTTTGACGCTTGAAAATGGCGACGTGCAAAACGGGCGATGCACGACACGCAAGGCAGTCTTTACCGATTGCGAGGCACGCCTGGTCTACAGCTACGGTGGACGAGACTACGACACCGAAGTCGAGGTCATGTTCGTCGATTTCCATACCGGCGACTACGAAACGGGTCTGGTGATATCAGCCGATCACCCGGAACTTGCGACGATGAGCCTGGGTCTGGACATGCTCTGGAACCGGATCATCACGCTTACTGTGTTCGCCGTTCTGCTTGGCGGCATGGGCCTGGGGATGATTTTTCTCGCTATCCGCATTTGGCGGGTCAAGGGCCAACTGCTTCGGCCTGCCTTGCTGACCCCTGTCCCGGTCGAGATCACCGCATTCGACCGCAAACGCGGCGTCCTTTCCATCACCTATAACGACAAGATCGCCGACGACAAAACGGGACGATCGGCTTACACGCGCATGAAGAATGGAGAGGAGCCTCTGATCGTCGGTGAAGCCAATGGCAAGGCGATCGGACTGGCCGTCAGGCACGGCAATACGGCCCTGCCGGTGCTTCTCGACGATCGTCTTCAGCGCGTGGAGCTTACGGATAATGAGCGCACCGCAGCTCTTGCACCTTTCGCGTATCAGCAAGAACGCGATCGGAATGCGCCGATTTTGATTGAAGAACCAAAAAGGACGGTATCGATCTGGAAGCGGCTGCAGCTTTTCTTCGGTGTGTTGCTTCTGATCGTCGTGGGTGTGGTCGGCTTCTGGCTTTGGTACGTCACGACCTCCACGACAGCGTTCCAATCGCCTGGCATGGACATCAACAATCTCATGCCAGCGCCGTTGAACGAGTGGGGATGCGAGCAGTTGAAGAAGCGGTTCGGTCAGGATCGCGCGCCGTTTGGTTGCGTCGCCGACGATTATACGAGCTGGAAATAGAAAGATGGCCCCCGCTGTCTGACCGAGCCTTCACGGTCGGTGGCGGACCGGAGCGGCACGAAACCGCGTCACTCTGGTCTGCGAGCGTAAAACGTGTTCCACCCATCGCCGTCACGGTTGATCCTGTGTGCGTCCCATTCAAGAGCGAGCCCCGCCTCCTTGATGCACAGCGCGAAATCGTCCCGGCGCCAGTAGGACATATGGTAGGCGCCGCTTGTCTCCCCGTCCCCATCGCGCATCGACACCAGGAAGACGCCTCCCGGGCGTAGCGCAGCGACGATCTTTTCGAGAACCGGGCCGGTCTGGTCACGAGGCACATGAATGAGGACACAGAGAGCGACCACCGCGTCATAGGGGCCGTCAAGGTCGTCGGTGATGACGTTGAGGAGCTCGCCCTTCTTGCCGCGCGCCGCCTGCAGTTCCAGAAACCGTCGCGTCGCATCGGTTCGCCTTACCGAAACGCCCAGTGTCTCCAGGAAATCCGCATCCCATCCGGCCCCCGAGCCGATCTCAAGGATCTGGCCGCCCTTGCCGGCGGCGCTGGCGACCTGACGCAGTGCCGCCTCGAGGCTCGGCCAGGGAAACTGATCAACGATGCGACTATAGTCATCGGCACAACCTTCATAAGAATCGATCGTGCGTTGGGTGTTGGCCAAGGTGGCGGAAGAGATGTTCATTTGACCTCCGGATGTTCGCATTTGGGCGCCGCTCGGCGCGCGCTATATGAACACCCTCGGCCTAAGGCCGGCATAAGCACATCAGGCAACATACCTAGACAATCAAATAGGAATGCAATGACTGTATCGTGCGAACGACAGACACCGGAAGGGCATAGCCAGACAAGCGAACTTCAGGCGGGATCTACGATCCGGAGCCGGTGGGCCATTGCGGCCGCGGCGCCGCGGCTGGGGACGGAGAGCTTGCTCAAGATGTTGGAGACATGAACGCTCGCCGTTTTCGAGGAAATGAACAGATGGACGGCGATCTCGCGATTGCTCTGTCCCGCGGCGAGAAGCCGGAGCACCTCGAATTCCCGATCCGTCAGGCCGAGGGGTGCCTTCGGCATGCCACCCTCCTTCCCGTTTCCAAGATCAATGCGGGCCTTTTCGGCGAGGGTCTCGATCTGATTGCCCAGGAGGGAAGCGCCGGTCGAATGGGCAAGGTCTGCGCCTCGTCGGAAATGGCCCGCACCCTTCGCGCGCTGGCCGGCATTCACCGCAGCACAACCGGCCTGCATAAGAGCATATGCCTGCCGAAAGGGCCGGCTCAAATCAGCCCAGCTTTTGGCAACCGCTTCCCACGCCTCGAGGTCGGAACCCGTCGAGCGCGACATCTCGGCCAGGATGCCCAGCAGCTCGGCTTCCTCCACCACATTGCGGCACGAGGACCGAGCGGCAAGGTCGGCAAACCGCCGCGCCACATCTTTCTGGTTCGTATCAACGGCAACGCGCATCGCCGAGGCCAGGAGTGGCCAAGAGACGCGTCCTTGTTTTTCGCAATGGGTCAAGACGGATCTTGCCAGGGTCGCAGACTGATCCATGTCACCCGCCAGCGCGCGGCTTTCGATGTCAAATCTCAACAGATTGGCCGCCATGCGGCTCGCAACCTGAGGGCCGGGTGGCAGACTGCGCAAGGATCTCGCCGCAACGGCAATTCGATCCGAATTCCCCAATACCAAGGCGATCTCCGCCTGGCATTCGAAAACATGAACGAGCCCGAGCGGCAGCGGATCCAATGCCGCCATCCGCTCGCATGTCTCAATGGCTTCGGAAACGCGGCCCAAGGCGAGGAGAGCGCGGCATAAAGGCGAACCGATTATCGCCCCGATATAGCGCGCCTGGCCGAACTCGACCGTCCGCGCAAAGATCGCCGGTCCGATTTCGGCGACCTGAGGATATTTTCCGGTCTCAAGCAGGGCTCGAAGCAATGCGGCGCCCGCCAGCACCTCGACTCGTCCGATGGAGGCCTGCCTGGCGCGGTCAATGACGCTCCAGAGGCTATCGATGTGGTAACTGCCCGATGCCATCTCCAAAGACTCGGCGACGATCAGTGCCTCTATCCGGTACTCCTCGTCATCGAGCCTTTCAGACAGGTCCTTCAGTTCGTCGCCCAAGCGGCTGGCGCGATCAAACTCTCCCCTTAATATCAGTGCGCGGGAAAACTGTCCCAGTCCGTCCGCGCGCAGCCTTGTGGAATCGGGCGCATGATCGAGCGCGCGCTCCAGGTCGGCGATCTCGCCTGGGATAAGCGCGTGTTGACGCATCACCGCGCGCTGCAGAAGAAGTGCTGCCAGTTGCTCCTTGTTGCGACCGACGTCCACTTCGGCGAGTGCGCGTTCGACAAAAGCCAACCCCTGTTCCGCCTCCGCTGCCCAGCAGGCCGCATCGGCAGCGAGTTCCAACACCTTGCAGTGATCCGCGCCGATCACTACAATCGCATCATCGACCTCGGGCCATACTGCCAGCACGAGCTTCAGCATTTCCATCTGGTCTGCATAGGCGAAAGTAGCCGCGGCCTCAGTGGCGGATTGCCGGGCCCATCGCAGGCAATTCTCGGCTTGGCCGGCGCCGTACCAGTGGCGCGCGAGCGCTACGGAATGCCAAACCCGGTAGCTTGGAACCGGTCCGCGTTCGAGCACGTCCGCATAGGCGCGATGGATGGCCACCTTTTCGCCGGCGATCAGGTCACGCCGCACCGCTTCGTGGATCAGTGCGTGGCGGAACGCATATCCATCATGATCAGGCACCAGGATCCCAGCCAAAATCGCTGGACGCAGCCATTCCGCTAATTCAAGATCGGCCTTGTTCGCGACGCTGCGAAGAAGCGCATGAGTGATATGCGGGCCGCCGAGCGCCATCACCTTCAAAAGCTCGGCCGTCGACGCCGGCATGTCCCTGACGGCTCTCAGCAGGTAGTCGTTGAGCGAACCAGGAAAATCTCTGCGCAAGCCTCCGCTCGCATCGATGAGTGCCTCCGTGAAAAGCGGGATTCCGCAGCACCGCGCATGGACCTCGTTGATCAGCGCAGGTGTTGGGGGGCGTCCCAGCAGCCCCTCGAGCTGCACGGCGACCTCCGCGCGCTGAAGGCGGGGAAGCGTCAACACCTCGGCACCCTCGGAAAGTGAGAGGTCCGCGATGGTCGTCCGCAGGGCGTTGGTGGCGCTGGTCTCCTCGGGTCGATAGGTGACGATCAGCATCAGCCGAATTTTCTTCAGCCGTGTCGCGAGGAAACGAAGCAGATCGCAAGTTGCCTGGTCGGCCCAGTGAATGTCCTCGAAGACCACCACGAGCGGTGTCTCCCGTGCCAGCTCCTCTAACAGCTTTCGCATCACCTCGAACAGCCGCGCTCTTGCGATGCCCGCATCAAATCTTTCGGAGCTCTCGCCGAGTTCGGGAAGAAGCCAGGCCAGTTCTCGCGCACCCTCGGCGCCGACAAAGGATTTGACTGCCGGCGCGCCGCGCAGCTGAACAAGTTCATGCAGAACAGCCGTTACCGGCGCGTAGGGCAATGCCGATTCCCGCTGCTCAATGCACCCGCCTTTCAAAATCAGGGCGCGGCCGGACAGTCGGTTGGCAAACTCTTCAACCAGCCGCGTTTTGCCGCCGCCTGCTTCTGCCCCGACAAGAAGGGAACGTTGCCGCCCGCCGGACACATCTCGGAAAGCGGACTCCATCGAATCGAGTTCTACTGCACGGCCTGAAAACCGAGACCTTCTGAGGGATGTCGACACAAGATGCTCCGAAACCTGAAGTTCGAGATTAGCAGAGATGAAAACATAGTCATCCCGACGGTGCAGAGTAGCGATGCGGAGATCCCAAGTGCCGGCGATGTTCAGCCCCCCGGAACCTTGACCTGGATCCGACTGGATCACCTGATGCTGCCAAAGTGGATTTTAGGCCCCGTCATACTCAAAATGCCCGATGCGACACCACCCGCCTTAGCCACAGGGTGGGGAATATGCGGACGTCGAGTGGCGTTCGCGTGGAAGCCTGCGGATACGAAGGCCTGCGACTTTCGCCGCTTCACCCAAGCCAATAAAGGATGCCGCCAAGTGACTGAACGTATGATCAAGTTTGACGGCGTCGAGATTGCCACTCAGGCTTTCGGCAATCCGGCGCATGAGCCGATCCTGCTCATCATGGGCGCCATGGCTTCAATGTTGTGGTGGCCGGACGGATTCTGCCAAAAGCTTGCTAATCACGAGTTCTATGTCATCCGCTACGATAATCGAGACACCGGCCGCTCGACGATCTACCCGCCGGGGGAGCCGCCCTATGCAATGGACGACATGGCCGAGGACGCCATAAGGGTACTTGATGGCTACGGCATCGACCGCGCCAATCTGATTGGAATGTCGTTGGGTGGCACGATCGCCCAGATCGCCGCACTGTCAAATCCGAAGCGCGTCAAGACACTAACGCTGATCTCCACCACGCCGGTGGGCGTTGATACCAGTGCTCTACCCCACACCACAAACGCCTACATGGAGCACGCAGCGACGGGTGAGCACGTCGATTGGACAGACAATGCCCAAGTGATCGAATTCCTCCTTAAGGATACCCAGATGATCGCCGGTTCGGTGCACCCTTACGACGAACGGCAGGCGCGCACCTTTGTTGAACGCGACGTCAAACGGGCCAAAAACTTCGTCAGTGCTACCAATCATTTCATGCTGAAGGGCGGCCAGGCCTTAAGGGGCAAGTTGGGTGAACTTGCCGCGCCCCTCCTTGTCATACACGGAACCGCTGATCCGATTTACCCCTTTGAGCACGGTGAATTGCTGACACGAACCGTCAAGGGAGCGAAGCTCATTCGGCTCGAGGGCGGTGGCCACGAAATTCATCTCCAGGATTGGCAGGAGATCACTTCTGCTATCGAAGCTCATTGCGGTCGGTAGCTTGTGGCGTCAAAAAGCAGGCAGGGCGTGCCGAACAACAGCTACGCCCTTCCGTACATCCGGCTCGCGCGCAGTAGGCGTTGCGAGTAGGGGTGTTCGACCGCACCTCTTCGGAGTGCGCCGACATCGACCTGTTCGACGATCTCGCCCGCTTCCATGATGGCGACGCGGCTGCACATATGCGAGACGACGGCGAGATCATGGCTGACGAGCAGATAGGTCAGACCGCGATTGGTGCGCAGATCCTGGAGGAGATTGAGGATTTCGGCCTGAACGGACACATCGAGCGCCGATGTCGGTTCGTCGAGAAGCAGAACGTCCGGATCCAGCATCAGCGCGCGGGCGATCGCCACGCGCTGCCGCTGGCCCCCAGACAGCTGGTGCGGAAATCTGTAGCTCAGCGCCGGGTCGAGGCCGACCGATCTGAGGACCGCGTTCATGTCGACAGAGTTCGTATCCAGCCCCTGGTTGCGCAACGGTTCCTTCAGCTGCGAGCGAATGGTCTTGCGGGGGTGAAGTGATCCGTAGGGGTCCTGGAACACCATCTGCACCCGGCGGAAGAAAGGTCGGCTGCGCTGTTGACTTAACGGCTCGCCGTGGAGCTCGATCCGGCCGTCATAGTTGGCGTTGAGGCCGGAAAGCGCCCTCAGGACAGTAGACTTCCCGCAGCCGGACTCGCCAACCAGGCCGAAAGCAGTTCCTTTTTCGATGGCGAAGCTCACGTCTCGGACGACAGGCCGCTGCCCGGGCCCGAAACGGACCGTAAGATTGTCGATTTTAATCACCGCGGCGGCTCCAATGCGAATTCTTCAAGCCAGGCCGGATCACGTTTCAGGATCGGCAGACGGGAAGGCGGATCTTCGATCGTCGGCAAGGATGCCAGCAACCCTTGCGTATAGGGATGTCGGGCCTTGTCGAGATCGCGCGCCTCGAGCACTTCCACGACCCGCCCCGCATACATGATGAGGACGCGATCGCAGAAATTCCGGATGAGATTGAGATCATGACTGATGAAGATCAGCCCGAGATTGCGGCGCAGGACGAGCTCGTCGAGCAGGGCCAGGATCTCGAGCCTCACCGTCACATCGAGCGCTGACGTCGGTTCGTCTGCGATCAGCACTTCGGGTTCGGCAATCAGCATCATGGCGATCATCGCCCGCTGGCCCATCCCACCCGAGATTTCGTGCGGATAAAGGCGGGCCACACGCTCCGGATCGCGGATCTGGACGGCCTCCAGCATATCGAGCGCCTGCTTCCAGGTCTTTGCCCTGCTCGTCCTCGGATGATGGAAGCGGTAGGTCTCGGCGATCTGTTCGCCGATTCGCATGACGGGATTGAGCGAATATTTCGGATCCTGCAGGATCAGGCCGATCCGCCGGCCCCTTATCGTCATCATCGTTTTTTCGTTCGCCTTGAGCAGATCGACGTCGCGAAAGCGCATCCGCCCGGCATTGACGATGGCCGTCGGTGGCAGCAGCTTCATGATCGCGCGGCCAACGGTCGACTTTCCCGACCCGGATTCGCCGACGATCCCGAGCTTTTCCTGTCCAAGGGAAAAGCTCACGCCGCGCACGGCCCGCACCTGTCCGCCGCCAAAGGCGATTTCGAGATTTTGAATATCGATCAAGGGCTCTGTCATTCTGAACCTCGAGGATCGAGAACATCGCGAAGCGCATCGCCGACGAGGTTGAAGGCGAGGCTGACGAGCGCAATGGCAATGCCGGGTGCTGCGATGACCCAGGGGCTGTCGAGCATGAATTCACGTCCGCTGGCGGCCATCGATCCCCATTCCGGCCATGGCGGCTGAGCGCCGAGGCCGAGGAAGCCGAGACCGGCGGCAGTGATGATGATGCCGGCCATGTTGAGGGTGACGCGGACGATCACCGAGGGAATGCACATCGGCAGGATGTGGCGAGTGATAATCGCGAGTGATGTCGCGCCCTGCAGGCGTACGGCGGCGATGTAATCCGCCTTGCGGAGGCTGAGCGTCTCTGCGCGCGCAAGGCGCGCGATCGGCGGCCAGGCCGTCAGTGAAATCGCGATGATCGCATTGGTGATGCCTGGACCGAGCGCTGCGGCAAAACCCAGCGCCAGCACGAGGCCGGGGAAGGAGAGAAAAATATCGGTGACGCGCATCAGGATTTCATCGACGATGCCGCCGAAATAACCCGAGACGGTGCCGATCAGCAGGCCGAGCGGGGCGACAATGACCGTGACGAGCATGATGATGTAGAGCGTCGTGCGGGCACCATAGATCACCCGTGAAAAGACGTCGCGGCCGAAATTGTCGGTGCCGAGCCAATGGCTCGCCGATGGCGCGGCAAGCCGCCCGGCCATGTCCTGAACGATCGGATCATAGCTCGTCAGCACGGGTGCGGCCAGCGCCACCACGATCAGCAGCAGGATGATGGCCAGTCCCGCCAGACCAAGCGGATGCAGGCTGAATTTCCGCCAGCCCTGATGAATTTGCTGCGCCGATGACTGGAACCAGCCTCGGGGCTCCGGTGCGAGCAGCCAGTTGCGAAGGCCGCCGGTGTTGACGCTGTCTGCGTGCTCAGAGGAGATCGTCATGGCTCACCGTGTCCTCGGATCAAGAATGCGATAAAGGAAGTCCGACAGGATGTTGATCGTCAGGAAGACGGCGCCGATCGTCAGCACCGAACCCATGACCACGTTCATGTCGTTCATCTGCAGCCCCCGGGTCAGGTACTGGCCGAGCCCCGGCCACCCGAAGACGGTCTCGATAAGCACCGCGCCTTCGAGCAGCCCGCCGAAGGTCAGCGCCATGATGGTCAGAAGCTGCACGCGGATGTTCTTGAAGGCATGGCGCCAGACCACCTTGCGGGTGCCGAGCCCCTTGGCCCGCGCGGTGATGATGTATTCCTGGCTCAGTTGCTCCAGCATGAAGCTCCGCGACATGCGGCTGATATAGGCGACGGAATAGTAGCCGAGGATTGCCGCCGGCAGGATGATGTGGCCAAGGGCGTTGTAAAACACGTCCCATTGGCCCTGAATCGCCGCGTCGATCAGGAGAAAGCCCGTCATCGGCGTGACGAGGCCCTCGTAGAAGACATCGATCCGGCCTGAGGCGCCGACGAGCTTCAGCTTCGCATAAAAGACGAAGAGCGCCATCAGTCCGGTCCAGAAGATCGGGATGGAGTGGCCGGCAAGGGCGACGATCCGCGCGATGTGGTCGATAATGGTTCCGCGCCTGACCGCAGCGGTGATCCCTAAGGGAATGCCGACGATCGCCCCGATGATCATGGCGATTATCGCAAGTTCGATCGTCGCGGGAAAGATCGTCAGGAGATCGGTGAGGATCGGCTGGCCCGTCGTCGCCGACATGCCGAGATCGCCTGTGGCGATCTTGCCGACGTAGGAGAGGAACTGCATCCAGATCGGCTGCCCAAGACCCAGCTCGTTATAGACGCGATCGTAAACCTCCTTGCTGACTTCCGCCCCGGTGATGGCGAGCACCGGGTCGGCGGGCAGCAGGCGGCCCATCGAGAAGGTCAGGAAGAGCAGGCCGAGCAGCGTCGTCACGACTGCCACGACACGTCCCGCCAGGCGCCGCAGCAGGCTCAGTGCCGGGTGAGGGGCCGCCTCGGCGAACCCGCCCGCCGGGGAGGGCAGTCTGCTCCCCCCCTTCGATGTCATATCGGCGCTCGCCACGGCGTTCTACTCCTTGGTCACGTCATGCCAGCGCGTCGACCATGTCGTATGCCCGTGATAGCCCTTGACGTTGGCGCGCATGACATAGGGGTCGGTTCGCTGGAAGAAGATGACCAGCGGCGAAGCCATGCCGGCATAGATGCCGTCCATCTTCTTGAAGATGTCGGTGCGTTTTTCCGTGTCGCGCTCCTTCATCGATTGGTCGATGAGCGTGTTGAGCTCGTCCACCTTCATGCCCGTGCGCCAGAGGTAATAGCTGCCGAGGCGGGCCTCGTCGCTATTGTCGGGGTTGAAGGCATATTGCGTGGCGACCGCGAAGGGATCGGGCAAGCGGGCGCCGGAATTGCCGAGCAGCACTTCGAATTTGCGTTCGCGGAAGGCGGGCGTGAACTCGCCGGGCACGAGCTCGAGATCGAGGCCGGCGGCGCGCGCACTCGCCTGCAGCGCTTCGGCGAAGGGCAGGGTCGGGGCTCCCGACGGATTGAGCACCTTCTTCAAGCCATTGGGATATCCGGCTTCCGCCAGCAGCTGCTTGGCCTTGGCGGGATCGTAATCGTAGCGGACCGCCGCCTCATCGGGAGCGCCGATCATGCCGCGCGGGATCATCGACTGCCAGGGAAAGCCCGTATGGCGCATGATATTGCCGGAGATCGCTTTCCAGTCGAATGCATGCTGGAAGGCCTCGCGAACCTTTGGCTTCTGCAGATCCGGGTCTTTCTGATTGAGGGCGATATAGTAGAAGCCGAGACCCGGGACATTCTCGATGACCATGTCCTTCTTGGTGGCGAGCGCATCGAGGTCGCCGCTTGCAACATACTGGCCGACATCGACGTCGCCGGCTTCGAGCTGCAGCCGGAGATTGCCGGATTCAGGGATGTGACGAGCGACAACGCGCGCCATGGCCGGCTTGCCGTCCCAATATTTCGGCTGCGCATTGAAGATCGCGACATCGTTCGGCCGCCACTGCGCCAGGCTGAATGGGCCGCTGCCGGCGGAATTGGCGGAAAGCCAGGCGCCGCCGAAATCGCCGTTTGCCTCGTGCGACAGCACCGTCTTCTTGTCGACGATGCCGATCGACGAGCCCGCCAGCGAATAGAGCACCAGATCGGTATTGACCGCTTGCGGCAGCTCGATCTCGAGCGTGTGTTCGTCTTTTGCGCGAACGAGCTTTTCGACGTTTTCAGGTGTGAAGCCCCAGAGCGCGATGTCCGTGGAGCCGACCTGGCCCATCTTGATGACGCGCTGGATCGACCAGGCAGCATCTTCGGCGGTCACCTTGTTGCCACTCTGGAAGACCGCGTCGTCGCGTAATGTCAGCGTGATGATCATGCCATCCGCCGAGACGCTCCATTGCGTCGCGAGCATTGGCTTCAGCGTTTTAAGATCGTCCGGCGACAACTGCACGAGGTTGTCGTAGAGATTCGAGATCAGCTCCGAAACCGTGCGGGCATTGTTCTGGGCCGGATCGAGCGTCCTTATGCCGGTGAGATTGGTGCCGATCACCAGCATGTTGGGCGGCGACGCCGCGAAGCTGGGCTGCGCCGTCGTCAGGGCGCCGGCAATTGCGATCGTTGTCAGTACTTGTCTCAGCATCTCAAGACCTCCCAATCCTGTTGTTTGTGGATAGTGTCGAAATCAGCCGGCCGCCTTTACGGGCGGCTGGTCTGAATGAGTTTGAATGTCGCCTTCGGCCTCCCAGCCTTGAAGCAGCCGACGAAGCTCCTCGCGGTCATGCTGGTCGAGCTGCGGCAATCCCGGCACACGCACGGGACCGACGTCGAGACCGGAATAGGTGACGGCTTCCTTGACGACGGTCACGTTCGCACCATTGCGGAATTTGGTTCGCATCCGCTCGAATGGCTCGAGCTTGTTGACGATCGCCCTGGCGGCGGCAAAATCGCCTTTTTCAAGCGCAGCGTGGACCCCAAGCGAGAGCTTCGGCGCGACATTGACGAGGCCGGATGTGAAGCCGCGCGCACCCGCTGCCGTAAATGTCGGCGCCCAGCTCTCCGCCAGGCCGCAGACGAACAGCGCGCCGCCGGGGCTCGCCGCCGGGATCGCCCTCGACAACAACATCAGATCGGTCGTGGCGAATTTGATGCCGGCAATATTGCCGTGATTTGCGAGGCGGACGATATCAGCGACGGCGAAGCCATCCGCCCTGACATAGGCGATGAGCGGCAGGGCGGAAGCATCCGCAAGATTGCAGAAATAGTCGATCTGGGCTGCAGGTGCTGCGAAGGGATCGACGGGTTGATGCGACATGACGGCGGACGCGCCGATCGCCGCCGCATCTTTCGCCATCCCGATCGCCTCGCGCAGCGACCGGCCGATCGCCGCCGTCACCGGCGCCTTGCCGTTAACGCCTGAAACCGCCGCCTCGTGGACGATCCTAATCTCCTGCGGCGTCAGAGCATAGAATTCCCCGGTATTGCCGGCAGCGACGATGTTGTGAATACCCGCTGCCGCTACCCGCTCATAGACCTTCGCCGTGATCCGGGGTTCGACTTCACCCTGGCTGTCATAGGCGGTGACCGGAACACCCGATACGCCTGTAAGCGCCTTGCGCATGGTTGCGATGCTCATCTTTCTCCCCCGTTATCTTTCCATCAATCCGCCGTCACCCGGAGGGTGATCGGCACGTTGTCATCCGACGGGATGCTCCCCGAAGCGGAAGGGCGGCAGGCCCTCTGCATCCACGTCGAAGGCGATCACCGTCCCCGTCTCGAAACGCCCGCTGCGATCCGTCGACAGGCTCGTGACGAAGAGGGTGCGCAGATCCGGCCCTCCGAAACACGGCATCGTCGGTGCGGGGACCGGCAGAATGTAGATTTCGACGACTTCGCCTTCGGGCGATATTCGGTTGAGGCGACCGGCGGAAACGCCGGCACTCCAGTAGAACCCGTCACGATCGGTTGTCGCTCCGTCCGGCCGACCCTCGTCTTCAGTGAAGCTGCGGAGCCGGCGCCCATCGCCGAGGTCGCCCGTATCAGGATCGAAGTCGAATGCCTGCAGGAAGCATTGCCGGCTGTCGGAATGATACATCCGCCGGCCATCCGGCGACCAGGCAAGGCCGTTGGAGCTCGTCAGGTTCGTGGCCACGGTCCGCGTGCTGCCGTCGGCGCTCACGCGGAAAAGTGCGGCCTCATCGATCTGCGGCTTGGATTCACTGATCGAGCCGATCCAGAAGTGCCTGTCGGGACCGACCTTTCCATCGTTGAGGCGGCAGTTGATGTCGCGTCCGACCGGATCGCACAGAAATTCCAAATCTCCTGAGACGGGATCGAAAAGATGGACGCCCGTCTGAAGCGCCACGACGATCCTGTGATCGCGGCAAAGCCCGAGGGCGCCGATTGCAGCCGGCATGTCGAAGCGGTCGATCTTTCCAGAAGCCGAGAGCTGGACGAGTGCCGGCGCCAGAATATCGACGAACCACAAAGTGCCGGTCCCTTCGTCCCATACCGGTGATTCACCGACCGTCAGCGGCTGCTGGAACACCGGACGGACGTCCGGGCGGATGATCCGAGGCGCAGTCATTCGACCGTCTCCAGGCTCTTGGCCAGGCCCTCGGCATCGCGCATGCGGATGGTACCGTCGTGATTGATCTCACAGAACCCGCCACCCTGGAACGCCAGCGCGACCGGCCCCTCGGATCCCTCTTCGATGCGGGCGTGATCACGCGGCCGGTCCTGTGGCTGGTAGCCCAATCGTGCCGCCAGATCGTTCTCCCACCACATCTCCTCGGTGTCAGAAACGCCGTAGACCACTGTTGCTGCGATCAACGGGTGCGAAAGGCCGATCCTGACCAATTGCGCCAGGTCTCGCGCGCTGATCCAGATCGCAACCGATCGTTCGCTGTTGGGATAGGTGCCCGCATTGCCGATGCGGATGGAAAGAGAGCGAATGCCCGACGTGTCGTAGTAGAGCCCCGCCACAAGTTCGCCCCAGCATTTGGAAAGTCCGTATGGGCTGTCGGGGCGCATCGGGTCGAGCGGCGACACCAGCTGGCCGCGCGGATAAAAGCCCGTGGCATGATTGCTCGATGCATAGACGACCCGCTGGACCTTGTTGATCCGCGCGGCTTCGTAGAGATTGTATGTTCCAAGCACGTTCGCGTGCAGAATGGCATTCATGTCCGTGCCGCTTGCGATACCCGCAAGATGGACGACGCCATCGATATCCTTCAGCGCAGCCGTCGCCTCGTCGAGCTTTGTAAGGTCGGCCTTGACGAAATTCTCGTTTTCGCCAAGCCCGTCAGGTTCCTGGAGATCGATCAGGCTGAGGTGCTCGACATGCGACCGAAGAAGCGGGCGCAGTAGCGTCCCTACACGTCCGGCAGCACCCGTCATAGCGACCCGTTTCATCGTCTCTCCTCCCATATCGCTCAAACGCCCTGGAACATGCGGGCACGAGCATTCAATATGTGTTTTTTCATCGCATCATGCGCTTCGGTTTCCCGGTGCGCGAAGATCGCCTCAACGATCACCGCATGCTCATCCTGGACGCTGCGGATCTGTTCCGGCGTTCGCTTCAAGCTCAAGCTTCGCGTAACGGAATGCCCGATGGCGAAATGCGGCTTGAACCACTCGCGCAGGGTGATGTGGAACTGGTTCCCGGTCGCCATGGCAATTGCATCATGCAGAGCCTGGTCCTCCTCGGCGCCAAGCTCCCCGTTGCGCAAACATTGCTCGATCGACAGAAGCGCTGCCGTTATCCGCTCCCTGTCGACCGGTTGCCAGTTTCGCGCTGCAAGCTCCGCCGCCTCGGCTTCGAGACCGGCGCGGAATTCGAAGAACCGCTGGACATCGGCCAAGGAGCCGACCGGCACCATTTTCAGCATCGACGAATCCGGCCTTTGTCTGACATAGGAACCGGAACCCTTGCGCGAAACGACCAAGCCATCGGCTCTCAAGCGTTCGAGCGCTTCGCGCACGACGGGTCTCGATGCGCCGAAATCAGCGGCGAGCTTCGTCTCCGGCGGCAGCCGTTCGTTCACCGGAAAGTTGCCGTCGGCGATCATCCCCACGATCTTCTCGTAGATGATGTCGCTGAAGCGCGTTGCGCCCCTGTTCGAAACGGCATCGACGGCGAGTGTCATCATGGTCCTTTTCTCTCAAGGCCGCGTGCGCCGGGTCAGCGGCCACACCTTGGCTGTCGCCGGCCATGATGTTCAGGGCGGCGACAGCATCTGACAGATCCAACGTTTTTCGTCCTGCTGGCCGTATTTCAGCGGCACAACGTCGCATTTCAATGCAGCATGGCTACAAAATTTGTAATTATCTGTCAACTCTTGTAATCATTTGAGAACGTGTCTATGGTTTCGATCGTAGCGCCGAGGAGGGCGTCAGCGTCGGGTCGGGAGCCCGTCGCATCAGCCGGCGCAAAGGCTGCGCCGGCACAAAAGGGAGGAATTCGATGGCCAAAGAAATACTGTCGCGTGGCGTCACCCGCCGCGCCGTGCTTGGTGGCATGGCTGGTGTCGCGGCGCTGTCTATCGCCGGTCGCGTGTCTGCCGCAGGCGGCGAAGCGCCGGCCCTTGCGCAGCTCGCCAAGGATGGAAAGCTGCCGCCGCTGGCTGAGCGCCTGCCGAAAAAGCCGATGGTCGTGACGCCGTTCGAGAAGGTCGGCACCTATGGCGGTTCGCTGCGCCGCGGCCTTCGCGGTTCATCCGACCATAACGGCATCCTGCGTATGGTCGGCAACCAGAGCCTTGTGCGCTGGAACCTCGATTTTACCGCCGTGCAGCCGAACCTTGCCGAGCGCTGGGAAGTCAGCGACGACGCAACACAATTCACGTTCCATCTGATCGAAGGCGTGCGCTGGTCCGACGGTCATCCCTTTACGGCCGATGACGTCGTTTTCGCGATCGAAGACTGCGTCAAGAACACCGAGCTCTACAGCTCGACACCGGCGCAGCTTGCCGTCGCCGGCAAGCCGGTCACCGTCGAGAAGATTGACGACTATACGGTGAAGTTCACCTTTGCTGCGGCCAACGCGCTTTACCTGGAAAACCTCGCCACACCGCTTGGCCAGCATCCGACGCTGTTCCCGAAGCATTACTGCAGCCAGTTCCTGCCGAAATATAATCCCAATATCGAGGCCGATGCGAAGAAGGCCGGCGTCACCAGCTGGACGGAGCTCTTCCGCAGCCGTTGCGGCGACATCGAGATCCCGTCGCGATGGGGCAATGTCGACAAGCCGACGCTCGATCCATGGGTGGTCAAAGAGCCCTATGCCGGCGGCGCGACGCGCGTCGTCATGACCCGCAATCCTTATTTCTGGCAGGTCGATACCGAGGGCAACCAGCTCCCCTACATCGATGAGATCAACTTCGGCATCTCGCAGGACGTCGAATCGCTGATGCTGAACGTCATCTCTGGAAAGATCGACATCCAGGAACGTCACATCAGCGTTCTCGCCAACAAGCCGACGCTGTCCAAGAATATGGAAAAGGGCGATTATCGGCTGCTGACGCTCGTGCCTTCGGCCTCGCAACAGTGCCAGATCTATTTCAACATCACCCACAAAGATCCTGCCATGCGCAAGATGTTTGCCGACAAGGCGTTCCGGCAAGCGCTGTCGATCGGCATCAATCGCCAGGAGCTCATCGACATCGTCTATTTCGGACAGAGTGAGCCCTATCAGGCCGGGCCGCGTCCGACCCATCCCTGGTATAACGAGAAATACGCGCGCCAATTCACCGAATTCGACGCCGACAAGGCAGGCGCGATGCTCGATGAGGCCGGCTATAAGAAAGGCAGCGACGGTTTCCGCCTCCGGCCTGACGGCCAGAAGGTGTTCTTCTCGATCGACGTCATTCCGACGCTTTATCCCGACCTCGTCGATGCCCTGGAACTGGTCAAGGCGCATTGGGCTCAGATCGGTGTCGACATGAAGGTCAACACGATCGAGCGGGCGCTCTATTACACCCGCGGCGACGACAACGCCCATGACGCGGCGGTGTGGCCAGGTCCTGGCGGTCTCGATCCAATGCTCGATCCGCGCGATTTCTTCGCCTTCCATCCGCAGGGTTCGCGTTACGCCATTCCGTGGACGCTTTGGTACACCTCCAACGGTGCACGCGGCGAAGAACCGCCGGAAAGCCAGAAGAAGCGCATGAAGCTCTTCGACGAAGCGCGTTCGACGGCCGATCTCGACAAGCGCGGCGCGATCATGAAGCAGATCTTCGACATCGCGGCCGAGGAGTTCGAGACCGTCGGCCTTTGCCTTGCCGTCGGCGGTTTCGGCATCATCCGCAACAATCTGCGCAATGTTCCCGAGAAGGAGCCGGATAGCTGGTCCTGGCCCAATCCCGGCCCTGCAATGCCGCAGCAATTCACCTTCACGAGCTGATTTTCGTCATAAGCGCCGTACCATCAGGTACGGCGCTTTCTTTCAGTTCGCCCTCCGAGATGCCTTGCCGGCCCTGACGGCCGACAAGGCCCGGAAGGCGGCGTTCAATGCAAGAGGCGCCTCATGCTGGTCTTTATCGCCAAACGCTTCCTATGGATGATCCCATCGCTGTTTGCCGTCAGCTTCCTGGCTTTCGTGCTGATCCAGCTGCCGCCGGGCGATTATGTCACGACCTATATTGCGACGCTGGCAGCCTCCAACGAGATCGTCGATCAGAACACGGCGGCGCAATTGCGCGAGCGCTTCGGCCTCGGCGACCCGATGCTCGTCCAATATTTCAAATGGATGTGGGGCATTCTCACGCGCGGCGATTTCGGCATCTCCTTCGAATGGCAGCAGCCGGTCTCGGACCTGATCTGGGAGCGCATGGCGCTGACGCTGGTTCTGGCCCTGTCGACATTGATCGCCACCTGGGCGATCGCGCTGCCGATCGGCGTCTATTCCGCCGTGCGCAAATATTCGATCGGCGACTATTTCTTCACCGCCTTCACTTTCTTCGGCCTGGCCGTTCCGTCCTTCCTGCTGGCGTTGGTGCTGATGTATGTCGCGGCGGTCGAATTCGGGCAGGATGTCGGCGGGCTCTTTTCGCCGGAATACGAGAACGCGTCCTGGAGCTTCGCCAAAATGGTCGACCTCTTCTCGCATCTCTGGCTTCCGGTCATCATCCTTGCCGTCTCCTCGACGGCGAGCCTCATCCGCGTCATGCGCGCCAACATGCTCGATGAGTTGCCGAAGCCTTACGTCACAACGGCCCGGGCAAAGGGTCTCTCTGAGTTCCGGCTGCTGATGAAATATCCTCTGATGATCGCGCTCAATCCGTTCATCTCGACGATTGCCTGGCTGCTGCCCAACCTCATTTCCGGCTCGGTCGTTGTCGCGATCGTCCTCAATCTGCCGACGGCCGCACCTTTGCTGCTGCAGGCGCTGATGGCCCAGGACATGTATCTGGCCGGCGCCTTCGTCCTGCTGATCTGCGCGCTGACGCTGATAGGCTCTCTGATCAGCGATATCCTGCTTGCGCTGGTCGATCCCCGCATCCGGTTGGAATAGGAGCCCCACGTGGCCGACATCACCGTTACAAACATTCCCCCGGATCGCGCCGCCGTTGCATCGCAGTGGCAACTCATCTGGTGGGCTTTCCGCCGGCACCGGCTGGCCATGGTGGCGCTTGTCGTCACTGTGCTGATGTATATCGTCGCCCTGCTTCCCGGCTTTTTCGCCATCAACGATCCGTACCTGCAAAATGCGCGGGCGACCTTTCACCCGCCGCAGAAATTGCATCTGATCGATACTGAGAACGGGTTCTCCTTCGGCCCGCATTATTATCCGATGAAGCTCACCCGCGATCCGGAAACGCTGGCCGCCATCTACAAGGAAGACACGACAAAACGTGTCGACGTCCAGTTCTTCGGGCGCGGCTATGAATATTCCGTGTTCGGCCTATTCAGGACCAACATCCATCTGATCGCCTCGCCCGACAAGACGACGCCGCTGCTTCTCTTCGGCGCCGACAGGCTTGGACGCGATGTCTTCAGCCGAACTGTGCAGGGCTCGCAGATATCGTTGTCGATCGGCCTCGTCGGTGTCTTCTTCTCGTTGATGCTCGGCATCGTGCTCGGCGGCATCTCGGGGTATTACGGCGGCCGCATCGATTTCTTCCTGCAGCGGGTGATCGATTTCGTGCTGTCGCTGCCGACGATCCCGATCTGGCTGGCGATGGCCGCGGCCCTGCCACAGGACTGGCCTGCGACGCTACAATATATGATGATCACGATCATCCTGTCGCTGACCGGCTGGGCGCAGCTCGCCCGCGTCGTTCGCGGCCGCTTCCTGTCCTTGCGCACCGAGGAATTCGTCGCCGCCGCCAGGCTCGACGGCGTTCGCGAAAGACGCATCATCTTTCGCCACATGCTGCCGAGCTTTGCCAGCCATATCATCGCGTCGATCACGCTTGCGGTGCCGGCAATGATCCTTGCCGAAACCTCTCTTTCCTTCCTGGGGCTCGGTCTGCAGCCGCCGACCATCTCCTGGGGCGTGCTTCTGCGCGAGGCCCAGAACATTCGCTCGATCGCCACCGCGCCATGGCTCTTCATGCCGGGCTGTGCCGTCGTGGTCGCCGTGATGGCGCTCAACCTTCTCGGCGACGGCCTGCGCGATGCAGCCGACCCCTACAACAAATGAGGCCGGCATGACCGATACCCTTCCTATTGCCGGCAGGCCGCTGCTCCAGGTGAAAAATCTGACGGTGGAGTTCCCTCTGCGCACCGGCGTCTTTCGCGCCGTCAGCGATCTGTCTTTCTCGATCGAGCCGGGCAAGACGCTCTGTGTCGTCGGCGAAAGCGGATCTGGCAAATCGGTGACGGCGCGTTCGATCCTGCAGATCGTCGATGCGCCTGGCCGTATATCCGGCGGATCGATCATATTGAACGATCAGAACGGCGGCTCGATCGATCTAACCAGCCTCAATCCGCGCGGGCGTCAGATCCGGGCGATCCGCGGCCGCGACATCGCCATGATCTTCCAGGAGCCGATGTCGTCGCTGTCGCCGATCCACACGGTCGGCAACCAGATCGTCGAGGCGCTTCGCCTTCACACCCGGATGAGCAAGGCAGAGGCGCGCGCTGAAGCCATATCGCTGCTCAGCCAAGTCGAGATTCCCTCACCGGAAAAAGCGCTGGACCGATATGCCTTTCAATATTCCGGCGGGATGCGCCAGCGCGCGATGATCGCCATGGCGCTCGCCTGCAAACCGCAACTGCTGATCGCCGACGAGCCGACCACGGCCCTCGACGTGACGACCCAAGCCGAAATTCTCGACCTGATCGCCCGGCTGCAGAAGGCCAAGGGCATGGCCGTTCTTTTCATTACGCATGACATGGGCGTCGTGGCGCAGATCGCCGACGATGTGCTCGTCATGCACAACGGCGTCGCCAAGGAATATGCGCCGGTCGAGCAGATCTTTCATGCGCCGAAAGACGACTATACCCGCATGCTGATCGGCTCGGTGCTGAAGCTGGAAGCGAAGGCCGAAATCCGGCTGGCGCGCCCGCCGCTCGACACGACGGCGCCACCGATCCTCGAACTCCGCAATGTCTCGATGGATTTCGGCGAGGTGAAAGCGCTGGACGATGTTTCCATTTCGCTTCTGCCGGGCGAGACGCTCGGCATTGTCGGCGAGAGCGGATCCGGCAAGACGACGATGGGTCGCTCGATCATGCGGCTGATCGATCCGACTGCCGGCGAAATCCTCTATCGCCGCGCCGACGGCGACATCATCGATCTGGCAACGGCAAAAGGGCAGACGCTTGCCGCCGCAAGGCGGGAATTGCGGATGGTGTTTCAGGATCCTTTCGGCTCCCTCAACCCACGCATGACCGTCTCACAGATCATTGGCGAGCCGCTGCTCGTCAATGGCGTTGCAAAAGGGCGGGCGCTGGAAGAGCGGGTTTGTCACCTGATGGAGCAGGTTGGCCTGGACCCGAGGGCACGCGAACGCTACCCGCACGCATTCTCCGGCGGCCAGCGCCAGCGCATCGGCATTGCCCGCGCCATCACCCTCAATCCGCGCGTCATCGTTGCCGATGAGGCGACCTCGGCGCTCGACGTCTCGGTGCGCTCGCAGGTGCTTGATCTGTTGATGCGCCTGCAGGACGAACTCGGTCTCGCCTATATCTTCATCAGTCATGACATCGGCGTTATCCGCTACATGTGCGACCGTGTCGGCGTCATGTACAAAGGCCAGCTCGTCGAAATCGGCGACGCGGAGAAGGTCTGCCGCACACCCGAGCACGCCTATACGCAGGCGCTCATATCAGCGATTCCGCGCCCTGATCCGCGTGATCGCGATCAATCGCGGCGCTTCCGCTACGTCGCGCCGGACATTTTGAAGAATGGGAGTTTTCAGCGATGAAAATCACCGGAATCCGCACTTTTCTCATGCATGTCGGTCAGCCCGATCCCGCGAACTGGGCTTCCGACCAACGCTCCAGTAGTGGCGTCTCGAAACAGTTCGGCGGCACCAGAAACTGGCTCTTTCTGAAGGTCGATACCGACGAGGGCATCACCGGCATCGGTGAATGCTCAGGCTGGCCGCGCGTCGTCGAGACGGCGATCCATGATCTCGCCCCACTCCTCATTGGCGAAGATCCGGCCCATATCGAACGGCTATGGCAGAAGATGCATATCGCGATGATGGGCCATGGCATGCTCGGAACGGTCGGAGGCGGTGCGATGACCGGCATCGACATGGCGCTATGGGACATCAAGGGCAAGGCGCTCGGCGTGCCTGTCTGGATGCTGCTCGGCGGCAAGGTGCGCGACCGGATCCCGATCTATTCGCATGCGAATACGCCCGAGCGTGCGCTTGCCATCAAAGCGCGAGGCATAAAGGCGATCAAATGCGGCGGCGTCGCCGATCCGGTCCGCAAGGTTGCTGCGCTGCGTGACGCCGTCGGTGACGACATGGACATCGCCATCGATCTGCATGGGCCGCCGTGGCTGACGCCTGCGGATGCCTGCCGGCTGGTGCGGGCGCTCGAACCCTATGAATTGATGTGGGTGGAAGATCCGATTGCGCCGGAGAATATCGACGGCTACCGGCGCATCCGCGACGCAGCACATGTGCCGCTTGCCGCCGGCGAGCGCTCGGCGACCATCTTCGGCGAGCGTGAGCTCATAGAGAAGGAACTGGTCGACATCATCCAGCCGGACACCGGCCGGGCCGGCGGCATCACCCAGATGAAGAAGATCGCGGCCATGGCCGAAGCCCATCATATCCAGATGGCGCCGCATTCGGGTTCGCTCGGGCCGGTGGCGGAATATGCGGCTCTGCATCTGCTTGCAGCGATCCCCAACGCCCTCATCCTTGAGCGGCTCGACGACGACTGGGACGGCCGCCGCCAGACGATCGTGCCGCACCCGCAACAGGTCGACGGCTTGATCGCCGTTCCCGATGGCCCGGGACTTGGCTGCGATATCGACGAGGCCTTCGTGGCGCGCTTCCCCAGCAACGGCAATGTCTCGGTGCCGCAAAGTGCCGGTGCCTACAATCCCGGAACCGACAACGAGCATCTCTACGTGCAGACGCGCCAGTCGCGCCGCACCTATTTCAATCGCTAGAAGGACAGAAAGATGAAGATCGACCGCATGCGGGTTTTCATGACCCGCGACAAGGACCGTCCGCGCGTGATCGTCGCGCTCGACACCGATGACGGGCTGACGGGTTGGGGCGAATGCTACAATCACGGCCCCGACAAGGCGCTGCCGCCGCTGCTCGATTATCTCTACGGATTTGTCTCCGGCCAGGACCCGACACGCGTGGAGTATCTCGTCAATCTGCTGATCCAGCAGAGCCGCTTTCCGCCGGGGGCGCTTGGCCTTGCCGCGATCTCCGCGCTTGATCACTGCCTGTGGGACCTTGCGGCCAAGGCGGTGAATGTCCCGGTCTACAAGCTGCTCGGAGGCGAAGTGCGCGACCGCATCAAGGTCTATGCCGGTGTCTATACCGCGCCGGATGCGCCGGCGGCCCGCGACGAATTCGATCGCCTGAAGGAGGGATGGGGGTTCACCGCCTTCAAGCTCAGCCCCTGGCGGATCGACATGCACTCCAACCGCTGGGGTAATGTCGTCAAAGCCTCGGCGGATTATTTCCGCTCGCTTCGCGAAACGGTCAATGACGAATACGAAATCGCCTTCGATGCCCATGCGAAGATTTTCGAACCGATCGCCGCTCGCCAGCTCGGCAATGCGCTGGCGCCTTATGACCCGCTGTTTTTCGAGGAGCCGCTACGTCCTGAAAATATCGAGGCCTGGGGCGATCTGAAACAGGGGCTCAACTGCACACTTGCGACCGGCGAGTCGCTCTATAACAGAAACGAGTTCCTGCGGCTGCTGCAGGTTAAGGGCGCCGACCTCATCCAGCCCGACATCTGCGTCGTCGGCGGCATCAGCGAAATGCGCCGCATCGCCACACTCGCCGAAGCCTTCTTCGTCGGCGTGGCGCCGCACAACCCGATGGGCCCGCTTGCGACGGCGGTCAATGTTCATTTCTCGGCGGCGGCACAGAATTTCCGCATCCTCGAATACCGGCTGCCGAAGGGACAGGCCTATGTCTATGGCGGCCTCGATATCGAGAAGCGGGAGGGAGAAACCCGTTACGTCGTCGATCCCTATCTGCCGAAGGACGGCTATCTGGAACTGCGTCCCGACCGGCCGGGCTGGGGCGTCGAAATGGACGAGAAGGCGATGGAAGAGGAGGGCTACATCCATTGGCAGCGACGCGTGCCGAAGCGGCCCGACGGCTCCTACGCCTTCGCCTGAGGGCATTGCCCGTTTAAAAAACAGGAGCTGACCGCCCGGATGGCGCGGCCAGCTCCTGCAGGGCGACGCTTCTAGAGCATGATGCCGAAAAGTGTGAGCGGTTTTCGGGTGACATCATGCTCTAACTATTTAATTTAGAACAGGATTCAAATTTTAGGCCGGTCGGCCTAAAATCATCCTGTTCTAGGCATCTTTCGGCAGCACTGAGCGAACCCTTGCGATGAAGACATGGAAGTCCTGCATGTAAGTGCGAAGGAAATCGGCGGTTTTGTCGTTGGTGACCTCGCCGTCATCGGTGATCAGCCCCGGTGTGAACTGGATGTAGGCTTCCGGGGCATTCATCTGGGGAGAGTTGCAGAAACTGAGCACACTGCGCAAATTCTGCTGGGCGACTGCCGTGCCAATCGCGCCCGGCGACGTGCCGATCACCGCTGACGGCTTGCGTGTGAACGAGTTGGTGCCATACGGGCGGCTCGCCCAGTCGATGGCGTTTTTCAGCCCGCCGGGTATGGATCGATTGTATTCGGGCGTGACGAACAGCACGGCGTCGACGGCCGCGATTGCCGCCTTGAATGCCTTGCCAGCCGGAGGGTAGTCGGCGTCGTAGTCGTAGCTGTAGAGCGGCAGGTCCTTGAAGGATATCTCCGACATTTCAAGTTCCGGCGGGGCGAGCCGCACCAACGCCTTGGCGAGCTTGCGGTTGATCGAGCCCTTGGCGAGGCTGCCGATGAGATAGCCTACTTTATGCGTGGTCATGGCGTTCTCCAATATCTCGCATGATAAGGGACGTATCATACGCAAGAATCATAGAAGGGGTGTCTTGTCCTTCGTTCGCAGGTCACTAATCGCCGAGGAACGTGACCGTCTCGCCGAGCGGGGCGCGGCCCGTACGGGCGTAACTGACCGTGGGATCTTCGTACCCGATCGACATGCCGCAGAAGAGGATGAGCCCGTCCGGGGGTGATAGGACCTCTGCGACGGTCTCGCGAACCTGCGACCACGCCATCTGCGGGCAACTGTGCAGACCTTCGGCGCGGAGCAGCAGCATGACGGTCTGCAGATACATGCCGACGTCGGCCCATTGCGGTAGGCCCAGGTCACGGTCGATGTAGCAGAACAGGGCGGCGGGCGCGCCGAAACAGTTCCAGTTGGCGATTGCTGCCCGCTGGCGCGCCTCCCAGTCCTCGCGCGCAATGCCGAGCGCGCTGTAGCGCTCCTTGCCGAAGGCGGACCGGCGCTCGCCGTAAGGGGGCTTCAGCCCGGCCGGGTACATCTCGTACTGCCGCTTGTCCCAGGCGTCGCCATGGGCCACGCGCTCGACGGCGGACGTTTTGAGCTCTGCCAGCGGTGCGCCGGTCATCACGTAGGTGTTCCACGGCTGGATGTTCGATCCTGACGGCGACCAAGCTGCGGCGGACAGCACACGCTCAAGCACGTCCCTCTCCACAGGCTCGTCTTTGAATCCGCGCACCGACCGTCGACTTTTGACTGCCTCATATACGTCCATGATCGCCTCCATGGCGCTGGCCGTTCGTTACGTCCATACTCATGGCCGCTTCCTCCTGACTGTTCCGTTCCTGATGTGGTTCATTATCTCCATTCGCAATGGAGGCGTAATCACACCGTGGTCTAGGAGGCGTACATCAAACGTACATCAGGGATCGATGCGTTCGGGGGGGGGCATGTGGGCGAAGCATCGCGGGGCTCCCGCGCCACGGGCGTCCCGGCCTGGAATGACGCCCCTGAACGGCCTCAGCTTGGCGCTTACGCTCAAGCCGCAGTCATCCTTTTCGCCGTCTTCGCCATTGCGCTGCTCTTCGTTGCCGCGGCGCCGATCCCGAGTTGCCTACAAGATCATGCTCCAATCATGAGCCGCAAGAGCAACGCTTCGTCGTCTCGTCAGGTGCCTACGGCTTGGACGCGTTCCACTGGGGGGCGAGGGTGCCATCCGAAGATGTCGGCAAGCGTATTGAGCATCGCCGTGGCCGCGGCGGATTGAAGTGAATAGTAGATCGTCTGGGCAGCCCTTCGGGTCTGCACGAGTTCCTGCTCTCGAAGAATTGCCAAATGCTGGGAAGTCGAAGATTGGCTCAATCCCACCTCGTCGGCCAGGACGCTCACGGACATTTCTCCTTCGGCCAGCAGATGCAGAATGTGAAGCCGTTTGGCATTCCCCATGGCCGACAGGAAGTTTGCTTCGTTGTCGAAGACGTTGGTTTCAGGGGAAGGCGCGGCTGACGATTGATTGTTCAAAGCGAGATCTCCTTGGGGAACCAAAGCCGGGTATCTGGTCATATCCCCGAGCTTTAATTTAGAGATAACGCATGGGTGCGGGGCCGAAACCCATTATCGGCGCCGCATCGTCTTTTCCGGCGCAAATCGGATACGGCGCGCATCAAATGGACAGCGGCGGCAGATCATCTTCGAGGCCGGCATCCTTCGCCTACTAGCG
Organism: Rhizobium sp. WYCCWR 11152; assembly: GCF_013087615.1. NCBI lineage: Bacteria > Pseudomonadati > Pseudomonadota > Alphaproteobacteria > Hyphomicrobiales > Rhizobiaceae > Rhizobium > Rhizobium sp. WYCCWR 11152. The sequence continues at coordinate 98,713 of NZ_JABFCP010000024.1, read as the reverse complement.
CGGGCCGACCTGGCGCATTTGTGCGGGCAGTGTTTCCCAGGCCCGGATCAGTTCGCCGATGGAGGCCGCCTCCATCTTGTGCATGACATTGCTGCGATGCAGCTTGACCGTCACCTCGCTGATGCCGAGATCGAAGGCGATCTGCTTGTTGAGGCGGCCGCGCGCCACTTCATGCAGGACCTCGCGCTCGCGCTGCGTCAGTGTCTCCAGGCGCTTGATATTGCGCTTGGTGACCGCCGCTTCGGCTCGCCGTTCGGCGTCCATCGCAATGCCGGCAGTCACGGCGTCGAGCAGCGTCTGGTCCCGCACCGGTTTGGTGAGAAAATCCACGGCGCCGGCCTTCATCGCCTGGACGGTCATCGGGATGTCGCCATGCCCGGTCAGGAAGATGATCGGCTTGGAAATGCCGTTTTCGGCCAGATGGCTCTGCAGGTGAAGACCGCTTGCGCCTGGCATGCGTACGTCGAGGATCAGGCAGCCGGGGCTATCCAAGATATCGGCGTCAAGCAATTCACGGGTCGAAGCAAAACTGGTCGACTGGAAACCCGCCGACAGGATCAGCTCCGACAGCGCCTCGCGAACCGATGCGTCGTCATCGACGATAATGACAAGCGGCTGGTTCTCTTCATAACTGCACTGCAATGATAACGGCGCCGATCTCCGCAGCAACGGCTGGTCAACTCTCATGTCACCCTCCATCTGTCGATTTATGCAAAGCGTTGGCAATGGCCGCCAGCAGGGCCTGGGCATCGAAGGGCTTGCGGAAAAATCCGCTCGCGCCTTGAGCGCGTCCCTGATCTGCTATCTCGTGGCGGCCCGTGATCATGAATACCGGCAGCTCCGGCCGTGATTTCCTCACCAGGTCACGAAGTTCGAAGCCGTCGATGCCGGGCATTCCGATATCGGTAATGAGCAGGTCGAGGTCCGACAGCCCGTTGACGAGCAGCGAGCCCGCCGATGAGAAGCTGCGGGCCACATAACCCGCGGATTCCAGAAGGTCGCCCATCGATTCAAGCAACCTTGGATCGTCATCGACAATTGCCACGACGTGTCTTGTCTTGTTCATGTTTCAATTCCCTCCCACTCGGCGCGAGTGGGTTATCGGTATTTCCAATCTCTCCGCGATCCGCACCAGATCGGCGAGCGATGCCGCCGCCATTTTGTGCATCACGTTTCTTCTGTGAATCTGCAGCGTCACTTCGCTGATCCCCAATTCGGCTGCGGCCTGCTTGTTGAGAAGGCCGCTGACGACCAGCGGCAGCACCTCGCGCTCGCGCGGCGTCAGGTCGAGATAGTGTTGTCTGAGCATGTCGATCTCGGCGCGCTCGGCTCTCTTTTCCCGATCCTGAGCAATCGCCGCGTGGATTGCCGCCATGAGATCCGCATCGCTGAACGGCTTGGTCAGGAAGTCCACCGCGCCATGCTTGATCGCACGCACGGAAGAGGGAATGTCGCCGTGTCCCGTAATGAAGACGATCGGCGGATGATCCCTGTCTGCGATCTGTCTCTGCAGATCGAGACCGTTGATGTCAGGCAGCTCGATATCCAGCACGAGGCAGGCGGGCACGTCCGGCTTGTCCGCTCTCACGTAGTCGCAGGCCGATTCGAAGGTAATGGCGTGCATGCCGTGCGAGTCCAGCAGCTCGCCGAGCGCTTCCCGGATACGTTCATCGTCGTCGACGATAAAGACGATATGGTCGTCGGCCGTCATGGCGCCGCCTTCGTTTCAATAGGCAATGTGAAGATCAACGTTGCTCCGCACGGATTGTTCTTCTCGGCCCACAATCGTCCGCCGTGCAGTTCGACGATCGAGCGGCAGATGGCCAGCCCCATGCCCATGCCGTTTTCCTTCGTCGTAAAGAACGGCTCGAACATCTTTTCGGGAAAGTCGATGCCCTGGCCGCGATCGCTGATCTCGGTCTGGAGGATATTCCCGATCTGGCGCACGCGGATTTCGATGACCCTGTCGCCTGTCGTGGCGTCCATTGCCTCGATGCCGTTGCGGATGAGATTGATCAGAACCTGCTGGATCTGGATGCGGTCGATTGCGATGAGCGGAAGGGTGGCGTCGACCTCCACCTCCAGCCTAACGTGACGACGCCAGGCCTCGTCGGCCATGAGGTTGCGCGCTTCGTTGACGATGCCGGAGAGCGTCGATGGGATCCTTCTGTCTGCGGATTGCTTGAACAGAGCGCGAATGCGGCTGACGACATCCGCCGCCGAGTTGGCATCTCGGATGATGCGCTCGACCGTCCTCTGTGCCCGCTCCATATTCGGCGGTTCGGCCATGAGCCAGCGCTGGCAGGCGTGTGAGTTGGCCACGACGGCCGCAAGCGGCTGGTTCACCTCGTGCGCGATGGAGGCTGAAAGCTCGGCCAGGCTCGCCACTTGGCTCGCCCGTGCAAGACCCTCTCGCGCTCGGCGCAGATCTTCCTCCGCGTGAACCTCACCGTCGATATCAAGGCAGATGACATTCCACTGGACGATGACGCCTTCGGCATTGCGCATCGGTGCCGCACGCGTCTCGACCCAGCGATATTCACCATCATGGCGCCGCAGACGGTGCCTACGCGCATAGGGCTCGCCAGTGGACAATGAATGGGCATAGTTTTCTTTGACCCCTGCCACATCGTCGGGATGAACACCGGCATCGAGTGTGCCGTCCAGCCGGGTTTTGCCCGTTCCGTCCAACTCCTCGAGATTATAGCCGAGGAAGTCACGCAGTTGCTGGCTGCGATAGATCGGTTCTCCATCAGGTGCTGCGCAATCGATCATTGCCGGCAGCGTTTCAACGAGCTGCCAGAGCGATCGTTCTCTCTCCCGCAGTGCCTCCTCGACGCGCAGTTGATCGTCGATGTCATGCGACAGACCATACCATTGGACGATCCGGCCGCTCTGATCCCGCAGCGGCTCCGCGCTGCCTTTCACCCAGCGATAGACGCCATCGGCGCGCCGCAGGCGATACTGGCTGGAGAAGCGCTCCCCCGTAGCGAAGGAATGGTTGAGCGCTTGCTCGAGGCTGGCTGCATCGTCGGGATGGACGGCGGCCTCGATGAGCGCCGCCAGCCGGCTGACGCCCGGCTTTTCCATATCGGCAATGTCGAGACCTAGAAAATCGATCAGGCGCTGGTTGAAGAAGGTTGGAGCGCCTTCCGGATTGAGCCGCCAGAGCAGGCTCGGAACCATGTCCACGAGTTGCGAAAGCTCCCGCTCCCGGTCGCGTAGCGCTTCCTGCGCGCGCATCTCATCGTCGATATCGACGGATATGACATACCATTGCATGATCGCGCCGCTTTGATCGCGTAGCGGCTCGGCTCGGCCATCGACCCAGCGATAGGCTCCGTCGAAACGGCGCATGCGATATTTTATCGAGAAGGAATCGCCGGTGGCGAGGGAATGGTGAACCGTCTCCAGCAACCTCGATGCGTCATCGGGATGGACGAGAGTGTGAATGACCGAGGAGAGGCGGCTCATGCCGGGCCTGTCCATATCGCCGACATCGAGACCGAAAAAGTCGATCAGGCGCTTGTTGAAGAAGACCGGTTCGCCTTCCGGCGTCAGGCGCCTGATCTGGACCGGGACCATGTCCACGAGCTGCGAGAGCTCGCGTTCGCGGTCGCGCAACGCCTCCAGCGCGCGCACCTCCTCGTCGATATCGAGGGAGACGCCGTACCATTGCACGACCGTTCCGTTGTCATCGCGGCGCGGCTCCACCCTGCATTCGGCCCAGCGGTAGACGCCGTCCTTTTCAAGCCAGCGAAACCGCATGACGGAGCCGCCGCCGGTTTCGAAGCAATTGCGTAGCGTGCGCTGCACGTCGGGCGCATCCTCGGGATGAATCAGCTGCCGCAGCAACTCGTCGATGCGCGGTTCGGCCCGCGCGTCGAAATTGGCGATGACGGCACGGAAATGATCCTGGTAGCGTTTGTTGAAGTAGGTCGATCCGCCTGTCGGTTCCACGCTCCATATGCGGACCGGCACGGCGTCGATCATCTGCTGAAGCTGTCTTTCGCTCCGCCGAATGGCCTCTTCGGCACGCATCTGATCGTCGATATCGTGACAAAGCCCGTACCACTGGACGATGTTTCCGGCCTGATCGCGCATCGGCTCGGCGCGGCTCGACATCCAGCGAAAGAGACCGTCGGCGCGCCGCAGCCGATACCGCATGACGAAGCTCTCGCCGGTGGCGAGGCAATGGCGAAGGGCGTCCCTGAACCCGGCTGTATCATCGGGATGAACGGTGGCCTGCAGGACCGCCTCCAGCCGGCTCATGCCTGGCCTGTCCGAGTCCGCCACGTCAAGACCCAGGAAATCGACCATCCGCCTATTGAAGAAGGTTGGCTCGCCCTCGGGCGTCAGACGCCAGACATGGCTCGGAACCATGTCCACGAGTTGCGAGAGCTCCCGTTCCCGGTCGCGCAACGTCTCCACGTTTTGGCGCAATGTGAGTACTGCCAGCTGGTGCTGTCGGGATATGGCGGCGACAATCAGCGCCGAAAATGCCGAGATGGCCAGAAACAGCTGCAGCATGATCTGATTGTGTTTCTGGGATTCGGGATCACCGGCAAACTGGCTGGCGCCTGTTATCGTGAATACCGCCGTGATCAGAGCAAGCAGAGCGAGCGATACCGCAGCGCCCTTGAACTCGAAGCGGACTGCGGCCCAAAGGAGAGGCGGCATGATAATATAGGCGAAAGGAAGGTAGCCGCTCAGTGAAAGAGCCGCGACACCGAGAAAGATCAGCGCCAGGACGCAGGCTTCCACCCATTGCGCGGCCGAGAACTGCGTCTTGCTGCGCCAGCTGTGAAAGAGGACCAAGGCCAGCGGCGAAACGATGAGGACACCGGTTGCGTCTCCGATCCACCATAGCGGCCAGGCCGTCGCGAAGGATTGCGATTGAATCGCGAACCAGGCAAGCGTGGCACTTCCCACGGTCGCGCTGACAATCGGTGCAATTCCGGCAGCCAGGATGACAAATGTGAGAACTTCCTGCAGAGTTTCCAACTGAACTGGGTGCTTCAAGGTCCGGTTCACCAGCCATGCCGCGACCATTGCTCCAAGAGCGTTGCCGACATAAATCAGGAAGGCCGCAGGCACGGGGCTGTAGAACCACAGGAAATTGCTGAACATCTCTGCCAGGCAGCCCGCCAGGATCCACCATGGCCAGCTGCGCCTGGAGGCAAGGATGAGGGTCGCGACGAAAAGCCCGCCCGGAGGCCAGATGGAAATACCCGTTCCCGGCACGATTGCCAGCGACTGTGCGAAGCCGCAGGCGAGTACATAGGCGAGGAAGAAAAGCCCCAGATGTAGGAAACGGGGACGGTGCGACCAGACGCTCAGCATCAACTGCTCCTGCCGGACAGAGAAAACCGGGGGATCATCAGCATTTCCTGCAGCAGTCGTTCTCGATTTCGGGGCTGGCGAGCTCATGTTACAAAGCGTAATCCCGCCGCACCACAACCGCAACTCATGGAAACCCATGCATCGCGCGGGAACGTAGCCGGAATTTTCGGGCGGACGACGGATCGGAAGACTGTCCTGTTTTCCCGATGGCGCATCCTAGACGTCAGGCTGGTACCGCTATGCCCTTCGGCTAGGGCGCCAGACCTCAAGAACGATGGAAGGCGTCCGGCTTTCCGGTCATTGTCGATCGGCGTGAGGCATTGTAGACGACATGCAACAGAGGATGCCGATATGAAAGTCACGGTGGTGGGAGCAAGCGGTCTCATCGGAACGCGGCTCAGCGAGAAGTTGCGCCGATCGGGCCACGACGTCGCGGCCGCATCATTGTCGCTTGGCGTCGACACGGTCACCGGCAAGGGTCTGGACGTGGCGATGGCGGGAACCGAAGTCGTTGTAGACGTGACCAATGCCGCATCGTTCGGCGACAGTTCGGCGTTCGATTTCTTCAAGGCGTCGACGAAGAACTTGCTCGCAGCTGCGGCGGAAGCCGGCATCAGACACTATCTCGCACTCTCGGTCGTTGGCACGCCGCGCCTCGTGGAAAGCGACTATTTTCGCGCGAAAATGGTACAGGAAAATCTCATCCGGGCTTCAGGTCGACCCTATACGATCCTCCGCTCCACGCAATTTTACGAGTTCATAAACGGATTGATCGACATCGGGGCCGAAGGCAATGTCTTTCGATTGCCATCGGCCTTGATGAGACCGGTCGCAGCCGGGGATGTCGCAGCATTCCTGGCGGAACTGACAGCCGGTGCTCCCTCGGGCGATGTCGTCGAAATCGGCGGCCCGGAGCAATTCGGCATCGATGAAATCGCCCGGGTCTATCTCGCCGCGAACGAAGACGAACGGCAGGTGATAACCGATCGATCCACGTCGTATTTCGGTGTCGAACTGACCGACGACGCACTGATTCCCGGCGCTGGCGCGCGCGTGGCGCGCCAGACGCTTTCCGACTGGCTCTACCAATCGATGGCCGCTTAGCAACCGGCTTCTGCGGTAAGCATCGGGTTTGAAATTTTCCAACGAAGGTAATACTTTCCAACAGGAGAGTATTACAAAGGCGCCCGATATGGCCACGACCGTTACCGCGAAAGGGCAGGTGACCATTCCCAAGCGGGTCCGGGATCTGCTTGGCATCGTTCCGGGCAGCCAGGTCGATTTTCATCGCGCTGCCGACGGCAGTGTGGTTCTGACGCGCGCTGACAGGAAGCGGCCGGTCAGTCGTTTCGAGAAGCTACGCGGCCATGCCGGCAAGGGCCTCGACACCGACGCTATCATGGCTTTGACGCGTAGCGAAACGTGACGCTCGTCGACACCAAAGTTCTTCTGGGCCTCGTGACCGGTGACCCGAAATGGTCGAGTTGGTCCATAGCCCAGCTCGAGACGGCGAGCATCGAAGGTTCCCTGCCGATCAATGATGTCGTCTATGCCGAACTTGCGGTTCGATACGACAGGATCGAAGCGCTCGAGACTTTTCTGGAAGAGGCCGGCCTCGATATGAGGCCGATGCCGAAGGCCGCCCTGTTTCTTGCGGGCAAGGTCTTCACGCAATATCGCAAGGCAGGCGGGTTGCGCACCGGCGTGCTTCCCGATTTCTTCATCGGCGCTCACGCAGCCGTAGAACAACTGCCGCTGTTGACCCGCGATATCGGCCGCTATCGGTCCTATTTCCCATCATTGAAATTGATAGCGCCTGTTTCCTAAGCTCCCTGATAGGGCGTGTGTCGAAGCATTCAACAAACCTTCATGAAGCTCAGGGTTGAAATGGTCGCGCCCAACTCCAAATCCCGTCGGCGGTAGTCGAAACGCGAGGGGAGGGCGTATGGGCAACGCGCATATCGATCGGATCGGCCGGGACAAATCGGCCTTGGGCTTCGTTCTCGTCATTTTCTGCCTCCTGTCCTGCCCCCAGGCATTGGCGGCACCCGCCGATATCGGCGACCTGACGGTGAGCCTGCCCGATGCCGCTTCCGGCTGGAGGAAAGCCGGCAAGGGCAATCTGTTCATGCTGCAGAAGGATTTTCCGGAAACGGAGGATGACAAGCGCGGCAGTGCTCTGATCCAGATCACCAAGCCGCTCCCGGCGGCGCGCAATTCTCTGCAGGCCGGCATGAAGACCTTCGTCGCGACGCTTCCCGACATGGCGAAGGAAGATATCCTGATCAAGCATTATGGGGTCACGGTGAACGGCTACGACATCCGCGTGGAAGAACGCTGCTGCGTCCATCAGAAGAACGTGACCATTAACCAGATCGTCGTCGGCATCGCCGGCGACGAGCGGCAGACCTATCTGCAGCTCGTGTTGCTGAATGTGAACGGGGACAGAAGCAGTAGCGCCGAGGCCGATTTCGCAACCCTCGTGCGCTCGGTGAAGCTTGATCCTTCCGACAAGGATTTCGATCTCGTGCCGGCGAGCGATGACGGCGGGCTGGACGGCGTTTTCACCCATCTCGATACCGGTCTCCGGCCGAATGTCTTCGGTGGTATGGATTTCTATTCGGACAGCACGATCACCACGTTCGATCCGAAAGGGCTGTTCAGCACGGAACTGCCGAAGGGCGGCCGGAGCATTGCCGAACATTGCAGGGACACCCCGACCGATTGCGGCCTCTACAAGCTTACCGGCGGCGGGTTTTTCTCCTCCGCCGGGTCGATCGAAATGCGTAGCGTCACCTCTGCCTACGGCACAATCGAGATCGAGACGAAACCATTCTCGAAAAAAGGCGAAGACCTGGAAATTGCCGACGCAGACTACCGCGCCGTGCCGCCATTTGATGAGGGTGCGACGCTCGACGGCGAATGGGTATCCACCTTCGCCTCGAGCGGCATGACCGCGACCTCGTCGGGATCGGTGGCGTCCAGCCATACGATGACGCTTCGTCGAAACGGTACTTTCGAACGTACAGGCTGGTCCGGCGCCTCGATCACGAACGAAATCGGCGGGTCGCAATCGGGCGTCACCACGTCAAGCAACCGGCCGGGCGCAAGCGGACGCTACAAGCTTTCCGGCTACCGTCTCGACCTGACCGATGCGAGCGGCAAGACGGAAAGCATGAGCATATTCGAGCCGGACAAAGGTTCCGACGGCCTTCTGGTGATCAACGGCAACAACTACCTGAAGGACGATGGGAAATAGAGAGAAAGCGCCCAAGCTATTGATACATTAGGATTATATGGCGACGCGGTTGACCTCCCGGTCGGCTGGAAAGCCACCGTGGTTAGTCACTTCGAGTGATCGGCAATGCGTGAATCACTTGAAATCTGGCTCATGTCGCCAGCCGCCGCGATGGCGCTGAAACGGACGGTTTGGTTAAGCATTTGTAAATTGGTAACGAATCGAGGCATATAGTAACTGCGCAACTGAAGCGCTTTCGTTCAAAATTGCGCAGTTACTTGGGAAAAAGATCATGCAGCCGAGCCTTGCTCTTCAGGACGATCAAGAGCATCTCCCGTCGCTTCTGGCAACAGATGCGAAGGAGTTATCCTATCAACTTCAGCAGCATCAGGCAAAAATCTTTCCCCCGCTCTCGCAAAAGACCATCAGAACATTTTCGCCGGCGGAAGCTGCGGCCTTCATCGGTATCGGCGAAGGTTATCTCCGCCAGGTGGCCGCCGACGGCCATGGGCCTGATCCGCTCGCAAACGGACGGCGGCTTTACAGTGCAACCGATATGGACCGGATTCGCCGGGTCCTCGACGAGCGAAACGGAACGCCGAAATATGTGCCGGCCCGCAGGCCGGGGGAAAAGCTCCAGATCGTCTCCGTCATGAATTTCAAGGGCGGCTCGGGCAAGACCACCACCGCGGCCCATCTGGCGCAGTTCATGGCGCTCAGGGGCTACCGCGTGCTCGCCGTCGACCTCGATCCGCAAGCCTCCTTGTCCGCCTTGTTCGGCCATCAGCCGGAATTCGATGTCGGAGAGGGCGAAACGATCTACGGTGCGATCCGATATGAGGAGCCGCGCCCCATCGCCGACATCGTGCGTGCCACCTACACGCCCAATCTGCATCTCATTCCGGGCAATCTCGAGCTGATGGAATTCGAGCACGAGACGCCGAAGGCGATGGCGTCGGGGACGGCGGAGACGATGTTCTTTGCCCGCATCGGCGAGGTCCTGACGGAGATCGAAAGCCTTTACGACGTCGTGGTCATCGACTGCCCGCCGCAACTGGGGTTCCTGACGATGTCGGCGCTCTGCGCGGCAACCTCGGTCTTGATCACGGTCCACCCGCAGATGCTGGATGTCATGTCGATGTCGCAGTTTCTGACGATGACGAGTGAGCTGATGTCGGTCGTGGAAAAGGCCGGCGGGCGTACTAGCTATGACTGGATGCGCTATCTCGTGACGCGGTTCGAGCCGAACGACGGACCGCAAAGCCAGATGACCGGCTTCATGCGGGCGATCTTCGGCAATCGAATGCTCCACAACGCCATGGTGAAGTCGACGGCGGTCGCCGACGCCGGCGTCACCAAGCAGACACTCTACGAGGTCGAGCGGTCGCAGTTCACACGCGGAACCTACGATCGGGCTCTGGAGTCGCTCAACCTCGTGAATGGCGAGATCGAGGCGCATATTCGCTCGACCTGGGGGAGGAAATAGATAGATGGCGCGCAAGAACCTCATCGAAATCTCCGCTCCGAGCCCGGAAAGAATGGACGCAGTCGCACCGCGCGACAATCGCCCGATCGCGGGATTCGTGCCGCAGGAGCGCAGTGCAGCGCCGGTCGGCGGCATTACCAAGACGCTCGGCAACATTACCGAGAAAATGGAGCGGGCGAGTGAGCTGGAGCGGCAGCTTGCCACCGGCCAGACCATCGTCGAACTCGATCCCGGCCTGATCGACGCTTCCTTCGTCAGCGACCGATTGGCGATCGATGCGGCCGAACTCGCGCAACTTGTCGAGCAGATCCGCGAGCATGGGCAGCAGGTTCCGATCCTTGTCCGCCCGCATCCCGAAACCAGGGGACGCTATCAGGTCGCCTACGGCCATCGGCGCCTGGCTGCCACCCGAGAAATCGGCATCAGGGTGCGTGCGGTCGTCCGCGATCTCACCGACGGTCAGCTGGTCGTCAGCCAGGGACAGGAAAACAGCGCTCGAACCAATCTCTCCTACATCGAGCGCGCGCTCTTCGCATCGCGGCTCGAGGAACGCAGCTTTGGCCGCGATGTCATCATGGCGGCTCTCGGCGTGGACAAGGCGGCGCTGTCGAGAATGCTGATCGTCATACGACAGGTCCCCCTTGATCTCGTCAACGCCATAGGTGCAGCACCTGATATCGGCCGCCGGCGATGGTTGGAACTGGGCGAGCGGCTTGAGAAAGCCGATGTCGAAAGGATCATCGCGGAGTTGTCCGCGGACGACGCGCGTAAAATTTCGAGCGACGAGCGGTTTCAGCGGGCACTCGTTCTGGCAACGAAGAAGACGGCTGCGCCGAAGCCGGCGGTGGCCAAAGCCCAGGTTAGTGGCGTGCCTGTCATGATCAAGAAGACAGCATCCGGTGCGACCTTCGTCTTCGACGGCAAGACCGCGCCCGGTTTCGATCAATTCGTCCAGGAAAGGCTGAAGGGCCTGTTCCAGGAGTTCAACAAGGACAGAGGAGCGTAGCGCGCAAAAGAAAAAGGCCCCCAACGACGACGCCGTGGAAGCCCTTCTCAGATCTTAAGCACATCGAGAATCGCATTTCCCCGAATCACAGTCAAGCGTCTTAGGCACCAAATTGGTGGATGGTTTTCTTTTGCCTGAACGAAGGTGAAGGCAAATGGAGAGTGGATATGTGACGACGCCCTTTGGGCGGCGGCCGATGTCGCTTGGCATGCTGGCAAGCCAGCAACTGGCCGAGACCATCGAGCCGGGAATGAAACGCAGTAAATGGAAGCTGTTCAGGGCGATCTGCGAAGCGCGGCCGGCGCTTGGCGTCACCGATCGGGCGCTGACGGTGCTCGATGCGCTTCTGACCTTCTACCCTGACGACGAAATCTCCGAGGAAAAAGGACTGATCGTCTTCCCGTCGAATGCGCAGCTTTCGTTGCGCGCTCGAGGCATGACCCCAGCCACCCTCAGGCGGCATCTTGCCGTCCTGGTCGAGGCCGGCCTGATCCTGCGCAAGGACAGCCCGAATGGCAAACGCTATGCGCGCCGCGACAGGGCAGGGGCCATCGGCGAGGCTTTCGGCTTCAGCGTCGCACCGCTTCTGGCGCGTGCTGTCGAAATCGAAACCCTGGCCGCCCAGGCGGTTGCCGACCGGGAGCTGCTGCGGGTGACCAGGGAACGCATGACGCTGTGCCGGCGCGATATCTCCAAGCTGATTGAGACGGCCCTCGAAGAAGGGGTTCCCGGTGATTGGGAAGGCATTTCGGCGATGTTTCGAGCGCTTCTTGCCCGACTTCCACGCGTGGCGACAGCCGAAGACCTGGCACCGCTGCTCGACGAGATGGGGCTGCTGCGTGCCGAGATCGTCAACATGCTGGAAATACGGATAAAAACAAAAAAAATAGACGCCAATGAGTCTCAAATTGAGCATCACAAACAGAATTCAAATCCCAACTCCATTTATGAATTTGAACCAAGCTTCGATACGAAGCAGGGCGAAAAGGCAGCGGCCGATAATGACCCGAACGCCGGGCCGTCCGACGAACGAAGATTGAAACCGCAAAAGCCTTCCGGCGGGATGAGCAACAGGACGGGGGGCGCGGCCGATCCAGGCGCCGGACCAAGCCTGAAATCCTTCCCGCTCGGCCTCGTCCTCCAGGCCTGCCCCAGTATTCTCGATTACGGGCCTGGCGGAAGCATCGGCAATTGGCGAGACCTTATGTCGGCGGCCGTCGTCGTGCGCTCGATGCTCGGCGTCAGTCCCTCGGCCTATGAGGAAGCCTGCTCGGGCATGGGGCCGGAAAACGCCGCAACCGTGATCGCCTGCATCTTGGAAAGGGGTGGGCACATCAATTCGCCCGGCGGTTATCTCAGAGATCTGACCCGAAGGACCGAAAGGGGCGAATTTGCGATCGGCCCGATGCTGATGGCGCTCGTGCGGGCGAATGGGCCGGCGGCGAGGCATGCCAGTTGATCGTGAGAAAGCGACTGCCTCGACATTCGCGTAGGCAGTGCGCAATCACCTCTTTACAGCTAACATGTTAGTTTGCTACATCTGATCCGTTCATTGGGAGGAAGCATATTTGACACAAAAATTCGGGCTCTCGGTTGCTCTTGCCACGCCGTTCGACAGCAATGGCGATATCGCGATCGAGGCGATGATCGAGCAGGCACGGCGCAGCCTCGCGGCCGGCTGCTCGAGTGTGACCCTGTTCGGGACGACGGGTGAAGGCTCTTCCCTCGGCACCCAGGAACGTGAGCGTATCCTCGCTTCCATGCTCGACAGTGGGATAGCCGCAAAGCAGATCATCGTCGGTGTGCTGGTCGACGCTGCCGAGGATGCGGCGATGCAGGCCGGTCATGCGCTCTCCAAGGGAGCCCGCAATATCCTTCTTGCGCCACCGTCCTATTTCAAGAACGTGAGTGACGACGGCGTCTTCCAGTGGTTTTCGGCTGTTTTCGCTATTCTGGGCGACAAGGCGCGAGACATAATCGTCTACAACATTCCTTCGGTCACCATGGTTCCGCTGAGTGTATCGCTAATCGGCCGGCTACGAACCGCCTTTCCCAATGTCGTTACGGGCGTCAAAGATTCCTCCGGCGACTGGCCTTTTACGGAAAAGCTGCTGAAGGCGCATGGCGATCTCGTCATCCTGGTGGGCGACGAACGTCACCTGGCGAAGGGCGTGCGGCTTGGCGGCCAGGGTGCGATCTCCGGCATGGCGAATTTCGTACCTCGCGAAGTCAAGCTGATGGCGGAAGAGGGCAAAGACGATTCTCGCATAGAGGATTTCGTGGCCGAATTGTTGAAATTTCCGGTGACCGCTGCCGTGAAAGCGATGGTCGCTCACTTGACGTCGGATGAAATCTGGCTTGCGGTTCGCCCACCACTCGTTTCAATATCCGACGAAGGGCAGGCGCAACTCGCTCTTGCGTTCGACACTCTTTTCCGCTCGAAGGCGGCATAGGTCGGAGATGTTTCTGGGAGAGGCGATGGACGGAACGGACGAGCAGCCGACACTGCGGGAAAAGGCGTATGAGAGCTTCACACGCCATCTTCTTGCGCGTGACGTGCGCCCCGGCCAGTTCGTTTCGCAGCGGCGCCTCGTCGAGCTGACAGGGCTGACGCTTGGCGCCATCCGCGAACTCATCCCGAGGCTCGAAGCCGAAGGTCTGATCAAGACGGTGCCCCAGCGGGGGTTGCAAATCGCGCATATCGACCTGAACCTCATTCGCGAGGCGTTCCAGCTGCGCGTCTTCCTGGAGAAGGAAGCGGTCGCGCTTTTCACCCGCTCCGCGTCTGACGAGACGGTCGCCGGGCTTGTGAAGCAGCATCGGGATATCGCCGACGCCATTCGAAATGGCGATGGATCGCACGAATTGGAAGTACACGCGCAAGCTGTCGATTGGGGCATGCATGACGCCTTTATCGATGCTTTGGGAAATACCATCATCTCGAACGCCTACCGGGTGAACTCGATCAAGATGCGCCTGATCAGTCAGGACCGTTTTCGCATCGATGGTCACGTCGGACCTGTCATGGTTGAGCACCTGAAGGTGCTCGAGGCAATCGAACGACGATCGGCGGAGGACGCCGTCAACAGCCTTGTCGCACATATCAATCATGCAAGAGATCGTGCGCTCAGGATATAATCGGAAATAAACAGCCGGGGATGAGGAGATCGCCGGCAAAAGGAGGAGGAATCACATGTCATCGTTTTTGAACCCGACGAGACGCGGCTTTCTGGCAGGTACGGCCGCTTTTGGCGCCAGCAGCATGCTCGGCGTCCGGTTTGCATCGGCTGCCGTCGATTGGAAGCGCTTTGCCGGCACGACGCTTGAAGTCAACCTGGTCAAGAGCCCGCGCAGCGAAATACTTCTGAAGTACCTGTCCGAATTCGAGGAGCTCACCGGCATCAAGGTCAATGCCGAAGCGACACCCGAACAACAGCAGCGCCAGAAAACGACCATCGAGCTGAGCTCCGGCAAGCCGAGCTTCGATGTCGTGCACATGAGCTATCATGTCCAGAAGCGGCAGTTCGAAAAGGGCGGCTGGCTTGCCGATATCGGCGGGTTTCTCAAGGACCCCTCGCTGACCGACCCGTCTCTGGTTGAAACCGACTTTGCCGAAGCCGGCCTGACTTTCGCCAAAGATCCGGACGGCGTTCTGCGTTCGCTTCCATTCTCGGTCGATTACTGGATCATCTACTGGAACAAGACGCTGTTCGAGAAGAAGGGGCTGGCCTACCCGACGACGTTTGAAGAACTCGCCAGTGCTGCGGAAGCGCTCACCGATCCTTCGAGCAACACCTACGGCTTCGTCGCCCGCGGCCTGAAGAACGCCAATACGCCGGTCTGGACGTCGCTGCTGCTCGGCTATGGTTCGAGCCCGCTCGGCCCTGATGGCAAGCTGCGCACGACATCGCAAGAAGCGATCGATGCAGCCAAGCTCTATCAAAAGCTGATGACCAAGACCGCCCCTCCCGGCGTCTCCGGCTTCAACTGGGCCGAGGCGCAGTCGGCCTTCCTGCAGGGCAAGATCGGCATGTGGCTGGACGGCGTCGGTTTTGCGCCGCCGATCGAGAATCCGGAAAAGTCGCGCGTCGTCGGCCAGGTCGGTTACGGCATCATGCCGAAAGGTCCGAAGGCACAGGCCGCGGGCACCTTCGGCGACGGGCTCGGCGTCGTCGCGGCAAGTCAGAAGAAAGAAGCCGGCTACCTCTTCTGCCAATGGGCGATTTCGCATGAAATGGGCGCACGTCTGCTGCAGGCCGGCGCCGGCGTTCCTTTCCGCCAGTCCGTCCTCGAGGATGCGAAGGTCCGCGAAGGCGTCAAGATGCCGGGCGCCTGGCTTGATGCCGTTGTCGGTTCCGGCAAGATCTCGCAGCTCGCGCTGCCGGTCATCATTCCGGTCACCGAGTTCCGCGACGTCTATGGTGTCGGTCTCACCAACATGATCGGCGGCGCCGATCCCGAAACCGAGCTGAAGGCAGCGACGGCACAGTTCGAACCCGTCCTGGCGAAAAGCGAGGGATAATGGCCTCGACAAGCATCGAAACGGCCGCAGTGGCCAAGACGTCGAAAGGAAGGAGCAAACCGGATCGGTTTGCTCCCAACTACTGGCCTTTCGTCATCCCGGCGCTCATCGTCATTGCGGCCGTCATCGTTTTTCCATGGGTGTTTACCCTTTGGATGAGCGTCAACAGCTGGACGCTTGGCCAGTCCCAGGTCTTTGCGGGACTGGACAACTATGCCCGCCTGGTCGTGGATATGCGCTTCTGGGACTCGCTGTGGCATACGGTGCTCTATACGACGCTCTCCGTGGTGGCGCCCCTTTTCCTA
This sequence comes from Rhizobium sp. WYCCWR 11152, assembly GCF_013087615.1. Classification (NCBI taxonomy): domain Bacteria; kingdom Pseudomonadati; phylum Pseudomonadota; class Alphaproteobacteria; order Hyphomicrobiales; family Rhizobiaceae; genus Rhizobium; species Rhizobium sp. WYCCWR 11152. Next base: position 82,813 of record NZ_JABFCP010000024.1, on the reverse strand, counting down.
GGGACGCTCGCCGCGCTGATCTTCGATACGCAATTTCCGCTGCGCGGCCTTCTGCGTGGCATATTCGTGATGCCGATGATGGCGACGCCCGTCGCCATTGCCCTCGTCTGGACGATGATGTTCCACCCGCAGCTCGGCGTCCTCAACTATCTTCTCTCCCTCATCGGCATCGGCCCGCAGGAGTGGATCTATAATCAGAACAGCGTCATCCCATCGCTGGTGCTGGTCGAGACTTGGCAATGGACGCCGCTTATCATGCTGATTGTGCTCGGCGGTCTGGCGGCGGTTCCACGCGAGCCCTATGAAAGTGCCGAAATCGACGGAGCCAATGTCTGGCAGAAATTTCGCTATCTGACGCTGCCGATGATCGCGCCATTCCTGATGATTGCCGTGATGATCCGCAGCATCGATGCGGTGAAAAGTTTCGACATCATTTACGCCATGACCCAGGGCGGCCCGGGCACGGCGTCGGAAACGATCAACATCTATCTCTACAACACTGCTTTCGCTTACTACGATATTGGCTATGGATCTGCGATGGCGGTTGTCTTTTTCATCCTCATCGTCCTGCTCGCCTTCGTCCTGATGATGCTGCGGCAGCGCGCGAACTGGTCCGACGGGGAGGCACGCTGATGAAGCGCAAGACGCTCGATCGCATCGGCTTGCTGTTTGTTGCCCTGGTGATGATATCGCCGGTCGTCCTGTTCTTCCTCTGGATGATCTCGCTGTCGCTGAAATATGAAATCGACAACGGCGCTTATCCGCCGATCTTCATCCCGGAGCGCTTTGCCTGGTCGAACTATCTGAAGGTTTTCGAGGAGAACAACTTCTTCCTCTATCTCTGGAATTCGGTGCTGGTGACCGGTGCCGCCACGCTTCTGGCGCTGCTGATCGGCGTACCGGCCGGATATGGCATCGCGCGCCTGAAGGCTGAGAAGTCTGCGTTGGTCATCATGATCGCGCGCATGACGCCCGGCCTTTCCTTCCTGATCCCGCTCTTCCTGCTGTTCCAGTGGCTGAATCTGCTCGGCACGCTGCTGCCGCAGATCATTATCCATCTCGTCGTCACTGTGCCGATCGTCGTGTGGATCATGATCGGTTATTTCGAGACGACGCCGATGGAGCTGGAAGAGGCTGCAAGCATCGACGGCGCAACACCCTGGCAGGTTTTCCGGCTGGTCGCCTTGCCGATCGCCAGGCCAGGCATTGTCGTCGCCTTCATCCTCTCGGTCATCTTCTCGTGGAACAACTTCGTCTTCGGCATCGTGCTCGCCAGTCGCGAGACGCGCACGCTCCCCGTCGCCGTCTACAACATGCTCTCATTCGAACAGGTCAGTTGGGGTCCGCTGGCGGCGGCGGCATTGATTGTCACCTTGCCGGTGCTGATATTGACGGTGTTCGCGCAACGGCAGATCGTAGCGGGCCTGACGGCCGGCGCCGTCAAGTGAGCGGGTGAGACTACGGTTTTGACGACTTCTTCTATTTCTATCTTCGACCCGCCTCCCGGTCAGGCGCGCCGCGTTTTGTGTGTCGGCGCGGCGGTTATGGACACCCTGTTTCGTGTACGCTCGCTACCGACTGGCCAGGGCAAAATCCTGCCTTACGATATGCTGCAGGTCGCCGAGGGCATGGCATCGAGTGCTGCCTTTGCAGTCGCCCGGCTGGGCGGCAATGCCAGCCTCTGGGGTGCAGTCGGCGATGATTCCACTGGCGAACGCATCATTGCCGACCTCAGCGATAGCGGCATAGACACGGGCGGCATGGTACGTGTGGCAGGCGCCCGCTCGGCGGTCTCGACGATCCTTGTCGATGATCAGGGCGAGCGCTTGATTGTGCCTTTCTACGATGCAGGCCTGCACGAGACGATCAAGCCGGTCACAAAACAGGAAATTTCTGCTTTCGATGCGGTGCTGGTCGACGTCCGGTGGCCGAAGCTTGCGCTGCGGACGTTGGTGGCAGCCAGAGACGCGGCCATTCCGGCCATTCTCGATGGTGACGTTGCAGGCGATGGCGTGATCGAGATGCTTGCACCGGCCGCCAGCCACATCGTGTTCTCGCAGCCGGCGGCCGAACGGCTTGCCGGAACAGCCGAGCTGGTGAAGGTCGTCGGCCTTCTCAAGCGAAAGTTCGAGCATGCCTTCATCAGCGTCACGGCTGGCGAAAACGGCTGCTTCTGGTTCGATGACCGAACCGGCGAAGTTGTCCATCTTGTCGCTCCGAAGGTGAGGGCCGTCGATACGCTCGCAGCCGGCGATATCTTCCATGGCGCTTTCGCGTTGGCTATCGCCGAAGGCATGCCGATCGAAGAGGCGATGCGCTTGTCATCCATGGCGGCGGCGCTCAAATGCCAGGTTTTCGGCGGTCGCACCGGCGCGCCCACCAGAGCCGAAGTCTGCAGGGTGCTGCAAAATTGGGACCCGCCGGTGGCGGCGATGAGAGGTCCCAATTGGAAGAGGTCGGAAGGCCGATAAAGTGATCACAACGGGAGAGTTGTGAAGATCCGGGCAGCAACGGCCGTTAACGGTGAACGCCATGGAGGCGTTCACGCTTGCGCTGTCACCCAAAGGCGACCAAGCCCATGCGGCCAGTTATACGGCGCTTAGTCCATATCCCCGACCTAAGAACAGCGCACCTCGAACCTGAGGCTGTCGCCAGCATTGCGCCAACCCAGCACGGGTGATCGTCGGTCGCGGCTGGCAATCAAATGTTCATTTGAACATTTCATTCTTGCAAAGTGAAACTCGCCTGTTACCATCGGGCTCACGTTCGTAGCGGGAGGCTTCGGACCGACAACAAGTGGGAGTGAGGATGAACAAGATCGCTTTTTTCCTGTCCGCAGGATTGACCAGCCTATCGTTATCCGTTCCGGCAATGGCAGCCACGAAGATCCAGTGGTGGCACGCGATGGGCGGCGAGAATGGCGCGAAGCTTGAACAGATCGCCAAGGGGTTCAACGCATCTCAATCTGACTACGAGATCGTCCCGGTCTTCAAAGGCACTTATGACGAGACGCTGACGGGCGCCATTGCTGCGTTCCGCGCCAACCAGCAGCCCGCAATCGTGCAGGTCTACGAAGTCGGCACCGGCACCATGATGGCAGCACAGGGCGCGGTCTATCCCGTTTACCAGTTGATGAAGGATGAGGGGGAGGCCTGGGACCAGAGCAAATTCATTGCTCCGGTCGTCGGTTACTACTCGGACACCAGCGGCAACGTTCTGTCCTTGCCGTTCAATTCCTCGACGCCGATCATGTATTACAACAAGGATGTCTTCAAGAAGGCGGGGCTTGATCCGGAGACGCCGCCGAAAACATGGGCGGACGTTGAAGCCTTTTCGCGGACGATCATGAAGTCCGGCGCAGCCAGATGCGGCTTCACCAGCGCCTGGATCTCGTGGATCCAGACTGAGAACCTGAATGCGCTGCACGATAAGCCGTATTCCACAAAGGCCAACGGTTTTGGCGGCTTGGACGCAGAATTCACCTTCAACAATGATCTCACGATCCGCCATTGGGGCAACCTGAAGAAGTGGCAGGACGAGGGGCTCTTCAAATTCGGAGGACCTGGCGGCGGCGATAACGCTCCTCCGATGTTCTATTCTCAGGAATGCGCGATGTACATGAACTCGTCCGCCGGTCGGGCAGGGGTCATCAACAACGCAAAGGCTTTCAAGGTCGGTTTTGCGCCGCTTCCCTACTATGACGACGTTATTCCGCAGCCGCTCAACTCGATTATCGGCGGCGCCACGCTCTGGACGCTGAAGGGTCGCCCGGAAGAGGAATACAAAGGTGTCGCGAAGTTCTTCACTTACCTGCAGAAGCCGGACGTCCAAGCCGATTGGCATCAGTTCTCGGGCTACCTGCCGATAACCGAGGCTGCCTATAAGCTGGGCCAGGATCAGGGCTATTACGAGAAGAATCCCGGAGCAGATATCGGTATTAAGCAGCTGACGCGGGTGACACCCACCGACAATTCCAAGGGCATCCGGTTCGGCAACTACGTCCAGGTGCGTGGCATCATCGACGATGAGTTTGCGACCTTGCTGGGCGGGAAGAAGACGGCGAAGGAAGCAGTTGATTCCGTGGTCGCACGAGGCAACGAACAGCTTCGCGATTTCCAGTCCGCCAACTAATGGGCTCCGCGACGGGGGCTGGTGAAAGACCGGCCCCCGTTTCCCATCCGTCAGTGTGAGGGCCCATGCAAACCAAACGGACCGTATTTCCCAACAAGCTTTTGCCTTACCTGCTCATCGCTCCCCAAATTTTCGTGACGGTGGTCTTTTTCCTCTGGCCTGCGGCAACTGCATTCTGGCAATCTTTCCTGCGCCAGGACGCCTTCGGTTTCAAAACGAGCTTCGTCTGGTTCGAAAACTACCGTCGGCTCTTCGCCGATCCGATCTACATCAATGCCTTTGGCCACACGCTCATCTTCGCCATTCTCGTGACGGTGCTATCAACGTCAATTGCGCTGCTCCTGGCTGCAGCGGCAATGCGTGTGTTGCGCACCTCTCGAATTTATTCGACCTTGCTCATTTGGCCATATGCCGTCGCCCCCGCGATCGCCGGCATTCTTTGGTGGTTCATGTTCAATCCGTCGATCGGTATCGTCGCGTATATGTTGCGAGCGATGGGGATCAACTGGAACCATCTGATCAATCCCGATGATGCCATGGTTCTGATCGTGATCGCGGCGACGTGGAAACAGATTTCCTATAACTTCTTGTTTTTCTTGGCTGCGCTGCAATCCGTCCCACGCTCGCTTCAGGAAGCCGGGGCCATTGACGGAGCCGGGCCGATGAAGCGTTTCTGGACGATCGTCTTCCCGCTGATCTCACCGACGACCTTCTATCTGATCGTCATCAATATCGTTTACGCGATGTTCGATACGTTCGGCATCATTCATGCGACCACCCAAGGCGGACCGGCGCGCGCGACGGAAATCCTTGTCTACAAGGTCTATTTCGACGGCTTCATCGGACTGAATTTGGGTTCGTCGGCGGCGCAGTCGGTCATTCTCATGGTGATCGTCATCGCTCTGACCGCGGTCCAATTCCGCTTCATCGAACGCCGCGTGCAATATTGAGGAATCCCAAGGATGGTTGAAAATCGCCCCTTCCTAAATTTCCTGGCGCACCTTGTCCTCATCATTGGCGTCACGATCGTGGTCTTTCCGGTCTACGTGGCTTTCATCGCATCGAGCCACGGCCCAAACGACTTCTTGTCAGGCGTCGTACCACTGACACCAGGTAGCCACATCATCGAGAATTATTCGACGATGCTGTCATCCGGGATGACAAGCTCAGGGGCGCCGCCGATCGGGCCGATGATGATCAACTCGCTGATCATGGCGGTTGGCGTCGCCGTCGGGAAGATCATCATTTCGATCCTTTCGGCCTTTGCCATCGTCTATTTCCGGTTTCCGTTCCGGACCTTGGCATTCTGGATGATCTTCATCACCCTGATGTTGCCGGTCGAGGTGCGCATCGTGCCGACCTATAAGGTCGTCGCCGACCTTGGAATGCTGAACAATTACGGCGGCCTCATCATTCCGCTGATAGCATCGGCAACCGCAACCTTCCTGTTTCGTCAGTTCTTTCTGACAGTCCCTGACGAACTGATGGAGGCTGCCCGTGTCGATGGAGCAGGGCCGATGAAGTTCTTCCGCGATATTCTGCTGCCGCTGTCGATCACCAATATCGCGGCGCTCTTCATCATCCTCTTCGTGCTCGGCTGGAACCAGTATCTCTGGCCGCTCATCATAACGACCGACCAGAGCTTCTATACCGTCGTGATGGGAATCCAGCGCATGGCAGCGGTTGCCGATGCCGAGCCGCGCTGGAACCTCGTGATGGCAGCGGTCATTCTGGCCGCCCTGCCACCTGTCCTCGTCATCGTCGCCATGCAACGCCTTTTTGTCAAAGGCCTGGTCGAAACGGAGAAATGAAATGGCAACGATCAACATCATCGACGTCAAGAAGAATTATGGTGCCGTTCCGGCGGTCAAAGGCATCAACCTGTCTGTTGCGGATGGCGAACTCATCGTGCTCGTCGGCCCGTCCGGCTGTGGCAAGTCAACTTTGCTTCGCATGATTGCCGGGCTGGAAACCATCAGCGAGGGCCACGTCGAGATTGCCGGCCGCAATGTCAACAAGGCAGAGCCCGCCGACCGCGATATCGCCATGGTCTTTCAAAATTACGCGCTTTATCCGCATATGACCGTGCGCGGAAATCTCGAATATGGTTTGAAAAATCGCGGCACCGAACGGGCGGAAATCAACCGCCGTGTGGCGGAGGCGGCCGAGATCCTCGAAATCGGGCCGATGTTGGATCGTAAGCCTCGCGAACTGTCCGGCGGGCAACGCCAGCGTGTTGCGATGGGGCGCGCCATCGTTCGCGAGCCGGCCGCCTTCCTTTTCGATGAGCCTCTGTCCAATCTCGATGCCAAATTGCGGGTACAGATGCGCGTTGAAATACGCCGGCTGCAACGGCGCCTGAAGACCACCAGCATCTATGTCACCCATGACCAGCTTGAAGCGATGACGCTGGCAGACCGGCTGGTCGTCATGAACGGAGGACTTGTCGAACAGGTCGGCACGCCCGTGGCGGTCTACGATCGCCCGGCGAGTTTGTTTGTCGCCAGCTTCATCGGCTCACCGCCTATGAATCTTGTGCCGATCGACGTCCTCAGGGCAGCCGACAGCGAAAGTGCCCTGGCATTGCCCGCCGGCACCGACATGGTCGGTCTTCGCCCAGACGCGCTGCTCGTCACCAAGCCGGTTGAGCCTTCCGTTCGTCTCAATGCAACGGTCGAGTTGCTCGAGCCAATTGGGGGAGAAAGCCATCTGCATGTGCGATTGGGTGGGAGCCAGCAGACGGTCGTCCTGACCGTACCGGGGCGTCCGGATTTTGCCGAGAACGCAAATGTCGACGTCTTCGCACGTGTCGGCGCGATGCACCCTTTCAACAGCGATACCGGAAAACGCACCGATTGACTCCGGTTTATTATTTCTCCATCCCACCCAGAAGACGACGAAAGTGATGAGACGATGACGACCGTAGAGCCGCGATCCGGCCCGAGACGCAGTGAAGTTCAGGCGCATCGAGGCGCCTCTGCCATAGCGCCCGAGAATACCATTGCCGCTTTCCGGGCGGCCGCTGAACAAGGCGCGGAGTGGGTCGAACTCGACGTTGCACTTCTTGCCGACGGTACGCCGGTCGTCATCCACGACGTTTCTATCGATCGCTGTTCCTCGTCAAAGGGAAATCTTGCCGACCTCACCGCATCGGATCTCGAAGCCATCGACGCGGGCTCATGGTTCAGCCCTAAATTCAAAGGTGAACCACTGCCAACGCTGGCCCGCGTTGTTTCGGCGCTTGGCGAACTCGGCCTCAACGCCAATGTCGAGATCAAGCAGCATGCCCATCACAAGTCACTCGACCAACTGGTCAAAGTCGTTGATCAACATCTGAAGGCGCGGGCGGCGCACACCAAGATCATGATCTCGAGCTTTGATGCCGCTGCGTTGAAGGGAATGCACGAGATTGATCCAAGCTACGAGCTCGCCATGCTGTGGAGCAAGTTGCCTGCGGATTGGCTGGATGTCCTTCGGTCGATTCCCGCAAAGACCATCCATCTCGACTACAAGGCACTGAGTATCGGGTTTCTCGAGGAGGCCGTGCGTCGCGGCATCTCGGTGCGGGCGTGGACCTGCAACGATCCCAGGCGGCTCGCATCTTTCTGGGATGTTGGTTTGACCGGTGTGATAACAGACGACCCCAGTGTCTACCTCACGTAAGGAGCGGCGATGGGGCAGCGGATCATATCGAGCCGACAACGTGAGATCCTCGCGCTGATCGAAGCGGAAGGTGTTCAGTACATCGAGGAGCTGGCGCGCCGGTACGATTTGACGACGCAGACGATCCGCCGCGATATCAATGCATTATGCGATCTCGGGCACGCGCGGCGCTTCCACGGCGGCGTCGACCTACCGGTCGAGGGCAGCAACATCTCGCTCAATGCCCGCGCCCAGCTCAATCGGCGGGCCAAGCGGCTGATCGCCAAGCGCGTCGCTTCCGATATAGGTGCAGAGGCGACAGTGTTCCTGGGGATCGGCAGCACGGTTCGGTTCGTTGCAGAGGCGTTGCGTGATCACCAGGGTCTGACGGTGATCACCAACAACATCCACGTCGCTTTGAGCCTTTGCGACGCGCCGAGTGTCGAGGTCCATTTGACGGGTGGTCTTTTGCGTCACGACGATCGCGACGTGGTGGGCACGGATGTGATCAAGTTCGTCGAAAAATTCTATGCGACTTACGCAGTCGTCGGCGCAGGCGCTTTAAGCCCGCTCAACGGTCTGATGGACTTCAGCTATAGCGAAGCCCAAATCACCAATGCCCTCCTTGAGAATTCGCAAACGCAGATTCTGGCCGCCGACGTCAGCAAGTGGACGCGAAACGCTTCCGTGCGTGTGGCGCCATTCAGCAAACTCACCCGTTTTTACACCGATCGGTTGCCTGGCGAAGCGGCCGCCATCAATGCCCTCGCCGAGAGCGGCTTGGACGTGGTCACATGCAGCGAGGACATGACATGAGCTACGTAGACCTGGCGCCATCAGCTCGTGAGTTACAGGATGTGCGCTACCTGTTCACCGACATCGACGATACCCTGACCACCGAAGGCAAGCTTCTGCCGCAAACCTACGAAGCTCTCTGGGATCTCAGCCGGGCGGGTATTGCCGTCGTGCCGGTTACGGGCGGCTCCGCCGGTTGGTGCGAACATATCGTTCGTGCCTGGCCGGTGGCCGCAGTCATCGGCGAAAGTGGCGCATATTGTGTCACCCGTCGGGACGGTGCAGTCGTCTTCGACTATTGGGAGGACGCCGCCCTCCAGACCGAGCGCCAGCGTCAGCACCTCCAGGCAATCGAAGAGCTGGTCTCGCGAAGGGGCGCGGCGTTCAGAATTGCCCACGACCAGGTCTTTCGGCTGGCGGACGTCGCGATCGATATTCAGGGTCACGACCCGCGTGAGGTCGAGGATCTCGCATCCAGTATAAAAGCCATTGGCGGAACGGTTGCGATCAGCTCCATTCACATCAACACTTGGATCGGTGATTACAACAAGCGCTCGATGAGCGAGCGCGTTTTAACCGAGATGTTTGGTGTCGATCCCGATGAAACAGCCGCTGTGACCGCCTTCGTCGGTGACTCTCGAAATGATGCACCGATGTTTGGCTTTATCCGCAACTCCTTCGGGGTCAACAACATCATCCCGGTTCTTTCACAATTGCAACACGCGCCGAAATGGGTCTCCTCGCAGCCCGCCGGGCTTGGCTTTGCCGATATTGCCCAAACAATCTTGAACGCGGCTGGCGCAGGTTCTGAGACGTCTCATCAGCTTTTGACTGAGCCGGCGGTCATGCCTGCCAGGAAGTAGCGTTGAGCAACCAGGTAAAGGACCAGAAGGGGAAGGGAACCGAGCACGCTCATCGCCATCATCTCGTTCCATTCGAAGGCGTGCTGGCCCATCAGAAGCTGGATGCCGATCGGAACGGTTCTGAGGTCCATCGACTTTGTCAGCGTCAGCGCAAAGAGGAATTCGTTCCACGCCAGCAGGAAGGTGTAGACCGCGGTGGCGACGATCCCGGGGATGGAGACCGGAACGATGACGCGCCATAGGGCCGTCCAGCTCGAGCCGCCGTCGACCAGGACGGCCTCGTCCAACTCTTTCGGCAAGGTGTTGAGATAGCCTGTCATCAGAAGGACGGCGTAAGGCAGGGTGAAGACCATGTAGGTGAGGATCAGCGCCAGATAGGTATCGAAGATCCTGAAGGCGACCACCATTCCGAAATAGGGAATGAGAAGGGTAATCGGCGGAACGGTCTGGGTGCTGATGATGAAGATGTTCAAGGTGTTCTTGAACCGGAACTGATAACGGCTGAAACCGTAGGCGGTCACGATCGCGACGAGGAGGGTCAGACCGGTGACGACGCCGGCGACAAAGTAGCTGTTGATGAAGAACCGCACTTTCACCGGATCGTTGAAAATCGTCAGATAGGCGGCCACCGTGAAATCATCCGGCAACAGCCGCGGCGGAAGGGCGAAGATTTCGGTATTCGATTTCAGCGAACTGAAAAACATCCACACGATCGGAAAAGCCGAAAAAACCAGGCCGATCGCCAGACCGAGATAGGTCAGGATGGTCGGCAATAGGGAGCTCTTGAAGGAACGCTTTGCCATGGCGGTCACCTGCGCTGCTGGTGTTTGATGTAGAAATAGGTGACGCTCATCGAGATGATGAGGATGATCATCGCGCTCGCCGAAGCCAGCGAGAATTCATATTGGGAGAAGGCGAGCTTGTAGGTGAAGGTGGAGAGCACTTCCGTCGAATAGATCGGGCCGCCGCCCGTCGTCATCCATACCAGCGGAAAAACCTGCATCGTCCAGATGAAATCGAGAAGCGCGATGCTGATGATGATCGGCATCAGCTGCGGAATGGTGATGTACCAGAACTTTTGGAGTCCGTTGGCGCCGTCGATGCCGGCCGCCTCGTAAAGCTCCTTCGAAATGCCCTGGAGGCCGGCGAGCAGGCTGACCATGTAAAGCGGATAACCCGCCCAGATGTTTGCAAAGGTCAAAGCGTGAATGGCGGTGCGCGTCGACGAAAACCACTCGACCTTGAAGTTGATGATATGGAGCGCCATCAGCACGCTGTTGACGACGCCGTTCGGGTCGAGCAGCAGGCGCCAGATGATGGCGATGATGACGGCGGTAAACAGCCAGGGCAGGATGAAGAGCACACGCAGGATGCTGCGAATAAGCGGATCGACGCGGTTGGTGTTCAACAGCAGCGCAAAGGCCAGGCCGATGATGAAGTGGAAGACGACGCTCATGATCGTGAAATAAAGCGTCTGTACGACCGACTGCCAGAAGACCGGATTCTCGAAGATCGTCATATAATTCTGGACGCCCGCGAAGGCAGCGTCCTTTTTCATGATGGCGCCGTCCATCAGTGAATATTTGAAGACCATCACCATGGGAAACAGCATCAGTAGGACAAGCAGCAGGGTCGCCGGCGACACGTAGAAATACGGCACCAGCTTCCTCAGGGTGCTGTAACGAAGCCATCCTTTTCTTCGCGCTTTGGGGTGCGCAGCGACCAGAGCCGTAGCCGAATGATTCATGAGCTGTGACTTTCTATTCTGCCGAAATTTGACGACTTGCACCGGCAGCGCCTGGTTGCGCTGCCGGTGATCCGTGAAAGCGACTTGCTTAGAACTTCGCCAGCCAAGCCTTCTCGGTATTGGCAGCTGCTTCCTTGGCTGACTGCCCGCCGTCGAACATCTTCTGAACTTCGACGTTCATGTCGCGCATCAGCTCTTCGGCAACCGGAAGGCCGACGAATTCGTTTGCAGGATAACCGCTCTGGAAGATTTTGAAGGCTTCCGCGAAGATCGGGTCCGAGGCCACGAAGTCCGGCTTGGCATGGACGTTGCCGGGGAAGGCATTGGCAATCGAGACGAGACGGCCGTTGACGTCAGGGCTCATCAGGTATTCGACGAGCTTCCAGGCTTCTTCCTTGTGCTGGCTGCCCTCGCTGATGCCGATGCCCCAGGACGCATAGGGCATGCCGCGCTTGCCGGTGTAGCCGTCCGTGGCCGGCAAAGCGGAGATGCCGAAATTGAGCTTCGGATTACGCTCGCGGATGAGGTTCACATGGGCGAGGGAATCCACCATCATGCCGACGCGGCCATTGACGAATTCCTCGACCTTGTCCTGTTCCTTCTTGGCAAAAATGCCGGGAGAAATAACGCCTTCCTTGTTGAGGGAAGCGATATAGTCGAGCGTGCCGACGACTGCTTCATTTTCGAGGTCAGGCTTGCCGTCCTTCAGCATCGAGGCGCCGGAGGCCCAGACCCAGGACATGACGTCGTTCTGGATTCCGCTCGGAGACTGCAGCGATAGCGGCAGGACCCAGCCGTATTGGTTCTTCGAGGCGTCGGTCATTTTCTTCGCGGCTTCGGCAAATTCCGTGCGCGTCGTCGGCAGCTTGTCAACGCCGGACGCCTTGGCGATATCCAGGTTCACGAAGACGGGATAGACGAAGGATGCCAGCGGGAACATCACGCTCTTGCCATCGACCTTGACGATATCGGTGATCTGGCTTTTGTCGTATTTCGCCTTCTCCATCAGTTCGTCCATGGAGGCGATCGCGCCCTGCTTGGAGAGCCCGTTTACCCAGGCACCATCGAGGCCCACCACGTCGCTGAGCGTTCCCGAGGCGGCGCCGACGACGATCTGGTCACGCGTCGTGGCATAGGGACCGCTGACCAGCGTCACCTTGATGCCGGGATTTTTGGCTTCGAAATCGTTCATGATGCCGCGCAAGGCGCCGGACGGCATTTCGGGTTCCCACCATTGAATGAACTCGATGGTGGTGTCGGCAAACGCCGATGTGGCGCAGAGCGCCCATACCGCCACGGCAGCCCGCATCGTCACGCCGAATTTTCTGATATTCATCTGTGCCTCCCAAAGATTGTCAGTTAATCGATCCTCCTCAAGATCGTAGGCAAAGTAGGTTCCCTGAAGCCCCCATCTGTCAATGAAGAACTGCGATCGGGAAGAGATGGGAGGCCGGCATTCACGGCGTGTGTCGAGTTAAATCATTGATAAAAAATAATAAAACCGATTGACATCATCGGCATTTTTCTGCAGCATTTGTGTTGCTTGTGACGCATTTTTTCTTTACTTTCGTAAACAAATGAAAGTTTACCCAACAAAATGAAAAGCGTGGAACCCGGCGTCTTCACTGCAAATTTTCGAATTTGGGGCGCTGAAACAAGCACCTTTCGCAACCACGCGGCGCAGACGGCGCAAGTCGCAGTGAAGGCATTATTTCGATTTTCGAAAGGGAAGGCAGGGCCTGCACCAAAAATGACGGATCACGCCGGCTTACGCGGTGACTTTCGACGATTCAGGATACGAAGGTCATCCTGTACAAATTGCCGAATGCATGATTTGGCGCATCAGAGGATCGTCCGTTGAGTGAAATCGTTCCCGATCAGTTGTCGTCGTCCCGCCAGTAAGGAATTGAATGGCCAAGAAAAATTATAAATCGATGGACGACTTCGCGACTGCCGCCGGCGTATCGCGTCCGACCTTGTCGAAATATTTCGATGACCCCTCGCAGATCAAGGAGGTGACCCGCAAGCGTATCGAGGCGGCTCTCAAGAAGTCGCATTTCGAGCCGAACCTTTTCGCCCGGCATCTCAATCGCAAGCGGACCAGGAATATCGGGATTCTGGTCCCGACCATGTCGGATCCCTTTTATGTGCAGGTCGTGTCGCTGATCGAGCTGGAGTTGCGCGAAAAGGGATTCTGGCCTGTCCAGATCTCTTCGCACACGCGGCCGGAGCTGGAGGCGGAGGCCGTTCGGACCTTGCTGTCGCTGAAGGTCGCGGGTGCGATCGTGGCGCCGCTCGGAGCCGGTTCGCGCCGTTCCGCGCTGGAAAGGCTGAGGGATGCCATACCCGTCGTCTGCTTCGACAATCCTGCCGACGCCGACCTTCCTTATGTCGGCAACGATAACGCGCAAAGCATGGCAGCCATTGTGCAATATCTCTGCCGGTCCGGTGAGCCGCCGATCTTCCTGGAAATTCCGCATATGACCGAAAATGCCGGCGAACGGCAGGCGGGCTACCGCGCGACCATGGCGAGGGAAGGGCATGCTCCGTTGGTCATCGATTGCGACGCACCACCTTCCTGGGAATTCGAGCGTCTCGGATACGAGCAGATGCAGAGAATTCTTGCGAATGGCGGTCTTCCGGGCAAAACGCTGCTATGCGCCAACGACCGCTTCGCTTTCGGCGCGATGGCGGCCGCATTCGCTTCGGGACTGAAAATCGGCCGTAGCGACGCGTGCGACGTGCGCATTGCCGGGCACGACGATCACCCGCTGAGCCGATATACCTGTCCGTCGCTGACGACGATGGCCCAGAACGCGCCTGAGATCGCCGCGAAATCCGTGGAGCTTTTGCTGGCGCATATCGAAAGCGAGGATGATGGAACCACCCCTGCGACGAACAAGGTGATCCTCGAGGCAACGCTGGTTATGCGCGAGTCGGCTTGAGACTGGGCGGGTTCCCGCCTCAACGGGCAAGCGCAGGATCCATGGCGCGCCATGCCATAGCAATAACCTCGAGAGCCTCCTGCGCCTCCGGAATGGCCCGTCGCTTCGATACGAAGCCATGGATCTGTCCAGGCCAGATCCGGGTCGTTGCCTTCGCCTCAGTGCCAAGCCGCTCGGCATAAGCGGCCCCTTCGTCGAACAACACGTCGTATCCGGCAAGGATCACCAGGGCCGGCGCCACGCCCGCCAGCGATGCTGCGCTCAGCGGCGAGGCTCGCCAGTCCGACCGGCTCGCGGCGTCCGGCAGATAGTGGTCTCGAAACCATTTCATCGCCGCCGCCGTCAGGCCGAAACCCTCTTCGTAACGTGAGTAGCTATCGCTTGTCTGCAACTGGTCGGTCACCGGATAGATCAGCACCTGTCCGATAACAGCCGGCACCTGTCCGTCCCGCGCCAGCAGGGCGACGACGGCGGCCAGATTGCCGCCGGCGCTGTCGCCGGCGACGACAATTCTTGCCGGATCGATGCCGAGCGCATCGGCTTGATCGGTCATCCAGACGAGTGTGGCGGCGCAATCATCGATCGCTGCCGGAAAGGGATGTTCCGGGGCCAGGCGATAGTCGGGCGAAACCACGACAGCGCCTGCCATATTGGCCAACGTCCGGCAGATGTCCTCATGGGTTTCCGGTGCTCCGATCACAAAGCCGCCGCCATGTAGATAAAGCAGAGCCGGTGCGCCCTGGCGCGGCGCTGCGCGGCCGCGCCATATCTTCAACCTGATGGCGCCCACATGCCTTTCCAACATCTCGGCCACGTCTTCGAGCGGCCGTTGAATGTCTGCGAAACTATCGAGATATTGCTGCCGCGCCAGCGCCGGCGTGCAGCTTTCGACCGGCGTTTGCGGATCGCCAGGCCATGCAAGCGCACGTTTGGCGGATTCATCCAGTCGTGTCATGCCAGCAAACTCCTCGCTTCGTCTTCCCGCAATTCTTTTGGATGCGCGACAATACCCGGAATGGTCTGCACGACACCGGTTTCACCGGCACGCAGGATCGCTTCCATGACTTCGAGCACATGGAGAGCGAGATCGCCCGAAGCACGCGGCGCACGGCCCTCGATGATTGCGCGTGCGAGATCGGCAAGGCCCAGCATGCGGTAGTTGGCGCGATCAGGCGCTGCGATCGGCCAGTTGACGGCGCCAAAGAGTTCGCCTGATGTATCCGTTTCCTGCCAGGGCGCGCCGCGGCTGGAGAGCGCGACGGAGCCGCCGAAATTGTCGGGGTCGGGCAGACGCAGCGAGCCTTCGGTCCCGTGGAGCTCGATGGGGTGATTGGAGTGGCGGAAGACGTCCCAGGAGGTGCCGAAGGTGACCGTGGCACCGCAATCGAATTCCAGCAACGACAGCACGCTGGTCGGCGTGCCGACCTTGAACGTGGTGCCCTGCTTCGGTCCCTCCGCCGTGATGAGCCGCTCTTCCTGCCCGCTTGTGGCGACGGCCTGCACACGGCGGATCGGCCCCATCAGATTGACCATCATCGTCAGATAATAAGGCCCCATATCCATGACCGGGCCGGCGCCGGCCTGGTAATAAAAGCTGGGATCCGGATGCCAGTGCTCCATGCCGCGCCCCATCATGAAGGCTGTCCCGGTCACCGGCTTGCCGATGGCGCCGGCTTCCATCTGCCGCCGGGCATGGCGTCCGGCCGCCCCCAGGAACGTGTCTGGCGCCGAGCCGAGCATGAGGCCCTTTACGGCGGCGGCATCCACCAACCGGCGTCCTTCGGCGGCCGTGACTCCGAGCGGCTTCTCCGTGAAGACATGCTTGCCCGCCGACAGCGCCCGCATCGAAACGTCAAAATGCGCGGCCGGGATCGTCAGATTGAGGATGAGGTCGATGTTCCTGTCGTCGATGAGGCTATCGACGTCAGCCGCACGCAGATCGAACTCAGCTGCGCGGCGCTTGGCGGCGTCTGCGTTGAGGTCTGCACAGGCGATGATTTCGACGCCGCGAAACAGCGGCGCGTTGCGCATATAGGCGAGCGAAATGTTGCCGCATCCCACAACGCCGATCCTGAGTTTCATGCCATTGGTCTGTGTCATCGAAGAACCTGATTTTGCCGTTGCGGGTGCGAAGGGTTGAGGGTGCGTTACATTTTAATCGCAAGGAATAAAATATATTGACGCACGGTAACATTTGACCGTACGTAATGGCAAGACGCTGGCGCCCCGCTGAAGAGACCGTCGTTCCAGTCTTCGGCCGCCTCTCCAGGCGGAAGAGGTTTGGCAAGGCCGGCGAAGCCCCCGAGGATTGCACGCGCGGGGAAGCCGCCGGCTTCGGTATCGGCTGTCATCAATGAATAGGTCAGGACCGCGATATGAAAAATGCTGAGCCGCAGATCGGCTGCCAAACATTCACCTGGGAGATGCTGGGCACGGGTTGGGGCGGCGGTCCGGATGATCTGGTGCGCGCCATTGCCGATGGCGGATATGCCGGTCTCGAAATCACCGATACGATGATCGGTCACTACGCGCTCAAGCCTGCCGACTTTGCCCGCACCCTGACGGATGCCGGCTTGGCGCTGGTTTCCTTTGCCTTCGGCTCCGCCAGCGGTTTCACGGTGGCGGAAAAGATTGCCTCCGATCTCGAAACGGCGCGGCGATGGATGGATTTCGCGGCGAACTTTCCCGGTGCGATGGTATCGATGGGATCGGCGACGGTTGTCTCGGATGGTCCACGCGATGAGAAATTTGCCATTGCGGCCGCGTGCTACAATCGTGCGACCGAGATTGGACAGTCGGCTGGCGTCACTGTAGCTGTCCATCCTTCCTCGCACCACAACACGCTGCTGTTCACGCGGAACGACTATGATCAGCTGTTTGCTCTCTTGGATCCACAAGTGGGTTGGGTGCCGGATACCGGCCATATCCTGCGTGGCGGCCAGCAGATCGGCGACACGCTGGCGGCCCACCGGGACCGGATCCGTTACGTGCATCTGAAGGATGTCGACGCCGGCGGGACCTGGTCGATGCTCGGCGAAGGCGTCTGCGACGTGCCTGCCGTGATTTCGGCCGTTCGCAATGCGCCGCAATTTATCGGCTGGATCGTGGTGGAAGAAGAATCGGACCATGCCGGAACCGATCCTTCCGCCGCCGTTCGCGCGAACCGCGAGACGCTTCGACGTCTGGGATTTTAGCCCATCTCGCTTTCCCCGGCATCGGCCGGGGCCTTCGGCTCGCGCCAAAGCCTCTCCCGGCTCTCTTTTGAAATGGACAGGTGGACTGCAGATCACGCGTAGCGAACCTCCACGCCCAGCTTGTCCAACCGGTGACGGATGCTGTGCGGCATGTTGCTATCCGTGATGATCAGATCGACGCGTGACAGCGAGAAGGCTTTGGAGGAGGCGCCGATGTCAAATTTGCTCGAATCCGCCACGAGGACGACACGCCGGGCCATGCGAACCAGGTTGCGCTTGGTCCGCGCCACGTCCTCGGAGACATCGACGACATCGAAGGCCTGATCGATCGCGTGGGCGCCGACAAAGGCCTGGTGGGCGACGAGCCCGCCGACCGCCTTGTCGGAGTCCTGTACGATCGTGCTCACGGTGCTGGGAAACACGCGGCCGCCGATCATGTGCACGTCGAGCCCTGGCCGGTACATCAGATGCTGGGCGATGTTCATTGCCGTGGTCGCAACCACGACGTTGTTGACCGGTGGCATCTGCATGGCCACCTGCAACAGCGTCGAACCGCTGTCGAAGACGATCGACTGGTTATCGATGATCTGTCGCGCAGCCATCTGGGCGATGCGTCGCTTCGCATCGAAATTGCGTTGCATGCGTTCCTCGAAGGCCGCTGCCGGAGAGTCGGACGGCAGGGCGATTGCCCCGCCATGCGTTTTGATCAACTGCTTTTTGGCGTCCATGATTTCGAGATCGGAGCGGATCGTCACTTCCGATACCTCGAAGAATTCCGCGAGCTGGCGGGTGCGTGCCTGGCCGACCCGTTGAAGTTCCAGCATGATCTGCTGCCGCCTCTGTTCTGCAAGCATATGTGATCCCGACCTGTCGCCCTTTGCGATCATATGGCTTTTGAAAAACGAAAGTTCACCGCCTTATCCTACGGCTCTTGCTACAAAAATAGCCGCATGATGACGAAAATGCACGTCAAAAATTCATCATCCATGTAAAAACGAAAGAAATCGAAATATTGAATATTTGTTTGTTTTCGAGTTAGGGTTCCCCCAGCATCGGCGCCAGCAATCGCAAAGCCGGCAATCACAAAGGAAGTATCGCCATGGGTCTCGGAACCAAAGTCCGCCTCGCACGCCTGTTCTCGAACCCATCGGGGCATCTGTTCGGCGGCGCCGTCGATCATTTTGTCGGTTATGGCAATGTGCGTGAGGGCGGGCTTGCCGACCTGCCGGGTGCGCTCAGACGCGTCATGGCGGGAGGCCCCGACTACATCAGCATTCAGCCCGGCGCGGCGCGCCACCTCTGGTCGGAATATGCCGGAAAGGCAGCGCTGGTCATCCAGGGCGGTTGCTTCACCGCCGACGACCGTATTCGTCAGCTCATCGCGACCCCGGAAGACGCGGTGCGTTATGGTGCGGACGCTCTGGCTGTCGCCATTCCCGTGCGCGGCGCCACCGAAGGAGAGTATATCCGCTGGCTCACCGATACGGTCAACGCCGCCGCCCGCTTCGAAATGCCGGTCGTTGCCCATGTCTATCCCCGCGATTTCACAGATGGCGGCAAGATCGTATTCACCCCGGATGAGATTGCCTATGCGGTGCGCATCGGCTTCGAGGCCGGCGTCGACGTGATCAAGGTCGGCTACACCGGCGATTTCGAGTCCTTCCGCGAGACCGTTGCGACTTGCCCGATCCCGGTCGTGATCGCCGGCGGCCCGAAGACCGATACGCTGCTCGGAGCGCTCGTCCAGACCTCGGAAGCATTGCGCGCTGGAGCCAAAGGCGCGGTCGTCGGTCGCAATCTTTGGGGTCACGGCGATACCACCATGGCCGCGCGCGCCTTCAAGTTCGTCATTCACAACGGGATGGCGCCTGAGGATGCGCTGGCGGCGGCCGGTGCTTGAGACGTGTCGCGCCCTTTCCAGGTTCTGGGCTTCGGCGCTCTGGCAATCGATGACATCATTTATGTCGATCGGGGGCTGACGGCCGGCAAGGGGAAAGTGACGAAGCGCACCACGGACCATGGCGGCAACGTGGCGACGGCCCTTGTTGCCGTCGCCCGGCTCGGCGGGCAGGCCGGCTTCATCGGCTGGCTCGGTGATGAGCCAACGGCCGACGTGGCGGGCAGCGAGCTCGAGCGGGACGGTGTCGACATATCGCTGGCTCCCCGCCACGCGGATGCCGCGCCGATCCGCTCCGTGATCACGGTTGGTCCCGACGGCGACCGGTTCATCGCTTATGACGACGATGTGCTGCACGGCACGTCGGATGCGCTGCCCGACGACGTTCTGATGCAGGCCCCGGTACTGCTGATCGACGGCTATGCCACGCACTCCGAAAGTGTCGTGGCGCGCGCACGCGCCCTGGGTCTGGCCGTGATTGCCGATATTGAATGGACGGTGGGCGCCGCGACCGACCGGATCCTGGCTTTTGCCGATCATCTGGTGCTGCCGCTTGCCTTCGGGCGGGAGTACACCGGCGAGGGTGATCCCACGATGATCCTGGACAAACTCTGGTCCGGGGATCGGTCCGCGGTTGTCCTGACTGATGGCGAACGAGGGACCTACCTCCGCCAGAGCGGCGATGCCACCCGCTGGCATGTACCGGCCTATCAGGTTCAGGCGGTCGACACGACCGGCGCCGGTGATTGCTTTCACGGTGCCTACTCTCTTGCTCTCGCTAGGGGTAAGAGCCCGCTTGATTGCACTGCCTATGCCACGGCGGCGGCCGCCATTTCCGTGACCGCACGGGGAGGGCGCAGAGGCCTGCCGGATCACCTGATGTGCCTGGCATGGATGGCGGCGGAGAATGCGCCTGTGCCGATGCCGATGCCGGGATGCCAAAAATGAGCGCGGGCGGCGATGGGTGCCAGCACCGGTCGACTGCCCGAGCAGAGCCTCACGGCTGACGTGTCATTGAATCGCTTTGAGCGATCTCTCAACAGCGGCAACTTTGATCATAAAAGTTACGCGCGATAAAAAATATAATTCCGCAGTTTATTTTTAATTTCTTGTAAAAGATCGATATTTTTCAAATAGGTATTAGGAACTGCTGGTAATCTGCGGCGAACTATCCTCGATTCTTTGGTTGACTTTGAAGCTCAGGCCTGAGCTTTCTTGTCAAAAGGATCGGAGACGGCGGGGAGCGCCGTCTGAAGATATGATCTGGACTGGTACGGGAGGACGAGACGTGGCTGTGGTTGTACTCGACAAAATCTGCAAGACCTATGGAAACAGCTACCATGCGATCAAGGATCTGAGCCTGACGATCCATGATGGCGAGTTTCTGATTCTGGTCGGGCCGTCCGGATGCGGAAAATCGACCGCTCTGCGCATGATTGCCGGGCTCGAGGAAATCAGCAGCGGAACATTGAGCATCGGCGGTCAGGACGTCGTGGATCTCGCGCCCAAGGACCGGGACATTGCCATGGTCTTTCAGAGCTATGCGCTTTATCCGCACATGACTGTGTTCGACAACATCGCCTTTTCGATGAAGTTGGCCGGAAAGAACAAGGCCGAACGTACCAAGCGCGTGCACGAGATCGCCAAGATCCTGCAGCTGGAGCCCTTGCTGGGCAACAAGCCCGCACAGCTTTCCGGCGGCCAGCGCCAGCGTGTTGCGATGGGCCGCGCCATGGTCCGCGAGCCCGCGGCATTCCTCATGGACGAACCGCTCTCGAACCTCGATGCGAAGCTGCGTGTTCAGATGCGGGCAGAGATCGCCAGCCTGCAGAGACAGCTGGGCGTGACGACGATCTACGTGACCCATGATCAGACCGAAGCGCTGACCATGGGCGATCGGGTTGCGGTGCTGAAGGGCGGCGTGCTGCAGCAGGTGGATACGCCCAAGGCTCTCTATCACCGCCCGGTCAATGCGTTTGTCGCCGGCTTTATCGGCTCGCCTTCGATGAACCTTTTCGAAGGGCGTCTGGCGAGTGGACGGATCCATCTGCCGGGCTTCTCCATTCCCTTGTCCGGCGGCGCCTTCGAGCGCGCTCCCGGTCTATCCGCATTCGAGGGAAAGGATGTGATCTTTGGGGTCAGGCCCGAGGACCTCTACGACAGCCGGTTGCCGTCTGGCGCCTCCCATCCGACGATCCCCGTTGTCGTGAAATCGATCGAGGAGCTTGGGTCCGAGCTGATCGTGCATTTGAAGATCGACGCGGTCCGCATCGACTCAGGCGACCCCGATGCCGTCGAGGACCTGAGCGGGGCCGCCAATGCTGTCGCGCGGTTCGAAGCAGTCAGCGCGGTCGAGACAGGCCAATCGATCGATCTGGCCATCGACCCGGCGAAACTGCACTTTTTCCACCCTCAAACGCATATGGCGCTGTGAAGTGACGAGGGAGAGCCGGCAGGCGCTCGTCGCGGCCCGGCCAGAAGACGTCGGCGACGTTTGATGTCTTGAAAGCATTCCATCCGACGCCGAAACCAGCGTTCATCTTCAGTATCCGACTTAAAGGGCTTATCGATGCCAGCAAAACAGGAACGACGTCTCCGCATCGGCGTATTGGGAGCCGGCCAGATTGCCCAGGCCGCGCACTTCGAGAGCTGCACGAAGGCAGCCAATGCCGACCTTTATGCGATTTGCGACGTTGCCGAGGATCTCCGCGAACGTATGGCAATCACCCACGGGGCGGAAAAAACCTATGGCGACTACGACAAGATGCTGGCCGATCCCGACCTCGATGCCGTGGTCATCGCGACCGCCGACGCCTTTCATGTCCCGGCTTCCATTCGCGCCCTTCAGGCGGGCAAACATGTCCTGTGCGAAAAACCCGTCGGTGTCACTATCGAGGAATGCCTCGAACTGAAGGCTGTGGTCGACACGTCGGGAAAGGTGTTTCAGGTCGGGCATATGAAGCGTTTCGACGCGGGGCTCCAAGCTGCCAAATCCTTCATCCGCGATGAAATGGGCGAGATGGTCGCTCTCAAAGCATGGTATTGCGACAGCACGCACCGCTATCCGATGACCGATGCGGTCCAGCCGCTGATCGTCACCAGCGCCAATGCGAAGAAGCCCTCCGCCAATCCGAAAGCCGACCTGCGGCGCTACTATATGCTTGCGCACGGTTGCCATCTGATCGACACGGCACGTTATTTCGCCGGCGACATTGTTTCGGTCAACGCTCGTCTGTCCGAGCGAGCCGGCATCTGGTGCTGGTTCGTGGACGTGGAATTTGCCTCCGGCACGCTCGGCCATCTCGATCTCACCGTCCAGGTGCGCATGGACTGGCACGAAGGCTTCCAGATCTACGGCAAGAACGGCAGCATTTTGGGCAAGACCTATAACCCATGGTACTACAAGACCAGCGAGGTGGACATTTTCCGGGAAGCGGACGGAGCCACCCATCGCGTTCTCGGTGCCGACGGCCATTTTTATCGCCGTCAGGTCGAAGGCTTCGCCCGCACCATTCTGGATGGCGCGGTGATGGAAGGCGCCGACATCGATGATGGTCTGGCATCCGTCCGCGCCATGGTCGCCGTTGCGCGCTCCGTCGAAAGCGGCAAGGCGGTTGCGCTGTCCGACGTCACGGGTGGGGTGTGATGAAGCTCGGCATCTTCGCAAAGACCTTCGAGGGAACGGAACCCTTGACCGTTCTCAATGCGGTCGCTGGCGCCGGGTTCACCTGCACACAATATAATATGGCCTGCTCGGGCCTTGCGCCGATGCCGGAGACGATTACCGAAGCCCAGGCCCGCTCGGTTGCTGAAGCGGCGGGCGAAAGCGGCGTCGAGATCGTCGCCATTTCGGGCACCTTCAACATGATCCATCCGGATCCCGCCGTCCGCGAGGCCGGCCTTCGCAGACTGGCAACGCTGGCCGAACGCTGCGCCGGCATGTCGACGGCTCTGATCACGCTTTGCACCGGCACACGCGACCCCATCGACCAGTGGAAGGCGCATGCCGACAACGACACGCCGGAGGCCTGGCGGGATCTCCTCGACGCCATGGGCGCGGCCATCGAGATCGCCGAGCGCTACGATGTGGATCTCGGCATCGAGCCCGAGCTTGCCAATGTCGTCAACTCGGCTGAGAAGGCCTATCGGCTGATCGCGGCACTAAAGAGCCCCCGCATCAAGATCGTGCTCGATCCGGCCAATCTCTTCGAGGTCGCGACGATGCATGAACAGCGGAGCATCGTCTCTTCCGCCATCGACCTTCTGGCCGATCGGATCGTCATGGCGCATGCGAAAGATCGCAATCCCGACGGTAGTTTCGCGACCGCCGGCAAGGGCGTCCTCGACTATGGGCATTATCTCGGCCGTCTCAAGGCGATCGGCTTTAAGGGCAGTCTTGTCACGCATGGTCTTTCGGCCTCGGAGGCGGCCAGTGTCGCAACCTTCCTGAAGAATAACCTCGACGGTAATTCTGCGGAGGCTGGCAGATGAGACGGGCGCAGCCGTTCGAAACCAGCGACGGGGCCATTCTCAACGTCGATATGGCGGGCGAGGGCGCGTCCATAATCTTCCAGCACGGCTTATGCGGCGACGCGGCGCAGACCGATGAAGTCTTTCCGCTCGGCGCGGGGTTTCGCCGGATCACGATCGAAGCGCGCGGGCACGGCCATTCCCAAGCCGGCAAACTGGAGCAACTGTCGATCGCGACCTTCTGCGATGATATCGCCGCCTATATCGAAAAAAACCTTACGTCGCCGATCGTGATCGGCGGCATCTCGATGGGCGCGGCGATCGCTTTGCGTCTGGCGGTCAAGCGCCCCGATCTTGTCAAGGCTCTGATCATCGCAAGGCCGGCCTGGCTGACGGCATCCGCGCCGGAGAATATGGCACCCAACGCCGAAGTCGGGCATCTTCTGAAAAATCTGCCGCCGAATGACGCAAAGACAGCATTCCTGGCCGGGCCGGTGGGCGTGCGGCTCGCCGCCGAGGCGCCGGACAATCTGGCCTCGCTTGCCGGCTTTTTCTCCCGCACGCCTTTGGATGTGACCGCCGAACTGCTCACCAGGATTTCCAATGACGGTCCTGATGTGACCGACGAGGACGTCGGCAATCTCACCGTACCGACGCTGGTTATCGGCCATGATCGGGACAGCATTCATCCTCTTGGCCATGCGCATGCTCTTGCCGAGCGGATTGCCGGCGCGCGTTTGGTGCAGATCACATCGAAGACCGAGAGCCGCCCGCAATACGTTGCCGACTTCCGGCTTGCCATGGGCAATTTTCTGAAGGAGCTCTGAAACAATGACGACCCCCTCCAAAACCTGGATCGCCGATCTTCCGAAAGATCGCCTGATTGCCGAATTCTCCGTCTGGTCGGCCGATCTCGTGCATCTGGCGGACGATCTGGCGCGTGTCGATCCTCACGTCGACATCCTCCATATCGATGTCGCCGATGGCCATTTCGCGCCGGCAATGTTGTTTTTCCCTGATCTTGTTGCCGGCGTGCGCAAAGTGTCTTCGCGCCCGATCCATGTTCACCTGATGGTCGCCGACAGCATCCTCCTGTCGCAGATCGAGCAGTTCGCCGATGCGGGCAGCGACCTGATCAGTCTTCATTTTGAAAACGAAAGCGTCGCCGCCGAGGCGCTCGATCTTCTCGATCGCCGCGGTGTGGCCGCCGGCATGGTGCTCAAGGTCGACACCCCTGTCGAACGCGTCGAGAAATATGCTTCCCGGCTGCGCTTTGTGACGCTGCTCGGCACGGCGATCGGCGTGAAGGGCCAGGGTCTCGACGAAAAAGCCGGAGCGCGGCTTCAGCAGGCAAAGCAAATCATTGGCGGCTGCGGTGCAGCGCATCGGATCGTGCTGGCGGCCGACGGCGGTATTCGCGAGCACACCGTGCCGCTTCTGCGCCAGTCGGGCGCGGAGACGGTCGTCCTCGGTTCCCTGGCTTTCAATGCGCCATCGCTCGACGAGCGGATGGCATGGGTGCGCGCACTCTAGAGCGGTTCAGCTTTTAACGGAGGCGCAGAACCGCTCTATCCTTTTGTTTTTACGCAATTCCGGACGGAAAACCGCTTCGCACTTTTCCTGGAATTGCTCTAACTCATGGTCTTCACATGCAGCAGATTGCCATTGGAATCGACCTCGGTGGGACGCAGGTGCGCGCTGCCCTCGTCGACGAGCAGGGCAGGATCCTGGCGCGCGCAGCCGAACCGACGGATGCGCTGGCAGGCCCCGACCGCGTGCTCGCCCAAATCTGCGGCCTGACCGATGGACTGCTTGCAGCATCGAACCCCGCTTCTGTGGTGGGCGTCGGCGTATCCGCTCCGGGTCCACTCGATACGGTCGCCGGCGTCGCCTCGAATATCCCGACGCTCTCAGGCTTTGTCGACTTTCCACTGAAGGCGGAGTTGCAGAAGCGGTTTTCGTTTCCGGTCGACCTCGAGAACGATGCGATTGCCGCCGCCATCGGCGAGTGGCAGTTCGGAGCCGGCAAAGGGCTCGACAATCTGGTCTATGTCACCGTGAGCACCGGCATTGGCGGTGGCGTTGTGTCGGATGGTCGCGTCGTGCGCGGCCGCAAGGGCATGGCAGCCCATGTCGGGCACATGTCGGTCGTGCCGAACGGAGAGCCTTGCCCCTGCGGCAACAGGGGTTGTTTCGAGGCCTACGGATCCGGAACGGCTTTTGCGCGCCGCGCCCAAATGAGGGCGATGGAATCCAGCGGGACGACAATCGGCAGCGATGGCGGCGCCATCGACAGCCGCAGCGTTTTTGCGGCGGCAAGAAATGGCGATCGTCTCGCAAATCAACTGATTGACGAGGAAGCGGAAATTCTCGGTCGCGGCTTCACCAGCCTGATCCATATCTTCAGTCCCGATATCATCGTGATGGGAGGCGGGCTTTCCCACGAGTTCGACCGGCTGCAGCCGGGCATTCAAGGCTACATCGCGCAATGGGCAATGCCGGCATTCAAGGATGTCAAAGTGGTGCTGGCGGCGTTGGATCAGAACTCGGGCCTCGTTGGCGCAGCGGCTCTGGCGTTTCTGACGGGGAATGGCGTTCGGACCTGATCCAGACCCTCGAGGCGACAGGCTTGGTCAGATGCGCCGGTTCAACTCGTCTTCGCTGATCCCAAAGTGGTCGAGAATGATGCCGACGTTTCGACGATGAGATTTGAAATAGACGTCGAAGAGATCGCCAAGCAGCGGAACCGTTCCGCCGGCGGCGTCGATGCCGAGATTGACGGCCATGCGGGCGAGTTTGTGGGTGGGAATGCCGAGACGTCTTGCCTCATCGATGATGAAAAGACCGATGAGGGATCCGGCAATGTCGCCGATGGCGGGGATGAGGCCGAGAATTGAGTCCGCGCCGATACGCACGCCGATGACAGGCAGTCTGACCGCGGTATCCATCAGGCGCGCTATGCCGACGGCGCGCCGAATTCTTCCGAGTTCGATGGACGTCAGGTGTTTCGCGCGGGTTGAGGTTGGCATCAGCGGCCTTTTGGCGCAAGCAATCGCTCCGCCTCATTGTGATTTTCCATTGCCTTGAAACGATGCAAACCCAATAAGGTTCGCCTGTGAAGCGGGTAGGAAGATCGACGGCGCGTCAGGCAGCCCTTCGCGGTCTTGAGCCGCTGGCGGCCGCGTCGATCTGAAAGCGGTTTACGACCCCTTCCAACGTCTGCGTTTGGCCGCCAAGCGCCCGGCAGGCCGAGGCGGTTTCGACGGCCATGGCTGCGTTGCGCTGGGTTACCTGATCGAGCGCGTTGACGGAGGCGTTGATCTCGCCGATCGCCACCACCTGTTCGGAGGACACCGAAACGATGCGGGCGATCAGGCCGGCAACCTGCTCGACCTGCCCTTCGATTTCCAGGAGCGCCTTGCCTGTGCGGTTGACGAGGTCCACGCCGGTGGAGACCTGGGCGGAGGAGGTGGAGATCAGAGCTCTGATCTCCTTGGCGGCGTTGGCCGAGCGCATGGCAAGTTCACGCACTTCTTGTGCGACGACGGCAAAACCTTTGCCTGCTTCGCCGGCGCGCGCTGCTTCAACCCCGGCATTGAGCGCCAGAAGATTGGTCTGGAAGGCGATTTCATCGATGACATTGACGATGGCGCCAATCTGGGAGGACGAGCCTTCGATCCTTTCCATGGCGGCGATGGCTTCGCGAACGACGGCTGCCGAATGTTCGGCGCTGGTGCGGGTCTCGGCCATCATGCCTGTCGCCCTGCCGGCATGGTCGGAGGCGTCTTTGGCCTTAATATTCATTTCATCGAGCGCGGCTGTCGCCTCTTCGAGCATCGCGGCCTGCTGTTCCGTGCGCGACGCAAGACTGTCGGCTGCATCGGTGATGCCGGCCGAGGAGCTGCCCACTTGCTTGGAGGTCTGGGCGATCTCCGCCATCGAAGCGCAAAGCGCGTCCATACTGTCGTTGAACTTCGCGCGCAAAGTCTCGTAGGCAGCGGCGAAGGGTGTCTTGATCCGGCAATCGAGATTGCCGGTCGATAGCTGTTCCAGTCCATATGTCAGCTGATCGATCACCGCTTCGCGGATCTGTTCCTCGGCGGCTTTTTCGGCCAGCTGGCTGCGTTCACGCTCGAATTCCGCATCGCGAAGTGCGGTCTCACGCTTCTGTGCGTCCTGCCGCTCAAGTGCGTTGCGGCGGAATACCGCGACGGCCTTGGACATGGCGCCGATCTCGTCTGACCGGTTGGCATAGGGAACTTCGGTCGAAAAATCGCCTTCGGCAAGATTGCCCATATAGGCCTTCATGCCATCAAGCGGCACGATCGCCCGGCGTCGCAGGAGATAAAGCCCCACCAGCAGCAGCGCGAACGATCCGAAGCCTGCAGCACCCGCATAGATCGTCCAGGTGACGATCTCCGAGGCGGCATTGCGCTCCTCGCCCTTCAGGAAGGCGTCGGAATTGGCAACGAGTTTCTCGACCGCGTCCTGGTGCGAATGAAAGGCGACGCGCAGTTGTTCGATCGCACCATGCGCCTTGTCTTCGTCCTTGGCATTCAGGGCCGGGATGATCTCACGGTTCATCACTCCCCAGAATGCATCGCCTTTGGCGATGACATCGTTTTCAAGCTCGTCCTTCAAAGCCTGCGGCAGCCGGGTGGTTTTCCAATAGGCGCGGCGGTCGTCATAAGCGGCCTTGAGATTGGCGATCTTGGCAAGGTTGGTATCTGTGAGTTCGGGAAATTTGCTCGCCTCGAAGGAGAGCATGTAGGATTCGACCACAAATAGCGGCGGCGGCAGAATATCGGCGATCAAATCCTTGCCGTAGACGACCTGCTCATAAACCGGCCCGTTGACTTTCAGCCGTTCAAGCGCCGATTGCTGCAATCCGATCGACATGAAAAGGCCTACTGAAACGGCGACGCCGAACGCCACCAGACTGCGAGCAATGGTGAATGCCAAGACTGTCTCCAAATAACTTTTGGCTTCTCTACTTCGAGGGGCCCGATCTACGTACGGCATTATTTGGCAAGAACACTGAAATATGGTTAATTCTTTTGATGTCGGGGTTTTAGCCAGCTCTTTCAGGTCTGGGGCAACCGTCCAAAATTGGGTTGATAGGTTTAAGCCGTGGTACCAAACCATCGCCAGCCATCGTGACGGCTCAAGGCGACATTACATTCATCGCAAAGGAGATCGGCATGGCTGAACCTCCGCTTTCCGTACGAAGCGCAAAAGCGCGTGATCTTGCTCACCGGCTTGGCGGCCATGAAACCGCTCGATAGCCGACATTGTTGAGCGTGCCCTCGAATGGGTACGCACTCGCAACCTGCCGTGCTTTCTCCTAGTGTCGAAGCTCCGCGGGAGAGTGTCAAGCGGTTGGCTTCTGATTGGGTCGATTGTCGCGCGTTAAACGCCGTTCAGGCCAATCGCATGAGAGTTTCATTCAGGTCGCCGATCTTTCGCAGCAGCTCGACCAACTTATCCGAATCATCTTGACTGAGTCGGCCCGTTCCGCCGCTGCTCTGCCAAAGCTGTTCAAATTGTTGGCTCGTCTGGTGCGCGCTGCTCATGATTTCGATGATTTGAGCGCGGTTTTCCCAGGTTGCAACGATGGTCGGTTCGTCCATCTCCACCGACATATCCGGTTCGCGTTCCAGCAAAAACAATTCCTGTTTCCTCTTGGGCGATGACGGTTTGGTTCGGATGGCGCCATCCAGCCTACCAGATGGGCCATTCCTGCGATGACTCAGGAACATGGGTTTGACAGTCTCAGAACGATTGAAAATCAAACGATTGGCTAGCGGGTGTGGGGCGGACCCGTTAGCCAATCGGCAAACCCTCCCTGGAATCACCCGAAGCAGAATTCGCATGAACAATAAATGGGAAAATTTCCCATTTGTCAACATGCGGCGACAGCGTTTTCAGCGCGGACCCGGACCCGGACCCGGTGGCGGCGGCCCAGGCGGCGGGCCGTCCTGCGGTGGCGGCCCCGCTCTATCCGGAGCGGAAAAATCTCGGTCCGGCCCGCCTCTGCCGAAGGGCGAACGATCGGGCGGCGGTCGATCCGAAGGGCCTCCTGGACGTCGAGAACCGAAGCCGTCCGGAATGCGCCCGTCGGGAAAGCCGGTCATTCTGCTTGAGTCCCGCACGCCGATATCGACGAAGCCATGACCATCAGGAGAGGGCGGCATCGAGCCGAAAGGCGCGGCCCCTCTGGGGCCTGCGCCCGGCCCGTCCTTATCCGTCGGCCGGAAGGTCTCGACGTTGACGATGCCGTTTTTCAAGCCCGGCACCAGGGGTTCAGCCTGAATGCGCGTGATGATCAATCGATCGGCGACGGCCTTGAGACGCACGAGCGTTTGCTTGCCGGCCAGGTATCCATGCGTCCTTCCAAGCGAAAGGCCGCCGATCAAGACGCGATTGCTGCTCTTGACGGGGATGCCTCGAACATGGGCGCCTTCGGAAACGGAGCGGGGCTCGATGCGCCGGGCAATGATCGTACCGTCAGGTTTGCGGATGCCGAACACGGCGACCCGCTTGCCCTTGCGCAGGCCCTTCGTCACGACACCCGTCGTGTCGATCGTCTGCCCCAATACGGTCATGCCGGTCTTGTCTATCCGGTCGATGCGGCCCTGGACTTCGCTGGCGATCGTGATGCGGGCGGCAAGCTTGCCCGTCAGCAGCACCCGGGCGACATGACCGACCTTCATCGCGCTCGCGCGAACCCGTCGGCCGTCGATTTCGATCGGTGTCGTCGCACTGAACGGTATGTGGATGTTGTTGACGATGATGCTTCCAAAGCCCTGGATGGTCCCGACGATGCCCGTTCCGCCGATCCCGTGATCTTCGTTCTCCCCGCCGCCCTGAATGGAAAGACCGGACCCGCCGATGCCATGATCGCTGGTGCCCGTCGGCTGCGCGGCGGCAATCTTGGGCCCCAGAACCTGAAGCGCTATTCCGGCCAGCAGAAATTGCCTTCTCGAAATCGCCGACGGGGTCATTCGTCCGTCTCCGTCTTGGATGCGGCGTCTGCCTGAAGATCGGCCTCGCCCTCCTCCGTCATGACATAGAGCCCAGCGATCCAGCGGCTGTTGCCGCCGGGGTCGTCCTTGATGGCCTGATGGGCGATCTTGTTGAGCTTCAGGAGCAACGCCATTCCTTCTGCACGCGCGATCTCGTCGAGCCGGGCGGCCAGAATAGGTGATATCCCGTCATAATGGACCGCGCGTTCGAAGTTGGGAGGAGGCTCGTTCATCAGGTTCATGACCGACGCCTGCACATGGTCACGGAGGTTGCGCGTAAAATAATGCCGACGGGCTTCGTCACCGGCATTTGGGACGATCGATGAGAGGTCGAGCTGGATCCAGCCGTTCTGATCGAGAACGACGATGCCTTTATCCAGCCAGTCGTCCAGGATGGAGCGGGGGTGGACGTCCTTGGTGATGTCACTCACCAGGCTCTCGAATGACGGGCCGCCGTCGCTGGAGGTCCGGGGCAGGGCACTCGGCCGATCCTCCGCATCGCAATAAAACGGATCGGCAAGCCATCTGGCGAGAATGCGGCTCGTCTGCGAAACGCCGGTGGTCAGGAAGGATGCCGCAAGCACCTGACCGCGCAGCCGGTTGACGTCCTTGCGGTGAATGCCGGTCAGAAGCGAGATGCGGCTATCCGTCTGGTTCTTGTTCGGCAGCGCGAATTCCTTCTCTGCGACCTCGATATAGAGGCGGCGAAGAACGGTCGAAAACGAGATGAAGTTGAAGCCGGAGGCGAGTGCGAGCTTGACCAGCGGGCGAAGCACGCGGATCAGCATGGACTGCAAGGTCTCTTCGGAGAAGGGTAGCTTCGCGCGCGGCTTCGACATCAAGAACACACTCGGTCTCTGAAAGACCATTGCCGGCAGACCTTCGGCAATCGTCCTCAGTCTCCCCTATGGGAAAGTCCAGACTGCCGCAACGGACAAGCCCTATGCAAGACCAGCCTATGCCATGCTTGCTGGCGGCGCGGCCGTGAACGCGCCGCCATTGGGAAGACATTTTGCGTCTTCTGTCAATGCGTTACCGGATGGGGCTCGGGTGACAGCACTGCGCCGTGGCGCCAGTCGATCAGCCGGTCGATGCGTGCAATCTTGTGGAAAACCTCGAAAACGTCGAATGAGGTGCCTTTCTCGATGTGGGCTGCCAGCAACTCGCAAAGCTCGAATATTTCAGGCGGCGTAGCGGTCATCTCGACGCCGTCATCCGTGAAGACACCCGATCGCGGCCATGCCCGCGTCTGTTGCTCGTCGAGTTTGCTGCCGACGAAGGGGATCGTATCG
This sequence comes from Rhizobium sp. WYCCWR 11152, assembly GCF_013087615.1. Taxonomy (NCBI): domain Bacteria; kingdom Pseudomonadati; phylum Pseudomonadota; class Alphaproteobacteria; order Hyphomicrobiales; family Rhizobiaceae; genus Rhizobium; species Rhizobium sp. WYCCWR 11152. The sequence continues at coordinate 50,812 of NZ_JABFCP010000024.1, read as the reverse complement.
ATGATGCCGGAGGCAAGCGCGAAGGCCGCCTCCGCCACGATTTCGGAACAGGTCGTGTTGGGCTCCTTCGCCAAGGCCGGTATCTGCAACTGCTTGAATTCCCGCATTTTTCAATCCGTCAGAGATAGTTGACCAGGCTCAGGCTCTGGAGTTTCGAAACGAGCGTGTAGGCCGTTTCCAATTGCGTCTGCAGCTGGTTGACGAGCGTCGAGGCCTCATAGGTATCCACTCCCTGGAGATCGACGAGGTTTCCCTGAAGCAGAGTGGATTGAGCGTCGAGCGCGTCATTTGCCTTTTCGAGCCGTTCCCGGGCGAGGCCGAGTTCGCTTTGCTGCGTCACGATCCCGGAGGTCGCCTGCGCCGCATAGGCGATCGCCTTGGATGCGACGGTGCTCTGCGCGTCGGAGCTGAGATCCTGGCCGAAGAGGGCAGAGACGACGACGGAGGCGAGCGCGAGATAACGCATGCCTTCGGAATTGGCGCTGGCCGACGAGGTGATGGTTTCCGATCCGCTGATCCGGCTCGTCATGTCGGTGCTGGAAGCGGCCGACCAGCCTTCGGAAGCGTCCGTCCAGGCGCTCTCGGAGAACATCGGCTCGACCGTGTCGGTGATGAAGCTGCCGATTTCTTCGCCCGTCAATTCGCTGACGTCTTTTCCGAGACCGGTTACATAATCGTTTAGAGCCGAAACGATTGTAGCCGAGACCGCCGAGGATTGATCGGTCAGAGGCTGGCTGTCGAGGTTCGTTCCGCCGAACAGGAACTCGCCATTGACTGACGTGTTTGCCGTCGAGACCAGCTGCGAAATCGTGGCGCTTGCCGTCTGCAGGGCAACGGCGATGCTCGTCGTATCCTGGCTCGCCTGGAGCGCGGTCAAATTCGAGACCAGGCTGTCCCCGGCATCCTTGAGGCTCGAAAGGGCGGTTTGCGACGCGTCCATGCGCAATTCGACGACGGCATTGCTCGTCTTGAACGAGGCGGCCTGGGCGATGGCGCTGGTGAGATTGATCGACTTTGCAGCGCCGGCGCCGAGGGATACGCCGATATCGGCGTAGGTTCCCGTGGTCGCTTCTGTCGAGGCCTGCTGCAGCTTGTTTTGGGACTGGCTGATGGTGAGCCGCAAAACATTCTGCATCGCCGATGATGAGACAAAAGATGCTTTCATGACTAGCTCGCTATGTCGAGGAGCGACTGGAACATCTCGTCGATGACGTTCAGGATCTTCGTCGCCGCTTTGTAGGATTGTTCGATGTCGAGAAGCAGCGTCAGTTCCTCGTCGAGGTTGACGCCGGTTTCGTTGGAATAGGCCTCGTCGGAGCGCGACAAGGCGGCCGCTGTGGTTTCGGAGGCCGACGTGGCGTCGCTTCGATATTGCTCGAGCCAGCCGATGGAGGCGCTGGCATAGTCCGTCAGGCTTTGCGACGTCGAGAGACCGGCGTCGGAAGAGAACGAGCGCTGTTCCGTCAGCGCCTCATACAGGGCGTCGAGATTGTCCGAGAAGCCGCTGTCTCCCGAGGTGTTGAGATCGGTGATCCCGCTGATGGAGCCATCGCGCAGCTTCGTCGCATCGCCGCCCTCGCTGGTGACAACGGCTGGATTGACCGAGATGGTGGAGGCGATCCCTGTCGTATCGTCGGAAGCAGCAGGTGTTCCCCCGGTTGCGCCTGACGCCGTCGTCCAGACGAAAAGTCCCGGCGCGCTGGTGCTGCCGTCTGTTTCCGAGAAGATCTGGACGAGCGATTTGGCGATCTCGTCGAGTTGGGTCTGGAATGTCGGGGCGATCTCGTCGCGAAGCTGCAGCAGCGCTTGCAGGCTGCCCGAGGCACTCGTCGTCGATCCCTCGCCGGCGTCGAGCGCAACGCCGTCGATATAGATGGAATTGCCTTCCGTTCCTGCAACGTAGGTTGCTGTCGACGCGAAGGTGACGGTGCGGGGAATGGTCTCGAACAGCACGGTGCCATCAGAGGTGTAGAGCGCCATATCGTTATTGTCGCGCAGGGTGGAGGTGACGCCGACGATCGAGGAGATCTGCTTCAGGAGCTTTTCACGCTCGTCGAGTGCCGAGGATGTATCGGTGCCGGTCGATGTCGCCAGCTTGACCGCATTGTTGGCCGACTCGAACTGCGACAGCAGCGTATTCAGGGTGGAAACCTGTGTGGCAATCTCCGCATCCGCCTCGGCTCTGATCGACTGGACGCCGTCGCTTGCGGTATTGAGCGAATTGGCGAGATCCTGCGCGGCGGTCACGGCCGATTGCGCGGCGGTCGTGCTGCTCGGCGACGTGCCGAATGTCTGGAGCGCCTGCTGGAATGCCGTGAGATAGGTACTCGGCGAGGTCTCGTAGTCGTTGCCGCCCACCAGCGACTTCAGGCTTTCGAGACCCGTCACCAGCGTCTGCTGGGCGCTGTCCTTGGCATTCGTTTGCAGATACTGGGCAAGCAGCGCAGTTTCCTGCGCCCGGCTGATGCTGACGACCTGGGCGCCGGAAAGAGACGTCGTCACCGACGCCTCCCGTCTCACATAGTCGGAATTTCCGACATTGGCGATATTCGTCGAGATGACGCTGCTTTGCTGGCCCGTATTGTTGAAAATACTTTGCACGTTGTTCAAGGCGGAGGTGAGCGACATGCCGGCGCCCTCCCTATCGTTTCAGATTGACGAGGACATCCATGATATCGGAGCCGGTCTGAAACACCTTGGAATTGGCGGTATAGCTGCGCTGCGCCTCGATCATCTCCGTCAGTTCGCCGGCGAGATCGACGTTCGAGCTTTCGAGAGCGCCGGACTGGATGGAGCCAAGCCCGTTCGTCTGCGGGAAGCCGGTGACCGTGACGCCGGACAATCCGTTGGCGCTATAGACGTTGCCGCTGAGCAGCGTCAGATTGTCGCGGCTGGCGACCGTCGCGAGAGGGATCTGGTAGAGAGCCTTTGTCGCGCCGTTCGCGTAGGAGACCGACACCACGCCATCCGCACCGATAGACACCGAGCTCACCGCACTTGCGGCCTGGCCGTCTGCCGAGCCCGTCGCCGAGAAGTCGGAGGCAAGCTGGGTGAAGTCGGAATAGTCCATGGTGATCGTCTTTGCCGTCACCGGATCGACGATGTCGGTGTCGGTTGCGGAGGTCAGCTGGCCATCGGCGTCGAAGGAGAGCGTTGCAACGCTCACGGCATCGGAAGAGTAGGGAAAGGACGTCGTGCTGCCAGTGGCTGCATCGGCATTGCGGTAAACCGCGACCTCCCAGGTGCTGCCGGTGACCGCGCCGCTTGCATCCGTCGTGACGCCGGTCTTGGTGAAGTAATAGTCGTACTGGACGGTGCCGCCGAGGCTGTCATAGGCAACCAGCGACATCTTTTGCGTGTCGTCGGTGACGCTTGCCGTATTGGCGCTCGGCAGCGTCGTCGTATCCGTGACGACGGTCGCTTCGGAGTTCAGGTTGCCGCTGAAATAGGCGCTGCTCGAAGCGACGGCGCTCAAGCCCGATTGGGATACGTTGACCGGCACCAGGCCGTCGAAGCCGTTGACGACCACTGCCGGTACGCCGGAATCATAGGAATATCCCATAAGCGTGAAGCCGGCACCGTTGACGAGATTGCCGTCGCTGTCGACCGAGAAGTCACCGGCCCGGGTAAGCACAGGCGTGCCGTCGGCGCTTTCCACGATGAAGAACCCGTCTCCCGAGATCGCCAGGTCGTAGGCCGAAGTCGTATAGGAAATGTCGCCCTGTTGGGAAATCGCCTGGCGCACGGATGTCTGAACGCCGCCCGAATTGTAATTGCCCGAGGAAGACGGCAGGACCAGCGACGAAAAGGACGTGGAAACGGCCTTGTAGCCGGTGGTATTCGCGTTTGCGATATTGTCGGAAACCGTGCTCAGCCGGTTTGCTTGGGCGCTCATGCCGGAGACGGCGGTTTTCATGCTTCCAAAAATGCTCATGGCTCGATCCTTTAAGGTTTGGGAACATGCCATGTGACGAGGGGCTTCCAGGGCCCGGATTGCGGGCGCACGACATCGCTGGCGCCGGGCAAGGCCGACACCGGTCGATGATCTGATTGTCTGGACTGACCCCGTGATGGCGATAGGCGCTTCGGCTCATCCGCGCGCTAGTATCGTGCGCCTGTGGCGGCGCACCAATGTTTCAGCATTTCAGGAGCGGCCCGGCTGAAGGCTCTGCCAGCTCCACTGCCGGGCCGCTTTCAGATCGTCTCATTGCAGTTTCTCCAGCAACGGCAACGGCGACGCTCCGTATCCGCCGTCAGCCCGCGGACTGAACGGACAATGAACCGGTGTCGGATGTGTCGAGCAGATCGAAGAGCTGGCTCGCCTGGCTTTCGGTGACGTCCTCGGGCTTGCCCGCCATGAACTCGTCCAATGTCACGAGCCCGTCTCCATTCGTATCGAGATCGGAGAGCAGGGATTGAGACTGGTCGTCTTCTGCGGGCGGCGGCGGTGGCGGTCCTTCGGAACGTTGCGACTGCTCGGCCGACATCGCCTCGGTCAGCGCATCGACCGATAGCGAACCTGCGCCTTCGCTGTCGAAGCTGTCGAACAGCGTGCCGGCCTGGTCTTCCGTCACATCGGACGGCCGGCCTGCGACGAACTCGTCCTTGCTGATGGAGCCGTCTCCATTCGTATCGAGATCGGAGAGCAGGGATGCAAGATCGTCATCACCGGCGGGCGGAGGTGGCGGTCCGCCGGAGCGTTGCGACTGCTGAGCGGACATGGCCTCGGCGAGCGCATCGACCGATAGCGAGCCGGTGCTTTCGCTGTCGAAGCTGTCGAAAAGCGTGTTGGCCTGGTCCTCCGTCACGTCGGACGGCCGGGCCGCGACGAACTCGGCCTTACTCACGTAGCCGTCGCCATCGCTGTCCAATTGGGCAACGTCCATGCCTTCGCCGCCATCCTCATCCTCGCCCGATACCGACTGATCGGAGAAGCGGTTCATCGACAGTGTCATCAGTTGAGACAGGAGTTTGCGCTGCTGGACGTGTCTTCATCGAGCTGCCCGCTTTTGGTTGCTTTTGCCGACGAAACCGTATTAGAGGATAGGATCTCCTCGGACGCGGATGTCGGGTACTTGCTATAGGAATAGGAAGAGACTGATGTTGCAGCGGAAATGGTCGTCATAAGCGCTCCATCGCTAGGAGGGTGAGGATGCAACGCATTACAGAACTGATAAGTTCTCTAAATCGAAATCACTAATGCCACAACCGAAAAAATTGCCCCTCAGAAATCGTAGTCTGCGTTCTCAGGTCGTCGGCACGCGTTTCGGCAGGGTGGTCTAGACCGTCATGGATATTATCGACGAACCTGCGGACGAGCCGCGCAAACGGGGCCGGCCGAAAGTTTCCAGCGACGAGGATAAGCGGGCGCATATCGTCGAAGTCGCCGGCCGCGTTTTCGTCAAATACGGTTATGCCGGAAGCACGACCGCGATCGTCGCCTCCGAGGCGGGCGTTTCGAAGCAGACGCTCTATAAGCTGTTTCAGAGCAAGGAAGAGTTGTTTGCTGCCGTGGTGGGCGCGCATCGACGCCTGATGCTCGATCTGCCCAGGCCTGCCGAAGATATCTCGATTGCCGCGAGCCTCGAGCGCATTTTCATGATCGATATGGATGAGGACAAGGATGCGGATCGCACCGGCTTCCTGCAACTCGTCTTTCGCGAGGCGGCGCAATTTCCCGAACTTGTCGATATCCTGCAGCGCGAAGGCATGCTTGCCAGCCGCCAGCATCTCGCCGACTGGCTGGGCGAACGCCGGTCGGAAGGCAGATTGACGCTGGACGATACGGCGAGCGGAGCCCGGATGCTGATGGATATGATCCTCGGCGGCATGGGTCCGCCGGAAGGGCGCGCGCAGGCCTGGCCCGATCGGGCTCAACTGTTTGCCCATCTTCGCCGCGGCATTGCCATCTTTGCCGCAGGCGTTGGCGCCACTTAAAGCGCTCAGATTCGCTCCTCGCGCTTTCATCCGGCAAAACGCGATCCCTTGACTTTCGCTTCCAATCCCGCATTGGATGAATTATAGAACCATGGAGTTCTATTAAGTTGATTCGGCCACATGTAGGTGGCTACGCTTCGCCATGACCGGCGACGACATTCCCGCAGAGATGAAAATGTTCACCCGTGACTGCCGGCAGGCTTTCGCGCGGCACCGCCGTGCCTATGAAAGGGACAGACGTTGGTTTCCACCTATGTAAGCTATCTCACGGTCGCGCGAAATCTGAACGCCAGCCTCTCGAACGTGGCTTCACAGGCAACGGTTGCCCGCGACAGCGCCTATTACAAGGAAAACATCGACAAGGTCACGACCGTCGATGAATTCATGAGCGATTACAAGCTTTATTCCTATGCCATGAAGGCCTACGGCCTTGAAGACATGACATATGCCAAGGCCTTCATGAAGAAGGTGCTGGAGAGCGATCTCAGCGATTCATCGAGCTTCGCCAACAGCTTGAGTGACACCCGTTATGCCGAGTTCGCTGCCGCCTTCAAATTCGCCGGCGAGACGAAGACGGCGCAATCGGACGTGCAACGGGACAATCTGCTCGATGCTTATGAGGAGTCCTTCGACACAGAGGCGGACGATATCGCCGACGCGACGGACTATTTCGAAGAGAATATCTCGTCGATCACCTCGGTCGACGATCTTCTGTCGAGTTCGAAGCTGAAGAACTATGTGCTGACGGCTTTCGGGCTCAGCACCGAATACACCTCGACCAGCTTCCTGAAGAGTGTTTTGACGAGCGATCTCGACGATGCCGATAGTTTCGTCAACCAGCTCGACGACGAGGTCTATGTCAACCTGGCGAAGGCCTTCAACTTCAACGAGGATGGCTCGACCGACGGCGACGTGATCTCGGAAAATCAGATCTCGCTGGTCACAAGCGCTTATGCGGTGGCCTCGGCGACGATCGCTTCCTCGGAAACCGGCGAGGCCTATGACACCTATTTCGCGGCGCAAATCGGCAACGTCACCTCCGTCGATGAGCTGATGAGCGACGACAAACTGGTTTCCTATCTGAGAACTGCCTATGGGCTTACCGATAGCGAGACCGATAACTTCATTTCCGCGGCGCTGAAAAGCGCTGATATCGCCGACGCGATCGGCTTGTCCGAGTTGCACGATGCCTTCAATTTCGATGAAGACGGCGCGCTTGCCGATGGCGACACAGCCCAGACATCGGAACAGACCGCCGCCACCACGGCGGCCTTCGATGAAAATTATGAGGTGCTGATCGCCAACACCGACACCGAAGACGCCACCGACAACTATACGACACGCATCGCCAGCGTCACCTCGATCGATGATTTCCTGATGTCGAATGATGACGACGACGATGACGACAACGACGATCTCCCGGAACTGTGGGAAATGGCGTTACGAGCCTTTGACATAGACCCGGACAGCGTTTCGAGAAGCGAGGTCCGGAAAATTCTCGAAAGCGATCCCTCGGACTCGAAGAGCTATGTCAACAGCCTCGGCGATGACCGGTTCGTCGCCTTTCGCAAAGCCTTCAACTTCGACAACAATGGCGACGTGACCGTTCCGCTGCAGGCCATGTCGGGATCCGTCGTCGACGACTATGCCGCCTATTACAAGCAGGACAAGATCCGATATCTCGAAGGCGACGAGCTGACGGAAGCGACCGACGCGGCGGACGATGAGATCACCTATTTTCGCGAGCAGATGGCGACGATCACCACGGCCAGCGAATTCCTGGCCGACGATCGCTTGGTTTCCTTCGTGCTCGAGGCGAAGGGGCTCGATCCTGATGCTGTCACGTCGGACGAGTTGGAGAAGATGTTTTCTTCCGATCTCGACGACGAAGACAGTTACGTCAACAAGCTGGACGATAATCGTTTCGCCGAACTCGTCGGCGCGTTCAATTTCGATCAGGACGGCAATATTTCGGCCGATCCGACCGGGACGGTGCAGCAGCGCGGCGACGTGCTGGAGACGATCGACGCCTATGTCAGGCTGACGCTCGAGGATGATCAAGGCGACAGCAACACCGGCGTGCGCCTTGCCCTCTACTTCCAGCGCAAGGCGCCGGAAATCTCGAGCGCCTACGACATTCTGGGCGACAGCGCGCTCTTCGAGTTTTTTACGACGAGCTTCAACCTGTCCAGTTACGTCTCGAACATGGATGTCGACAAGCAAGCCGAGATGATCGACAATTTTATCGACATCGAGGATCTGTCGGATCCTGACAAAGTCGACGATCTGATCAAACGCTTCACTGCCATGTATGACATGGCCAACGGCACAGGCACCACGTCGACGGCACTTTCGATCCTGACCGGCTCGGCGACGATAAGCGCCGATACCCTGCTTGCCATGGCGCAATTGAAAAGCGGTTGAGCGGCCTGCAAGCCCCTTCCCGAAGAGCCTGACGCAGGTGCATCGCTGCCTGCCGGCAGGGCAGGGGGCCGGCTGCCTTTGCCAGGATGCGCCTGATGAAGGCAGCGCTGGTTGAAAGCAAAAATATCCTGCACGTTATATTCATAATTAAATCCCCATTAATAAGCATAGGCGAATATTTCCGAAATGGCTGGATTGACAGCAACGGAATCTAGGGGGATTGCGCGTGAATATTCTTGATCGCGGTGCAAATGCTGTCGCGGCTCTTGCCGCTTTATCGAATTCACAAGCCATGATCGAGTTTGATCTATCGGGCAGGATCCTCACCGCGAACGAAAACTTCTGCAGGGCGCTCGGCTACGAGTTGAGGGAGATTGTCGGAAAACATCACAGCATGTTTGTCGAGCCTGCCTATGTATCCTCAGCGGAATACAAGGCTTTCTGGACGAAGCTCGCAGCCGGGAAATTCGACCAGCAGCAATATAAGCGCCTTGGAAAAGGCGGCCGCGAGGTCTGGATCGAAGCATCCTACAATCCCGTGTTCCGACGCGGGAAGCCGGTCAAGGTCATCAAGATTGCAACGGATATCACCGCGCAGAAGCTGAGGTCTGTCGAGGATTCGGGCAAGATCGACGCATTGTCTCGGGCTCAGGCGATCATCGAATTCACGCCGGCCGGCGAAATCCTGACCGCGAACGACAACTTCCTGTCCGCCCTTGGCTATTCGCTTGCCGAAATCCAGGGCAGACATCATTCGATCTTCTGTGAAGCCGATTACTCGAGGTCAGAGGCTTACAAGGAATTCTGGCGGAAACTTGCGAGCGGCCAGCTGGTTGCCGACGAATTCATGCGTGTGGGCAAGGGCGGACGGAAGGTCTATATCCAGGCTTCCTACAATCCGATTTTCGACCTGAACGGCAAAGTGTTCAAAGTCGTGAAGTTCGCAACCGATGTCACGGCGCGCGTCGAAAATGTCGAACAACTTGCCCGTTGCCTGACGAATCTTGCGGACGGCGACCTGTCGCAGATGATCCAGAAGCCTTTCATTCCTTCGCTGGAAAGGCTGCGTGCCGACTTCAACAGCGCCTCGGAGAAGTTGAAGGGCGCAATGGCAACGGTTGCCGAAAATGCCAAGGCGATCTCAGCCGGTTCCAACGAAATCCGCACAGCGGCCGACGACCTGGCAAAGCGTACCGAGCAGCAAGCGGCATCCGTCGAGGAGACGGCCGCCGCCCTTGAGGAAATCACGACGACGGTCAAGGATTCGAGCCGCCGCGCCGAGGAGGCCGGTCAACTCGTGGGGCGCGCCAGAAATCACGCCGAGCATTCCGGCCAGGTGGTGCGTGACGCCATCGGAGCGATGGACCAGATTGAAAACTCGTCACGCGAAATTTCCAATATCATCGGTGTCATCGATGAGATTGCCTTCCAGACGAACCTTTTGGCGCTCAATGCCGGCGTAGAGGCGGCACGAGCAGGGGAGGCCGGCAAGGGGTTTGCGGTCGTTGCCCAGGAGGTCCGTGAGCTGGCGCAGCGGTCGGCGAAAGCTGCCAAGGAGATAAAGAGCCTGATCACAGCGTCCGGTTCCCATGTCGCAAACGGCGTCGCCCTCGTCACGAATGCCGGATCCGCGCTCCAGGAAATCGCCAGTCAGGTTCACGAAATCAATACCAACGTCACGGCGATCGTGGAGGCGGCGCGCGAGCAATCGACTGCGCTCGGGGAGATCAGCCAGTCCATCAACACCGTCGACCAGGGAACGCAGCAGAATGCCGCAATGGTCGAGGAACAGACGGCTGCGAGCCACGGTCTTGCACGAGAGGCCGCGGCGCTCTTCGAGCTTCTCGAACAGTTCCGTTTCAACGATGCACCGAGATCCAGGTCTTCGTTTGCGCAGGCGGATCGTCACCCTGCCGCACCGACGGCTTTGAAAGTCGTTCGTAATTCGTCCCTCGCATCCATCCAGCGCGGGTCGGCGGCCGTCGCGCTGACGTCTGATTGGGAAGAGTTCTGATTACGCCGACTGAGCCATGCTTCAGCAGTATTGGCGACAAATCAATCGAGCGATCACGAACCGGGATAGCTCGGTTTGCGACGCTCAATCCAGGCATCGAGCCCTTCGCGCAAATCGGCGGTTGGCGCTATGCGGGCGAATTGTTCGCCTTCGATCAGCAGCCCCTCCGCAATGCTCTGGTTGATGCCGCGCGTCACCGCCGTCAGAATGGTCGCCGCCGCCAGCGGCGAATGACGCAGAATGCGGCGCGCGAGGTCGTGGGCGGCCGGTATGAGATCGTCATGCGGGACAAGCTGGTTGACAAGGCCGAGTTCGAGGGCGCGCTGCGGGGAGAATGTGTCGCCCGTCAACAACAATTCGAGGGCGCGCTTGCGCCCGGCCAGCCTCGGCAAACGCTGCGTTCCGCCAAAGGTCGGCGGCATTGCAAGATTGATCTCGGGCTTGGCGAACAGGGCGCGTTCGCTGGCGATGGCGAGGGGCACTGCCTCAGCGATTTCGCAGCCTCCGCCAAAGGCAAGGCCGTTGACGGCGGCGATGACGGGTTTGCGGAAGGCTTCCAGCCGCGCGGTCAATCGCTGCCCGCGCGCGACGAAATCGCGCATGGCGACATCGGTGCCCTGCGCCACGCTTTCTGAGAATTCGTATATATCGCCGCCCGCCGAGAATGCCCGCTCGCCTGCGCCGGTGAGGATGATCACTCGGATTGAATTGTCGGTTTCGATGGCGTCGAGGATCGCGAGAAAGCGGTCTATCAAGGCGTAATTCAGCGCATTGAGCTTTTCCGGGCGATTGAGAGTGAGCGCGGCGATTCCGTCGCGGCTGTCGATCAAAACAGTGTCGGCCATTCGGTTTTCCTTTCCGCTATGCTGCGTCAAGAGAAGTATGCCGCCGGCCAACGCTTGTGTATATTCACTAGTCGGTATACATAGCGACATGATCTCACACGCAATCCCGACGCGCGAACGCATCATCTCGGCGGCGGCCAAGCTGTTTTACAACGAGGGCATCAGGAGCGTCAGCGTCGATGCGGTGGCTGAAGAGGCCGGCGTCACGAAACGCACCCTTTACTACCATTTCGCCAGCAAGGACGATCTCATCGGGGCCTATCTGGAGGCGCGCGACCAGCCCAACCTCGCTCTGTTCAAACGCTGGTACGCGGAAACGACGGGCGAACCGGCGGATAAGGTACAAGGCATCTTTCGCAATCTCGCCCGCGCGGCCCGCCATCCGAAATGGAAGGGCTGCGGCTTCCTGCGCACCTCTGCGGAACTCGTCAATATGCCCGGCCATCCAGCCATGAAAGTCGGGATTGAACACAAGAAGAGGGTCGAGGCCTGGCTACGGGTCACATTCGAGGCGGCCGGAATCAAGACGGAAGTGCCGCAGCTCGCCCGGCAGATCGTCCTGCTGCTCGATGGCTCGTTCGCCGTCGTTCTGTTGCATCGCGACCCGACCTATATGGAAGCCGCAGGCGAGGCGGCTGGTTCACTGATCCGCGCTGCGACCGCAAACGCAAACGCGTAAGGCGCTCGCTCTGAAGACCGCATCTTTCGCCCTCGGCATGGCCTGAGGTCGCTGAGCGGGAAGGGCATGATGTTGAGCCTCTAAACAACGGAACAATGCTGCACTGCCGAAAAAATCGCCACGCGCGCCACTGCGCGTTTTTTCAGCATGACCCCATTGACAATTCATCCTTGATGGCACTTCATAACATTGTTCCAGTAAAACAGACATGCGTCCATTATACTGGAACAATAGGAATCATCCATAAGGGGAACGCCATGACCATTTCCTTTCGCACCGGCGTGATATCGCTGGCCGTCGCCGCTCTGTTGTCCACGCCTGCGCTGGCCGAAGGCAGCAAGCTCGATGAAGTGCTGGCCCGCGGCCATCTCGTCCTCGGCACGGGCAGCACCAATGCGCCTTGGCACTTCAAGAGCGCCGACGACAAGCTTCAGGGATTCGACGTCGACATGGGCCACATCATCGCCAAGGCGCTCTTCGGCGATCCTGAAAAGATCGAGTATGTGAACCAGTCCTCCGACGCCCGCATCCCGAACATCACCACCGACAAAGTCGACATCACCTGCCAGTTCATGACCGTTACCGGCGAGCGCGCCCAGCAGGTTGCCTTCACCATTCCTTATTATCGCGAGGGTGTCGGCCTGATGCTCAAGGCGGATGGCAAATATGCCGACTACGCCGCCCTCAAGGCGGCAGGCTCCTCCGTCACCATCTCGGTTCTCCAGAACGTCTATGCCGAGGCAATGGTGCATGCGGCCTTGCCGGAGGCGACCGTCGACCAGTACGATTCCGTCGACCTGATCTATCAGGCGCTGGAATCGGCACGTGCCGATGCAGTTGCCACGGACCAGTCGTCGCTCGCCTGGTACATGACGCAGAATCCGGGTCGCTATAAAGATGCCGGCTACGGCTGGAATCCGCAGACCTACGCCTGCGCCGTCAAGCGCGGCGATCAAGATTGGCTGAACTTCGTCAACACCGCCCTGCACGAAGCCATGACCGGCGTCGAATTCGACTTTTACGCCAAGTCCTTCAAGACCTGGTTCGGCAAAGATCTGACGCCGCCGCAGATCGGCTTCCCGGTCGAATTCAAGTAACAGCCATGCGGAGCGGGACATGTTTCCCGCTCCGCATTTAAAGAGTGAGAGCATGACGTTGTCCGAAAATCGCTCAGACTTTTCGGCATCACGCTCTGGTCTGAAAGGGCGGCCCGCATGGGTTACACGTTGAATTTCGCTGCCGTCTGGCGCAATTTCGATTTTCTTTTGAGCGGGCTCGCGCTCAGCCTCGGCCTTGCGGTGATCTCGATCCTGATCGGCGCCGCGATCGGTCTTGTGGTGGCCTTCGCGCTGACGTCCAAAAGCCGTTTTGCGGTCGTGCCGGCACGGGTCTATGTCACTGTCATTCGCAACCTGCCGATTCTCGTCCTGGTGCTTTTCGTCTTTTTCGCGCTGCCGCAAATGGGCCTGCGCCTCGACAAGATAAAAAGCTTCGTCCTGGTTCTGTCGCTTTATTCCGGCGCCTATCTGGCCGAGGTGTTCCGCGCCGGGCTGCTGTCTATTCCGAGAGGACTAACGGAAGCGGGGCTTGCCATCGGCCTGACGGGGATGCAGATCCGCAGCTCCATCATCGCTCCGCTGATGTTGCGCAACGTGCTGCCATCACTGTCCTCGACGATCATCTCACTCTTCAAGGACACCTCGCTCGCCGCCGCCATCGCCGTGCCGGAACTGACGTTTGCCGCCCGCAAGATCAATGTCGAGAGTTTCCGCGTCATAGAGACCTGGATGGTGACATCAGCCCTCTATGTCGCGACCTGTTTCCTCATCGCCGCCGTGATGCGCTTTGTCGAGCGCCGTCTGGCCCTGCCGAGTTAGCCCTGATGTCCCACACCTTTCTCGAACAACTCTGGATCGCCCGCTACGTCATCATGAACGGCATCGGCGTGACCGTGTCGATCTCCCTGCTGGCCATCCTTGCGGGCTCCGTACTCGGCGTTTTCGTCGGCTTGGCGCTCGTTTATGGCGGCGTCATTTTGCGTCTGGCCGTGCGCGCCTATACGGACATCATCCGCGGCACGCCGGTGCTCGTGCTCGTTCTGGCGAGCTACTATGTCTCCGCCGCCGTCGGCCTCGATCTCGGGCCGTTCTCGGCCGGCGTGCTCGCCCTTGCCATCTTCTGCTCCTCCCATGTCGGCGAAATCGTGCGCGGGGCGCTTCAAGCGATCCCGAAGGGCCAGACCGAAGCCGCCAAGGCGATCGGCCTGACCTTTACCCAGACATTCACCTCGGTGCTGTGGCCGCAGGCCATGCGCCAGTGCCTGCCGGCCTGGGTGAATACGGCGGCCGAGATGGTGAAAGCCTCGACGCTGCTCTCCGTCATCGGCGTCACGGAACTTCTCCTGCGCACGCAGGAGATCATCTCCCGCAATTTCATGAGCCTCCAGTTCTACTTCCTGGCTGGCGGTCTCTATTTCATCATCAACTATGGCATCGAGCACTTCGGCAAATATGTCGAGCGCAAGACCGCCCTGCCGTCCTGAGGAGTTCCCCCGATGGCCAAGACCATTCTCGACATCCAGGGTCTGCGCAAGACTTACGGCATCCACGAAGTCCTCAAGGGCGTCGACTGCGCCGTGCAGGAAGGCGAAGTCATTTCTATCATCGGCTCGTCCGGCTCCGGAAAGACCACCTTGCTGCGTTGCATCAACATGCTCGAGGAATTCCAGGGCGGCACGATTAGCCTCGACGGCGAGGAGATCGGCTACCGCGCCGAAGGCGCGACGCGGCGCCGCAAGAGCGAGAAAGAGATTGCACGCCAACGCGCGTTGACCGGCATGGCGTTTCAGCAGTTCAATCTTTTTCCGCATATGAGTGCCGCTGAAAACGTCATGCTCGGCCTCGTCAAGGTGAAGAAAATGGCCAAGCCGGATGCCCGCGCCATCGCGGAAAAATGGCTCGATCGTGTCGGCCTTTCCGCCCGCTCGAACCATTATCCCGGACAGCTTTCCGGCGGTCAGCAGCAGCGCGTCGCGATCGCCCGCGCCATCGCCATGTCGCCGAGGCTGATGCTGTTCGACGAAGTGACTTCCGCGCTCGACCCGGAACTGGTGGGCGAAGTGCTCCAGGTCATCAAGGGGCTCGCCGCCGACGGCATGACCATGCTGCTCGTCACGCACGAGATGCGCTTTGCCTACGACGTTTCGTCACGCGTCATCTTTATGAACCAGGGCGTCATCTGCGAGGAGGGCGATCCGAAGGACATGTTCGTGCATCCGAAGACCGAACGGCTGGCGGAATTCCTCAAGACCTCAAGTTTCAACTAGACGAAAGAGAATCCATGCCGATCACACGTTACGGTGGCGCAACTCCCCTAACGACTGGTTGGCTTACGATCGCATGGCAAGCGCACATTGAATGTGATGGCAAATCCATTTTATTGCTAGCATTGCTATCATGTCCCACAGGTTGCCATCATGCCCGCAGTCACAATCAGAAACCTCTCCGACGCGACGCACCGTGCTCTCAAAGTGCGTGCGGCTCATCACGGGCGCAGCGCCGAAGCGGAAATGCGCGAAATCCTCGAGGCTGCCGTCCGTCCGGAAACACGTCTGCGTCTCGGCAGCGCGCTCGCCGAACGGAGCCGTCGCCTCGGGTTGACGAATGAGGACTTTGCCGTTCTGGACCAAGCTCGCGACACATTGCCTGCAAAGCCGATGAGCTTTGAATGATTATCCTCGATACGAACGTCGTTTCCGAGGCGATGAAACCAGCGCCCGACGAAGCCGTGAAATTCTGGCTCGATGAGCAGGCAGCCGAAACCCTCTTCCTTCTAGCGTCACGATCGCCGAACTGATGTTTGGAATCGGCGCCCTCCCGGCTGGCAAACGCAAGGAAAGGCTCTGCGACGCGTTGGACGGTCTGATGGAACTCTTCGAAAGCCGTATTTTGGCTTTCGACATCACAGCGGCACGGCGCTATGCCGATCTCGCGGTCAAGGCCCGAGCCGCTGGCAGAGGATTTCCCACTCCGGACGGCTATATCGCCGCCATCGCGGCATCAAAAGGGTTCGCCGTAGCCACGCGCGATACAAGTGCTTTCGACGCTGCAGGTGTTGAAGTGATCAATCCCTGGGCGGCTTCGACCGCATAAGGTCGTTCGGCCAGTAAGAACAAGCCGCCACGTGAGTGGTTCGACGCTGGTCTGCGTTTGCAAGGCGTTGCAGGCACGCGCTCAATTTACGCTCAGTCTGCATTCCCAGCGTGCAAATTCCAGGGGGAGGGATCCAAGACATCTTGGAAATCCTGAACGCAGGATTTTGGCACGAGCTTTGCTTTCCTGTCTTGTATGCAAGATAGCCACACATCTGAGAGCACGCAGAAGACCATCGAGGAGACGATCGTCTCTGGGATTCTTTCAGCCAAAATTCGGCCTGGGACGCGTCTCAGCGAAAACCAGCTGGCAACGCTCTTCAGCGTGTCTCGAACCCGCGTCCGTGAAGCCATGATGCGCTTGGAAACACGCGGTATCGTGCATGTCAGTCCGAGACGAGGCTGGTTTGTTGTCGAGCCGTCTGCTGAAGAGGCGATCGCGGTCTATGAGGCACGGCGCGTCATCGAGTCCGGATTGCTGCGCAGCATGCGCGTGCTGACAGGCGAGGGACGCGAAGCGCTCGACGCGCATTTGAACGAGGAAAAAAGCGCAATGGCTGCGGGCGACCGCCAGCACCTGATCTATTTGATGGGCGATTTCCACATCCGCATCGCAGAATTGAGCGGCAACGCCATCATCGTCGATATCCTCCGCGATCTCACCGCGAGGACGATCCTCATTTCGATGCTCTATCAGTCTGAATTTCATGCAGCACAGTCTCATGACGGGCATTGCCGCATCTTCGAGGCCATGCAAGCGGGTGATTTCGTCAGAGCTGCCGAGCTCTCTATCGAACATCTGGACGAAGTGGAAATGGGCCTCGACCTGACCACACGCCCGGATCCGCTCTCGGAACTGCGCAGTTCGCTGTCACTCCCTCCCAAGGCCGTGTCCTCCGGCCCAACTGTCAGACCCAAAAAGCCACAACTTCAAAGGAGCAATTAAAACATGCTGACAAGACGAGTCTTCTTCGCAATCGCTACCCTGGCTGCAACCTTCGGCTTCGGCTCCGCGTCTTACGCCGATGCTCTCGCCGACATCACGGCGCGCGGTACGCTGCGTGTCGCCGTCCCGCAGGATTTTCCGCCCTTCGGTAGCGTCGGTACCGATATGGCGCCGATGGGCTACGATATCGATGTGGCCAATCTCATTGCCGAAAAGCTGGGCGTCAAGACCGAACTCGTGCCGGTCACCAGCGCCAACCGCGTTCCTTATCTGCAGACGAATAAGGTCGATCTGGTCATTTCCAGCCTCGGCAAGAATGCGGAGCGCGAAAAGGTGATCGACTTCACCACGGCCTATGCGCCCTTCTTCAATGGTGTGTTCGCACCGGCCGATGTTTCGATCGCCAAGGTGGAAGATCTCGCCGGCAAGAGCATCGGCGTCACGCGCGGCGCCGTGGAGGACCTCGAACTGACGAAGATCGCGCCGGCCGACGCGACAATCAAGCGCTACGAGGACAATAACGGCACCATCTCGGCCTTCCTCTCCGGCCAGGTCGACACCATCGCGACAGGCAACGTCGTGGCCGCTGCGATCCTCGCCAGAAATCCCCCCAAGCGCCCTGAGATGAAGTTCCTCATCAAGAACTCGCCCTGCTACATCGGCCTCAACAAGGAACAGGCGGCTCTTCTGGAGAAGGTGAACGGCATTATCGCCGCCGCAAAAACCGATGGATCGCTCAACGCCATATCGCAGAAGTGGCTCGGCGCCGATCTTCCGTCGGATCTGTAAGGACCCGGTCCTACGGATGTCATCCCGCGCCTGCGCGCGGGATGACATGACGATCCGTCACCGCAAGAGGGGACAATTCCTTGAGCTATCACTTCGAATTTGGCTGGCTGGTTGAATATTATCCCGAGATCATCAAGGGCATACTGATCACCCTGGAGCTTATCGCGATCGGCGGCGTGCTCGGCATTTCGCTCGGTATCTTCTGCGCCTGGGTGCGCGCACTCGGCCCGGCCTGGCTGAAGCCAATCATTGCGACCTATGTCGAATTGATCCGCAACACGCCGTTCCTGATTCAGCTCTTTTTCATCTTCTTCGGTTTGCCGTCGCTTGGTTTCAAGCTTTCCGAACTGACGGCGGCCAACCTTGCGATGATTGTCAATCTCGGCGCCTATAGCTGCGAGATTATCCGCGCTGGCATCCAGGCAACCCCGAAGGGCCAGTTCGAGGCTGGCGAGAGCCTTGCCATGACGCGCTTCGAAACCTTCCGGCACGTCGTTCTCGTGCCATCCCTGCAGCGCATCTGGCCGGCGCTGTCGTCGCAGGTCGTCATCGTCATGCTCGGCTCATCGGTCGTCTCGCAGATCGCAGCCGAGGATCTGACCTTTGCCGCGAACTTCATACAATCGCGAACCTTCCGCGCCTTCGAGGCCTACATTGTCTCGACAGCCATCTATCTTGTCCTGGCTATCCTGCTCCGGCAGGTGCTGGCGGTGGTCGGCGGGTTCATTTTCCCGAGGAGGGCGGCGAAATGATCGAGTTCACACTCTGGGACATCCTGCGCAACCTGCTGCTCGCCACCCGCTGGACGATCCTGCTTTCGCTCGTCTCGTTCATCGGCGGCGGCGCGGTCGGACTGGGGCTGCTGTTCCTGCGCATCAGCAAGCGCAAGGCATTCAGGGCAATCGCGAAATATTATATCGAGCTCTTCCAGGGCACGCCGCTGCTGATGCAGCTCTTCATTGCATTTTTCGGTCTCGGCCTCTTGGGGATAGACGTGCCGGCCTGGCTTGCTGCGGGATTGGCGCTCACCCTGTGGAGTGCCGCCTTTCTCGCCGAAATCTGGCGAGGCTGCGTCGAAGCGGTCGCGAAGGGTCAATGGGAAGCCTCGGCCAGCCTCGGCATGGGCCGGCTGCAGCAGATGCGCTATGTTATCCTCCCGCAGGCGCTGAGGGTTGCCATACCGCCGACAGTCGGTTTCTCCGTTCAAATCGTCAAGGGAACGGCGCTTACCTCGATCATCGGTTTCGTCGAATTGTCGAAAGCCGGCACCGTGGTCACCAATGCCACCTTCCAGCCCTTCACCGTCTACGGGCTCGTCGCTCTCATCTACTTCGCCCTTTGCTGGCCTTTGTCAAAAAGCAGCCAGATCCTGGAAAGGAAGCTCAATGTCGCTCATCGAAATCACTGAAGTCCGCAAGAGCTTTGGCACCACCGAAGTGCTGAAAGGCATCAATCTCGATGTGGAGGCCGGCGAGGTCATCGCCATTATCGGCAAGAGCGGTTCGGGCAAATCGACCCTGCTTCGCTGCATCAACGGCCTGGAGACCATCACCGACGGGTCCATCTCCGTGGCCGGCGCGCAGCTACTCGATGACGAAGTGCATCTGAAGGCACTGCGCCTCAAGGTCGGCATGATCTTCCAGCAGTTCAACCTCTTCCCGCACCTGAGCGTCGGCGGCAACGTCATGCTGTCGCAGACCGTGGTCAAGAAGACCCCGAAGGCCGAAGCCGAGGCCACCGCCCGCAAGATGCTGGAGCGGGTGGGGCTGGGCCACAGGTTCGACGCCTATCCCGACGAGCTCTCGGGCGGCCAGCAGCAGCGCGTCGCCATCGCCCGCGCGCTCGCCATGCAGCCGACCGCACTTCTCTGCGACGAGATTACCTCCGCGCTCGATCCGGAACTGGTCGCCGAAGTTCTGGCCGTCGTGCGCGGACTTGCCGCCGAGGGAATGACGCTCCTGATGGTAACCCACGAGATGAAGTTCGCCCGCGACGTCTGCAACCGCGTCGTCTTCATGCACCAGGGCCGAGTCCACGAAGCAGGCCGGCCGGAGGAAGTCTTTGCCAATCCGCAGACTGCAGAACTGAAGCAGTTCCTCGGCGTCAGTTAAGAAACGACGACATGCTCTCGCTTATACCGGCCGGCATCGTCGTGACATTGAGGCGTTCGGTTGCAGACCGGGATGCTCGCCTGGATCATGCAGGGACTCGCCAAATGGTACGGGAATCCGTTTGACAAAGGCATCCAGCCGCAGATAGCGACGATGAATCTCCCTTCCAGCTGCTCGTCAACAAGCGCGCAGGCGCTCCAATCCGCAGGCGTGCCGGGAAGGGCAGGCAGGGCTGCCCTTCCCGGGGATTGTCAGTCCTTGTTGCCAGTCGGCGCGGGCAGCAAGATGGGCTCGACCGAATGTTTCGGTGCCATCAATTGTGCAAGAATGTCGTCGGCCGAATGGCTCGAACTGCCAATGCCGGCCTCGCGCAGTTGACGATCGAGGTCGCTGCCGTTTTCCAGCGCCGCCAGTTCAGCACCGGCTTCGATGCGGCCGGCAGTGACTTCCTGGCGCTTCTTGATACGTTCGAGACTTTCGACGGCGCTACCGAGACGGGTATTGATGCCCGACTGGCTATGGGCGATCGCCGACTGAGCGCGCAGCAGCGACTCGTTGGCTTTGACATTCTCCACCTCACGCTTCATCTGAGCAATGCGCGCTTCGGTCTCCTGGATCGTGCGCAGCATCTGCTGCTGGCGGGGCAGCAGCCGGTCGAGCTCTTCCTGGTCGCGCTGCACTTCGGCACGGATACTCGCAATGCGCTGAGCGAGACCCTGCGCCAGATCCGTACGGCCCGCGGAGATCGCGGCACGAGCGCTGTCGGTATCCTTGGTCTCCTTTGCGCGGTTTTCTTCAAGTCGGCGCATGACGCTCTTGTTGGACGCCATGATGCCGGCCAGATCGGATCGCGCACTGCGCAGCGACTGCTCAGCGTCGCGGATTTCCTGGTCAAGAATGCGCATGGACTGGCTGTCGGCGGCCGCTTCCGCTGCCTCGTTGATGCCGCCGCGAATGGCGGTGAAAATCTTTCCCCAGGTGCTCACGCTGCAATCTCCCCGCTTTTCCATTCTTCAATCATATGTGCCGCATCGACGGCATTGGCAGCCAGAATCGCGACTTCCTCGACCACCGTCTCGGCCGGCGAGCGTGCTGACAGCGAGCCGAACAATTCATACCATTCCTCACCGTCGATCGTGGTGATGCCGAAGCTGGAGAGCGGCACGAACTTATGGGTCTTCAGCACCATACGTTCGAAGGCTTCTCGATTGGACACGTCCTTGCAAGGCACCAGAACAGCGCTGACAAGGATGTCGCGCTCCCCGCTTACCGCGACGAAGACGTCGAGATCGCCTTTTTCCTTAAGAGTCACGCATATGACGTCGCCCTGTTCAGGTACGGCTACATCCACATCGCCCAGTGCGTCGGGATCGGCGGCGAACAGGCGCGTTAAAGTGGTGAGGTTCCAGGTCTCCAAAAAGTCCTCCATCGGTTGGAACGTCAAAATATTTGGGTAATCGGTTTGCAACTTAAAGATCTGGTGCGCTAAATAAATTTCGCTAGGGTACGCGTTGGGAACGGGGGCGAATCGCTTGCCATTTATCGCTTCATTGATGCGGCGTGTATATCTCTCGCTCAGCGAATTGGCCTGGTCAGCGCTTTTTGTTATCCTCGTGATCCACCTGGTCGCTTCTTGCCTGCTCTTCATGCTGGCCGGCGAAGGCGATCTCGTCGGCAATCCGGTCGACTTTCTTTACTACTATATGGTGACGGCAACGACTGTCGGCTATGGCGATCTTTCTCCAAAATCGGGGCCTGGCCGAATCATTGCCGTCCTGTTCGTTCTTCCCGGCGGCATTGCCATCTTCACCGCTGTTCTTGGCAAGTTGTTGACAAATATCGGCACGATCTGGAGAAACCGCATGCGCGGATTGGGTGATTACAGCGAACGCGCCGGCCATATCATTGTTCTGGGCTGGCAAGAGGGGCAGACATACCAGACGCTCCGGCTGCTGCATGCCGAACGGCAGGCCAACGAGCCGATGAGTGTTCTGGTTGCCAAGGACCTGCCGGAAAATCCCGCCAGCAATTACGCCGACTATATCAGAACCGAGCGGCTTGCCGATGCCGATGCGCTGGTGCGGGCCGGAGTGGCCCAGGCGCGCGCGATCATCGCGCGCGGTGCAAATGACGACGAGACGCTGGCCGCCGTGCTGATTGCTGAAGACCATGCGCCCAATGCCCATATCGTGGCCTATTTCGCCGACGACCGCACGGCACAGATGGTCAAACAACGCCGGCCGCGCGTCGAGGCGGTGGGATCGCTCGCCGAGGAGCTGCTGTCGCGTTCCGCTCGTGATCCGGGCTCTTCGGAAATCGCCGCACGGCTGCTGTCGGCCGCTTCCACCGACACGGCGTTTTCGCTGCCGGTACCGCCTTTGCAAACGCCGCTACTCTATGGGGACGTGTTTTTAAGGCTCAAGCGTCAGCATAATGTGACGCTGGTGGGCATGCTGAGCCAGGGCATGACCGACCTCAACTGCCAGGACGAGACGCTGATGCGGGGCGGCGAGACCCTTTACTACATCAGCGGAATGCGGCTAGATCCCGCTGCCATCGCTTGGGCTCGAATGGGAGACGTATCATGATCGGCTGGTTCGGCAGAGACAAGAACGAAAGGCCCTTACCCAAAGAACTTGGCCCGTTGAGCGCCGCCATCGGCGGGGCGTTGGACATCGATTTCCTCTCCCTCGAAGCCGAGGCTTTGGCCGGCCAGCCGGCCATGCCGCTCCCACGGAGCGGCCCGTTCATCATTGCCGCCTACGGTGAGGTTTCGCTCGATGCCGCGACGGTTCTGTCGCGCTACTACGATGAAGACCATCGGATGATTCAGGTGATGTCGACGTCGGGCCAGCCGGGTGATGTCGACGACATCAGCTTTTATCAGCCCTGGGACAGCGTCGTGCCTGCCGGGCAGGGCGAATGGAACCGCTGGACCGGGCCGGACGGCCTGATCGGTCAGCCAAGCTACGATGCCGATGGCATCCTCTACAGCCGCTTCTGGGGCGAAGGCCCGGAGCGCACCCCATTGGCGGAGTTTGTCGAGAAGGTCGACGACGGTGAGGCGCAGCGCTCCATTCACCAGACCTGCATGCTGTATTATCGCCCGCTTGGCTCGACGCGCGAAATGCTTTTGATCAATGTCGAGCGCGACCTCGATCTCGGACAGAGCCAGGCAGGCAGCTCGGTGGAATTTCTGATCGGCTACGGACTCGCTCCGGCCGATGTTCGCCGCGTCTGATAGACCCTGTCAATTTTCAACGGAGGACTTTTTCAATGCTCGATTACGTGGCGGGTCTGCCTGCCTTCCTCGGCTATTTCGCCGTTGGTCTTGCCGCTTACGGCGTTTTCGCGGTGATCTACACATTCCTGACGCCGCAGAAGGAAGTCCAACTCATTCGCGCAGGCAATCTTGCCGCCGTCACAGCATTCTTGGGCGCGCTTGTTGGTTTCAGCCTGCCTCTGGCTTCGGCCGCAGCCAATTCGGTCAGCATCGTCGACTACATCATATGGGCGGTGGTCGGCATTCTGGCGCAGATCCTGGCTTACTATATTGCGAATTTCACCATGACGGATCTGCATGAAAAGATCACTGCCGGCGATATCGCCGCGGGCATATGGGGCGGCGGCATCGCGCTGGTCATCGGTATTCTCAACGCCGCCTGCATGACCTATTGAGGGGAGGGAACGATGCGCAGACGTAAGAGCGGGCACAAACGACCTTTCCTGGCCCTCGGCACTATCGCTGCCTCGACCCTGGCGCTGTCCGGTTGCGGCGATCAGACTCCTTCGGAGACAATGTTCACCTCCGTCGACCAATGCGTGACTTCCGGCATGGACCGGCAGGTCTGCCAGGCCGGCTATCAGGATGCCATGCGGGCCCATCTTGCCGCCGCGCCGCGTTTCAACGGGATGGCCGCCTGCGAGGCCGAATACGGCTCGGGCCAGTGCACGGAACAGTCGGCCAGTGCCGTCCCCAACAATACCGGCGGAGGCGGCAGCTTCTTCGTGCCGTTCCTGACAGGCTACATGCTGTCTTCGGCACTGAACAACATCGGCGACTATTACAATTATCGCCGGCGCCAGGAGGAGAGTGGCTCCTATTACGGCTCGACGCCGATTTATCGCAATCGCTCGGGACAAACGGTGACAACGACTGTTCGCTCGGGCGGCGGCAACGACACCTCGATCGCGCCCTCACGCCAGACTGTCAAGCCGGTCAACGTCAACACCCGCACCGTCGCCCGTCAGGGCTTCGGGGGTCGTTCGTCGTTCAGTTTCGGCGGCTGACATGAAGCGCATCACCCTTCCGGCGCGTCCTGATTGGCTTGACAAGGCGCGCGCCGTTGGCTTCGGATTTCACGAAATGTATGGCGAGCCCTATTGGCTCGATGATGCCGCCTATACGTTCACGCTCGATGAGATCGAGATGCAGATCGAAGGGCCGAGCCAGGAACTGCACGACATGTGCATGGATCTGGTCGGCGATATCGTCGGAAGCGAAGAGTCGCTCGACAGGCTGGCCATTCCGGAGGACCTGCGCGATGTGGTCCAGCGCTCCTGGCAGCGCCGCGACCGGCACCTCTACGGCCGGTTCGATCTCGCTTACGACGGCACTGGCCCGGTCAAGTTGCTCGAATATAACGCCGATACTCCCACTTCGGTGTTCGAGACAGCCTATTTCCAGTTCAACTGGCTGACCGACCAGGTGGCTTTGGGTAGCCTGCCCAAGGACGCGGACCAGTATAATTCCTTGCAGGAAAGCCTCGTCGAGGCGTTCGAGCAATTTTCCAAAGAGCCGATCTTCCACTTCGCGGCGATGACCGACAATGAGGAGGATCGCGGCACGACGGTCTATCTGATGGACTGCGCAGTGCAGGCCGGCCACCGCGTCGAGCTTCTGGACATCCGCGAGATCGGCATCGATGCGCAGGGCCGTTACACCGACCTCCAGGATCGGGTGATCGACCGCTGCTTCAAGCTGTACCCATGGGAATTCATGCTGCGCGAGCCCTTCGCCCGCGATCTCGTGCGCTCGGGCGATGTTTTCGTCGAGCCCGCCTGGAAGGCCGTGCTCTCCAACAAAGGGCTTTTGCCTCTGCTCTGGCAGCGCCACCCCAATCATCCCAACCTGCTGGCTAGCTATTTCGCAGACGACCCGGCGGCCTCGAGTTTGAGCGACTATGTGCGCAAGCCACTGCTGTCGCGAGAAGGCGAGAACGTCACGATATTCCGAGATGGCCGGGAATTGATTTCTGCCCCCGGCGATTATGGCGACGAAGGCTTTATCGTCCAGGCCTATGCCCCGCTTTTCGAAAGCGATGGCGGCTTCGCCGTGCTCGGCAGCTGGATCGTCGGTGATCGCGCCTGCGGTCTTGCCGTCCGCGAGGATCGCTCGCGCATAACCGCCAACCTATCGCGTTTCGTTCCGCACGTCATAGTCGGATAAGAGAAGATATATCGCTTCAGGCGCAGCTATCTTCGTGTACGCGTCGAGCGATGCCGCCCGAATTTCTCGGCGATCACCTCAACGCTGATCCCAGCCGTACGCCAGCGAGCAATCTTGCGGCGTTCGTCCATATCGATCTGGGAGTAGGTGCGCTTCATATCTGGTTCCTTGCAGGGATAAACCGTTGTTATCTATTGCAAGTCGCACTTCATCCTTGAACCCACCCGGCTACAAAATGTTGTGGCGTAATCAACGTTATGGAACTATGTGTGGGGCATATCTCACGCTAGAGTACATGCTTGTTTCTCGGTCGTTGGCTGAGGTGCCCGCAACCACGCCACCATTCGCAGCGATCTAGTGGACATGTTCGTCAATGGGCGTGTCGCCAATTCAGACTGGTGATCCGGGACTGGTCGCCACCGGAGAAGAAGACGGCGCTGACGTCGCGAAGACCGGCAAGCTTCTCTTCACTCGTCGCCTAGTCCCGTTTATCGATATAGAGCTCTGTGACCTGGGAAATACTTAGGTCCCCGAACGATCTCTGGTGCTTTTCCAGGTATCCTTCCGGCTCGTGCGATGTGGCCGCCGATGATGATGAGTGTGCCTTCTCGACCGCTGCCAGTCTTTGTCTTCTTTAGCATTCTGCTCTTCCTGAGCTACGACGAGTAAAAGGCCGGTCTTGAAAGGACTCGAACCGACGGCACACTAGCCTACGCGGCAGCAACTGACTAATTTGTGCAACGACGCTCTGCCGTCTCAACGTCGCACCGCGCGACAACACTCGTCCGACTGGAGGAAACAGATTTAGCAAAGTCCGATTATAGCTAGACTACACCACGTCTTCTGCCCCTGGATGAGCCCGTTTCTCAGTAACAGCCGAGGTAAGGAGGTCGAATGCCTATTCGTTTGAATTCGCTTAAAGCATCAGTCCGTCGAAGACCAGTCTGACCGCACCTTGCCATTGTGCTCGCCGAGCCGTGGCGATTTGCGCTGCGAGGCCAGCATCGCCCCTGAGAAGATGATTGGAGTCCGGATTCCCGGTATCCCTTCATTCTCTACCGCCATCTTCCGATGCGCGACTTGTGGGTCCGCGAATACGTCTTCCACCGTGTTGATCGGCCCAGCAGGAACGCCCACGCGCGCAAGGTCGGCTAGCAAATCCAACCGTTTGAAAAGCTTCGTCTGCGCTTCCATCACCGATGTCAATTCGCCTCGATGACGCACTCTGTCCGCGTTCGTTTTGAAACGGTCGTCGGCCGCCACAGCGGATAGCCGGAGGACATCGCATACGCGAGCGAACTGACTGTCGTTCCCGCAGGCGATAATGATATTGCCGTCAAATACCGGGAATACCTGGTATGGCGCGATGTTGGGATGCGAGTTGCCGAGTCTCGTCGGCGCCTTTCCCGAGGCTAGGAAATTCATTGCCTGATTGGCCAACACGCCTACAGTGCTGTCCAGGAGCGCCATATCGATATGCTGTCCCTCACCTGTGCTATTCCGAAAGATCAACGCGGCCTGGATAGCAATGACTGAATAGAGTCCCGTGAAGATATCGCCGAATGCTACGCCAATTTTCTGCGGTTCCCGACCAGGTTCACCGGTCAAATCCATGATGCCCGCCATGCCTTGGACGATGAAGTCGTACCCCGCACGCTCGGCATATGGGCCGGTTTGACCAAAGCCAGTAATCGAGCAGTAGATCAGCTTCGGATTGACCGCCTTCAGGCTTTCGTAATCAAGACCGAATTTCTTCAACGAACCTACTTTGAAGTTCTCGATGACGACGTCTGCGTTCGCGATCAGTGAACGAACTTTTTCGACGTCTTCCGCCGACTTGAAATCCGCTGTAATGCTCAGCTTTCCGCGATTGCAGCTGTGGAAGTAGGCTGCAGCGACGTCATCGCCATCCCGAATGAAGGGCGGTCCCCAACGGCGCGTATCGTCGCCCTCCGGGCTTTCCACCTTGATGACGGTCGCTCCCAGGTCGGCAAGTGTCTGTCCAGCCCACGGACCAGCCAGGATTCGCGCCAGTTCCACCACCCTAGTGCCTTCAAGCGGAAACTGCATCGGTAACTCCCTAATTCCTAAATCCGCGGATCATCGTTGGGCTACATATTCGGATAGACCGGCCCCTCGCCGCCCTGCGGCGGCACCCAGTTGATGTTCTGGTTGGGATCCTTGATGTCGCAGGTCTTGCAGTGCACGCAGTTCTGGGCGTTGATGACGAAGACGTCCTTGCCGTCCTTCTCCACCCATTCATAGACGCCGGCCGGACAGTAGCGCGTCGACGGGCCGGCATAGATGTCATGCTCGGACGACTTCTGAAGGTTCATGTCCTTGACCTGCAGATGCACCGGCTGGTCTTCCTCATGGTTGGTGTTCGACAGGAACACCGAGGACAGGCGGTCGAAGGTCAGCCCGCCGTCGGGCTTCGGATAGGCGATCGGCTTGTGCTGGGCGGCCGGCTCCAGCGACTGGGCATCGGTCTTGCCGTGCTTCAGCGTGCCGAAGAAGGAGAAGCCGAGGAACTGGTTCGTCCACATGTCGAGACCGCCGAGCGCCACGCCAAGCGCGGTGCCGAACTTCGACCACAGCGGCTTGACGTTGCGCACACGCTTCAGGTCACGGCCGATATCGCCCTTGCGCCATTCGTTCTCGATCTCGGCCACTTCGTCATTGGCGCGGCCAGCCTCGATCGCCGCTGCAATCTTCTCGGCCGCCAGCATGCCTGACAGCACGGCATTGTGGCTGCCCTTGATGCGCGGCACGTTGACCAGACCGGCCGAACAGCCGATCAGCGCCCCGCCGGGGAAGGAAAGCTTCGGCACCGACTGGTAGCCGCCTTCGGTGATGGCGCGCGCGCCGTAAGACAGCCGCTTGCCGCCCTCGAATGTTGTGCGGATCGCCGGATGCGTCTTGAAGCGCTGGAATTCCTCGAAGGGATAGAGATAGGGGTTCTTGTAATTGAGGTGGACGACGAAGCCGACGGCAACCAGATTGTCCTCCAGATGGTAGAGGAAGGAGCCGCCACCGGTCTTCATTCCGAGCGGCCAGCCGAAGGAGTGCTGCACCAGGCCCGGCCTATGGTTTTCCGGCTTGACCTGCCAGAGCTCCTTGATGCCGATGCCGAATTTTTGCGGTTCACGACCCTTCGAAAGATCGAACTTGGCAATCAGCTGCTTGGCGAGCGAGCCACGCACACCCTCACCGATCAGCACGTATTTGCCGAGCAGTTCCATGCCGCGGGTATAGTTCGGCCCGGGCTCGCCATTCTTCTCGATGCCCATATCGCCGGTCGCAACACCGATCACCGTGCCCTCATCATTGTAGAGCACTTCGGTTGCGGCAAAGCCTGGATAAATCTCGACACCGAGTGCCTCTGCATGGGTCGCGAGCCACCGACAGACGTTTCCGAGCGAGACGATGTAATTGCCGTGGTTGCTCATCAGCGGCGGCATCATGATATTCGGCAGGCGGATGGAGCCGGCAGGGCCGAGCAGCAGGAAATGATCCTCGGTCACTTCGGTCTTGAAGGGATGATCCGCCTCGTCACGCCAACCGGGCAGCAGCCGGTCGATGCCGATCGGATCGACCACGGCGCCGGAGAGGATATGGGCGCCGACTTCGGCCCCCTTCTCCAGCACGACGACCGAAAGCTCCGGA
The DNA here is from genome assembly GCF_013087615.1 of Rhizobium sp. WYCCWR 11152. Classification (NCBI taxonomy): domain Bacteria; kingdom Pseudomonadati; phylum Pseudomonadota; class Alphaproteobacteria; order Hyphomicrobiales; family Rhizobiaceae; genus Rhizobium; species Rhizobium sp. WYCCWR 11152. The sequence continues at coordinate 21,802 of NZ_JABFCP010000024.1, read as the reverse complement.
TTGACCTGCTTCAGACGGATAGCCGCCGAAAGACCGGCCGGACCGCCACCGACGATTACCACGTCGAATTCCATGCTTTCGCGCTCGGGCAGTTCAGTCGTTTCGGTCATGCTGACAAATCTCGATGTTTGAATGAGATGGGAGATCAACGGGTTGGCCGAGCCGGCTCGTACCTGTAGTCGTAGAACCCGCGTTGTGCCTTGCGACCGAGCCAACCCGCTTCGACATATTTGACCAGCAGCGGGCACGGACGGTATTTGCTGTCGGCCAGCCCCTCGTGAAGGACCTGCATGATGGAAAGGCATGTGTCCAAACCGATGAAGTCGGCCAGTTCAAGTGGCCCCATGGGATGATTGGCGCCGAGCTTCATGCCGGTGTCGATAGCTTCTACGTTTCCGACACCCTCATACAGGGTGTAGATCGCTTCGTTGATCATCGGGATAAGGACGCGGTTTACGATGAAAGCCGGGAAATCCTCGGAGACGGTGACGGTCTTGCCGATGGATTCGGCGAAATCCTTGGCTATGGCGAACGTCTCCTGATCCGTTCCGATGCCGCGAACCAGCTCTACCAGCTTCATAATGGGTACGGGATTCATGAAGTGTATCCCTATAAAACGATTGGGCCTGTCGGTCGACGCGGCGAGCCGCGTTATGGAGAGCGACGATGTGTTCGTCGCCAAGATCGCGTCGGGCTTCAGGACGGTGCACACGTCCGTAAAGACCTTCCTCTTGATGCCTTCATTCTCGCTCACTGCTTCGATGACCAGATCGGCGTTCGCAAGATCCGCGAGGGAGAACGCTCCCTTTATTCGGGAGATCGCCTGCTCAGCCGCTTCGCCCTGCATCTTGCCCGTTTCCGCCTGGCGTCCGAAATATCCGGCACTCGCCTCGAGGCTCGCGCGAATTCGACTTTTGTCGAGATCGTAAACCAGTGCCTCATAGCCGTGTTTCGCCACGACTTGCGCGATCCCCGTACCCATCTGGCCGGCGCCAATGACGGCGACGGTAGAAATCTTATTCGCTATAGGCATAGTGCCTCTTGTTGATCCGGAGGTTGAAGGACGGTCCGCGCCGAATAGATCGGGTGAATCAGAAGAACGCCTGGAGGCCCGTCTGGGCACGCCCAAGGATCAGGGCATGGACGTCGTGGGTCCCTTCATAAGTATTGACCGTCTCCAAGTTCTGCGCGTGGCGCATGACATGATATTCGATCTGAATGCCGTTGCCGCCGTGCATATCCCGGGCTTGCCGCGCGATTTCAAGCGCCTTTCCGCAGTTGTTGCGCTTGACGATCGAGACCATTTCCGGGGCCATCTTGTGCTCATCCATCAGGCGGCCAACGCGAAGCGAGGCCTGCAGTCCGAGCGTGATTTCGGTCATCATATCGGCGAGCTTCTTTTGATACAGCTGCATCCCTGCAAGCGGTTTCCCGAACTGTTTACGGTCCAGGCCGTACTGACGAGCGCGGAACCAGCAATCCTCTGCGGCTCCCATGGCGCCCCAGGAGATGCCGTAACGGGCGCGGTTGAGACAGCCGAACGGTCCCTTGAGACCGGAAACGCCGGGCAGAAGCGCATCCTCGGTGACTTCGACACCGTCCATCACGATTTCGCCCGTGATCGAGGCACGCAGGGAAAGCTTGCCGCCAATTTTCGGAGCCGAAAGGCCCCTCATGCCCTTTTCGAGAACGAAGCCGCGTATTTCATGGTTGTGAGCCTCAGATTTCGCCCAGACGACAAAGACATCCGCAATCGGCGAGTTCGAGATCCACGTCTTCGAGCCGCGCAATCGGTAGCCGCCCTCGATTTTCTCGGCACGGGTTTTCATGCCGCCGGGATCCGAGCCCGCGTCGGGCTCGGTCAGGCCGAAACAGCCGATCAGTTCCCCCGAAACGAGGCCAGGCAGATACTTCTTCTTCTGCTCGTCGGAGCCGTAGGCGAAGATCGGATAGATGACCAGCGAGGACTGCACGCTCATCATCGAGCGATACCCGGAGTCGATGCGCTCGACCTCGCGGGCGACCAGACCATAGGCAACGTAGGATGCGTTCGCAGCCCCGTACTCTTCAGGCAGCGTCACCCCAAGAAGGCCAGTCCGCCCCATCAACCTGAACAGCTCCGGGTCGGTCGCTTCTTCGAGATAGGCGTCCTGGACGCGCGGCAACAGTTCGGATTCTGCGAAAGCCGCAGCGGACTCGCGGATCATCCGTTCATCTTCGGTCAGCTGGTCGTCGAGCAGAAAGGGGTCGTTCCAAGAAAAGGCCAAGATCGTCGTCCTCCCGTTGAGTTTTTGGCAGTTCGAATTTGACGGAATTAAAGCCGTTTTTTCACGACTGAGAAAGCGAGGTTTACTCATTGGCCCATGAGCTATAGTAATAGCTGATGGCAAACCTCTCGCGAAGGCTCCTTCCCTCCACCTCGGCTCTCGCAGCGTTCGATTCCGTCGCGCGGCTGGGCACCTTCTCTGCGGCAGCAGAGGAGCTTTCCCTGACGCAGGGAGCGATCAGTCGGCAGATCGCGACGCTGGAAGAACAACTCGGCGTTTTACTGTTCGAGCGCACCAGCCGTGGCGTCAATCTCACGGAGGCGGGCACAGACTATGCCAGGGCTATTGCCAGCGCTTTGGCGGAAATCCGTTCCGCTTCACTGCAGGCCATGACCAATCAACATAGCGATCAACTCAATCTTGCCATCTTGCCGACATTTGGCACCCGCTGGCTGATGCCACGCATTCCGCGATTTGTCGCCAGACACCCCGAGATCACGTTGAATTTCGCCACGCGCATAGGCGTGTTCGATTTCGACCGCGACGACATAGATATGGCGATTCATATCGGCCAGCCCGATTGGCCCGGTGCGGAAAGCATATTTCTTATGGAAGAGATGGTAGCGCCGATCGCGTCCCCGTCTTTTCTCAGGTCACATCCAATCGTGAGGGCCGAAGATCTGCTTCGCCTGCCGCTGCTGCAGATGGCGTCCCGTCCCGGGGCCTGGAGCCATTTTTTTGAAAGCCTCCAGGTCAACGGCACCCCATCGCAGGCCATGCGGTTCGAACAGTTCAGCAACGTGGCCCAAGCCTGCATTGCCGGACTGGGGCTCGCGTTGATGCCGCTTTTCCTCATCGACTCCGAGCTCGCAAATGGCCAGCTCGTCCAAGCCTTTCCACATCAGGTCAAAAGCACCAGCGCCTATTATGCGGTCGCGCCACTAAGCAGGAAGGACTTCCGTCCTGTCGTGGCGTTCCGCGCATGGCTGCTGGAAGAGGTCGCGCGTTACCGGGAAGGCGGATCGGCAGATAGCGGCGGTTGATGAAGCCACACCTGAGACACCTTCGATAATCTGGAATATCGTCAGGGGCTTCGTCGCCCGTTCGGCTTCTCGATCCTGTTCGTTTGCGCGTGTTGCTTGACTCCGCGGCTAAATCCTGCCAATTTATGCTAACGTTAGCACAAGGAATGCGCATTTGCACTTTCAATTACGCAAAGCAAGCATGCAGGGGAAACGCCTCATGGCCAGCAGGGCCCTGGTGAAGGACGTTCGGCTGCTCGGCCGCCTGCTGTGCGAGGCTATCGAAGCAAGCGACGGCAAGGAGGCCCGTGAGATCGTGGAACAGGTTCGCACTCTCTCGGTTGCCGGCCATAGAAAGACCGGCCGGCACCTGAACGACAAGCTCGCCCTCTTTTGTGCAGAAATGCCCCCCCGGACCCTCAAGCGCGTGATCCGCGCATTCAGCCAGTTCTCTCAACTCGTGAACATTGCCGAAGACGCACACCAAGCCAGGATGCAGCGCTTCAGCATCGTCGATCGTGAACCTGCCATGCCGGGAACAATTGCCAGATCGCTTTCCGTTCTGGCTGCGGCCGGGGTAGAGGCGGAAGATATCCGCAAACTGCTTCTTGAAGCGGTCGTCTCGCCCGTTTTCACGGCGCACCCCACCGAGGTTCGGCGCAAGAGCGTTATCGAAATCGAACAGGAGCTTGCACGATGCCTGACTGAGCTCGACCAAGCCGGCTTGATTGAACAGGAGATAGGTCGGCATAAAGAGGATTTGGAAAGGGCGACGACGACGCTTTGGCAAACGAACAGCCTTCGGGGGCGGCGGCTTCAGGTCGTAGATGAAATCCTCAATGGCTTGTCCTATTACGACAGCACCATTTTCCGGGTGATCCCGGAGGTGTACGAGATTCTCGAAAATCAGCTTCGAGACTCACCCTGGAGTTTCGGCGAGGACGCGCTGCCGCCATTCCTGCGCATGGGTTCCTGGATCGGTGGCGACCGGGATGGCAATCCCTATGTCAACGGCGAAACCCTGAGAGAGGCGCTCCGGTTGCAGAGTGAGAGAGTTTTCTCGTTCTATCTCGGCGAACTGCATAGCCTCGGCGCCGAACTTTCCTTGGATGACCGGTATGTGAAAGTCTCGCAGGAGCTTCAGCGCCTCGCGACCGACTCCCCCGACAGATCGGAGCGGCGCCGACACGAGCCATATCGCCTGGCGATCTCGGGCATGTATGCTCGCCTGGCGGCCACGGCACGTAAGTTCGGCAGCACGGAACTGGTTCGCGAACCTGTGGCGGTGGCCCCTTCCTACCTGTGCCCTGCCGAATTCGCCAAAGACTTGGCGACGATCAGCAAATCCCTGACAGCCAATGGCGCAGAAAAGATCGCCACTGGAAAACTGCGCAGGCTCCAACGCGCTGTAGACGTTTTCGGTTTTCACCTTGTCAGCCTGGATTTGAGACAGAATTCCGAGGTTCATCAACGGGTTGTTCATGAGCTTTTCGAGAACGTGCGGCCTGGCACACGTTACGAGGCGTTAGCCGAGAGTGACAAGATCCGCTTGCTCACCGAGGAACTACGGTCTGCCCAGATGCTGATGACACCGCTCAGGATTTATTCGGCCGAGACGGTGTCGGAGCTTTCCGTTCTGCGTGAAGCTGCCGAAGCCCATAAGCACTATGGCCGCGTCAGCATCCCCAATTACATCATTTCGAAGGCCGGAAGCCCTTCCGACCTTCTGGAGGTCATGGTCCTGTTCCGTGAGGCGGGGCTGTTCCGGCCCGATGAGCCGGAAGCGGCGTCAATCAACATCATACCGCTTTTCGAAACGATCTCGGATCTTCGAAGGTCGCATGACGTGATGCAAACAGTTTTGGCCGTCGAAGCCTATCGGACATATGTGGAAGCGCTCGGCGGCAAACAGGAAATCATGCTCGGCTATTCGGACAGCAACAAGGATGGCGGTTATCTGACTTCGGGATGGGAACTGTATAAGGCAGAAACGGCCTTCATCCAGCTCTTTGAGCGTGAAGGCGTTCGCCTCAGCTTGTTTCACGGTCGCGGCGGCTCCGTGGGCCGCGGTGGCGGCCCAAGCTATGAAGCCATCACCGCCCTGCCCCCTGGCGCGGTCGCCGGATCGATCCGGCTGACGGAGCAAGGTGAAGTCATTGCAGCGAAATATTCCAATCCGGCACTAGGTCGTCGGAATCTCGAACTTCTGATCGCCGCGACGCTGGAAGCGTCCTTGCTGCCGTCCGACGCACAAGAGCCGGATCTCGAATATCTTGGCGCCATGGAGGAACTGTCCGACCTGGCCTTTGGCGCCTATCGCCGTTTGGTTTACGAGACCGAGGGATTTGAACGGTTCTTCTGGGAAGCAACGATCATCGGCGAAATCGCAAAACTGAACATTGGCAGCCGCCCAGCCTCACGCAGCTCGTCACGTCGCATCGAAGACCTGCGTGCGATACCCTGGGTGTTCGGCTGGTCGCAGAGCCGCATGATGTTGCCGGGTTGGTTTGGATTCGGTTCGGCCGTGCGACAATGGCTGGCCGAACACCCCGACGGATTGCAAATTCTTCAGGGGATGCACCGGGACTGGCCCTTCTTCCAGACACTGATTGCGAACATGGAGATGGTGTTGGCCAAGACCAACATGGCGATCGCGGCGCGGTATGTGGGCCTCACCCCTGATGCATCCACCCATGAGAAAATCTTCGCACGCATAAAAGACGAATGGGAAGCGACGACGGCTGCGCTATTTTCCATAACGGATCAGGCCTCGCTGCTCGAAAACAATCCGGCTCTGAAGCAGTCGATCCATCATCGCTTTCCCTGCCTCGATCCGCTTAACCACATGCAGATCGACCTTCTTCGCCGCCACCGTGCCGGAGAAGGCGATCAGGACACTGAAGAGGCGCTGCATCTGACCATCAATGGAATTGCAGCAGGGCTACGAAACAGCGGGTAACGAGCGCCAATGCGGACGGCGTAAGCCTATTTTTCTTGACCTCGACAAAGATTTTGCGCTAACGTTCGCACAAACTGGGAGGAAATTCATGACACGGACCGTGCTGTTGACGGACTACGCCTGGCCGGATGACAAAGTGGAACGGGAGGTAATCGAGCAGGCCGGGTTCACCCTCGTCAGCGGTCCGGCCGAGCCGTCTCCGCCTGCCGAGATCGATGCTTTGGCTGCAAAGCATCAGCCGGACGCGATTCTGACCTGCTGGGCTCAAGTCAGCGAGACGGCAATCGCTGCGTCTCCTAACCTCAAGATCGTCGCTCGCCTCGGAGTTGGCCTGGACAATATTGCAGTCGATGCAGCGACGGAGCGGGGAATATGGGTCACGAATGTTCCCGATTATTGCGTTGCGGAGGTGTCTGACCATGCTGTCGGTTTCGCAATTGCCTGGGCCCGCGGCCTGATCCACTTCGATCGCGAAGTTCGCGGCGGGCGCTGGGACCCGGCTTCGGCAAATCTCCGCCGGCTTTCGGAGCTGGCCTGCGGCATCGTTGGCTTCGGCCGCATCGGTCGTGCAACGGCAGCAAAAATGCAGGCGCTCGGATGCCGGGTGCTAGCCTACGATCCCCATGCCTCGAATATTCCTGCGGATGTGGAGCTGGCCGACTTCGATACGCTTCTGGCCAGGAGCGATATCGTCATCGTCCATGCGCCGCTCGCGCCGGCGACGCGTCATCTCATCAACAGGGACGCCATCTCGAAGATGCGTCGCGGAAGCCTGCTGATCAATGTCAGCCGAGGCGGCGTTGTCGATACTGCTGCCGTGATCGAAGGCTTGGACTCCGGCATTCTGAGCGGCGTCGGCCTCGATGTCCTCGAGGATGAACCACGCGTTCCACCGGAGCTGATCGCTCATCCCGGCGCGATGATCACTCCGCACGTCGCCTTCTCCTCGGATGCTTCGCTGATCGAGCTGCGTCGCCGGGCGGCGGAGGAGGTCGTCAGGGTTCTCTGCGGAGAGACGCCTGAACAACCCCGCAACAGCCCCCGCCGCTAATGCCGCAAGGACACTGGGTTCATGTCTGTAGATGAGATGACGATTTTCGATGAGTTCTTGCTGAAGAGCGGCCTGAAGAATGCCTCTGAGGAGGCGATCTACAAGCCGCTGACGGGTGGTGTTTCTTCGGATATCTACCGTGTGGAGCTTCCCGGCCGGCTGATCTGCGTGAAGCGCGCACTTGCCAAGCTCAAGGTATCCGCCGATTGGCAGGCGCCGGTGTCGAGAAATGTATACGAATGGAACTGGATTTCCTTCGTGGCGCAGCACTTCCCTTCTGCCGTTCCGAAGCCTCTCGCACACGACGCGACGTCTGGCGTCTTCGCAATGGAGTTTCTTCCCGGCGATCAGTATCCGCTGTGGAAGACCGACCTGCTCCACGGAAGCGTTGACCGAAAAGCGGCAGAGCTAACGGGCCGGCGGATTGGACAGATCCATTCCGTCAGTGCCCGTATATCGGGGTTGCCGGAAAAGTTCGATTCCGGATCGAACTTCTATGCGCTTCGGCTCGAGCCATATCTGGTGGCGACCGCCGCCAAACATCCCTTCGTCAGCGATCGCCTCGCAGAGCTGGTTCAGCGCACGGCCGAAACAAAGCTGGCGCTTGTCCACGGCGACGTCAGCCCGAAGAACATTCTGCTGGGCAAGAACGGCCCTGTGTTCCTGGATGCCGAATGCGCCTGGTTTGGCGACCCGGCTTTCGACCTCGCCTTCTGCCTCAACCATCTCTTGTTGAAGAAGATTGTTGTTGGAAAGGTCGCATCTGAGCTCGCATCGTCATTCGCGGCGTTGACGGCGGCCTACCTGGATCAGGTCGATTGGGAGGATCGGGACGCTCTCGAGGCTCGGGCCGCAAGCTTGCTGCCCGCTCTCTTCCTCGCCCGGGTCGACGGCAAATCGCCCGTCGAATACATAACCGACGAATGCCAGCGCGAAACGGTCCGCAAAGCCGCCATCCCGCTGATCGCATCGCCTCGGCAAAAGCTGGCGGACGTGGCGCAGGCTTGGTTTCCATAACGAACGCAGGTTCCAGGCAGCGGCATGTTTCTTTGCCGCTGCGCCGAAAACCGTGTGGCTCTTGTGGAATGCTCAGAAGAGCGAAGCAACGACTTTCACGCAGCAATTCCCGTCATCGCTGCAAAGCCGGGAATGACGTTTCCGAACCCCCATCGGCGCGTCGCATGGGCGACCGAACAGGGCTCATCGGAAAAAGTGGCGCATTCATTCAACGAGGACATAAAGCCATCGCGCAATTGTCGCGATGGCGGATAAAAACTTTGCAGCTGCTTCGGCTCAGAACCGGGCGACCCAGCCTTCAAACGCGACCAGGAAGCTCTCGATGAACTTCTGGGTTCCTTCATTGAGGAACACCCCGTGATCGCCCACTAATTTGTCGGCCGTGCTCAGGTAAACTTCAGGCTGGGGCATGGCCGGCACGTTGATGTTGGTCAGGATAACCCTGAGCTGAAGTGCCGCTGCTGCGCCGCCAATGAGACCGGGAGAAGCTCCAGTCACCGCACCGGGCTTGTGATCCCACACGCTTTTTCCGAACGGGCGAGAACCGACTTCGATCGCGTTCTTCAATGCCGCGGGTACGGATCTATTGTATTCAGGCGTCACGAAGATCGCGCCATCGCAAGCCTTGATGCGCTCACGGAAGGATGTCCATTCCGTCGGCGGCGTCTCCGTCTCCAAGTCCTGGTTATAGAGCGGAAGGTCGCCGATCGGTACGATTTCCAGGTTCAGTCCGTCGGGCGCCACTTTCTGCATCGCGCGGGCGAACTTCAGGTTGATCGAAGCCTGACGAAGGCTTCCGACAAGGACCGCGATATCTTTCTTGGACATGTTCTCTCTTCTCGCGTGAGGGACGCGCCGGCGATAGCCGGCGCCGGTGATTGCTATTGATAAGAGGCAGGGACCGGAGGAACGACCACATAGTTGCTGAAGCCGCCATCGCGTTCGCCAATGCCTGATATGGCTTCGTTCACCCGCTCAAGCGGATAGATCTTGTGCTCGAGATACGACAGGTCGAGCACACCGGTGCGGACCATGTCTGCCATTTCCTGCCCCTGCGCAGCGCTGAACCAGTTCGAGCCGATGAGCTGAACTTGCTCGTCCATCAGCCACTTCACGTCGACCGGAACATCTTCTGCGACGCCGCCAACGACAACCACGCGGCCACCCCGACGAACTCCGCGCATGGAGTCGACCACGGTCGCGGCGGGGGCTCTCGCGCCCAGCGCACTGATAACGAAGTCCACTCCCTCGCCACCGGTTTGGGCCTTCGCCCATTCTCCGGTCGAGCCTTCGCCCAGCACGATGGTGTCGATGCGGTCAGGAGCGATGGCTTTTACGCGGTCCAGCAATTCCCTGCTTCTGCCGGTGCCCAGAATTTTGGAGATCCCCATCGCAAGACCGAGCTTGGTTGCCGCGACGCCAAGCGTACCGGTGATCCCGTCGATGAGGCAAACCTGGCCAGGTCCAGCCTGTGCATTCTTCAGGGCGCCGTAGGATGTACCGAGGTAACCGAAGCGGCCGGCCTGCTCGAAGCTGAGGTTATCCGGCAGGCACACGAGCGAGTATTCCGGGGCGGTCATGAATTGGCTGAAGCCGCCGTACGGATAAAGATCAAAGATTCTTTGACCATCGCGGCTGGTGCTGAAATACCCATTCAAGGTGTAGTAGCGGCATTGGCTGCGGTTGCCTGACCGGCACGCCTTGCAAGAACCGCAGGATCTGAGAGGGCTTACATAGACACGATCGCCAATTTTGACATTGGTGACCGCCTCGCCGACTTCGGCGACGACCCCGGCTGGGTCCAAACCAAACACTGCCGGAAACTTCGGCAGTGGCTGGTGGGGGAACCAGGTTGGCCAATTATTGATGACGTTGGCCATGTTGGGCACGATACCGCAGGCCCTGACCTGCACCAGGACGTCGTTGGGCCGGGGCGTGGGAACCGGAATCTCATCCAGCGACATCGGCTGATGCAGAGCATGCAGCCGAGCGGCGATCATAGTCTTAACCATTAACTCCTCCATAGGGACATCGGTCGGACCGTGCCCGACCGAATGCAATTTTTGCAGTTTTAGACAGGTGCGCGGCACAGAGCCGAGCGGCATTCGTCAGGGGACCAGGAACTCCTTCCCAGCCGGTCGGAAATCCGCAGGCCAGACAGTCACCCAATCCTTTCCTTGAACTTGCTTGAGCTTCGTCGATTGCTTCCCGGCATTGAACTTGCCGTCGAAAGTCCTTGGCCCGACGACCGTCTCGACGGTATTCGAGCGCAACCACGCAGCCATCGCGGCGTCGTCCAATTTCCCTGCCCCTTCTGCCGCCGCTGCAAGGATTTGCCACGCAGCATATTCGACCGCAGCCTGATACTCCGTACGCGGATAGGGGAAACCCGCCGCCTTAGCCTTGCTGTCATAAGCGCTCACGAATTCCTGGGCGCCGTGATACCTGAGGAACGGCTCGTGCTCTTCAAACCAGGTCAGCGAGGTCAAGCCGTTCGCTTTGGGATGAGCTGCGGTCGGGCCGGGTGCCGGGAACAGATAGAATTGGTTCCTGGGCTGGTAATCGATCCGACCCATTGCATCGAGAAGCTGCACGGCCTCCATGCCGATCGCACCGGACCACAGCAGGTCCGGATCAGCCGCTTTGATGCGGTTCGCGATTGCGCCGAAGTCCTTCGTGCCGAACTCGTATTCAAGGTCCAGCACGTTCTCGATGCCACGCTTCTCAGCAACTTGCTGGCCGCCCTTGGCGATCGTCAGGGCCGACGGGAATTTGCTCGTGACGAACGCGATCGTCTTGGGAGGGGTCGGCAGGCTCGCATAGGCATCGAGAACAACCTCGGTATCCGCCGATTGCGGCTCGGCCCCGATCGGAAGAGATGGGAACTGCAGCGGATACGGCGCGAGACTCGGGTCCCCCAGGCTGCTCTGAACCAGCATCTTCTTGAAGCGAGCGGCAACGCCCATTGCTGCGATGATCGAAGACGTGCCATAGGGGCCCATCAGCAGATCGACCCTATCGGCGGTCACCAGGCGCTCATAGAGCGTTCGAGCATTGGCGGGCAGCGATTGGTCGTCGAGAAGGACGAACTCCACCTTTCGTCCGAGAATACCGCCTTTGGCGTTGATCTGTTCGACGAACACCTCTGCGGCGAGCTTGTGGATTGCGCCTACGCCCGCAAGCGGGCCCGTTAACGGCAGCGTTCCACCGACGCGGACCGGCCCTTCCTGGGCAAAAACCCTCGGCATCGAGCTGAAAGCTGCTACTGCGGCTGCAGACCCGAGGAACGTTCGTCTATTCAGTATAACGGAATTCGCACTCATCTCATCCTCCCAGATGCTTCCGGCATGTCATCATCAGTCTCTGCCGCCGGCGGCAGGTCTCAGCTCTTTGCCAGCCCCTCTGCGTAGCGTTCCAGCGTCATGGGGTTCGGCATTTTCTCGGGGTGCTCCAGCGGTACTCCCGTAAATTCGCTGGCCTCGAAGAACCACTTCGAGACGGCCGGCATTCCCCAATGGACATTGGTGCTAAGGGCTGCCGCGTCCCAACGAATGGGCTCCAATTCCGCGTCTATCGTAGTGTAGTGATTGTTGAAGAACTCCACCCGGTGTCCATCGGGATCGCGCAGGTAGACGAACAGGACTCCGGAAGGGCCATGGCGTCCGGGTCCGCGCTCAACGCTGTCGCCATATCCATAACGGCTGGCAAAATCGCACACGGCGAAGATGTCGCTGCTTTCGGGAACCGTATAAGCAAAATGATGCAATTGGGGGCCGATGCCCGGCACCAACGCCAGATCGAGGCAGACACCTTTGCGATACATGAAGTTCGCAATGAGATTGTCGCCGGCCGCGATATATTCCGAAGTCCGGAAACCGAGTTCGCCGTAGAACGCGCTTAGACCCAACGGATCGGCGACCATGATCTGGCAATGATCGAGCCCCTGGGCTCGGGCGCCACGATGTTCATGCACCTCGAGGAACTTACGGGGATGGACACTCATGCTGGAGCAAAGCTCGATGCGAGCGCCCGACGGGTCGCTGACGAGCAGGGTCCGCCCTTGATTTCGAACTTCGACCCATTCCGCCGGAAGCCCCTTCTCATCAAAGAAGAACTTGGCCTTGTCGAGGTCCTCCTCCAGAAACACCCGGTAACCGATCCGCCTGCACGTCGGCTTCCCGCCGGCAGGTGCGAGCACGAGACTGTGATGGCAGGCCTCGGACAATCCGCGAAGGTATGAAACACCGTCCGCGAATTCTGTTTCAATCAGGCCGCCGACATTGAGGTAGAAATCTCGGCTACGCTCCACATCATTCACTTCAAGCACGACGTGGCTGAAGCGCGTGATGTTGAAGGGAGGTTTCAAATTAACAGCCGGAAGCATGTCATCCTCATCTATTTTTGCTAACGTTAGCATAAAAGGGCCGGCGCTTTTGTCAACGCCTGTTATTGAGCGAGACCCGCAACCGCCATCCAAAATCTAACCTACAGCAGCAACTGCGGCTGGCTTTTCAGCCAAGTCTAGCGCCGACCAGCCAGCAAACGAGGCCTCTTTTCCAAGGGCCTCCTCGATACGGAGAACCTCGTTCCACTTGGCCATCCGCTCGGAGCGTGAGAACGATCCGACCTTGAGCTGCCTGGCATCCCAACCGACCGACAGATGGGCGATCGTCACATCTTCCGTCTCACCGGATCTGGCCGAAACAATTGTCCGAAAGCCCGCTTTCTTGGCAACGGAGAGCGCGTCGAACGTCTCTGTGATCGTGCCCGCCTGGTTCGGCTTGATCAGAACCGCATTGGCGCTTTTATCCCTGATCGCTTCGGTTACCCGCGCCGCGTTCGTCACGAAGAAGTCGTCGCCGATGATTTGGCATTTGGAGCCGTAGCGAGCGGTAAACTCCTTGAATCCATCCGGATCGTCCTCAGCAAGCGGATCCTCGATAGAGACGATAGGATAGGACTTCAACCAGCCGCCAAGCATGTCGATCATCTCGGCCGTATCGAGCTGCCGATCTTCCAACGCCAGCGAATACTTACCCTCACGACCGAATTCGGAGGCCGCAATGTCGAGCGATATGGCAACTTCGCCGCCTGGCTTCAGACCGGCGGCCTCGATCGAACGCACCAAGGCGTCGAGAGCTTCTTCATTGCTGGTGAAGGCAGGCCAATAGCCTCCTTCGTCCGCCACGCCCTGGAGCTTTCCGGCACGTTTCATAATGTCGCCTGCCGCGCGGTAGACTTCAGCGGTCCACTCCAAAGCCTCCGCGAAAGTCGAGGCAGCAGGGCACATGACCATGAAATCCTGGACGTCTACCCGGCGTGCTGCATGCGCTCCACCTCCAAAAATCTGGATTTCCGGCAGTGGCATCGTAATCCCCCTGTCGGAGCCCGCGAGATACCGCCAGATCGGTTGGCCGGCCGCAGCCGCTGCCGCGTGAAGCAACGCCATCGATGTTGCCACCGATGCATTTCCACCCAGTCTGCTCCGGTTCGGGGTGCCGTCCAGCTCGATGATGGCGTGGTCCAGCTCGGCTTGATCATTGGCATTCCGGCCGACCAGCAACTTGGCGATTTCTCCGTTGACGGCAGTCAGGGCCTTGTTGATCCCCAAGCCGGCAAAGGCGCTGCCGCCGTCACGAAGGTCGAGCGCCTCGCCAGTGCCGGTCGATGCACCAGCGGGTGCAATGGCCCGCCCGGTCGCACCGGAGGCCAGCTCGATCTCTACCTCAACGGTGGGCCTGCCACGGGAATCCCAGACGCGACGGCCCTGCACTTTTCGGATTTCGGTGTTGGTCATGTTCAGTTGGTCCACAAGGTCAGATTGAAATTGGATCATTAGGCCTCACAGGCCGTCATCATAATCCGTCATATCGGGGGTCCGAGCGCCAACCAGCACCACGGCGATGGTTGCCGGTTTGTCGCTCTTGTTTCGCCAGGCGTGACGCGTTCCGTTCTGTACGAAGGCGTCGAACTGGCGCAAACGGGTCTCATAGCCACCGTCGAGTTCCATCCAGATCTCGCCGTCGAGAACAATTCCATAATCGACGGTGGGCGTTTGATGTTTGCCATCCGGCTCGAAGCGTTCGGCCAAACCTGGACTGACCGCCAGATTCTCCGCAAGAGCGGCCGGACCATCAAAATTCGGAGCCATAAAAACAGCATCTGGTGGGAACGTTAGCACTAGAAAGCGCGTTTCGCCGGGTTCCGGAACGAAGCTTGCGACCAGCGGAGTTGGATCGGTTCCGTTGAATGGAACGGCCGTGGACGTCGAAGTCGACCAGATCATCCGCGAGACCAATCCAGGGACCGTCCTGAATATGTCCGTGCGGGGAACGGCGCCGTCCTGGGCAAACCTGGCAGCACCCTGACTGCCGTGTTCCGTCACGACGCGCCGAAGATGTACGGGAACTCTCCCGCTCGAATTTTCAGATACCAAGATACGCCTCCCTGATGCTTGGATCATTGATGAGAACCTCCGGCGCTCCGGAGGCCGTCACGCGGCCTTGCTCGATCACGTAGGCCTGATGGGCAATTTCCAGCGCCTTGTTCACGTTCTGCTCGACGAGCAGCACCGCTACGCCTCGCTCATTGATCATCTGGATGATTTTGAACATTTCCCCGACGATCAAAGGCGACAGCCCGAGCGACGGCTCGTCCATGAGCAAGACGCGCGGCTTGGCCATCAGGCCACGGCCGATCGCAACCATTTGCTGCTGCCCACCCGACAAGGAACCCGCCAACGAATCCTGGCGCTCTTTCAAAATAGGGAAAAGCTGAAATACCTCAGCGAGCGTGGCGTCGCGCTCCGCACGAGCGACCGAGCGGTACGCACCGAGCAACAGATTGTCGAGGACCGTCATCGCCGTGAAGAGACGGCGCCCTTCCGGGACCACTGCTATGCCGTAATCGCAGACCCGATGACTAGGCACCTTGGAAACGTCGTTACCCTCGATAACGATCTTTCCTTTGTGCGGGCGGAGAATTCCGGCGATGGCATTGACCAGCGTGCTCTTCCCTGCCCCGTTCGGACCGACGACTGAAACGATCTCGCCTGGCTTTACACTGATAGACAGGTCCCACAGAGCGATCGCATCTCCGTAGCCGACCTCGATCTTATCGACCTCAAGCAGCATGACTGGCCCCCAAATAGACGCTGACCACAGCCGGATCTCTCATCGTTTCGCTTGGATGCCCAAGCGCCAGAACTTTACCCTGATCCAGCACAGCAACACGGTCCGCCAAAGCGACAACCGCCCGCATGAGATGTTCGACGAAGATGATCGTCGTACCGCCAGCCTTGATCCGCTTGATCATTTCAACCGCGTGGTCGACCTCGGCCGGATTCAAGCCACAGAGCACCTCATCGAGCAGGAGCAGACGCGGTTTTGCGGCCAGCGCTCTCGCGAATTCGACAAACTTTCGGTCATGCAGGTTCAATGCTGCGGGGAGCACCCCGGACTTCCCAGCCAGGCCGGTAATGGCGAGCGCCTCCCTGGTAACCGCGTCGACCGCAGCCGCGCCCATTTCATCTGCGCTACCAAATTTCGCGCAGAGCTGAACGTTTTCGAGGACTGTCAGATTATCGAACAAGCGCGGGATCTGGTACGTCCGCGCCACGCCCTGCTGCGCGATCAGATGTGGTGACCGGCCGGAAATCTTCTCGCCTTCCAGTGTGATCGTACCGGAGGTCATGGCGTAGTGGCCGCTGATCATGTTGATCAGTGTGGACTTGCCGGAGCCATTCGGGCCAACCAGAGCCAGGATTTCACCCCGCCGAACGTCCAGCGTCACGCCGGTCAAGGCGCGGATACCGCCGAAGGATTTGGTGACATTCTCGCATTTGAGAAGCACCGGACCGGAACCTGCTGCGGCTAGAGGCGCGAGCTGAGTCACGGCCTGAGCAACCGTCTCCGGTGCGGCAATTCCGCCGCGCCTGTCGGCAAACCTGCGAATAAGGCTGGGGACGATGCCGGACGGCAGCAGGAGGATTACAACTATCAGCGCAAGAGCGACGCCGGCACGGCCGAATTCCGCATGAGCGCCGCTGACGATAGCGCTCTGCAACACGGTGATGATGACCGCGCCGATCGCAGGCCCAGCCCAATGGCGAGCACCGCCGAGAATGCTCATGAGCACGACATAGAGAGGAACGGTCACCGCAAACGTCTCGCCAACCGTGACGTAGCCTACATATAGGGCGTGAATCGCACCCATTCCGCCTGCAAGTGCCGACGAAACCGCAAACGAGATCAGCTTATAGCGAAATGTCGGAACGCCTTTCACCTCTGCGACGTCTTCATCGTCGTGGATTGCGAGCAAGCCCTGACCGAATTTGCTGTGAAAGATGAAGTATGACGTCGCCAGCGCAGCAAGAGCCGCGATAAGCCCGAACATGTAGAGGGAGCCGGACGCCGTCACACCGATCATCGGGATTTCGATCCCCGAGAGGAATACGCCTGTGCCCGAGTCCAGCGGGGTGTTTGACACAATGGCCGCGACAACGAACGTCACCGACAGCGTCAGCAGCGCGAAGAACTCACCGCGCAGAGCTCCGGAACGAAAGACAACCAAGCCAATCAGAACAGCGATTGCGGCCGCCAGCAGTGCTGCAGCAGGTATCGTCGCGACGAAAGGCCACGACAACTGCGTTGCCAGCGTGGCGGTTGTGTAGACGCCAATCCCGAAAAACGCGGCGTGCCCAAAACTCCAATAACCCGTATAACCGCTCAGGATGCCCCAGCTCGTTGCCAGCACGACCCAGAAGAAGATGATATACAGATAGGAAAGGTAGTAATCCGCCATTCCCAGGTAAGGCAGCAAGGCCAGGACCGCTACGACAGGCGCCGTGATTAGAAGCTTTTTCATAATCAAATCACCGGTTTGCGCAAGAGGATGACGATGAGCACGCTGAATGCTACGAGCGGCGCCCAAGCGGGATTCACAACTGACATGGTAAGGCTCTCGGCCACGCCAATCAGCATTCCGGCGCCCAGTGCACCGATGGGGCTGCCCAATCCTCCAATGATGGCGACGGCAAATACGACCCCTATCCAGGCCTCGATTTGAGATGGCGCCAAAGTTCCGATCAGGGCGATGAAGACACCGGCGATACCCGCTGTCGCCGAGCAAAGGCCAGCCAGAATATATGACACGCGAGCAGAGTTGATGCCGAAAGCTGACGCTACGGGGGCGTCATGGGCGGCCGCACGCAGCGCCTTGCCGAGCATGGTCTTGTTCAACGCGTACCAGGCCGCTCCGGCAAGCACCCCGGCGCACACAAAGGCGGAAAGATCCAGCACGGGCACAAAGATCGGTCCGAGCCGGATGGTGGTCTGGGCATAGGGTGTTTCATAACGAAGGAAGTCAGCCGACCAAATCCATTGGATCAGCGACTCGATCAGGATCGTGACGCCGAACGTCACCAGGAGAGACGCGAATTCCTTCACCTGGAAGCGTACGAACACGCTGTGCAGCGCAACGCCGAGCGCGAAAAACAGCGGCGCGATCACCAGAACGCTCAAATATGCCGGGACGCCGTAAACGGTGCCAAACTGATAGGTCAGGTAAGCACCAAGGAAGGCCAGCGCGAAGTGACTGAGGTTTACCAGCTTCAACAAGCCCCAGCTCAGGCTGAGGCCCATCGCTAGCAGGCCATACATCCCACCCAGCAAGACGCCACCAACAGCCGATTGCAAGAAAAGAGCAAGGGTCATCAGGATCCACGTCCTTCTGTGGATACGATGATCGGCTCCAGGAACACCAGAACATCCATACGTTATGCCTCCTCCCATTTGCGCTAACGTTCGCACAACATTGGTCTCATAGCGAAGCCTGCCTGTCAACGGCGTTCAACAGGTTAATTCGCTGCCGGAGTTCGTTTCAGGCGCGGCGACAACGAGCGAGAAGTCCCGGAACGCGAGATCAAGCCTATGAGAAATTTGGAATTTTTATGACTACGCCTCGTCACCGAGCCGAGGCATCGGGGCGAAAATTAGATCGCATCGATTTGGCGAAATCGATTGTGATTTCGGAGTTTGACAACTGCGACGTCAGTGCTATCGTTGGCGAAAGCGATCATTCGAGCTAAGCACAATGGTAACAATTAAAGACATCGCCGCCACACTGCAAGTTTCACCCTCAACCGTGGGTCGCGCCCTTGCCGACGATCGACGCATCAGCGCCGAGATGAAGCGAAAGGTGAACGAAGCTGCAACTCAAGCGGGGTACATTGCCAATCGTGCCGCACGCATGATGCGTGGGGTTCAGAGTAATCTCGTTGGGCTGATCGTTCCAGATATCCGGAACAGCTTTTATTCAACCATTGCCCATGCTCTGTCGCGGTGCCTTCTTTCAGCGAATTACCAGCTGACCTTGTGTGAAACCGATGACGACAGAATGCACGAGCTTCGTCACATCAAGGAACTCACAAGCGTCAACGTCGCCGGGATCATTCTGGTCCCGAGCGCAAAACCTCATCCCGATTCTGCGCGAATCCTGAAGATGACGCCTCACATCCAACTGCTGCGAAAGGCGCCGCTGCTCGGCGAACAATGGTTTGGGATTGATGACAGACGGGCGCTTTACGAAAGCACTGAACATATCATCAATGAAGGCCACAAACGGATCGCTTATATCGGCGGAACGGAAGAGCTGCCCACTGGCGCAGCCCGCGTGCAGGGTTTCCGGGACGCGGTAAAGAGCTCCTGCCACACGATCACCATTTATGAGGAACTGGGCGCGCCTTCGTCGACCGAATTCGGACGGGCGGCCGTGCGTCGCCTTCTTTCCTTGAAGGATCGACCGACGGCGGTTGTGATCGGTGCGGTACAAAACACTTCCGGAGTCATTGATGAAATACAGGATCAGGCTTTGCGCGTCCCCCGCGACATTTCCGTCATCGGGTTTGGCGATGAACTTGGGTATCGGTGGTGGGGGCCGGGACTGACGACGGTCCAGTTGCCTGTTTCGGAGTTGGCAACGGCTTGCGGGCTTTGGTTCCTGCATCATCTTCAGAACAAGGGTGACCTAAGCAAGCCCTACAGCTTCATCTCTCCGCCCCAGTTGGTCATTCGCGGCAGCACGAGCGCCCCGTGAAATGCCGGCAGGATGCCGATCTCCCGCAGCAAGCCGTCGAATCAAAGAGAGGCGCCCCGTCCAGCGACGTGCACCTCTCTTTGATTGGCTGCGATTCATCCCATATTCCAGGGCCGGACGCTGAAAGCTCTGGAATGATCTTGATGAGACGCCGCCAAAACTAAAGCATGTCGCGCAAAAGTGTGCCGTGGTTTTGCGACAACGACATGCGTAAAAACAAAGATCTAAAGCGCGAGGAGCGAATCTGAAAGATCGCGACGCGCTTTAGGCGGCAGGCCGAGGTGGACGCCGCTTCCACGCCGCCCGCCTGCTCACCGGTACCCCTCTTCAAGATCGATCTTCAGCGCGCCCATGAGACGAACGCCGGAATTGTACCAGGCGACATTGATCGACAATTCGACAAGCTGCTTCTCCGACAGGAACTTTGCGACCCCGTTCCACACCTCATCGGAAACATCGACGTTCAGCGTGGAGTCCTTGGCAAAGGCCATCACAGCCTTTTCCTGCTCGTTAAAAAGATCCGAGTTTTCGAAATTCGGAACGGCATGGAACTGCTCCTCCGTCAGGCCCGCCCTGAGGCCATGAGAGTGATGATGCTTCACTTCATACTCGGAGTTTGTACAGTAACCGACCGTCAGGATCGCCATCTCACGCAGCTTCGGGCTGAGGTCAGCCGCCCGGACCGCATTCGCATAGGTCAGGAAGTCGTTGAGGACTGCTGGAGCATTGGCGAGCGCAAGGAAGATATTTCCGGTCGGAACCTTCCTCTCCTTCAGCAGGCGCTCATTGAGTGCGGGTTGCGTCTCGGCCAGTTCGGTATTCGAGACATATTTTACGCGTGCCATTTATCCACCCTCAACTTTGTCTTTCGCAAATCTCCCTGCCAGAGGCCGCCCTGTGCAGAACCGTCTCATCGGCATATGCTAACGTTAGCATCAATATCACTCGAAATCTTAAGGTCAAACGAAATTTTCGCGCCGCGATATAAATCCACCTGAGGAGAGTCTCCGCTCGCGCGGCGCTTAGTGCGGAGCGGGAACCACGGGGTTTTTCAAAACGCCGATCCCGGGAATTTCCACCTCGAGATCGTCACCGGGAACGATCGGCCCGACGCCCGCGGGCGTACCGGTCATGATCACATCCCCGGGCAGTAGCGTCATGAAACGGCTTAAGTAAGCAACGATGTCAGCAACCGGGTTGACGAGATCTCGCGTATTCCCGGACTGTTTGACGATGCCGTTCTGACGAAGGATGACGTCAAGGTTCGTCGGATCGAGATCCGTTATGATAGCCGGACCCATCGGTGCAAAAGTATCGTAGCCCTTGCCCGCCAACAGGCATCCGAATTTGCTTTCCTGCCGCTGTATGACGCGGTCGCTGATATCGTTGCCGCATGTGTAGCCGAGGACGTGCTGCAAGGCCTTTTCCTTGCTGATGTGACGTCCGCCTTTGCCTATGATGGCAACCAGTTCTGCCTCGTAGTGCACGATTTCGCCGTCACGCGGATATTCAATCGCATCGCCGCTGCCGCTCGCTGCCGTACTTGGCTTCATAAACAGCACCGGAAGCGTCGGCTGCTCTTTTCCGGACTCGTCGGTGTGCTGTCGGTAATTGTACGCGACGCCAAATATCCGAGGCCGCTCCACCGGGCACAAGAGGCGGACGTCTGAAAGCCGATCCACCTCCCCTGTCCACTCGATAGTTTCAAACGGATCACCGGCAATACGTTCAATCCTGCCCTCACTTTCAGCCCCGTAGTGAATTCCATCGACGGCCTGGTAGCGCACAATCTTCATTTTTCGATCTCCACTTTTGCTAACGTTAGCGCACTCGTGAGGAGTTCGTCAATGTACCTCGATCTGTGGTCAATGTCGAAGGCGCCAAGTGCGGACGACGGCGACCACACTGTGCCAGAGTGGCATGCTCATGCGATTATCGCCGCTGCCGTGAAACCAATATCAAGCGGTTTTCTGACGGTTCGGAAACATCAGCCGGTAGCCCTGAGGTAACGATGACGATTGCATCTGAAACATGCGTGCGCTGCGCTGTATCCAGTGCTACCCGAGCAATTTGTATGCTGGCTGCTGTTTCGCAGCGCCCCAAAACGTAGAAATGCCTGCGTATGCTGCAGGCAGTTGACATCTGTTGCCGGCGTCCGACCCAGCTGTTCCAGTTCGTGCAGAATGCGACCGAGGGTGAGGGTTCGGCGTTCATGATGATCGCGCCTCCACTGGGGTTCGATAGAGGATGACCCGACCGGTCGGTACGATCTGTGAGAGGAAATCAAAGTCGCGGACGTTGCCAGTCAGCACGCTCGCACCCAGCTGCCGTGCCTGCAAGAAAACCATGGCGTCATTGACGAAGCCGCGCTCATGTCCTTCCCCCTTTGGCA
>NZ_JABFCP010000023.1:0-797 GCF_013087615.1 Rhizobium sp. WYCCWR 11152 | reverse complement strand
ATTGCCGAACATGCTGGCATCCGGACATCCTATCTCGTCTGTCTTCCGCTGATCATTTACGCGCTCTTCTCGGCCAAGGCGCTTGCTACGCTCCGGGCTGCCGGCGGAGGTAGCGCTGCGACTGCTCGGAGCGTCAACGGGTAACGGATTGTGCTGCCGGTTTTTGGCCGCGCGATTGGTTCGGCGAAACCCCGAACGAGCACGTATTAACGGCCTGCTCGGTGCTCTCCCTAAGCAATACGGCTGGCACTGCAGGTCGAAGTAGATCGCCTTGCGAGATTGAAGGTCAGTCGCGCGTCTGGTCGAGGGAATTGCGGTCGCAGGCGCGAGGCCACTTGCTTGCCGTCGAGTTTGTTGACGGCAAAGCTATCTGAGCCGGCGGGCTCGACCACGTCGGTCAGGCGATCGCCCTCACCATTGTGCCCCATTGATCACCTATAAACCAGCCTGGCGATGACTCTTCGCCAAATTTGCAGACGAACGGTGGTCTTGAACGGGATCGAACCGGCGTTGGCTAATCGTGAAGCACCTGAGTCATAGACCGCTGTGTATGAGGTCTTGGCACCATGTCAGAGACAACCCTCGGACCGGAATGGAGAGCTTTTGATGGGCTGGAAAACACCGAAGATCGAATACGTGAATGGCTATAAGATCGTTGAAGTTGAGGGGCCTAGCTTCAAAGTCTACGATGGCGACCGTCAGCTCGGGGACGATTTCCCCTACCCCGGAGAAGCTGCTGCTTACGCAACCTCGTTGCCAAAACGGGATCATCCACGCAGCTAGGCGAAACGCCGCGG
>NZ_JABFCP010000022.1:0-97211 GCF_013087615.1 Rhizobium sp. WYCCWR 11152 | reverse complement strand
AGACGCAGATCGGTGGTCACAACAGCCGGCAGCTTGATCTCGATCGTCTGCAGGCCGCCATCGACTTCGCGGGTTACCTGAGCCTTGCCATCCCCGATCTCGATCTTCGAGGCGAAGGTCGCCTGGGCAGTCCCAAGCAGCGCCGCCAGCATCTGGCCGGTCTGGTTCGAATCGTCGTCGATTGCCTGTTTGCCGACGATGATCAGCCCGGGCTGTTCGGCATCGGCGACAGCCTTCAAGATCTTGGCGACGGTGAGCGGCTCGATCTGATCGTCGGTCTCGACCAGGATCGCCCGGTCGGCGCCCATGGCAAGGGCGGTGCGCAGCGTCTCCTCGGCCTTGGCCGGACCGATCGAGACGACCACAACTTCCTCGCACTTGCCGGCTTCCTTCAGCCGCAGCGCCTCTTCCACCGAGATCTCGTCGAACGGGTTCATCGACATCTTCACATTGGCAAGCTCGACACCCGTGCCGTCCGGCTTCACCCGGATCTTCACGTTGTAGTCGACAACCCGTTTGACGGGCACGAGAATTTTCATGGGCAACCCCCCTTTATTTCTAAACTGCTGGCCGTTCGGCAAGTAATGCCCAGAAGGCGAAGAGCGGCGTGTCGAGCGACCTCATGGCATGCTTGATTTCGGGGACATTGTAGAAGGATCCGCCGATACCAGGCGAAAACCAGTTCCCTTCCCCCTGCTGGAACTCTCCCTCGGACAGTACGAGGTAGACCTCCTCTGGCGCATGAACGTGGTCGGGATAGCGCACCCGAGGCGCCATCAACGTCACGCCGATCCACAGATCGCTCCGCTCCTCCAATCCTCCCGGGCCGATAATCATCGCATTGGCATGCCCATCGACAAAATTGTCGCTGGCCGTGTGGTCATACTTGGTGCGCCGATGCCATTCAAGCATTGGCTCGATGCCTTTGAACCCCTCGATCAAACGCGTCAGCGAAGGATAGGACGTATCGAAGGAAAGCGCCACATCAAGCTGAGCACACACGGGCAACCGGCTTCCCGGCCCCGCACGCGCAGCCCCCGGGCGCTCCAGCGCTGCAAACATCTGACGGATCGAGCGGCGGGCTTCCGGGGCCTTGGCGAACTGGTCGAAAGCCGCGAAAGTCGCATCCAGGAAGATCTGGAGGCTTTCCTTGCGTAAACTCATGTCATCACCTCCCGAGACGATCCGCCGGCAAGCGGCCCGCTCCTGCGATCAGATATCTTTCGCGATGCGCAACCCGTCATAGACGGCGGCATGCGTGTTGCGTGCGGCGACCGCATCCCCGATCCGGAACAGTTGGAACTTGCCGTCGGGATTGCGGATCACGGACTGGGGTTCTCCGGAAAGAAGCTGGTCGTGCGACATCTCGCCGAGATTGCTCGAGTTGGGCTTCAGCTCGAAATAGAGATCATCGAGCGGAATGGTCCCATGATTGACGACGATCTGGTCGAAGCTGTGCTGCCTGGCAATCCCGCCGTAATCGCTGCCGACATGGGCGACGAGCTGGTTGCCGCGCTTCTCGACGGCTTCCAGACGATAGGTGACGGTGAAGGTCACGTCATGTTTCTGCAGAGACCGCATATAGGGCACCAGGTTCATGGCCATGACCTCGGGCGCGAAGGAGCGGTCCGGCGTCATGATCTCGACCTTGGCGCCTGCCTTGGCGAGAAATTCGGCCGCCTGAAGGCCGGCATGGTCGCCGGCATCGTCGAAGATCAACACGTTGGTTCCAGGCTTAACGTCGCCGGAGATGATGTCCCATGACGAGACCACCAGCTCGTTGCCGTTGGCGAGAACCTCGGTATGCGGCAAGCCGCCGGTCGCGATGATGACGACATCGGGGTTCTCGGCCTCGATGGTATCGGCTTCCGCCCAGGTGTTGAAGTGGAAGGTGACGTCGTATTTCTCGCACTGGCTCATGCGCCAGTCGATGATGCTGATCATCTCCCTGCGGCGCTCGCTTTGGGCGGTGAGCCGGATCTGACCGCCTGGATTGCTCGCCGCTTCGAAAACGACAACCTGGTGGCCGCGTTCTCCGGCGACGCGCGCCGCTTCCAGACCGGCCGGGCCGGCGCCGACGATGACGACCTTTTTCTTGGCCTCGGCCTTCGACACGATATGCGGCATGGTCAGTTCGCGGCCGGTGGCGGCATTGTGGATACAGAAGGCGGCCCCGCCCTGATAGATGCGATCGAGACAGTAATTGGCGCCGACGCAGGGACGAATATCGTCTTCCCGCTTTTCGATGATCTTGCGGACGATGTGCGGGTCGGTCATGTGGGCGCGGGTCATGCCGACCATATCGACCTTGCCGGAGGCGATCGCGTGGCGCGCGGTGGCGACGTCAGGGATTTTCGCCGCATGGAAGGTTGGAAAGTTGGTTGCGGCGCGAATTTCGCCGGCGAAATCGAGATGCGGTGAATTCGCCATGCCCTGGATTGGGATCACGTCGGTCAGACCCGCATCGGTATCGATGTGGCCGCGAATGACGTTGAGGTAATCGATCAGGCCGCTTGCCTTCAGGCGCCTGGAGATTTCGATGCCATCGCCCTTGCCGGTGCCGCCGGGAAGACATTCGTCGGCGGTGTAGCGCACGCCCAGAATGAAGTCGTTCCCCACCCTTTGCCGGATCGCTTTGAAGACGTCGAGACAGAAGCGCAAACGGTTATCGAGCGAGCCACCATAGGGACCGTCGAGCTCGTTGGTAAGCGGCGACGTGAACTGGTCGATCAGATGGCCGTAGGCTTCCAGTTCGACACCGTCCATGCCGCCAGCCTTCATGCGCTCCGCAGCGTCGGCGAAATCCTTGATGATGCGCTCGATGTCCCAATCTTCCATTTTCTTCGGGAAGGAGCGGTGGGAAGCCTCGCGCTGATGCGACGGCGCCACGACCGGCAGCCAGTCGCCCTTGTCCCAGCGTGTGCGCCGGCCGAGATGGGTAAGCTGGATCATGATCGCCGCACCCTCTTCATGCACGGCGTCGGTCATTTCCCGGATCCAAGGCACGATCTCGTCCTTGTAGGCGAGCAGGTTGTTGAAGACCGGCGGGCTGTCCCTGGAAACCGCGGCCGAGCCGGCCGTCATCGTCAAGGCCACGCCGCCCTTTGCCCGCTCCACCGTATAGGCGCGATACCTCTCCTTCGGCATGCCGTCTTCCGGATAGGCCGGCTCGTGGGAGGTCACGATGATACGGTTGCGTAGCGTCAAATGCTTGAGCTGATAGGGCTGAAGAAGGGGATCGTTCGACATGGGCCGTGGTTCCGGATTAAAAACGTCAGAGGAGACGCTAAGCACAATGTACATATGTGTCAATATTGAAAACATATGGGTCGCCGTTTTCGACACTCATGTACATTTTTCTTGTGCGCGGCTTGATAGTTTGATAGGAGATAGCCCATGGATCAGGCTTTGAACGACACTGGCTGGCGCGGATCGCAGGAGGGATGGCTGGAAGCAGCTTACCACTCGCTGCTCGATTCCGGCGTGGATTCGGTGAAAATTCTGCCGCTGGCGAAGAAGCTCAACCTCTCGCGCACGAGCTTCTACTGGTTCTTCAAGGACCGGGAGGAACTGCTGGCCGGGCTCGTGGCGCGGTGGCGCGACAAAAACACCGGCAACATCGTCAAGCAGTCCGAAGCCTATGCGGAATCGCTTGCCGAGGCGATGCTCAACGTCTTCGACTGCTGGCTCAACAACGATCTGTTCGACGCCAGGTTCGAATTCGCCGTGCGCAGCTGGGCGCTGCAGTCCGACGAGATTCTCGCCGAGGTCCGGCAAGCCGACCAGCTTCGCCTGGAAGCCCTCAAGCGGATGTTTATCCGCTTCGGGCTACCAGAAGCGACATCAGATGTCCGAGCGCGAACAACTTACCTCGTGCAGATCGGATACATCTCCATGCAAGCCAGGGAGGAACTCGCCGTCCGCATGAAACGGATCCCCGAATATATCGCGATCTACACCGGCGAAGTGCCGCAGCAGAGGGAGCTCGATCGCTTCTTCTCGCGGCATGGCTACAGGCCGGGTTAGGGAGAGCCGGATGATCGCTTCCCTGAGGATCGGTATCATTGGCGGCGGTGGCTGGCTCGGCGGAGCAATCGCCGGCTCGATCCTTGATGCCGGCCTGGTCGAACCTCGAAATCTCTCCCTTTCCTATCGCAGCGAGCAGCCGCGCCGTTTCCCGAATTCTTTCCTGACCACCGACAATCAGGCGCTTGCCGACCGCTCGGACGTGATCGTCCTTTCCGTCCGTCCTGATGACTGGCATGCTCTCGATGTCGATGCCGGCGGCAAGCTGGTCATCTCGGTCATGGCGGCCATCCGCCTGGACGCACTTTCCGAGCGCCACAAGACCGGTCGCGTCATCCGCGCTTTGCCGAACGCCGCCGCCGAAGTGGCCAGGTCCTATACGCCATGGATTGGCGCGAGCGATGTCACCGAAGACGACCGGGCGCTCGTCCGTGCTATTTTCGAGGCATGCGGATCTGAGGACGAGGTCGCAAGGGAAAGCGACATTGATTATCTCACGGGTCTTTCCGGGTCCGGACCGGCTTTCCCCGCATTGCTCGCCGCCGCCATGATGCGCGACGCCATCGCAAATGGCCTGCCGGCGGAGATTGCGCGGCGCGCCGTCAACACGGTGATCACAGGCGCCGGCCGCCTGCTGGAGCGCCATGACGAATGTCCCGATGACGTCGTTCAAACCTTTGTCGGCTATCGCGGCACCACTGCGGCAGCCATCGAAGGCATGCGCGTTGCCGGGTTCGACGCTTCGGTTGCGGAGGGATTATCGGCGGCATTCAAGAAATCGGTGAGTATGGGAGACGCTTCCTGACAACCGTTGGAGTGGGTCCTGCGGCGCCCCGCTCAGCAAAACCGGCCGCTAAACAGAGGGAACGAGAATGAAAAAACTATTCGCATCGACATGTCTGACGTTCGGCCTGATCGGCGGGGCGTCTTTCGCCAGCGCCGCCGAATGCGGCACTGTCACCATCGCCAGCATGAACTGGCAGAGTGCAGAGGTTCTCTCCAACCTCGACAAGTTCATCCTGAACGAAGGTTATGGCTGTGAGGCCGAAATCACCGTCGGCGATACCGTCCCGACGATCACCTCGATGGCCGAAAAGGGCCAGCCGGACATCGCGCCCGAAGCCTGGATCGACCTGCTCCCCGACGTCGTCAAGAAGGGAACGGAAGAAGGCCGGATCGTTCAGGTCGGCTCTCCGCTGCCCGATGGCGGCGTCCAGGGCTGGTGGATTCCCAAATATCTGGCCGATGCCCATCCTGACATCAAGACCATCGGCGACGTGCTGAAGCATCCGGAACTCTTCCCCGCTCCCGAGGATGCGAAGAAGGGCGCCATCTACAACGGGCCGCAGGGCTGGGGCGGCACCGTGGTGACCACGCAGCTCTACAAGGCCTTCGAAGCCGACAAGGCGGGCTTCACCCTCGTCGATACCGGCTCGGCTGCCGGCCTCGATGGTTCGATCTCCAAGGCCTACGAACGCAAGGAAGGCTGGGCCGGCTACTACTGGGCGCCGACCGCGCTGCTCGGCAAGTATGAGATGGTCAAGCTGGAAGCCGGCGTTCCGAACGACGCCGCCGAATGGAAGCGCTGCAATACAGTCGCCGATTGCCCCGATCCGAAGCCGAATGCATGGCCGGTCGACAAGATCGTCACCCTCGTTGCAAAGCCTTTCTCGGAAAAGGTCGGCCCTGAAGTCATGGACTACCTGACGAAGCGCTCCTGGAGCAACGACACGGTCAACAAGCTCATGGCGTGGATGACCGACAACCAGGCGACCGGCGAGGACGGTGCCAAGCACTTCCTCAAAGAAAACAAGGACCTCTGGACCAAGTGGGTCTCGCCTGAGGCAGCCACGAAGATCGAAGCTGCTCTCTAGAACAGGATGATTTTAGGCCTGTTCGGCCTAAAATCTGAACCCTGTTCTAAGTTAAATAGTGAGAGCATGATGTCGTCCGAAAACCGCTCACACTTTTCGGCATCATGCTCTAACGCCGACTACTGCGGTGCGCTTAATGCGCACCGCCTCTCGCTGCCGATAAAATCAAAAAGACTGCCACGGCTCTTTGAAGAAAAAGGGGAACCGAATGGAATGGTTTTATAAATTCCCGCATATGGATGACGACGCCCTTCGCAATCTGAAGAAGGCGATCGATGACGGTTTTCGCACGTTTACCCGCACCTATGGCGACGCGATCGAAAGCCTCTTCTCGCCGCTGCAGCATTTCCTGATCGCCGCCGACCGCTTCATGACGCAGACGCCGTGGCCGATCATTACGGCAATCATCCTTGTTATCGCATGGTTTGCCAGCCGCAGCCTGAAGATCGTCCTCGGCTGTCTCGTCACACTGCTGTTGATCGGCTATTTCGACATGTGGGACGATACGATGCGGACGGTCTCGATGATCTTCGTCTGTACCGTACTCTCCATCGCCATCGGCATTCCGATGGGGATATTGATGGCGCGTTCCGACCGGCTGCAGCGCGTTATCAATCCGATCCTCGACGTCATGCAGACGATGCCGAGCTTCGTCTATCTGATCCCTGTCGTCATGCTGCTCGGCATCGGCAAGGTGCCGGGACTGATTGCCGTCGTCATCTACGCCATCCCGCCGATGATAAGGCTGACCGACCTCGGCATCCGCCTGGTCGACAAGGACGTGCTCGAGGCAGCCGATGCGTTCGGAACGTCGAGTTCGCAGAAGCTGTTCAAGGTTCAGCTGCCGCTGGCGCTTCCCACCATCATGGCCGGCATCAACCAGACCATCATGATGGCGCTCGCCATGGTGGTCGTCGCTTCGATGATCGGCGTCCAGGGTCTTGGCCAGCCGGTTCTGAAGGCGATCGCCAACCAGTACTTCACCCTGGGTATTTTCAACGGCCTTGCCATCGTCGGCATTGCCATCATCTTCGACCGGGTCAGCCAGGCGTATGGCAAACGGCTCCAGAAGCATCGGGAGATCGTCCATGGCTGATCAACGTTTCGGCGGCATCAAGATCCGCCATCTCTACAAGATCTTCGGTCCCAATCCTGGCGCTCATGTCGATGCCGTCAAAAAGGGATTGTCGAAGACCGAGCTCAACGAAAAGCACGGCCACGTGCTGGGACTGAAAGATATCAATGTCGAGATACCCTCGGGCCGCATCCAGGTCATCATGGGCCTTTCGGGTTCGGGAAAATCGACGCTCATCCGCCACATCAACCGTCTGATCGATCCCACCGCCGGCGAAGTGCTTGTCGACGGCGTCGATGTGGTGAAAATGAACGAGACCGAATTGCGGACGTTTCGCCGGCACCAGACGGCAATGGTGTTTCAGAAGTTCGCGCTTCTGCCGCACCGGAATGTTCTCGACAATACCATCTTCGGCCGCGAAGTGCAGGGCATGGAGCGCTCGAAAGCCGTCGACGTCGCCATGGGCTGGCTGGAGCGGGTTGGCCTGAAGGGCTTCGAGAGCAAATATCCCAACCAGCTATCGGGCGGCATGCAGCAGCGCGTCGGGCTGGCGCGAGCCCTCTCGAACGATGCGCCGGTTCTGCTGATGGACGAGGCCTATTCGGCGCTCGACCCTTTGATCCGCACCGATATGCAGTCGGTCCTTCTCGACATTCAGAAGGAGATCAAGAAGACCATCGTCTTCATCACCCACGATCTCGACGAAGCCCTTCGGCTGGGCGACCAGATTGCGATCCTGCGCGATGGCGAAGTCATCCAGCAGGGCACCAGCCAGGACATCGTTCTGCGTCCGGCCGACGCCTACATCGCCAACTTCGTCAAGGAGGTCAACCGAGGCCGGGTCATCCAGGTCGATGCCATCATGACATCCTTGCATTCCGGTGCGGTGCCAGGCGGATTGACGATTGCATCAGGCACGACCGTCGAAGATGCCGTCCGGATCCTTGCATCGGCGGCGCACGACGATGCCAGGGTGGTTTCACCATCCGGGGAAACCTTGGGGCTTGTCACCTTCCGCCAGCTCGCGGGCGCTATGGTGAACTCGCAGGAGGTGGCTCCCCGACGCGACAGTGCGCTCTCGGTCGCACTTTGACGCTCCAAATGCGGCCGTCTTTCCGTTTCGTTGGCGACACCGCTATCAGGCACGTCGCCATCTCTGGAACCGGGAAGTCGGCCGCCTGACGCCTGAGGATCGCGATGTCAAAACTCTTCCCGCGTCTGTTTTCGCCGATCGGCCTGGGCAGGCGAGCGGCATTGGAGCTGTGATGGCCGGGCGGGGGATAAGAATGCCGATCGACGAGCTCCGCCAACTGGCGCTCGAAGCCTGCCTCGCCTGCGGCGGCAGCCCGGCCATGGCGAAGGCTCTCGTCGATGCAACGCTGTCGGCCGCCTGCTTCGGGCGCACTGAACTCGGTTTTCCGCATTTCGTCGATTATCTCACCAGCCTGCGCGACGGGCGGATCAACGGAGACGCCAAGCCCCGCTTCGACCATGTGCTGCCGGCCCTGATCCAGGCCGATGCGGACGGCGGCATAGCGCAGCTCGGGTTTGACCTCATTTACGACGACTTCGTAAAGCGTGTGAAAACCTTCGGCATTTCCGTCCTCGCGCAAAGAAACAGCTATACCGCGGGGGAATTGGGATATTACGTCCGGCGCCTGGCTCAAGACGGGTTGATATCCATCGCCGCCGCCAACGGACCGGCCTTGATGGCCGCCGCCGAGGGCGGGGAGCCCGTCTACTGCACCAATCCGCTCGCTTTCGGCGTGCCTCTGCCGGAACCCTTGCCGCCCCTCGTCATCGACCAGGCGACGAGTGCCACGGCATTCATATCCCTTGCCGAGGCGGCAAAGGCGCAGTCGCCGATCGCTCAGGGCATGGCCATCGACGAGACCGGCGCAATCACCACCGATCCGGTCAAGGCGATGCTTGGCGCTCTCCTGCCCTTCGGCGGCTACAAGGGCGGCAATATCGCCCTTATCGTCGAGATGCTCGCCGCGGGTCTTTCCGGTGCGGCGTGGTCGCTTGATGCCGGCCACTTTCTTTCGGGCGAACACCCGGTGAATGCGGGAATGACCGTGATCGCGCTATTCCCCGCGGCCGTGGATGCAGGTTTCCCGGCGCGCGCCAAGGCCCAATTGGAACGGCTGCACTCCAAGGGAGTCCGTATCCCCGGAGACAGAGCGATGCCCGCGAGCGCCGTGGAAACCGGTAGTCTTGACGTCGACATAGGCGTGTTGGAAACGATCCGTCGCTTGTGCCCTCAGTGAGAAAATCATTGCTCAGCCCAAAGCCGAATGCATCGCGCCCGGCGGCATCATGCGAAGTTCCCATCGTTGGTGCGAATTGAGAAATTGAAGATCTCTATCCACTTTCCGCAGCTCGTTGCGCAAGACAGGCGGCTTTCAAGCAAGTGCTTACCTATACATTTTGCGCAAGGTCAGTCCAGACTGCGTCACGAAAAGCCGGTTGGCCGACAATATCGGGACGTGACAATTGCTCCATAGCTGAGGAACAGTAAGATCAATCTCGACCAAGGCCATGATGGTTTACGGTCCCAAAGCCAAGCCCGTCCATCCATCACCCCCCGGATGGAAGGGATCATACATACGCACTCCATCCCGTGCGTATGCCTGCGTACCTGTCTGCCTGCCGAAGGTCCTCTTTAAGCGGTCCACTAAGACCCTTCGGCAGGCGACTGCGCGGCTCGCGAATTGGGGCGCGCTCTACAAGCTTCAGATGACGCGCATCTCGGCAAGATCGCCGCGGTTGAACCTGTGGCGTGGCGGATACAGCTGTAAAATCGCTCCTTCAGCGTAATCGTTTTATCAGCGGGTTGTCGTCATCGCCGGCAGCGTGACGTCTTGCCAATGGCCGCGGGTTCTGTCAGTTCCTGATCTGGATGGGAACTAATGCATTCAACGGGTTGGTCTTTTTGACATTTACCATGCCCGAATTCGGCCTGCATCAGCTGGCGCAAGCCGCTGATCTCGATGCCGGTATCACGCGGAGATCCACCTGCTCCGCTACAAGCTGCTGCACTCTATCCAACAATCGTCTAATATACGTCCAAGGCCGCTCATCCATGCCGTCTACAGGCTCTGATGAAGCGCCGCGGCGCAGGACGACCATCCATGACGACTGGCAAGGCTGGCAGAGGTACGTGCACCAATCCGACACTCTCGCCGGCCGCGCGTCGCGCTGGCACCTGCGAGCGGCGGAGAAGAGCATGTCGAAACAGCCAGATCGAACAATGGGAGCAGGATGACGGAAAATAGCACTGCGCCATTCTCATTTCGATTTAGCGGTTCGTCCTTCGATAATATGGTCGAAACGCTGGGGGGCGCTTTTGGCGCATTTGATGCAGAGCCTGTCGGCCGCGCCCAGGACTTCCATTGGGGATTGGATTTCTCGGTATGTGACAAAGCCGTCCTGCTCACGGGTTATCATGAGGCGGAGTTTCAGTTCAATATCGAGCCGACCGTCGATACGGCGGAGTATCTGTCGATCGTCGTGCCGCGCAGCGGCGGCATGGGGGTAACCTATGGGTCGTCCCGCATCGCCGAGGCCGGGCAAGGAAAATTGCTTCTCTATAACAATTTCGAACCCAACAGCGTCATCATGCATGGGCAATCGAACGTCATCGACGAGTTGCTGATCAACTGGCCTGTCATCCTGCAGACGATCGGCCAGACGTTCGAGATGCCGTTCAGCGGCTCCCTCGACCTGCTGCCCGAACTGGATCTGTCGAAGCCGGAAGGCCGGTTGATCGGCAATCTCACGGAAACCATCATCTTAGGCATGCGCGACGATGGCCCCTTGCTGCAGTCGCCGATCGCCATGGCGCATATGACGCAGGCGCTGGCCGATCTGGTCGTGCGCCTGGTGCCGCACCGGCTGTCGCATTTCCTTGAGAATCGCCCCGCCCTGATCGCGCCCCGGCATGTCCGCCGGGCGATCGAATTCATGCACGCCAATATCGATCAGCCGATCACCATGCCGAAGGTGGCCGAAGCCGCCGGCGTATCCAGCCGGGCGCTCGAGACCGGTTTTCGTGCGTTCAGGGGAACCTCTCCCGCCGCCTATCTGCTGACGCTTCGGCTGCGTGCCGCGCGCCAGGAACTGCTCGATCCCGAGAGCAAGGAGACCATGAAGGCCGTCTGCCTCAAATGGGGCTTCTTTCATTTCGGCCGGTTTTCGGCAGTCTATAAAACCACCTACGGAGAATACCCCTCCGACACCAGAAAGCGCGTGATGCGACGATAGCGGCCATGGCTTGCGGTGAAGAGCCGGTTGGCCGACCCTGACGCGGGGTGTTTACGCGTCGTCCCGCGGTGGCAACGTGTAATGCACTCTCATTGTCCTTAGATCCCGCTTCACGATCCGCAGCATCCCTTCGCGTTCCGCCAGGACGTTGAGTTCCCTGAGCACGAGAGAATGCGCGATCCCCAGCAGGCGCGCAAAGGCGCGGCTGTCACGCGCAATCCCCAGATCCGCGGCGACCAGGAGACCGGCCTGGATGGATGTCAGCTTGTTATCCCTGCCTTGCGCCGCAGCGACGAGAGCGAGAAAACGATCGACGTCGGAGGCCTCTTCGCTCACGCGGCTTTTCGCTGGCGGAAGGACACCATGATGGATTTCGAGGTGGGCGTATCGCTTTCCGTACCTGCGCTGCCAAGCGGCACGAGCACGTTCAGTTCGGGATAGTAGCCCGCGATGCTTCCTCGCGGAATGTCATAGGGCACAAAGCGGAAATTCTCAGCGATGCGCTCGATACCGTCATCATGCTCGCCGACCACGTCGACCCGGTCACCGGCCTCGGCATTCATCGCCGTCAGGTCGGCTGGGTGAATGAAGATAACCTGCCGCTCCCCGTAAACGCCGCGGTATCGGTCATCGAGACCATAGACCGTCGTATTGTATTGATCGTGCGATCGGAACGTCTGCAGGGCGAAACGCCCCTCGCCCTTTCGCGCCCGCTGATGCACCGTCTCGTCGGGAAGCGCTTTGCAAGAAAATGACGCCTTGCCTGCCGGCGTATCCCACTCCCTGTGGGCGGCCGTATTGCGCAGGTGGAAACCGCGCGGCTTGCGCAGGCGCGTATTGTAGTCTTCGAAACCTGGAATGGTCGCCTCGATATGATCGCGGATGCGGTCGTGGTTGTCGGCAAGCTCTGCCCAGTCGACCACGGCGGAGCCGACCGTCGCCTGTGCAATGCCGGCAATGATGGCGACTTCCGAGAGGAGATGCGGCGAGGCCGGGCGATTGATACCGGCAGAACCATGCACCATGCTCATCGAATCCTCGACGCTCACGAGTTGGGAGTTGCCCGCCGCGTTCAGATCCATCTCGGTGCGCCCGAGGCATGGCAGGATGAAGGCCACCTTTCCGGGCATGAGATGCGAATGGTTGGGTTTGGTCGCGATGTGCACCGTCAGCTTCAGCCGCCGCAGCGCCTTTTCAACGAGTGCGCTGTCGGGCGTGGCACGGGCGAAATTGCCGCCAAGCCCGATGAAGGCCTCGGCCGAGCCATCGAGCATCGCGCCGATCGCGGCAAGGACATTGTGGCCATGTTCGCGGGGAACGGTGAAGCGGAAGTGCTTCTCCAGCGCATCGAGGAAATCGTCCGATGGTTTTTCATTGATGCCGACGGTGCGGTCGCCCTGCACGTTGGAATGGCCGCGAACCGGGCAAAGGCCTGCCCCCGGCCGGCCGATATTGCCGCGCAGGAACATGAAGTTGGCGATCTCGCGGATCGTCGCCACGGAATGCAGATGCTGGGTCACGCCCATCGCCCAGGTGCAGATCACCCGCTCGGCGTTGATATAGACATCGGCCGCCCGTTCGATCTGCTGCCGGCTCAGTCCCGATTGGTCCTCGATCTCGGCCCAGCTGGTCGCCTCGACCGCTGCCCGGTATTCTGCAAAACCCGCGCAGTGTTCGGCGAGAAATGCGTGGTCGAGAACGGAGGGCAGACCGGCGGCGACGGCGGCGTCTTCCGCAGCCAGCACGGCCTTTGCCATCCCGCGCACCGCGGCCATGTCGCCGCCGAGCTGCGGCTGCAGATAAAGGCTGGCGATATCGGTCGAACCGCCGCGCAGCATCTCGACCTTGTCCTGCGGATCGGAGAAGCGCTCCAGGCCGCGTTCGCGGATGGGATTGAAGACGACGACACGCGCGCCGCGGATCGCCGCCCGGCGCAAGTCGCCGAGCATCCTCGGATGGTTGGTGCCCGGGTTCTGCCCGATCACGAAGATCGCGTCGGCCTCTTCGAAATCCTCCAGCAGCACGGTGCCTTTGCCGACACCGACCGCCTGGCGCATGGCGATGCCGCTCGCCTCGTGGCACATGTTGGAGCAGTCGGGAAAATTGTTGGTGCCGTAGACGCGCACGAACAGCTGGTACAGGAAGGCGGCCTCGTTGCTCGCCCGGCCCGACGTATAGAATTCCGCCCGGTTGGGGTTATCGAACCCCCTCAGGATAGCGCCGATCTCGGCAAAGGCATCCTGCCACGCGACCGGCAGGTAACGGTCGCTCACCGCATCGTAGCGCATCGGATGGGTCAGGCGGCCGTTGAGTTCCAGTTCGTAGTCCGTCAGCTGGCGAAGCTGCGACAGCGTGTTTTCCGCGAAGAAGGCCGGCGTGGCCCGCTTCTCCGTCGCCTCCCAGGCGACGGCCTTCACGCCGTTCTCGCAGAACTCGAACGACGATCCGTGCTCCGGATCGCCCCAGGCGCAGCCCGGGCAGTCGAACCCATCCGGCTGGTTCGCCTTCAGCATCGTCCGCGCCCCTGAAATCGGCATGCCGCTTTGAAGCAAACGCTTCCCGCAGCTCTTCAAAGCGCCCCAGCCGCCGGCTGCCGCCGATTTCTTACCAATGAATTTTGTGTCCATGCGCCCTGTATTGTCGAAGCGGGGAAAACATCAAGGGCGCACGCGCGATGGCTCGATAGGAAAAACCTATCAAGGATTCGTCTAACCGACGTCCTTGATGGCGTGCCGCTCCTCGGGCGAATGTGCCAGGATGCGATTGCGGCCTTGCGTCTTGGCGTCGTAGAGCGCGGCATCGGCCTCGCTCAGGAGGCGGTTCGGGTTGATCCTCAAGGTGGCTCCCGTCGCACAGGATATGCCGATGCTGGCGGTCACCCGGCCGAATTCGCTGCCGGTATGAACGATATTCTCCTGGCTTAGGAGACGCGCGAACTGTTCGGCAACGATCATCGCCCCTTTCGCACTGGTTGCAGGCAGCAGAACCACGAATTCCTCTCCGCCGTAGCGTGCGACGATGTCTGCCGGGCGGCTTACGGACTGGCGCAGGCACCTGCTGACGACACGCAGGCATTGGTCTCCGGCGGGATGACCATAGGTGTCGTTATAGGCCTTGAAGCGGTCGATATCGACCATCAGAAGGCTGAACGGCGTGTTTTTCCTGGCGCTGCCTGCGGTCTCGCGGGCGAAAGCCTCGTCGAAGGCCCGGCGGTTGACCATGCCGGTAAGTCCATCGGTCTCGGCGAGGGACTTCAGTTGCTCGGCCGACAGCCGGAGGGCGATTTCCGCCTGCTTGGTCGCCGTGATGTCCGAGACGACGGCCATCGCTGTGCCGTCTTCCGCTAACCTTGTCCGGATGCTGCGCCAGTCGCCGTTGTGAAGCTGAACCTCTTCGTCCTTGTTGCTGTGCAACGTAGCACTGACGGACCTGATCCACTCTTCGCGGTCAGCGTCCGGGATACCGGTGCGCTCGCCGGTTTCGGCAACACGGCGAAGGATGTCGCTGATATGGGCGCCAACCACGCGAGCGTCCCCGGATAGCGGAAAGGCGGCGCGATACTGATCGTTGCAAAAAACGAGGAAACCCTTGCTGTCGTACATGGCGATGCCATCGGACATGCCGGCCATCGCATGCGACAGCAGGTTCTTGCTCTTGCGCAATTCCCGCTCCAGGGCAGTCCGCTCCGTCACGTCACGCGTGACGCCGGCCAGGCCGATCACCCGTCCCTGCCTATCCTTCAGCGGCACCTTGGAGGCGAGCAGGTATCTGTCTTCGATACGCTCGACGGAGTCGATCAGGGGCACACCGGTGTCCATGACCTGCTGTTCGAGATAATAAAATTCTTCGGCGCGCGGCCGCGAGATAAGATTGAAATCCGACAATCCGGTCATCTCCGCCGTGGTTCTGAAACGAAAAAGGCGGATCATATTTTCATTGACGGTGATGAACCGGCTGTTTCGGTCCTTCACGTAGAGATAATCGGGCGACTGCGAAAATGCGGTTACCAGGATGCTTCGCTCCAGCTCCCATTGTTGCGTCTTCAACAGAACGAAACCACACAGCACCGTCGCCAGGCAGTTCAATACCGTCATCGGCAGACCGATGATGGCCAATACGCGGGCGTGCACCAGGGTGGGAAGCACCGCCATCAAGACAATAAGTGCGCCGCCGAGCGCGAGGCTCAGCAGCGCAACGTCCAAGAGCTCGGGAGATCTCTTCCGGATCCAGACGTTGGCAGCCAGGCCGATACCGGTCGCGACAGCAATTGCGATCAGACCGTCGATCATTGCGGCGCCGCCGACCCAGAAGCGGAAGACCATCGCCAGCGACGCCGCAAAGGCGGCCGCGATCGGTCCGCCAAACATGCCCGCCAAAGCAAGCGGCGAAAAGCGGATGTCGATATAAATGCCGGGATTGACTTCGACGGCCAGCAATATGGACCCGATGGAGGCGCCGCCCGCTATGATTCCGAAGGCGATTTTTTCTTGTATGACCGAGCGACGCTGAAATTGGATCGAGAAATGCGCCCAGAGCGAAATCGCCAGGCACACGAATGACAGGTTGCCACCGAATTGCGTCCAGATGCCATTCACTGCGTTGGATCCACCTTCCAATACATGTACCGAACCAATCATAGGGCAACACTGGTTTGAGCTTCGTTAAATCACAGACCCATCAGGCTATATTCGTCAGCAGGTGCGTCTCCAGGCCGATCGACAGCAATACGGCGACAGGAAAGCGGGCGTCCGCCGCGACGATGAGGTATGGGCAGAGAGGCCTGCTGCCAGATTTGACGACATGAGAAATACGCGAAATCGGAATTGAAAGGTCATGCTCCAGGACGGCAGGAGACATCATGTCCGCAACGCCCTGCGGTTCAACGGCTAGCAGCCGAAGCATAAGGCATGTTTAACAACAGCATCCTCTGCGTCTGGACATGGAGCCTGATGACACAATCTAGCGTTATCCGGATAAGCCTGC
The DNA here is from genome assembly GCF_013087615.1 of Rhizobium sp. WYCCWR 11152. Classification (NCBI taxonomy): domain Bacteria; kingdom Pseudomonadati; phylum Pseudomonadota; class Alphaproteobacteria; order Hyphomicrobiales; family Rhizobiaceae; genus Rhizobium; species Rhizobium sp. WYCCWR 11152. The sequence goes on along the minus strand of NZ_JABFCP010000022.1, from coordinate 80,987 downwards.
GCAATCGGGCCATTCGTTGCAAGCAGCCATCCCATGCCGTCAGCAGCCGCAGCTGCCGACGGCATCGTCCGATGCTTCTCTCTTACTTGCAGATCGCCGCCGCCAAAAAGCCGCGCATCGCCTCGCCATAAGGCGGCCGCATCATGTATTCCGCTTCCACCATCTTGCTCTGGTGATAGACGGCGCGCGGATGCGAGAAGGCGAGGAAGCCGAACTTGCCGTGATAGGCTCCCATGCCCGAATGGCCGACGCCGCCGAAGGGCAGGCCTTCCGCCGTGACGTGGCTCATGCAGTCGTTGACCGTCACCCCGCCGGAGGTCGTGTTGTCGAGGACGCGAGCCTCCTCCTGCTGATCCCTGCTGAAGTAATAGAGAGCGAGCGGGCGCGGCTTGGCATTGATACGGTCGATGACGTCGGCAATATCGCGATAGGGAAGGACCGGCAGCACGGGTCCGAAGATTTCCTCCTGCTGCACGCGCATGTCTTCCGTGGGGTCGAGGATCAGGGTCGGAGGCATGCGGTGGGCCGATTGCTGGGAGAAATTCTCTGCCGCCGGGTTGATCTCGACGATCCTCGCGCCCTTGGCCCTGGCATCGTCGATCAGGCCCTGGATGCGGGCGTGATGGCGGGCATTGACGATCGAAGTGTAATCAGGATTTTCCTTCAGCGCCGGATACATCGCGCCGACCGCCGCGACCGCGTGGCCGGCAAAGGCCTCGACGCTTTCCTCGGGCACATAGACATGATCAGGCGCCAGGCAGATCTGGCCGGCGTTCAGTGTCTTGACGGTCATGACGCGGCGCGCCGCGTCTGCGAGATCGGCCGAGCGGCCGACGATGACGGGTGACTTGCCGCCGAGCTCGAGCGTCAGCGGCGTCAGGTTTTCCGCCGCCGCGCGCATCACATGATGGGCGATCGCGGTTCCACCGGTGAAGATCAGGTGGTCGAAGGCAAGTGATGTAAACGCCGTGCCCGTCGCCGGTCCGCCCTGAACGACGGCGATTTCCGTTTCGTCGAAGGCGCCGGCAATGAGTTCCGCCATCAAGGCGGCCGAGGCCGGCGTCACCTCCGACGGCTTTATCATGGCGCGGTTGCCGGCGGCAAGAATGCCGGCAAGCGGCGCAAGGGCGAGCTGATAGGGGAAATTCCACGGGCTGAGGATTCCGACAACCCCCTTCGGCTGATAGACCACTTCGGCCACCGCGTCCGGGAACAATGCCTCGTGCTGCTCGGGCTTCAGCCATTCGGCAAGATGGGCCTTGGCGTATTTGAGCGAACCGACGCAGGTAAAGACATCGAGAAGCAGGCTCGCCTCCACACTGCGGCTGCCGAAATCGTCCGACAGGGCAGCGGCAATCGCATCCTTATGGTCGACGAGAAGGGCGATGACGCGGTCGATGCGATCGATGCGGGTGTCGATGCTCGGCGGCCCTTCTCTCAGGAAAGACGCCCTTTGCCGGCCAAGCAGCGCCTTCATGACATCGGGACTGGTGTCGGTGGCGATTGGGGTGACGGTGTTCATTGTTTCCTCCCTTGAACGGTGTCAGACGGCCGGCTGGCGCACGACCGGTTTCAGCACGATGCCCCTTTCCGAATCCTCCACCGCCTGGTTGATGTCGGCGAAATCATAGAAGGTGATGAGCCTGTCGAAGGGGAAGCGGCCCTGCCGATGCAGGTCGATCAACAGCGGGATCAGGACGTCGGGATTGGAATCGCCCTCGACGATGCCGCGGACCCGGCGCCCGCCGGACAGGATATGGGTGAGGTCGAGCGTCAGCGTCGCTCCGTGCGGCGAGGCCCCGACGATGCCGCAGGTGCCGCGCGGCGCCAGCACCCGCACGCACTGGTAGATGACGGCGGGCACGCCGGAGGCATCGATCGAATAATCGACCCCGGCGCCGGTCAGCGCCATGATCGCGGCAACCGCGTCGCTCGCCTTGCCGTTGACGATGTCGGTCGCGCCGAGTTCCGCTGCAAGTGCCAGCCGCGTTTCATTGACGTCGACGGCGATGATCCTGGAAGCGCCGACGATCCGCGCCGCCATCACGGCGGCAAGACCGACGGAGCCCATGCCGAAAACCGCGAGCACTTTACCCGGCTCGACCTTCAGCGCATTCATGACCGCGCCGGCGCCGGTCTGGATGCCGCAGGCGAGCGGCCCGAGCAGCGCCAGATCCGCATCATCAGGCACTTTCACGATATTGCGTTCATGGCACAGCGCGTGGCTGGCGAAGGAGGATTGCCCGAAAATATTGCCGTGAACCCGCTCTCCCTCGCAGGAGAGCCCGCTCGAACCATCGGCGCGCGCACCGAAGAAGTTGCGCGGGAAGAATTCGTGGCAATAGGTCTCCTCGTGATCGTTGCAGCTCGGGCAATGACCGCAGGAATTGAAGGTCATGACCACGTGATCGCCGGGCTTGACCTTGGCAACGCCCGGCCCGACACGCTCGACGATACCAGCACCTTCATGGCCGAGCACGACCGGCTGCGGCACCGGCAGGTGCTGGTCACGCATGACGATATCGGTGTGGCAGACCCCTGTCGCCACGACGCGAACCAGGATTTCACCCTCGCGCGGCTCCTCCAGATCGAGCCTTTCCAGCGAAAACGGCGTATGCGGCGCACGCGCCACCGCAGCATGGATCTTCATTGTTTCCTCCTCCCAATGATCGGCTCGTCAACCCGCCCGGCGAGCCGGGCTCGCCCTCAGCGGTCGCGCTTATAGGCGCCGAGCCCCGGCTGATAGGTCTTGTCGTCGAGGAACTGTTTCAGCCCCTCGTCGCGCCCCTTGGTCTTGTCGAGAAACAGCATCTGCTCCAGCTTGGCGTAGATGTAATCGTCGGCGAGATCCCATGGCAGGTTGCGCACCCGCTTGTAGGTGTCCTTGGCGGCCTTCAGCGTCACCGGGTTCTTTTCGAGCAGGCTGGCGCAGATCTTGCGGACCCGGCTTTCAAGCTCTGCCAGCGGCACCGCCTCGTTGACGAGACCCATTTCCGCGGCCTTGCGCCCGCCGAACAGTTCGCCGGTCATGATGTAATAGAGAGCGTCGCGATGGCGCATCACTTCGGCGACCGCGCGGGTGACGTTGCCGCCTGGCAGAATGCCCCAGTTGATCTCGGAGAGGCCGAAATTCGCCTCCTCGGCGGCGATGGCGAGATCGCAGGACACCAGCGGTGTGAAGGCGCCGCCGAAGCACCAGCCGTTGACCATGGCGATCGTCGGCTTTTCGAAATACATCAGCCGGCCCCACCAGTTGCCGGACTGGCGCCGCGCCTTCAGCGTGACGTCACGTGGCTTGTCGTCATTGTCGCGGAAATATTCCTTCAGATCCATGCCGGCCGACCAGGATTCGCCGGCGCCGCGCAGGACGAGGACGCCGCAGCGCTCGTCGCCCTCGAGCTCGTCGAGCACTTCGAGCATCCTGATATTCAGGGCCGGGTTCATCGCATTGCGCTTTTCCGGACGATTGAGGGTCACGAAGGCGATGCCGCTGTCGAATTCGACCAGAACCGGCGATTTGTCTTCAGTCATGAGGTTACTCCATGGGTTTCGGCGTGATGCCGGGGCCGCTTCACAGGGCCTGTCGTTGAAGGGTTTCGTCAAAATGGAACTGGCGCAGGACATGTTTCTGCACCTTGCCGGAGGCGGTGCGGGGAATGGTCTCAACGAAGAGGATGCGGGCCGGACGCTTGAAGGCGGCGAGCCTTGCCGCGCAATGGCCGGCGATCTCATCGCCCGTTGCCGCAGCACCCGGCCGCAGCACGACATAGGCGAGGCCGCATTCGCCCCATCGGATATCGGGAATGCCGACGACCGCGGCCTCGAGAATATCGGGATGGCTAACGAGTGCTGCTTCGACCTCGGCGGGATAAACATTCTCGCCGCCGCTGATGTACATGTCCTTCAGCCGGTCGACGATGCGATAGAAGCCGTTCGCTTCGCGGCGGCCGAGATCGCCGGTGCGGTACCAGCCGTCGGTGAAGGCGGCAGCGGTTTCCTGAGGCTTGTTCCAGTAGCCCGGCGTCACCGCCGGCCCGCGCAGCCAGAGTTCGCCGATCTCGCCGTCATCGACCTCGCGGCCGTCCTCGCCGACGATACGAATGTCGAGCAACGGCGCCGGAAGACCGACGCTGCCGGGATTGTCCTGCACGGCGCGCCGGTCGATCGGCACGTGCAGCACCGTTCCGGCCTCGCTCATGCCGTAACCGTTGACCAGCGCAACGCCGTCATCGAGATAGCTTTCGATCAGCGCCTGCGTCAGCGGCGCGCCGCCGACGAAGAGCGCATGCAGGCCGGCGAGCGCGGCGGCGCTATAGGCAGGGTCGTTGCGCAAGGCGAGCGCAATCTGCGGCACAGCGAAATAGTGAGTGATGCCACGCTGCCGGTCGGCAAGGGCTGCGAGCGTGCGCGCAGGCGTGAAGCGGTCGGAGATGACGAGCGTGCCGCCCAGCATCAATGTGGTGCGCGCCACCGCGATCAGGCCGATCGTGTGGAAGAACGGCAGGTCGCACAGGGCGACGGATCTCGGCCCGATTTCTCCGACGACGGAAAAATTGATGGCGGCGAAAAAGGCGTTGCGGCGGGTGATGACGACGCCCTTCGGCTGTCCCGTCGTGCCGGAGGTGTAGAGAAGGACGCAGGGTCCATCGGCATCGGCCGGCAACGGAGCGGCCGGAAGGCTCGCCTCGATCCGCGCGGCGAACCCGGCCGGGCCGGCGGCCGTCGATATCACCGCCATCTCAGGATCGGCGCTCACAAGGCTGGCGACGGTTGCCGCGAACTCCTCGTCGTGAACGAGCAGAGCCGGCGCACAATCGGCAAGGATCGGCCGAAGCTCCGCGGCGTTGAGGCGCCAGTTGAGCGGCACGTAGATGGCGCCGGCACGCTGGCAGGCAAAGGCAAGCACGATCGAATCCATCGAGTTGCGCGCCAGCATGGCGACACGCGCCGCCTCGCGGCGCGCTGCGAGCACATCGTTCAGAAAGCCGGCGCAGCGGGCGATCCGCGCGTCGAGCTCGGCATAGGTGAGCTGCCGGCCGGTGGCGATCTCGAACAGAGCCCGACGGTCCGGTGCGACGCGGGCGCGGTAAAGGATTGGATCATCCGTCACCAGTCCGCAATCCGCCGACGAAGCCATCCCGGAAAAGGAATGCGCCATTTTCTCCTCCCATGCCCACCGCTCCCCGCGGCAGGCATCAAATTTGTATGCAACACATACTAATATCTTTTTCCTGCGATGCAAGAGCCTGTTTAAGGCAAATCCGATCGCGCGAATGGCGCACGGAAATCCGCATTGCGGATATTGACTAACCCGCTGATTTTGATGGTTATGGCGCCTGGACGAGGCGAGAACGAACGATGGCCACAAAACCACCGCAGGACGATTTCGAGGGCGAAGATGCGCCCGCAACACCGGGCCTCGATGTCGGCCGGCTAGGCGATCTGCTGGGATTTCATCTGCGCATGGCCCATGTTGCGATCTATCGTGACTTCGCCGAAACCATGGAGGAGCTGGCGCTGACGCAGAAGCAGCTGGCGGTGATGGAACTCGTCGCCGGCAATCCGGGCGCATCGCAGATCGACCTTGCCAATACGCTCGGCACCGACCGGGCGACGATGATGGCCCTCGTCAACCGGCTGGCAGCCCGCGACCTGATCGAGCGCCGCCCCTCCGCGGCCGACCGCCGCCGCCAGGAACTTCATCTGACGAAGGCGGGACGCGCAATGCTCGCACGGGCGCGTGAGCTGATCGACAAGCATGAGCAGCGTTTCGTCGAGCTGTTTTCGCGCGACGAACTGGATGCGTTGCTGACGGCGCTGAAGCGGATATACAAGGGGAACTGAAACCCGCTTCACTTGGGAAGCAAGCAGCATCCAAGCCTTTAGATTTCTATTGGCTAACCCCCGTGTTATGATCCCCATCCTGGCGTCGTCCGCCGTGGGTTCTGCACACGGAGACTTGTCTGATGAGCGAAGTGGACGTACTTTTTGCCTCCCTGCGACAGGCGGCTGACCCGCGGACGGTCGAGTGCATCGAAAACGTCGTCATGCATGGCTCGGATCGTGAGCTCAATCGCATCAATGCACTCGCTTTCGCCGATCAGCACGATCTCGACCAAGAGAAAACCATCGCCGCGTTTCTGCATGCAGCCCGCATAGGCGCGTTCGAAATGACCTGGAATGTCCTTTGCCCAGGGTGCGGCGGCGTCCTCGACAGCGGCGCAACCCTCAAAACAGTCGTCCACGAGACGTATCATTGCGCGCTCTGCGCGGCCGGATACGAGCCGACCCTCGACGAGATGGTCGAGGTCACGTTCACGGTCAGCCCGCGCGTGCGCAGGATCGCCGCCCACGACCCCGATCGGTTGCCGCCGCTTGAGTACTACCGGCAGATCTTCTTCAGCTCCGGGGTCGACCTGCCTGACGATCTCGAAGCGAGGTTTTCGCGCATCCAGCTGGAGATGATCGAGTTGGCTCCGGGCGAGAAGGCTTTCGTCTCCCTGCAACTGCCGGCGCAGTTCGTCATCATCTTCGATCCGGTCACACACTCGGCGCAGTTCATCGACGTGCAGGGCGAGCCCACCGACGAACGTCAAACCCTCTCGATGATCATCAGTCGGACGCATGCACTGAACGAAACGCTGACCCTTCGTCCGGGCTCACTGCGGCTGACCCTCGAGAACCACACCGATCGCCGAGTGGTGCCGAACGTCTGCATCGCAGGCGACGAGCTGCACGACCTCTTGGGCCGCAGGCGGGCTTTCCTGACAGCCAAGCGTCTGCTGACGAACCAGAGCTTCCGCGACATCTATCGGACCGACACGCTCGACGTCGACCAGCGCCTCAAGATCACCAGCCTGACCTTCCTCTTCACCGACTTGAGGGGCTCGACCGCGCTTTACGAGCGCGTCGGAGATCTTGCCGCTTTCGATCTGGTGCGAGCGCATTTCCGGGTTCTTCACGAGATCGTCGCCACAGAGGCCGGAGCGGTCGTCAAGACCATTGGCGATGCCGTGATGGCGACCTTCCCGAGCCCGGACCGTGCGGTGGCCGCGGCAATCAGGATGCGTGAGGCGATGCTTCAGCTGAATGCCGAACACGGCAGCGACGATCTTCTCCTGAAGATCGGCATCCATGAGGGACCATGCCTCGCAGTCAACCTGAACGACCGGCAGGACTATTTCGGCCAGACCGTCAATATCGCTTCCCGCGTGCAGGGCCTTGCCGATCCCAATGTGATCATGACGACGGAGGCGATCGTTGGGGATGCCCAGGTTTCAGAGATCCTCCGCGACAGCGGCATCACTTCGGCTTCGCGGATGGCGGAACTTCAGGGCATCGGGCGGGAAGTGAGGATTTTTGCGCTGTCGTGAGTTTGGTCTGCTCTTCGGCGTCAAGCCGACTTTAGCAGTTTCCGCTGACGGTCCTTAGCGAACCTTTTCGTTATCGAAGGATCAGGCCGATTTGTGCCCCATGTCGGTTGTAAGCGGGTGCGTTGCTTTTCCTGAAAGCTGACGCGGATCGCGAAACTCTGCGATCTCTTTGCGACAACGAGAGCTGTCGCGCTAAGCCTTATACCACCGGCAAAAGGCAACTGTGGAGGACAAAGCTGCATGAGACTTTCGTCGAGTCGATCTAACTGTGCGATCCCACCAGCCTAACCGCAAAGGTTGCGCGCCGCGCGCCGACTAGACCATTGAAGGCTCGACATAAGACGAGACACCGTAACTTCCTATGCTTGGTGCGTGGGCTGGCAAAAGCTAGCCCATGATGGGGATCGAACGGAGTGCTGAATGAACACTGTAAAAGTCGGATGCTCGTAAATATGGCCATTTTCAACCGGCGACCGCTATTCTAGGTTTAAAAAGGCGGCGGGTTGAGGGGGCTACCTTGATTGAGTACGAATACGTCAAACTTGATCGACGCCTTGCGGAGATCAGCACTGTGCATCCGAGTGAGCTTAGCAGCGCCATGACTATGGCAAACCTAAAATCGCGGGATGAAGGATGTTCCTGGGCCGAGCTTACAGACCTGGATTGTGCTATCGTACTTGGCTCCGCAGGAGCAGGAAAAACGCGGGAACTTCTGGAGCTTGCAAAGCAGGTTCGCGCGTCGGGAATCCCTGCTTTCGTGCTTCGAATCGAGGCACTTCTTCGACTGCCGGCGGAACAGTCCTTTTCGCATTCTGACGAAGCCGCCGCCTCGGCTTACGCGAAGTGGAAGAGTCGGGGAGGCCCCGCAGTCGCCTTGCTGGATGCATTGGACGAGGCCCGTTTGCCGGACGCGCGCAACACCAGCGCACTTGCTGACGCATTGACCAAGCTTTCGGCTTCCGTAGGCAAAGTCGGCAAGGAACTGAAGGTCATCATCACATCGAGAGCCAGCGAATGGCAGGGCGACAACGACCTCCAAGCCATCAAAGCTGTGATCAGAGGCCTTAGACCGCCCACCGCTGAAGACCGTCCGATTGAGGTCAAGACCTTCCGCCTCCTGCCTCTTCGAGCCGACGATGTTAAGGCCATCGCTGCCAGCAGGAACATCGATGCTGCCGAGTTTGTCGAGGCAATCGACAAGGCGAAGGCGGCCAATCTGGTCTCCCAACCGCTCGACGCTCAGCTCCTGATCGACCTTTGGCAGGAAGCCATCGACAATGGCCGTGAGCCGACGAGCATCTTCCGTTCAAGACGGCGGGTCTATGATGACATCGTGGGATTTCGTCTGCGCACAGAGAGTGGCCAGGAGCGCCGATCAAACCTTGATCCCCTTCTCGGGCGACGCTTACGATCGCGGCTTCCCCCGAAGTTCGCGAGTTGCTGATCGAGATGATCCGGTTTGGCGGGATGTCGACGTTGGTACCCGAGCTGGGAACGATCGCTTGCGATCAGGGCGAAAAACTTCGGGTGAGAGCGGAAGCATGCTTTGCCCTGTCTGACCTCAACGACACGACTTTCGCGCAGGCCGTGATGGATGCAGCTCTCCTGGCTGATGCACCCGAGCATGAGGATACGCAAAGCGCCCCTTCGTGGAATCTGTTTGTCGCCAGTGCCTTATCTTATACAATGCCGGCGGGCGTACCCATCTTGGACGGGATCGCGTTGACCGATCGCTTGCGCCGTGAAGCCAGAAATTACGCCTCCGCGACGTCTCACTACTTGGAAGAGTTTGTCGCGCGGCTAACCGTTCCGGAGATTGGCAACTGGCTGCGGATATTTCTCCGGTTCGCCAAGGGCCAGCGCGACCCCAACCGCGACATGATGCCGGCACGCATCCCTCGCTTTAGGGCTCTTGGACAAGCAATATGTCATTGCATCAATACTCTCCTCGTAGAGGACCCTGCCGGCATCCCGCGATCCCTACTTCTGGAAGCGCTGGAATTTGCGTTTTCAATCGCCAAAAACCCGGACTACTCCCCGCGGGAAACCGGGCTTCCTGCACTAGCGCGCACATTGAGAGCCCTACCAGATCTCAAACATGATCTGATTACGATGCGGATGGCGCTTTTCTCGCAAAATGAGAAGAACGAATACTGGATTGCCCATCAGGCAATAGATCCGCTTAAATTGGGTAGAAGCGGTGATGCTACGAGATCTTCACGGCTGAAGATATTCGAAGGCTTGCCGATCTCATGGCGGATCGCCCGACTAGCAGGGAAAGGGAGCTGGCATTTACGTGCGCGCGCCAACTGGCGGATCAAATTCGGTCGCAATCCGAGCGCGACGAGGCACGATTGATCTTGAGACGATATGCCCGCCGGTACGGGGGACGCGATCTCAAACGAGCGTATGGGAGACTAGCTCCGCTTTGGCGGTTCGCGAGCCGATTCCGGCACAGCCACCAATATACGGTACGCCGATGGGCACGTTCACAGATCGAGACATTCTCCAGCGGCCTTTGGAGGGTCTACAACACGTTCGTTTTCCTGCGGCGGTGGCGACGGCTGTCGAGTGGTCTGGAGAAGGGTATGCTTATATGGGCCGTTCGTAGAAGGCCCAACGACCTCGGGACAAGCGTTGTAGATGGCACGAGGGCTCGCCACGGAGAGTGGATCGCCAAACTTTTCGCTGCGGGCTTCAAGCGCTACTGGAGGGACAATGACATTTCCTATGCCGATCGCGATACCTACCAGGCATGGGTCGGACTAACAGGTCTCGCACTCGAAGCTCCAGAAGCGCTGGCGCAACTTCCTGATCATCTTGTTGAACGGGCTTTCCGGTACGGCTTTGCTAACTTGAACAGTTTTCCGGAGTGGTTGTTTCCGCTTGCCCTTCTGAAGCACCAGCTTTTCACGGGTGTCGCGACCGGCATTCTTGAAGAGGACATAAGGGGTGGCGGCGACAAGGAGTCCACGTCGGATGGCTTCAGCAGGATCGCTTATTCCAGCAGTGATATCCGTGAACTGATTGCCTCGCCGCTGTTCCAACTCTTGCTTACCTCTGGCTTGCCAGAAAATAGGCGCGATCTTGAAATTGCCGTGAACCTCGTCGCGCGCTCTTCTGCAGTCAGCCCAACGGTCCTGACACCCTTCTTGCAGCAAAACTTCACCGCTGCCGTGTCGAGCTTCAGGATGTCGGACGCATGGATATGGCTCGACGCGCTCTTTTGCGTGGAGCCCGCCTCTGCTTGGGCTGCGTGGACGACGGCATTCGGTTACTATTGGAGCCCTTCAAGCAAAGCGCTTTTCTTGAGATTTATAGGGCGGGAATCGCCTTCGTATTCCAGAGCGGAGGAGCGCGATGCAGAGCGTGACAATCTAGCTACCGATGCCGCGGTGTTGCGCGCTCTGGTAAAAGCAACTTACCTTGTATGGCCGCCAGCCAATGATCCCGTGCACGAAGATGCTTATTCACCGGATATTGCGGACAAAGCAACGTCAAAGCGCTCATATTCCTTAAATGCTCTGACCGCCCTTGGATCTGAGCAAGCGCTGGCATCCCTCGACGCACTCGCAGTTGACCCCGATTTGAGACGGCATCGCGACACGTTCCTGTACCAAAGGGACAAGCTGGTCAGAACATCTGTTCGGCGTGACCTGCTCCCGGCCAGCGAGGCCATCACTTTCCTGAATTCATTCTCCAAGACACCGACTTCGATCGAGGAATTCCGAGCGCTGATAAAACGCCACCTGGTGGCGCTCCTAGAGAAGCTGCATCATTTCGACGACGACGAAGGCTTCCTCTTCAGAAGCGGACGGGGCAAGGAAGACGATATTCGGAACTGGCTATCGGGTAGGATGCGCGAAATTGGAGCGCAGCATTACGAGGTCATCCGTGAGCAGGAAGTCGCGGTCGAGAACCGGCCAGATCTTAGAATTCACTCACGGAATGCGGAGCTTGGGCTAATCTCTGTAGAAATCAAAATGGCCGAAGAGCCTCATTGGACTGGTGACATCCTGATCGACAAGATACAGACTCAACTCGCAGACCAATACATGTTCGAAAATGGTTCCCACACTGGCTTTTATCTCCTGGCCAATGGAGCCAATCCACGGGTTAAGGTCATCCATCCAAAGACAGGGGTAGTTCTGCGGAAAGCCTTTGCGAAAAGGATAGCAGGCAAGGCTGTCAATTTTCTGGGCCTGATCGAACAGGCCAACTCGAAGGCCCTTGCGGTCACCGCTACGCTGTCCGGTAACAAGGTTGTCGAGGTAATCTCAGTCGATCTATCGGAGAGATGACGGGGCCAACGCCGACTTGGGATTCCAAGTCAGCATGATTTGCGATCCAAGACCGGCAAATTCCAGCTTTGACCAATCCCCAAGCCTAAGGCCAGTCCGCATAGCCCGAGGACAGCATGCTGTTTTCCGAGCCGGCCGAAGCGCGGGCGATTTCGCGGTAGCCGGCGGGTGAAAGGCCGGTCTTGCGCTTGAAGAAATGGCTGAAATAGGTCGGGTCGCGAAAGCCGAGGCTGTCGGAGATTTCCTGGATATTGCGGGCCGATCGCTCCAATCTCAGCTTTGCCTCCTGCACCACGCGCTCATGCAGGAGCTGGATCGGCGAGCGGCCGAGCGCCCTTTGGCAAATGGAATGCAGCCGGTCGGCCGTGACGCCCAGCTCCGCGGCATAGTCGCTGATCGGCCGGTGCTGGCGGAAACCGGCCTCGACCAGTTGCCGGTATCGCTGCAGGATCGATCCGGTTTCGCCCTGCCCGCGCTGCTCGCTTCTCTCGCCATCGGAGCCGCGCCACAGCGCCATCAGAATGAGCCTAATATAGGCGGATGCGACCATCCATGAGGAGCGGGAGGGATCGCCCAGTTCCCGAACGAAACCAGAAATCAGCGGGCTGATTTCGGCCACTGCTGAGGGATCCAATGCCTCGACCAGCTTGCGCTGCTCGGTGAAGATGCGCAGCGAATAGGACTCCACCTTGTCGCCGATCGCATCGACCATGATCTGCGGCGAAGCCCCGACCAGATGAGCCGCGGTTCCGGCTGATATCGACAAGTCGCATCGCGCCTGCGGCGGCAGGAAGGCAAGCAGCGGTCCGTGCAGCGGCCGGTGTTCGCCATTGTCGAAGTGAAGCTCCCCACTCCCCTCCCCGAGCAGAAGGAAATGGTGGAAATCGGCATACAGCCCTTTTTGAAAACGGATACGCCGGTGCGACAGCGACGGAGCGTGCCACTCGCCTCTGGCATAGTGATGAATCCCTCCGTCCGTCGCCAACGCTTCTCCTCCGCTCCCAGTCAAACAATGCTGATATCACCGGATAATTACAATATTAACCCAATAAATCGCATTCCATCGGCGCCAGATCGGCGTAACCTTTTCTCCATCAGCCTTTGGGAGGAGGCTCTTCAACAGATGCAGGAACGGTGAGGCCGCCCTCGTGGCGCCGCGTGCGCTCGTTTTCTCCCATGGCAACAATGCAAACCGGCATGCGGCGCCAGCACGTGGCGCCAATGCGTGGCACCAACACATGGCGAATTGGGTGGAACAGTGTTTTCGGCAAAGCTGATGATCAACAACGAGGCGATGGATGCTTCCGAAGGGGCCACCTTCGAACGCATCGATCCGTTGACCGGCGACATCGCAACGATCGCCTCGGCAGGATCGGTTGCCGACATGACAAGAGCGGCCAATGCGGGCGCTGCCGCCTTTCCGGACTGGTCGCAGACCGGCCCGGGCGAACGGCGCAGGCTTCTGAATGCCGCAGCCGATATCCTGGACGCCCGCACGCCCGAACTCATTGCCGCCATGACTGGCGAAACCGGCGCAACCGCGCAATGGGCGGCGATCAATTGCGGGCTCGGCGCGGATATTCTTCGCGAAGCGGCGGCGATGACCACGCAAATATCGGGCGAGCTCATTCCTTCAGGCATTCCGGGAAGCCTCGCCATGGCGGTCCGCCAGCCGGCAGGCGTCTGCGTCGGCATTGCCCCCTGGAACGCACCTGTTATCCTCGGCACCCGCGCCGTCGCCATGCCGCTTGCCTGCGGCAACACGGTCATCCTCAAGGCTTCCGAACTCTGCCCGAAGACCCATGGCCTGATCGGCGACATCCTGCGTGACGCCGGCTTTCCGCGCGGCGTCGTCAATGTCGTTTCCAATGCGCCGAGCGATGCCGCCGCTGTCGTCGACGCACTGATTGCCCATCCCGCCGTGCGCCGCATCAATTTCACCGGCTCCACCCGTGTCGGCCGGATCATTGCCGAGTCCTCGGCAAGGCATCTCAAGCGCTGCCTGCTCGAACTCGGCGGCAAGGCGCCGTTCATCGTTCTGGCCGACGCCGATATCGACGAAGCCGTGCGTGCAGCCGCCTTCGGCGCCTTCATGAACCAGGGCCAGATCTGCATGTCGACCGAGCGTATCATCCTGATGGACGAGATCGCCGATGGCTTCGTCGGCAAGTTCCGGACGAAGGCCGCAACCCTTGTCGCCGGCAATCCCAGGGACGGCAACACGCCGCTCGGCACGCTGATCAACACTGAGGCCATCAGGCGCGTCCGGTCGCTCGTCGATGATGCCCTGCAGAAGGGCGCAGTCCTCGTCTGCGGCGGCGAGGCCCACGGCACACTGATGGACGCGACCGTTATCGATCACGTGACGCCTGCCATGCGTATCTACCGCGAGGAAAGCTTTGGACCGATCGCGGCAATCGTCCGGGTCGGCAGCGTCGACGAGGCCGTGACGGTTGCCAACGACAACGAATACGGGCTTTCGGCCGCCGTTTTTAGCGCCGACGTCAATGCGGCGCTCGCCGTCGCCATGCGGCTCGAATCCGGCATCTGCCACATCAACGAAGCCACCGTTTCCGACGAGCCGCAAATGCCCTTCGGCGGCGTCAAATCAAGCGGCTACGGCCGCTTCGGCGGCAAGGCGGCGATCGACGAATTCACCGAGCTCAGATGGATCACCATGGCCTCGGGAAAACGGCACTATCCGATCTGAATTCCAGATCGGCCGACATGAACACTGGGAACGGGCTGGGAGGCCTGCATCAAGAGGGAGGAATGATTTCATGAACGACATTTTCCGCAACGGCAAATTCAACGCGGCATCGCTGAGCCGCCGCTCTTTCATCGCATCGACGGTGGCGGGCGGTGCGGCGCTGGCGCTTTCGCGCCGCACGGCCTTTGCTCAAAGCAGCGATACGCTGAAGGTCGGCTTCATCAGCCCGCGCACAGGCCCTCTCGGCGGCTTCGGCGAGACGGACGGTTATGTGCTCGAACTGGCGCGCAAGGCGCTGGCGAACGGCCTGCAGGCCGGCGGCAAGACCTGGAAGGTGGAGATTCTCGACCAGGACACCCAGTCCGATCCCTCGCGCGCCGGCCAGTTGGCGAAGGAGCTGATCAACAACCAGGCGATCGACCTGATGCTTGCCGTCTCGACACCCGAAACCATCAATCCGGTGGCCGACGCCTGCGAAGCAGCCGGCATTCCCTGCCTCTCGACAGTCATGCCCTGGGAAGCCTGGTATTTCGGCCGCGGCGCCAAGCCCGGTGCGCCTTCGCCGTTCAAGTGGACCTATCATTTCGGCTTCGGCGTCGAAGAGTTCCACAAGGCCTATGTTTCGCAGTGGAACCTGATCGAGACCAACAAGAAGGTCGGCGTCATGTATCCCAACGACGCCGACGGCAATGCGATCCGCACCCATCTGGCGCCGGCGCTCGCCAAGGAGGGATTCACCATCGTCGATCCCGGCGCCTATGAAACCGGAACCACCGACTTTACCGCGCAGATCGCTCTCTTCAGGCAGGAGGGCGTGGAGATCTTCAATTCGTTCCCGATACCGCCCGACTTCGCCGCCTTCTGGCGTCAGGCTGCACAGCAGGGCCTCACCCAGCAGATCAAGATCTGCCAGATCGCCAAGACGGGTCTGTTTCCCTCCGACATCGAGGCGCTTGGCGATCTCGGCCTGAACATCGGCAGCGCCGCCTACTGGCACAAGGCCTTCCCCTACAAATCCACGCTGACAGGCGTATCGGGAACCGAACTCGCCGACGGTTATGAAACGGCAAGCGGCAAGCAGTGGACGCAGCAGCTCGGCGCCAGCCTTGCGCTTCTCGACGCCGGCTTCGATGCGCTGAAGGCCAGCGCCGACGTCAAGAGCAAGGAGGCCGTCGCCAAGGCGATCAGCACGCTTAAGACCACCACGATCGCCGGCAAGGTCGACTTCACCAGCGGCCCGGTCGCCAACGTCTCCCCCGGACCGATCATCGGCACGCAATGGGTGAAAGCGCCGGAGGGCTCGAAATTCGCGCTCGACTATGTCGTCACCGAAAACGCCACCGACCCCAATGTCCCGGTCGGCGCCAAGCTCACCGCCTATAACGGATAACGAACAGTGCTGCAGCGGGAAGCTCAAAGACGGCCGGGGGGAGCCTTTCTCTCGGCCAAGGGAATCCACAAGCGGTTCGGCGCGCTGGTGGTGCTGGAGAATCTGGACTTTTCCATGGGGGATGGCGAGGCGATCGGCATTGTCGGGCCGAACGGCGCCGGCAAGACAACCCTGCTCAGCGTGCTCGCCGGCGCCTTCCCGCCGAATGAGGGAAGCATCACCTTCGACGGCGTCGACGTCACGCGCCGGACGGCGGCGGAGCGCTGCCGCTCCGGGCTCGTCCGGACCCATCAGATTCCCAAGCCCTTCGGCGGCATGACGACCTTCGAAAATGTCTTCGTCGCCGCATCTCACGGTAATGCCGCAAGCCGCGACGAGGCCTATGAGCGCGTGGTGGATTCGCTTTCGCTCTGCGGCATGCTTGGCGTCGCCAACCGCCCTGCCGACACGCTTGGCCTGCTGGACCGCAAACGCCTGGAGCTTGCCCGTGCGCTTGCCACGCAGCCGAGGCTGATGCTGCTCGACGAGATCGGCGGCGGCCTGACCGATGGCGAGGCCAGCGAACTGGTGGAAACCATCCTCGAATTGCGCAACCGCGGCATCGGCATCGTCTGGATCGAGCATATCGTTCATATCCTCCTGCAGGTGGCGGAGCGGCTGATCTGCATGGACGCCGGCAGGATCATCGCCGATGGCGAACCGAAAATGGTCATGAGCAATGCGGAGGTGGTCAAGGCCTATCTCGGAGGGACACCCGCATGAGCCTTCTTTCCATCCGCGACCTCGACGTCCGCCATGGCCTGCTCCAGGCGGTGCGCGGTGTCAGTTTCGATCTTGCCAAGGGCGAGGTACTGGCGCTGGTCGGCGCAAATGGCGCCGGCAAGACGACGCTGCTCAGATCGATCGCCGGCGCCCATCTGCCATCATCCGGCCGCGTCCTTCTCAACGACGAAGATCTGGCCGCCGTCCCGTCCCACAAGCGGATCGCCAAGGGCATCGCCCTGGTACCGGAAGGCCGGCGCCTGTTTTCGCAGATGACGGTGGAAGAGAACCTGCTTCTCGGAAAGAGCTCCGGCCGCAAGGGCGAGTGGAGCATCGATCGCGTCCTCGACGCCTTTCCCAACCTGAAACCCCGCCGTCACGCCAAAACGGGACACCTCTCGGGCGGGGAACAGCAGGCGACCGCCATCGGCCGGGCGCTGATGAGCAATCCCGATATTCTTCTCCTGGACGAGGTCTCACTCGGGCTTTCGCCTCTGGTCGTCGATCGCGTCTACGCTCAGTTGGAGACCTTGCTCACGTCGGGGACGACCATCGTGCTCGTCGAACAAGATCTCGCCCGCGCCATGAGCGTGGCAAGCCGCGTCATCTGCATGCTCGAGGGACGCATCGCCCTCGACAGGCCGGCGGCCGCCGTCACGCGCGAACATGTCACCCAAGCCTATTTCGGATTGCACCGGGCAGCCGGCGAAAGGAGCGCATCGTGATCAACACCCTGCTCCAGGGCATTCTGCTCGGCGGCTACTACGCCGTTATCGCCTGCGGCCTGTCCTTCATGTTCTCGGTCATGCGGATCATCAATCTCGCGCATGGCAGCCTGGCGGTCGCAGCCGCCTACGGGTTGTGGCTGCTCGCCGCCAAAGCCGGCATTCCACCCTTCGCCGGTCTGCTGATCGTGCTGCCGGTCATGGCGGCGGCCGGCTGGCTGTTGCAGCGCTTCATTCTGGAGCGCAGCGCCCGCGGCGGCACGCTCCTGCCGATTCTCACGACCTTCGGCCTGTCGATCGTCATCGACAACCTGCTGTTCGAGCAGTTCGGCGCCGACACAAGGTCGCTCGCGCCCTTCATCGGCAACCTGTCCTATGCTTCCTGGCAACTGCCGGGCCACATCTTCGTCGGCAAGCTGGCCGTCCTGATGATGGTGACGGCAGTCCTTATTCTCGGCGGGTTGCAGTTCTTCCTGAGCCGATTTGCGCTGGGTCGCGCGATCCGCGCCACGGCGGAGGATCCCGATACGGCAGGGCTGGTCGGCATCGACGCCCGCAGAGTCAACGCCGTCGCCACCGCGATCACCATGGTCACGGTCGGCATCGCCGGTGCTTTTCTCGGGATGCGGGCAACCTTCAGCCCCTATGCCGGCGGCCCACAGCTTCTCTTCGCCTTCGAGGCGGCCGTCATCGGCGGCGCAGGTTCGCTATGGGGCACACTTGCCGGCGGCATCGTTCTCGGTCTTGCCCAATCGCTCGGCGCGCAATTGCATCCGCAAGGCTTCCTGATCGGCGGCCATGCGGTGTTCCTGCTGGTGCTTTTCATTCGGCTGTCCCGGTTCGGCATGCCGGTTCTCGACAAACTTGGCGCCTCCCTGCGCGCCCGTCTCCGGAGCCCGACATGAGCCCCAACGCGACCCCCAGCACGACCTTCGCCTCCAACGGAATATCGATAGAGCGCTGGACGAAATCGTCGCGGGTGGCGCTTGGCTGCATGGCCGCGGTGCTTGCCCTGCTGATGTTTGCCCCAGCCGTGCTCGGCGCCGGCGCGATCGACCGGCTGACGGCTCTGTTCATCTACGTGATCCTTGCCGCCATGTGGAATGCGCTGGCCGGGTTCGGCGGGCTGGTCTCGGTCGGCCAGCAGGTGTTCTTCGGCCTCGGCGCCTATTTCACCATCCGGCTTGCCGATGCGGGGCTCAATCCCTTCGTCTCGCTGTTTGCCGCCGCGGTCGTGACCGGCGCGCTGTCGATCCCGCTTTCGCTGTTCATGCTGCGGCTGAAGGGCGGCGAGTTCGCGATCGGCATGTGGGTCGTCGCCACACTCGCCCACCTGCTCGTCAACCTCGACGGCCTGATCCAGGGGGAAACGGGAACTTCACTGATCTCGCTCAACGTCTATGACAGCGGCACGCGGCGAGCGACGATCTACTGGCTCGCCTTGACGGCCATGGCCGCCCTGCTCGGCGCTCTCTTCATCCTGATGCGCAGCCGCGCGGGCGCTGCCATGCAGGCAATCCGCGACAATGAGGAGGCGGCAACCTCGGTCGGCGTGCGCGTGATCGCCACCAAGCGGCTGCTCTTCGTGCTCGCCGCCTTCGGCATCGCGGTCGCCGGAGGCCTGTGGCTGGCGACCGCCACCACCTTCCAGCCGAAGACCTATTTCAGCGTCCAGTGGACGGCCTACATGATCTTCATGGTGCTGGTCGGCGGGATCGGCAAGTTCGAAGGCGCGATCCTCGGCGCCATCCTGTTCTTCGTGATCGAAACCTTCTTCGGCGGAGCCGGCGTCTGGTACCTGATCGGCCTCGGCGCCACCGCCGTGATTTTCTCGCTCTACCTGCCGCGCGGCCTGTGGGGCGAAATCGAGCGCCGCTACGATTTTCAACTTCTGCCGGTCGGCTACCGGCTGAAATTGCCCGGTCCGCATAAAATCAAATGGGAAGAATGAGCCGGCTTAATTCCGGATTCTCTTGCGAAAGGTGACGTTCATGCTTTTTGGTAAAACAATCCTGGTGACCGGCGTGGCTTCAGGCATCGGCGCCCGCACGGCGGAACTGGCCGGCCAGATGGGCGCCGAGGTCATCGGCGTCGATGTGCGCGAGCCGGTGAGTGGAAGTGCCGCCTTCATCAAGGGTGATCTCTCGACCCCATCAGGCATTGCCGAGATCGTCGCGCAGCTTCCAGTGCGCCTCGACGCGCTCGCCAATGTCGCCGGCCTTTCCGGCAGCACAGGCGTCTTCTCGACGCTCGCCGTGAATTTCTACGGCCTTCGCGCCCTGTCGGAAGCCGTGGCGCCCCGTCTCCGTGAAGGCGGCGCCGTCGTCAACGTCGCCTCGATTGCCGGCTATGGCTGGCGCGCCAATCTCGAGCGGGCAAAGTCCTTGGCCGCCATTGAAGGCTTTCCCGAGGTGGCGGCGGTTGTGGCCGAACACGGCCTCAAGGACGAAGAAGGCTATCCGCTCTCCAAGGAACTGCTGCTGCTCTGGACCATGCGCGCCGCCCATCAGGCATTGTTCAAAAACCGCGGCATCCGGGTCAATGCGGTCAGCCCCGGGCCGGTGGAAACGCCGATCCTCAAGCAGTTCCGCGCCGTGCTCGGCGACGCCAGGGTCGACAGCGACATCACCCGCGTCGGCCGGGCCGGCACCTCCGCCGATATCGCCCCCGCCGTGCTCTTCCTCTGCTCGGATGGCGCACGCTGGATCAACGGCGCCAATCTTGCCGTCGACGGCGGCCTCGAAGCTTCCATCAACGCCGAAGTCCTCGGCTTCTAGTTCTTGTCCCAAGGAGACCTCCGATGAATATTTCCCTCCTCATCAACGGCGCAGACCGCGCGGCCTCCGGCGGCCGGACCTATGATCGCATCGATCCCTTCACCGAAAAGCTCGCAAGCCGCGCCGCCGCGGCAAGCTTGGACGATGCTGCCGCGGCCGTTAATGCCGCCGCCGCAGCCTTCGGCGCCTGGTCGAAGACCGGCCCCGGCCAGCGCCGCGCCATCCTGATGAAGGCCGCCGATATCATGGATTCCAAGGTGGGCGAATTTACCCAGTTGATGATCGAGGAAACGGGCGCCACCGCTCCCTGGGCCGGCTTCAATGTCATGTTCGCCGCCAACATCCTGCGCGAGGCCGGCGCCATGACGACGCAGATATCAGGCGAAATCATCCCTTCCGACAAGCCCGGCACGCTCGCCATGGGTGTTCGCCAGGCTGCCGGCGTCTGCCTGGCGATTGCCCCCTGGAACGCGCCGGTCATCCTCGCCACCCGCGCCATCGCCATGCCGATCGCCTGCGGCAATACCGTCGTCCTCAAGGCATCCGAACAATGCCCCGGCACGCACCGGCTGATCGCCACCGCGCTGACCGAAGCCGGCCTGCCCGCCGGCGTCGTCAATGTCATCACCAACGCGCCGGAGGATGCGCCTGAGATCGTCGCGGCGCTGATTGCCCATCCGGCCGTCAAGCGCGTGAACTTCACCGGGTCGACCAAGGTCGGCAAGATCATCGCCGAGACCTGCGGCAGACATCTCAAGCCCGCCCTTCTCGAACTCGGCGGCAAGGCGCCGCTCGTTATCCTCGACGATGCCGATATCGACGGTGCCGTCAATGCCGCCATTTTCGGCGCCTTCATGAACCAGGGCCAGATCTGCATGTCGACGGAACGCATCATCGTCGACGAGGCGATCGCCGATCAGTTCGTCGCCAAACTGGCCACCCGGGCCAGTCAGCTTCCGGCCGGCGATCCGCGTGGCCATGTCGTTCTCGGCTCGCTGATCAGCCTCGACGCGGCGAAGAAAATGGATGAGCTGATCGCCGATGCGACGGCCAAGGGTGCAAAGCTCGTGGCCGGCGGCAAGCGCTCGGGCACCGTGGTCGAGGCGACGCTGCTCGATCATGTCACGCCCGAGATGCGCGTCTATGCGGAAGAATCCTTCGGTCCGGTCAAACCGATCATTCGCGTCTCCGGCGAGGAAGAAGCCATCCGCATCGCCAACGACACCGAATACGGCCTGTCCTCCGCCGTCTTCAGCCGTAATGTCCAGCGGGCAATGGCGGTTGCGGCGCGGATCGAAGCCGGCATCTGCCACATCAATGGCCCGACGGTGAACGACGAGGCGCAAATGCCCTTCGGCGGCGTCAAGGGCAGCGGCTATGGCCGCTTCGGCGGCAAGGCGGCGATCGCCGAATTCACCGACCTGCGCTGGATCACGGTAGAGGATTCCGCCCAGCACTATCCTTTCTGACGTCGACAGCGGCGAAGGGCAGATCGCGCCAATTCCAAGCGATAGAGTGTCCTGTCGGACACGCGGCGCTCTATCGCAGTTGTAGCGCGGTCATTGCGGCCATCACCCGGCCTGGACCAACATCCTCTTACTCATCCCGCTTCAGATCTTTGGGAACGGCATATTTGGATCCGTCGTAACGCAGCCGGTGTTTGCCAATCGTCGTTTTGTCTTCGCTCTGGCAGTCACCATCCTTTCCGACCGTGGCGACGGAAGTGGTCGTTTTTTCGGTTACGACTATATCGGCGAACACGCCTTTTGCTGGTGAACCGATTGAAAGCGTGCGCGTGA
This sequence comes from Rhizobium sp. WYCCWR 11152, assembly GCF_013087615.1. Taxonomy (NCBI): domain Bacteria; kingdom Pseudomonadati; phylum Pseudomonadota; class Alphaproteobacteria; order Hyphomicrobiales; family Rhizobiaceae; genus Rhizobium; species Rhizobium sp. WYCCWR 11152. The sequence continues at coordinate 59,150 of NZ_JABFCP010000022.1, read as the reverse complement.
TTTCATCGAACTCACCGGCACAGGCGGTATCCCATTCTCCGTGATTTTCACTGACGACAATATTGTCGAGAATCGGCTTCAGCCCATCACCGTCGACTGAGAAGAGCCATAAGGTCGTTTCGCCGAACGGATTGGCGCGCGAACTACCTTCCAGCGTAACACGCAATCCAAAAGCCGTTTTCCCAGGAGCGAGTTGATAACGCGCAGTATCGAAGGCGACGCTTTCTACATGAATGGCATCGTCTGACATAAGTCCCTGAAGACGCAGACGCTGCTTTACATGAAGATTGGTGCTGTCTACCACGAGCAGTTCGATGTCACCCTCGTTTTCCGAATCCGACTGCTCCGTCATCAATGGGACAGCCACAAGGGTCAGTTGCGGGTGAGCTGGCCAAATCCGGCAAATCACCCGACGCGGATCGCCGTCGACATTGTCGCCTGTCGGCAATGTGATGGTTGAGCCCGCGAGCCGAAAAGCGTCATCGGCGTTGGTGGCACCGGGATAGGCAAGACGGATGATGTCTAAGGAGCGGCCGGCGCATTCGGCCTGGCCCGCCGATGCCGCTTGAGCGCTGACAGGAACGCAGAGCCCGATCAGAACGATCAGTTCGAAGAATGAAGCGCGGGCGTTCGAAAGCTGCGTCAATACAAATCCCTCCACAAAGCCACAGGCATATTCGAAACGTGACATTTGGCAATATTGGGAGAATCGAAAGATATCAGCGACCGAGGACCGAGCAACATCAGTTGGCCGCGACAATGCTGCGGCAATCGGAAGCGTTCATCTGTGGCCAACCGACAACTATATTCCTAAGTTGAGTGCGATGGCTGCCTGTGCCACGCACCAGATCGAGCTGCTCCTCGGGCTCCAGCCTGGAACCAAAACCTTGTAACGCGTATCGGCCGAGAATGGCTTTCGAACTTATGGCGGGTGCACAAATGGCCTTGCACATCAAACGAATCTACGAGCCGAAAGACGACAAAGACGGCATGCGCATCCTGGTCGACCGGCTATGGCCGCGCGGGTTGAGCAAGCAGGATGCAGCAGTCGATATCTGGTTGCAGGATATCGCACCAAGCCCGACGCTGCGCCGTTGGTTTGGCCACGATCCCGCCAAATGGGCCGAGTTCCAGCGCCGGTATCGGGACGAGCTGGAAAAGAACCCGTCCGCCGTCGAGGAGCTGAAACGCCAGATCGGACAAGCGGACGCGACACTTCTCTACGCTGCGAAAGACCTGCACCACAATCACGCCATCATGCTTCAGCGCTTCCTCGGCAAAGACTGACGCGTCGGTGGCCGACGCCGATGACACGCTGCCTCTCCGTGTCCGAAATTTCCGGGAACCTTTTCGACAAACCCGCATCCAATGTTCGCTTCCGAAGGCGCACCGCCGTTGCTGCCGGAAGACATTCGGTCACGACACAAGGAGACAGATCATGTTGAAACGAATTCTCGGCGCCACACTGATGGCGGCCTCACTGGGCACGGCTTCGATCGCCGCCGATGCCAAGCCGACCGATCCTCAGATCGCCCACATCGCCTATACGGCAGGGCAGATCGATGTCACCGCGGCAGAGCAAGCGTTGAAGAAGAGCAAGAATGCCGACGTCACCGAATTCGCCAAGACCATGGAGCGCGACCACAAGGCCGTCAACGACCAAGCGCTCGCCCTCGTCAAGAAGCTGAAGGTGACGCCCGAAGACAACCCCGTCAGCCAATCCTTGTCGACACAGGCAGCTAAGGAACTGACGACGCTGGAGGCGCTCGACGGCGCGGCTTTCGACAAGGCCTATGTCGAAAACGAAGTCGCCTATCACAAGTCGGTCAACGACGCGCTTGCCAACACCTTGATCCCGTCGGCTGAGAATAAAGAGCTCAAGTCGCTGCTGGAAACGGGCCTGACCCTGTTCAAGGAGCATCAGATGGATGCCGAGCATCTGGTTTCCATGATCAAATAGGCTTGAGGAATGCGCTGGCTAATGAAATCGCTCCCGCTGCTCTATACACTGCTTTGGGTAGGCAGCGGGGTTGCCTCGGCGGCGGACTATCAGATCACCATCGCGGGCATGAAATTCGGCTCGCCGCCTCCCGAGCTGCATGTCGGCGATGTGATCGTCTGGCGAAACGATGATATATTCAGGCACACGGCAACCGCTCGCGACAAGAGCTTCGATATCGACCTGCCGCCGAAATCGGAAGGCCGTATGACTGTCACCCATACGGGAGCGGTCGATTTTTATTGTCGCTTCCATCCCGCCATGACGGGCAAACTGGATGTCCGGCCGTAGGGCGGGCTCCAATCGAAAGACGGGCAGGCAGACGGAGCATTCCCATGGCAGCCATTCCGGTTCCGGCCGCGCGACACCGGCAGCAGATGTCGATACTGTCCGACGCCGAACTCGTGCCCTTGGCGAGGATGGGCGACGAGTTCGCCATCCGCGCCATCGTTCAGCGTCACAATCAGCGCCTGTTCCGGAGGGCGCGCGCCATCATTCGCAATGATGCGGAGGCGGAAGACGTCGTCCACGCCGCCTATATCAAGGCCTTCACCAATCTGGCGACGTTCCGGGGCGAGGCACAACTTTCGACATGGCTGACCCGCATTACGCTCAACGAGGCGCTCGGCCGTGTGCGGGGCCGAAAGAACACCATCGGACTCGAGGAAATCGATGTGCAGACGATGGCGCCGGGTGGCGAAGTGTTACAGTTTCCGTCCTCCCTGTCCGCAACCGATCCGGAAACCGAGCTGTCCAGGAGCCAGGCGCGGCATCTTCTCGAAAATGCGGTCGACGAACTGCCGGACGATTTTCGCGCCGTCTTCGTGCTGCGGGATGTCGAGGGCATGAGCACGGACGAGGCCGCCTCTTATCTCGGCATAAGACCCGAAACGGCCAAAACCCGGCTGCACCGGGCGCGGAAAATGATGCGCCAGTCGATCGAAAAACAGCTTTCCGGAGCATTCTCGGCGCTGCTCCCCTTCGATGGCGCCCGTTGCGCTTTCATGGCCGATCGCGTCATTGCTGCCCTTCGCCCAGAGACGCCATGACATCTCGCACTATCAGCGGGAGCTAGGTCCCAGATCCGCAACCAGGTCAGGACTGTAGTGCGGCGCCGGACCTTCCTTCGGTGCCTGTCACGCACGAAAGTTGTCGATGCAGCTTTCCGGGGGGCGCACTAAAAATTCATGCCGATTCCGACGGCTCCTTCTTATCGCTGATCCGTTAGGAGCCCGCCTTTAGATCCGGAGGCGGTCCAGTCGCCTGTGCCGCTGTAGCCCGTCAGAGGCTAAGATATGCGGAGGTCAATCGTGGTATTCAAGAGCATAACCCGCCCCATAGACGGTGCGAATCCTCAGATTGCGGAGCCCTGCAAACGCTTTTCGCAGCCGGCCGATATGCACGTCGACCGTCCGCCTTTCTACAGCGTGGGGATCGGACCAAACGGCCTCGATGAGTTGCTTGCGGGTACTGATCTGCCCCTGCCTGTCCAATAGGAATCTAAGGATTCTCATCTCAATAGGCGCAAGCGCTACTCTCTTGCCCGAAACCACGACGGCATGCGGCCCGAAGACAATCTCGGCGGCGCCAGCAAACTTGGGTAGAGTCGAAGCCCCCGACCGCGGGTTTATACCGTGGAGAAAGGCGAGAAGCTTTGAAGGCGACAAAGGGCGCGTGATGCCTTCGTCGAGCCCGGCCTTGATCAATTGCAGGTGCTGGGCACGTGTGTCCTCGCCGACAAGTGCCGCCACCGGAAGCCTTGATTCCTTCAAGAGCGTACATAGGGGCGCAACATCACTCTGCCAGCCTGCACAATCCAAGACGACGGCGGAAAGCACTACTGATGTGCAAGCGTCCACGACATCGTCGTCACTTGCGGCAAGGCGAGCCTTGAAGCCCTCGCCATGCAAAATGTGCGCAAGGAGCAGATAGAACTCGGCGTTCTGCGAGCAGACCAGAATGACAGGAGCCATGTCGATTGCCTTTTTTCTCACCTGATGAAACGGCGAGCTCAGCTCGGCGCGAACTCGCCACCGTTGACATCTATGATGGCTCCATTGACGAACCCGGCATCCTCCGATGCCAGGAACGCGATCACCGCGGCGACGTCGTCTGGAACACCGAGCCGACCGGCCGGAATACGGGCGAGCGCGTCAATGTTGATCTTGCTTTGCGGGGAGCCTGTCAGCGGCGTCAGGATGCGACCTGGCGCCACGACATTCGATGTTATGCCATAGGGACCATATTGAGAGACCAGCACGCGGGACAATCCTGAAAGGGCGGCTTTAGACGTCGCATAGCCCGCGCCAGCGATCCGTGGTCTCGTCCGGCCGGCAAGAGAACCGACGAATATAAGGCGTCCATAACTCATTTCCTTCATGGCAGGCAGAACCGCCTGGCAACACAGCATCGTCCCCGTCAGGTTGACGGCGAGCACGTCGTTCCACTCTTCAAGGGGAAGGTCGGCGACCTGACGAGGGCCGTCGGGACCTTTCGGTGATATCCCCGCGTTGCAGACGAGGATCCCAGGCGCGCCCAGGTCACTGGCGACTTCGCAGAAAAAGGAATTGATTGCCGCCGCTTCGCGGAGATCAACCCTCCTCGCAATGGAGCGCTCTGGCCCAAAACCCTCGGCGAGCGCGGCGCCCGCGGCTATGACGCTTGCCTCACCATGGCTGAAGACGGCAACCCGATGACCGGCCCTGAGCAGACGAAACGCAGTGGCAAGACCGATCCCGGTTGTGCCACCGCTGATGACTGCAACATGCGGATTGCCGCCAGGGCTCATGCCGCTTGATCCATTGCAGCAAATAGCGAAAGGGGTGGATGTGCGGCCGCCTCTGTTACTACCTCGATCAGCAGGGGACCTTCTTCACCCAGCCCGCGCTCCAGATATCGAGGAAGATCCGCGGGATCGGAGATTCGGACCGCCGGGCAGCCGCAAGCTTCGGCAATACGCCGATGATCGACATCTGCGAAGCTGCAGGCAGTCGTGAAGGTGCCGAACTTGACAGCTTCAGCATCACGTTGGAAGCCGAGGATACCGTTGTTCAAAACGATGATGAGTACGGGAAGCTTGCTCCGAACCATGGTTTCCAGCTCCGCCCAGCTGTGGGCGAAACCGCCGTCCCCTACGATGGCAACCACTGGTTTGTCCGGTTTTGCCGCTTTCGCGCCGAGCGCAAGTGGCAAGCCCCACCCGAGTCCAGCAAGGCCCCGCGGCGACAGGAAGCGCATACCAGGGGAAAGGGCCCGCAGTTGGCCGGCTATCCACATCGAAGAATAGCTCGCATCGGAAACAACCGTCGTATCTGCCGTCAACACTTGCTGCAGGTCGGACATAACCCGCTCGGGACGGATCGGACTTTTCTCCGAACGAGCAACAGACTGGCGCTCAATGTCAAACGAGCGCCAGAATCCAGCAATCCGGGCCGTCAACCTATCGCGCTGCGATGCGCGGTACGAGAGATCGCCTCGGGCCAGCGCGCTACGCAACGCGCTAATGGTTTCGGCCGCATCGCCTGGCAATCTGACCGCTTCGTAGTTGCGCCCGATTTCGGTGGGATCGACATCGATGTGGATGACTGATGCGGACCGGGGGATTTGGCGCCAACTGTCAGTGCCATTCTGGTTGGTTCGCGTTCCGACCAGAATGACGAGATCGGCCTCTTCGACAAGGGCAAGCGTGTGCCGTCCGAGCGATCGCGGCCCAACGAGAGCGCCGAGAACGCCGGCTGACAGCGGGTGGTATTCGTCGACCGCGCCTTTTCCCATATTGGTCGTCAGCACGGGAAGCGAGGCTTCGTCCTGTAGCCCTGAAAGCTCGCCGGCGGCATGGCTTGCATGAACGCCTCCTCCGGCGATGACGATGGGTGCCTGGGCTGCGGCGATCATCGAGGCTGCGCGCTCGATGTCACTATCGCGCGGACGCAACCGATCGAGTGGCCAGTGGCCAAGCACAGCCTCACGACGAAAGAGCGAAGGGGCAATTTGTTCCCGCAAGAGGTCGGCGGGGAGCAGGAGAGCTGCCGGTCCCGGCCGGCCCGAGGCGGCTGCTGTGAAAGCAGCATCGACATAGTCGTCGATCCGCTCCGCAACCAGCACCTTGCGCACCCACTTCGTGCAGGATTGGAATAGGATGAGATGATCGAGTTCCTGGAATGCATTGCGATCAGCCTGGTCTCGTTCGACATCCTGGACGAGAGCAACGACCGGAACGCTAGCCTTCAGCGCTTCGGCCAGCGGCGGAACGAGAAGCGTTGCGGCGGGTCCGTTCTGCGCTGCTACCACGCCAACCTTGCCGGACAGCCGCGCATATCCATCGGCCATGGTCCCTCCCATGTTTTCCTGTCGGTAGGCGATTTGACGTATGCCGATTGCTTCGGCCGCAAGGATAACCGCCGAAGGCAGGCTCTGAGCAAAGATATGGGTGACGTTGTGCCTTTTCAGGGAAAGAGCGATCCGCTCGGCGACGGTTGTATGATCAGTTGCCATGGTCACATGCCTGCTTCGGTTGGAGTTGCTTCGAGGATTGAAAGGAAGTCTGCGAAGGCTGCGACGACCGCATCACCGTCAGCAGTCGTCATTGCCGTCGAAAGGCACGCCGCAGCGCCATTGGGAAGCAGGATGCCGCAATTGAGGAAATGCCTGGAGAGCCGGCCCATCAACTCGGCCTCTTCGGGGGCGAGATACGCCTCGCGGAAGTCCGTTGGCTGCTTTCCTTTCGGATGAATGCGAAACAAGGATGCCGCCCCCGTCACGCTGAAGGCTGCGCCTTGTCGCTCGATTTCCTTTCGAAGCCCAGCCCGTATCCCATCGCCAAGGCTCTCGAGTGCAGCGAAAGCGCCATCCGTCATCGCCTCCATGGCGACCCGGCCCGCAACCATCGATACGGGATTTGCCGAAAACGTGCCGCCTTGCGGCAGCAGCGGCTTTCCGCTGTCGCTTGCGAACACCCGCATCACGTCCTTACGCCCACCGACCGCCCCGATGGGAAAACCTCCGCCGATGATTTTGCCGGCGGCGACCAAATCGGGGTGGAGACCATAGCGGGCCGACGCCCCCGCGTGTGACTGCCGCAGATTGAGGACCTCATCGGCAACAATGAGAATCCCATATTTCTTCGCGATTGCCTCGACAGCGGCAAGAAAGCTCGGCTCAGGCGCTATCAGCCCCGCGCGGCTCGGCATCGGATCGATCAGGATACAAGCCAGTGAAGGGGCAGCCGAAGCAATTCGGCGCTCCAGATCCGCGATGTCATTGAAGCGGATAACCGTCACCTCGTCCCTTACCGAAGGCGGCATTCCGCGATAGGCCGGTACGGCCGGCGACCGCAACGGGTCGTTCCATATAGCCGGTGACACCGCCTGCCCCGTTTCCGCCCAGTCGTAAGCGCCGTGATAGGCGCCTTCGATCCGCGCGATGCCTGGCCGGCATGTGAAAGCGCGGGCCGCCTTGATCGCAAACATTACAGCCTCGGTCCCGCTGTTGACGAAGCGAATATGTTCGATCGCCGGAATGCGCTCGATCAGTAGCTCTGCCAGCGTGATCTCGTGCTCGGTTGGGTTGGAGAAACACGTTCCGCGATGAAGCAGATCTGCGACCGCGTCGGCAACTGGAAGAAAGCCATGGCCGTGTATCAGCGTCGTGAAATTATTGTTTAGGTCGAGTAGGCGGTTGCCGTCGACGTCGATGAGATAAGCTCCCTCCCCGCGCGAAATGTAGAGCGGGCTGGGCTCGTGATCGACGGTGACCCGCGTGATCCCGGTTGGAAACACGCGGCGCCCCTTTTTAAAGAAATGTTCGGACCTCGACCGGGGATATCCCCGGCCGTGGCGAAGGACATTAGGGTGAAACATTCGATCTTCTCCGGCCAGCGCGGGTCGCGGCGCAACCCTTCATAATTTTGTTATTACAAAAATCATGAACCCGAAGAAGTTGCAACAAAAAAATCCGGCTGCCGACGCTATTGCAGCTTGAGACGCTCCTGCGCGGCTTTCTTCAGACGCCGGTAGCCGTCTCGAATATCGTTTTCCATTGCGGCACGGACCGCGGATGGGTCTTTATCCACCAGCCCCTCTATCGCGGCCAAATGATTGTGGACACCGTATTTTGCTTCCGCAAACTCAGGATAGAGGTCGTGGAACGAGGCGCCTACCCTTAACCACAGGGCCTCAATGGTCGAAAGGAGGCGCGGCATCTTGCACAACCGATAGATCGTAAAATGGAATTCCTTATTGTCGTGAAGAGCGTCGGAGTAACGCCTTTCGTCGAGCGACAGTGTGATTTTCTCCTGCAGCGCCAATAGCTTGTCGACTACATCATTCGTGGCGCGAAGGGCGCCTTTTTCCGTCGCCAACCCTTCAAGCGCAAGTCGCATCTGCGTGACTTCGTAGAGCGCTGCAAGATCGAGATGCGGGACGATGACGGTTTTAGGGCCCACCATGACGAGCGCGCCCTCGAAGACCAGCCGGTTGATCGCCTCGCGTGCCGGCGTGGCACCGACGTTCAGCATTTCGGCGACCGAACGGATCGGCAACTTGTGGCCCGGCTTGTAAGCACCCCGCGTGAGCTGCTCTTTAATGGATGAATAAGCGAAGTCGCTGAGTCGCCCAGACTGCAAATCCGATCCCGACGATTCCTCTTTAGTTGTACTTTCGTTCAAAATTGACCTCCACGCGTTGACATCTTCACATTTTTGTTGCAACAAAAATGAATTAGGCGAAAAGCGAAATCGTAATGTGACAGCATAACGTCAACGCGAATATTAGCAACGCCTTGGCCGGGGAGGCCATGTCCGAACAGCTGCCGGCCTTGCCGGCATAGCACCTGGGTGCCGCACGAGCGGAGCCGGGAGGTTTCAACGCGTGTCAAAGCACGCAAGTGAGGAGATATCATTTTGATTGGTGCGCCTGTTTTCATCGATCGTATAGGCAAAGCCTACGGGACCCAGACTGCCGTTGGTGGAGTGACCCTGAATATTGCGGCAGGCGAATTCCTGTCGATCCTCGGTCCGTCCGGATCGGGCAAGACGACGCTTCTGACAATGATCGCCGGTTTCGAAAGCCCGTCTGCCGGACGCATCATCATCGACGGGCGCGATGTCACCGCCGTATCGCCCGATCGCCGCAATATCGGGATGGTCTTCCAGCGTTATGCCTTGTTCCCGCATCTGACCGTTTCCGAAAACATCGCCTTCCCCCTGAAGATGCGTGGCATCCGCAAGGACCTCAGAGCAGAACGGGTTGGCCGCGCGCTCGACCTCGTCCAACTCCCGGACTATACCAAGCGCTATCCCCACGAACTTTCCGGCGGCCAGCAGCAGCGGGTGGCGGTCGCGCGAGCAATCGTGTTCGAACCGCCTGTTCTCTTGATGGACGAGCCACTCGGGGCACTGGACAAGAAGCTGCGCGAATCTATGCAGATCGAGATCAAGCAGCTTCAGCGGCGCCTCGGTGCGACGGTCATCTACGTGACGCACGATCAGGAGGAGGCGTTGACGATGTCCGACCGGATCGCCGTTATGGCAAAGGGGCAACTCGCGCAGCTCGGAACCCCGGCGGACCTTTACTGTAATCCGCAGAGTGCCTTTGTCGCCGATTTCATCGGCAAGATGAACTTCTTGACTGGAGAATTCCTGGGTGAAACCGCTAGCCGCCAGACGATCAGACTGGGTGACGACGTTGTCATTGATACGCCCGGTGCTCCCTATGGCTTCGAGGGTCCGGCAAAGATCGGTGATCGCGTTCGGCTCGCGCTACGGCCTGAGCGCCTTGGCCTTGCAGCGCGTGGCGCAGGGGGACTGAACGCCCTCCCCGGCCGGATCGAAACGTCGGTCTTTTCCGGCGCCTTCGACCTTCATCTCGTTCGCGCCGATTTCGGAAGCGGAGAGATCATTCAGGTGCAGATCCCTGCCGATGGAAATAGAACGGCCTTTGCGATGGGGACACTCGTGGATGTCATCGCCGAACGCGACGGCCTCCGGCTCTTTGCGGTTGCGGAGGCATGAAATGACCACGACCGTCGATAATCTACCCCTTGCACCAACCCGTCCAGCGAGCTGGTTTTTCTCACGCTCGGCGCGCCAGTATTCGCACGCGCTGACGTTCCTGCTTATTGCGCCGTTGATGCTCTTACTGGCGGGAAGCTTCATCTATCCAATCGGCCGGCTTGTCTCTCTGAGTGTCATGGCACCTGGATTCACGCTGCAGTACTACGAGCGGATCGTCACCGAGCCGCTCTACATCGAAGTCCTGCTTCGCACGTTGCAGACGGGTGCAATCGTAACCGTGGCGAGCCTGCTGCTCGGTTATCCGGTTGCCTTTCTGATGGCCCGCTCCAAAGGCAAGACTGCATTGATCGTATCGGCAGCGGTGTTCGTGCCGCTATGGACCTCAGTGCTAGTGCGATCCTACGCCTGGATCGTGCTGCTGCAGCGAAACGGCATCGCTAACGGTCTGTTGATCGAGAGCGGCCTCATTAGCAGTCCGTTGAAGCTTATTTACACCGAAGGCGCGGTCATCCTTGCGATGACGCATGTTCTTATGCCCTTCATGATCCTGCCGATCTACAACGCTGTTCGCACGATTCCTGCCGATTACGCCCAAGCCGCCCGCAATCTCGGCGCCGGCACGATTGGCGCGTTCCTGAGCGTGACGTTGCCGCTCAGCCTGCCCGGAATCTTTGCCGGATGCGTCATGTGCTTCATCCTGGCGATCGGTTTTTATATCACGCCGGCACTCGTCGGCGGGCCTGGAGCATTGATGATGGCAACGCTGATCGGGCAGCAAACCACCGTCCTGCTTGACTGGCCATTTGCCGCAGCGCTCGCGACCGTCCTTCTAACCACGACGCTTTTCTTTGTCCTTGTGTTCCGCAGCGCGCTTTCCATCAGCAAAGGAATGAACAGTGTCAATTGAGCCCGCAGCCCCCCCATTCGCCGCCTCTCGCGTCAAAAGCACCCATCGACCTTACGGCAAAGCAGCCTCGCGGCTCCTTGGAGGCTCCCTAATCGGAGCAATCCTGTTCTTCCTGTTGTTGCCGACGCTGCTCGTCATCCCGATTTCGCTCAACGACAGCAACTATATCGAGCTCCCGCCGAAGGGCCTGACGCTTCGCTGGTATATCGATTTTCTCGCCGACCCGGACTGGCGCGCAGCAACGATCTTCAGTCTGCAGATTGCGCTGTCGACGACGATCGCTTCGACGGTCATCGGTACATTGGCCGCGATCGGGCTCGTTCGCGGCGATCTGCCGGGAAAGACCCTTCTGCAGGCATTGTCGCTAGGGCCAATGATCGTTCCCCATGTTGTTTTCGGCGTTGCGCTTTATCTGGTTTTTTCCCCGCTCAGCCTCACGGGCAATTTCACTGGTTTCCTGATCGCGCACACCGTGCTTGCTGTTCCCTACGTGATCATCACCGTGTCGGCAGCACTGGAACGCTTCGACACGTCCCTGGAGCTCGCCGCACTGAATTGCGGGGCAAGCCGAAGCCGCGCCTTTTTTAGCATTGTGCTTCCTAACATCGCGCCGGCGGTGGCTGCAGCTTCGGTCTTTGCGTTTCTGGCGTCATTCGATGAAGCGACAGTCGCCTTCTTCATTTCCGATACCGGCGGAAAAACGATCAGTCGCAAGATGTTCGAGGACATCGATTTCAATCTCACCCCGGTCATAGCAGCAGTTTCGACGCTGCTCGTCGCGGTATCGCTGCTGCTTATGGGAGCCATTCATCTCCTTACCCGCCGCGGGGAGGATTAACGTGGCCATATCAATCCGACGGAGGAATACGCGATGAAAAAACGAACCAAGATCAAGCCTTTGCTGCTTGCGACTTGCCTCATGCTTGCTGGCGCGAGGGCGGGGCAAGCCGAGGAGCAGGTCATCATTGCGACCACTGGTGGAGCCTACGATGCGGCCCTTCGAAAATTCTGGTTCGAGCCATTCACCGAAACGACCGGCATCAAGGTTGTTTCGGTCGCCGCAACGAATGCCGAGATGCGGGCGAAAGCTGCGGCCATGGTCAAGACCGGCAACGTCACCTGGGACCTTTACCCGGACGGCGAGATCCAAGCGAGCGCTGAAGCGCATGGGCTGACATCTGAAGACCTCACCGAGTTCTGCAAGTCTTTCCAGGGCCGCTCAGACCTAGTCAAGGATGCTTGCGTCGGCGCCGGGGCAAGACTTTTTTCGACCGCAACGCTCATGGCCTACGACCCGACCGGCTTCAAGAGCGGAAATCCGTTGAGTTGGGCCGATATGTGGGACGAGACAAAATTTCCCGGTGGCCGCTCGTTTCCGAATTTCGACGATCCGTGGCGGGTCATGGCTGCAGCGCTCCTCGCCGACGGCGTTGCGCGCGACAAGCTCTTTCCACTCGACGTCGATCGCGCCCTCAACAAGCTCGACGAGATTCGCCCGGCGATATCGCTCTGGTGGAAGACCGGTGATCAGAGCGTTCAGGGCTTTCGCAACGGCGACTACAGTATCGGGCAGATCTGGCTGACGCGCGCAAATGCCCTGAAGGCGGAAGGACGCCAGATCGCCTGGTCCAAGCAGGCCTCGTTCCTCGTCGGCGATCGCTTGACGATCATCAAGGATGCGCCGAACCGCGGAAATGCGTTGAAGTTGATCGGTTACTGGCTTGATCATCCGGAGGCGCAGGCCGGCGTGTGCGACGAACTCCTTTGCACGCCGCCAAGCCGCAAGGCGATCGATTTGATGTCGCCGGCTGCACGCGCGGCCCTGCCGAGCGACGAGGACATCCGGGATTACATCGTCATCCCGGATGCTAAATGGATCAACGACAATGCCGCGATGATGCTCGAGCGTTGGAATCCCTGGATCCGATGATGATCCCCCTTCGGGCGGCGGTGCCGCCCGAAGGGGCGGAGGCGGATCTTTATCCCTTGAGAGCACGATTGACGGCAGCTGCGACGTCGCGCACTTCGGAAGCCGTATGGCCGGCAGTTGGGCATATTCGCAGCCCTGCCCTTCCCTTGGCGACTGTCGGGAAGAAAATGGCCGACGTATAGTACCCGGAATCAAGCACCAGTCTGGCAGCGCCGATTGCCGCAAGCTCGTCACCGACGACGACGGTCCTGATCGGGAGTCGGGACCCTGCCTGTGCGGTCGGCACCAGTTCGTCGAAAAGAGAGATGTGTTCTGCGAGTGCCCTTTGCCGCACGCCCAGTTCCGGTGTGCGATGGATTGATTGCGAGGCGAGAGCTGCACCGATCGCCGCAACATTGATGGAGGCCGAGAAGGCATGCGCGAGAGCAAAGCGCCGGAAGATTTCCTCCTGGAACGCCGTTGCGAGCATCAGCATGCCGCCTGAGGCTCCGAAACCCTTCCCGAGCGAGGCTGCGATGATCGTCCGCTCGCCGAGCCCCTCGGGCATTTGTGAACGGGCAAACCCCTCGCCTCTTTCACCGAAGATCGATATGCCGTGAGCATCATCGATGTAAAGGAAGAGGCCATATCGCTCCTGAAGCTCGCGCAACTCCTTGATTGGGGCACAGCCGCCCATGGAATACACACCGTCGCAAACATAGGCGACCGTATCATTCTGGCGGCAAATATCTTCGAGCGTCTGAAGATCGTTGTGGCCGATCGTGCGGACCTCGCATTCTTCGGCAACGACGGGCTTGTTGAAGGCAAGCGTCGCATGTGCAAGCCGGTCGAATACCATGACCGGTTTTGTGCCGCCGGTCAGGACTCCGGACGCAATCAGCGGAAGCGCGCTCAAGTTGGCGGCAAGCACAGTTGTGTAGGTAATCACCCTCGCGCCGAAGAGATCAGAAAGAGCATCTTCGAGGTCTCCGAGGACTGCGAAATTGAGCCGCGTGCGGGCGCACGACCAATGCAGAGTCCCGTAGCGTCGGACGGTCTCGATTGCGCCTTCGATGATTGAGGGATGATTGTCGAGCCCGAGATACGAGCAGCGAACGAAGTCGATGACGCGCTCCGATCTGCCCTCTGCAACTGGCAGCTCCACCGCTCGCCCATCGGACGGATGGACATAGAGTGCCATCAGGCCGTCAAGATGGGCGGCTGCAAAGTGGGGACTTGCGTGGCTGATCAGGCCCGCGGTATTTCTGTGGGACTTTTTCGCTGATCCGGCGCCCGAAGCTGCCTCTTGCATATTGCCCTCCCAAATGTTCGACAGACTTCACGCTATGCGCGAGATTGCTGTTTATGCAACGAAGGCGGCAGCAAATTTTTGGGAAATTTCGGTGAACATGTGAACGCGGCGAAGTCACATACTTTGGGCAATGTCGATTGCATACCCCTCCTTTGGCACGGTGCGAATTACATCGCGGCCAAGCGCCCGCCTCAACGCACGCCGGAGGCGGCCAATATGAACATCAACTGTCCGCGGCTCGACAAAGGCTGTTTGGGGCCAAGCGACGGCAATCAGCTCTGCGCGGCTGAGAACGCGGCCCGCGTCACCCATAAGAGCGCTCAGCAGACGAAACTCGATCGGGCTGAGATTGACCGGCATCCCTCTTACCAGAACACGCCGCCCGCTGAGGTCCAGCTTCATATCGTCAAAGATAGGACCAAGGCGGCTATGCGTGCCGTCGGAGGAACTGCCAATTGCACCATGAAGGTAAGACAAGAGTCGTTCCGGTGGCATTGGCCTTGTAAAGCTCTCATCTACGTTGGCTTTCAGGATGTCGAGATAGGCGGCCTTTTCGGCAACTAGCGCTATGAGCGTGACGTCGCTGGCAAGTCCCCTTTCCTTCAGACCCGACGCGATATCAGCCAGAATTTGTGAACCCGGCTGGCAGTCGACGATGATAGCTGCAGCATCACGCTCCACGGCAGTAGCTACCGCCTCGCTCGGAATATCGACGAGCATCGTCCTGTATCCGGCTCCCTTCAAGATGTATGACAGCATCAAATAATAGTCAGCGTCTTGAGATACGATCGCCAGAAGTTCGCTCATCGTCTCGCCCCGCCAGTTACTGGCCTTACCGCGACCGCTTTTGATACGACAAAACTTTCAGAGAAGTGGCTCATGCTGATTGGAACCTCACGCCGTGGCTTGTAAATGCGCAACAGAATCGCAAAAGCGCTATCACTACGGGTATTTTTATAGCTTGCCTTTCTTGTTTGTTACAACATAATGTTGAGGGCGCGAAGAATCTCGCGCCGAAGCGCATATTTGCCAGGGACGGCACGTGATCGTGGCCCACTCGGTGGGATCGACGTCCGGCATAATTTGATGGCCTGTTTCCGGACGGTAACGGGGCTTTTAATGCGCGAAATGTTCAAAAGGTTCTCAACCGGCAGCGCTGCGGCGACACCGGATTTTTGGAGTGATGAAGATGTTGGGGACATAAGTACTGCTGCCCGATCGCTTTACGGACAAGGTGCGAAAACAGCGGCTGCCTGGTGCGCACTATGCGCGCGCTATGACGGCCGCTCAGGTGATTTCACCTTTTGGGTACGCGTTTTCAAACATCTGGGGACGGAAGAGATTGTGAATTTCACAAAGGCAGGCTCGGAATGACGCAGGAGGTATCTGAACCTGCGCGTTTAGCTTCGCGAGAGTAGCGCCTACCTCGAGCGGTAACCTCCACCCGGATTTCCCGCCCTGCCAAATTTTGCCATGCTGGCTATTTTAGCCCGATGAGCACTATGAATATTTCGCTGCCGGATAACCTTAAGCAGTTCGTCGACCAGCAGGTCGCCGGGCGAGGTTATGGTACCAGCAGCAAATACGTCCGCGAGTTGATCCGTCTCGGCAGCACTTGCGTGATCTCCTGCTTGAGGGTGCTTCATCCGAGACGACCGAGCGGTTGATGCCGCCTATTTTGATAACCTGCGAACCCGTGCCTCGCGGCAAAGCTCTAGGTGACCGCAAGTCTATCGTTCCCCGCGAG
Source organism: Rhizobium sp. WYCCWR 11152 (assembly GCF_013087615.1). NCBI lineage: Bacteria > Pseudomonadati > Pseudomonadota > Alphaproteobacteria > Hyphomicrobiales > Rhizobiaceae > Rhizobium > Rhizobium sp. WYCCWR 11152. The sequence goes on along the minus strand of NZ_JABFCP010000022.1, from coordinate 43,265 downwards.
TCAGCCCGCGGGGATGTCGAGAATGACTCGCGAGGCCGGCGCTCAAGTCGCGATTAGCTTCGTCGATGCGCTGCAGTTGACTTTTGGTTTGATCGCAAGGCATCCTGCATCGGGTTCATTGCGCTACGCATATGAACTCGGTTTGCCCGATCTGCGCAGCATGACGGTGAAGGCTTTCCCTTACGTCAACATGTTGAGTGAGCCGTTGTTACAGGGCAGAAGCCCACGATAGCGCACTTATTTCACGCGCAGCGTAGATCTCCTCGACTCCAACCCCCATTCGGTTCCTCCGACCGAGCCGAATCCTTCGCTTTTTCGAGGGACTTCAAAGATCGATGCCGCGGCCGCGATTGACGGTGCGTTGGCGCCGTTCCGAGATAATCTGTTCGCTGCTTTCCATGCGAACCGCCCGCTGCAGGACCTTCAACCGTTCCTGCACCGCCTCGAAGGCGCGGCGCTGTGCCGGTGGCACGCGGTTGGCGAGATCCTTTTCGCCTCGCAGGATGGCGTTGCGACCAAAGCGCTCGTCGAGCGCCCGGCTGACGGCAGCGAACTCGCCGCGAATGTTGGGATCAAGAGAAACGGCCGGTGCATTCCGCTTGCGGCCGCTGTTCTTCGCTTCAGCAGTTAGCCGCATGAGCGCTTCTTCCGCCGCCTTCGATAGGCCGGGAATGGCAACCGCCATGCGCCGCCGCTCTTCGGCGACGGCCTGACGTTCGGCATCGAGCACATTGACGTAGGCCGAACCGAGCGCGCGCAGGCGGGCGGCGGCTTCAGGCACAGCCTGCACCGCCTCTTTCCGCTCCCGGCCGGAAGCCAGCATCCGGTCCACGAGGCGATCGGATCCGCGCAACGCGCCGTATGCGGCGGGGTCATTGGTCACTGCAGCGGCGATGCGGTCGGCGGCAAAGCCGTTCGCGAGCAGATCTTCGATCTTGCCGACAGCGCCAGCTGGATCACGCCAGATCGTTGATGCCACGTCAGCCAGCACTGTTCGCTGCTGGCGATAGAGGGGGCCGGCGCGAGCACGAGATCTCGCCTCCTCGTCGATCGGAGTCCTGAACTCGGTGACTGCGGCAAGCATGGGAACACTCTCTGTCTCGGGATCAGCACTGGCGCCGGCAACAATCTTCGAACGATCCCGCCGCTCGGCGAGATGCTGCTCGTCGGCGAAACGCTTCACGGCCTCGAAGAGCCGGGCCAGCTTCTCGCGTCTAGTGTTCGCGAGGTCTTCCGGCATACGCTCGACCACGTTGCGTTCGGCAACCGCATCGGCCTTCGAGGTAGAGGCGCTCCAGCCGAAGCGGGCGGTGAGCGCCTCGCTGACGGCCTTGATCTCCTGCACGACGGCGCGGTCTTCGGCGGCAAGCGCAAAGGCCGTCTTGTAGGCGTCGTCACCACCCTGCCTGCGCACCGCCTCGATCTCCATGAGACGCACCATCGCCGTCTTCGAGAGGCCCGGGATCGACAATGACATATGGGCGCGACGCTGTTGCTCACTGAGATCGAAGCGTTCGGCATTCCGGCGGAACTCCGTCGCATGGGCGCGGGCGAGCGGCAACAGGTCCGTCAAGGCGGTGATCGCGGCATTTCGCTCGTCGCGTGCCACACGACCGTCGACGATCAGATCGGAACCACGCAGGCGACCGAGCCGATCCGGTGCTGCGGCAAGATCGTCGGCAAGCCTGCGAGGTTCGATGCTTGCATTCGATGCCAGGGCGTTCAGGGCGACAAGTGCTGCATCCGAGTCACGATAGATCTTCTCAAGCAGCGGCCGCAGGATGGCTTCCCGTTCCTTCCACGCCGGCGACGCAAGCTGTGCCAGGCGCGCGTCTTCCTCCACGGTCTTGGTGAAGACCGTGGTGGTCGCGAGCAGATACCTGGTGTGGTCAGCATCTGCATCCGAGACAGTTTGCGTTTCAATTCGCTCCTCATTGTACGAGACACGCCGCTCCCGCTCGATCGCGACGCCGAGCGCCACGCTGGCCCGCTCCCAGAGCTCAGCCACCTGCTCCCTCTTTTCCGCGATCCACGCCCACCGCCGGGAAACCTCCTCTTCCATGCCGGCCGCAGCTTGAGAAAGAGTGTCGAGCCCGCGGCGCCGCGCGAAATCTTGCGCATGAGCCCGGTAGCCGGCCTCGCTCTCGAAATCGAGTGTTGTCGTCTTGGCGCCGGAGCGCGACAGGCGCAGGACGAGTTGCTTGAACAGTTCTGGCCGATGGCTTTCCTGCTCGATGCGCTCCAGGCGGGCTTCGGCGGTTTCGATGCGTTTCGCGGTCCAGACATTGCGGTCGACTTCTCTTTCCTCGAACCGCTTCTGCCCGGTTTTCTCATCAACGATCGGAACCTGAACCTTGACCCGCTCCACGCCATCCTTGCGCAGGGTGACGGTGTCGCCTTCGGAGACACCACCGTCTTCGAGCGCCTTCGGCAAGCTCACACCCCAGAGACGATGGACGCTTCCGTCCTCGGTCTTCACGTCGGCATAAGGACTGTCGTCGGCATCCTCATCATTCGGCCGGAATTTGGCTTGTCCGGTTTCCACGAGCTCACCGGTGACGCCGCTAGCATGATCGACACGCGGCTTTCGTCCCCATTCCGGCCTCGCTTCAAAGTCTTCCTTCGCGGCATAGAGGTCAGCGCGGTCGCGATGTCGGGTCATCGACACATAGGTCAGGTGCTGGTCCATCATGCCGGTGGCGAGTACGAAGGTTCGCTCGACGGTGGTACCTTGTGATTTGTGGATGGTCGCGGCGTAGCCATGATCGACATTGCGATAGCTGTCCTCACTGATGACGACGTCACGGCCATTGTCGAGACGGACCGAAAGCAGTGTGTCGCCGCGTTTGTCGCCGGTGGAAACGACCGTGCCGAGCATGCCGTTCTTCACATATTGCGGGCCGAGACGGGGAGCACGGGGCTCGATGAAGCGGGCATTCTCCAGGAAGATGATGCGGTCGCCGGCGGCAAATTCCCGCCCACCACGTTCGGTCTGGAATGAACGGTTCTCACCCAGCGCGCCCTCTTCCGATATCACCGATCGCAGCGCTTCGTTCAGACGCTTCACGTCTTGATTGGTGTGAGCGAGTACAAGAAGCTCGTCGCAGCGAAGCCGGCCGTCATTGCCTTTGAGGACCGACGTCTCGATTGCCGGTTTGCGCGCTTCGCTCCAATCGGCGACGATCCGGTCGATCGTTTCCGCTCGTGTGCCAGCCTCGATGAGATGGCCCCGCTGCGCATAGGCGTCGAGACCCTTCTCGATCTCGCCACGAGCAAAGAGCCGCGACGCCTCTCGCGCCCACGGCTCCCGCTGGCGGCGCACACCGGCAAGTTCGGCAAAACCGATCCGCTCAGTGATTGCCCGGAACGCCGCCCCCGCCTGGATCGGCTGCAGTTGCATCGCATCGCCGACCAGCACGACTTTCGCCCCTGCCTGTTCCACGAGCTTCAGCACGCGGGCCATCTGCTGCGACGACACCATGCCGGCCTCGTCGACAACCACCACATCGCCGCGGTGAAGCGTCTCCTGTCCATTGGCCCAGATGAGTTCCCAGGAGGCGAGTGTTCGCGACCTGATGCCGGAGCTGTCTTCCAGTCCTTCCGCCGCCTTCCCCGCGAGCGCCGCGCCCATCACCCGGCGGCCACCGCTCTCCCAAGCGACACGTGCCGCGGCAAGCAGTGTCGACTTGCCGGCGCCAGCAAGGCCGACCACGGCTGCAATGCCATTGTCACCGGTGACATGACGGACCGCGTCCACCTGCTCCGGATCGAGCCGAAAGGATTTTTCCGGATCAGCTGTTTCGACATTTTCGATCGCAGCGGCGAGGCTCTCGGCCGAAACTGCAAAACCGCGACGTTCCGATAAAACCTGCGCCGACCGCGCCATGTCATATTCGATGCGGAGAATGTCGCGTGTGGTGAAGACGGCGGGTTCCCCTGCCTTGCCCGTTTCGGCATCGACCTGTTGCGGCTTCAGCATGATGAGATCGTCCGACGCCATCAGCCGCGCGCGGATATTGGCAAAGTCTAAGGGGTCGTCGACGTAGCGATGCAACGCCTTAGCGATATCGCACTCATTGAAGGTCGAACGTTCATTGCTCAATTGCTTCAGCAGGAGCTCCGGCTCGGCGAGCAGCCGGTCTGCCATTTCCTGCCGCCGGGCGAGATCCGCCGGCGCGAAGTAGAGCTCCCTGCCCTTCCTGGCCAATGCTGCCTTTTCCGGCCCAAGATGTTTTTGCGCGATCCCGTCCAGCCCCTGCTCTGCATAGGAGCGGCCATCGAGGCGGATCTCATGGCCGGCAAGCGCCAGATGCCGGTTGGCCGTCTCCGCCCAGGCGATCTTCCACGCTTTCATGGTTTCCTTGTCGCCGGCCCAGAGCTTATAGACGATCTTGCCCTTTGACCGGTCCGGTGTGACGACGCGCAGCGGTTCGCCGTCCTCGCCCACTACCGCCACCTTCTTTGGGCCGAAGCCTTCCTCGGTCAACGGGCGGAGCGTCATCATCAGATGGATATGCGGATTGCCGTCTTTGTCGTGATAGGCCCAATCCGCGACCATGCCCTTCGAGGTGAGATTGTCCCGGACGAATTCGCGCACCAGGCCAATATTCTCGGCTCGCGTCAGTTCTTCCGGCAGCGCAATGATCAGTTCTCGCGCCAGCTGCGCGTCCGCCCGTTTCTCGAAAGCATCGACCGCGTTCCACAGCGCCTCGCTCGCCGCTGCAACGCTGCGACCGTCGATCGCCGCGCGCAGCCAATCCGGCGTCTGGTCCGGGAGCGCGAGCTCGTCATGCACCAATTCGGACGCCCCGCCCCGATAGCTGAACGACGTGCCGGCCTGCTCGTCCATCATCCGGGCGCGATGGCGATAGGCCGCGGCCGAGACGATGCTGCGCCCCGCCCCTCTGCTGATCACCTGCGCTCTGACGAACATGATCGCCACTGACGTCTCCACATCATCCGGGCACGTCGCGACAGCGACGTATATTGCGCCCTCAAACCAATCGGACCGGAGGTCCGATACCGCTTTTCCGGAAAACTGCCATGGGCCGAAATTCCGTCTGCGATGTTTTGAGGCTGGTACAAAATAGCCTATTTAACTATTGTATTCTAGTTAGTATAATCGACCTATAGAGGCTATCTTCGGGAAGGGGATTTTTACCAATGACCATAAAGTCATCGATTTCAGATCTCGATGCGCAGATGGAAAAGCTGCGAGAACGTCGACGAATTCTGATAGTTAAATCGGCCGAGCGATTTGCTCGCGCGGCGACAAAGTCTGGCCTGGCGGAAATGGAGATCGCTGACGAGGAGGTCGACCGGATCTTCGAAGAAATCGCCGCGCGATTTCGCAAGGAGGAGAAGAAAGGGGCTGGTGGCCCGCTTCCTCAAACGCGTCGACCAGCACCTGGTGGCGCTGGACCGGCGTCGGAGGTTTCACATGACGGCTGAGCGGAAGCAAGAAGCACGCGAGAAATTCCTGCTCGGCGGCATCGTCGTCAAAGCCGGCCTGTCGACGACCGACCGGGCGTTTCTGCTCGGCGGCCTCATCGAGCTGGCGAGGGTGATCCCTGGGTCCGCCGAATATCGGCGATTGCGCGATATTGGCGAAGAGGTATTCAAGGTCGCTACGCGCACACCTTCTTCGCCGCGCATCGGGGAGGACGCCGGATGGCGCTGAAGGGTCGATTGCATCCGAGCCTGCTGCTGGTCCTCGTGCCGATCGCCGTGACAGCGATCACCGTCTATATCACCGGCTGGCGATGGACGGCACTGGCCCACGGCCTATCCGGCAGGACCGAATATTGGTTCCTGCGAACGGCACCCGTGCCGGCGCTCCTGTTCGGGCCGCTCGCAGGACTTCTGACCGTTTGGGCGTTGCCGCTGCATCGCCGGCGGCCGATCGCCGTGTCCAGCCTCCTGTGCTTTCTCTTCATCGCCGGATTTTGCGCCTTGCGCGAATATGGCCGCCTCGTCCCATCGGTGGAACGCGGCGTCGTCACATGGGACGAGGTGCTCTCCTATCTGGATTTCGTTGCCGTCATCGGCGCCCTGGCGGGTTTCATGGCTGTGGCGGTCGCCGCCCGGATCTCCGTCGTCTTGCCCGAGGCGGTCAAACGGGCAAAAGGCGGAACCTTCGGCGATGCCGATTGGCTTTCGATGTCGGCGGCGGCAAAGCTCTTTCCTCCTGAAGGCGAGATCGTCGTCGGCGAGCGCTACCGCGTCGACAGGGAAATCGTCCACCGATTGCCCTTCGATCCGAAGGATTGCGGTACATGGGGACAGGGCGGCAAGGCGCCGCTGCTCACCTACAGCCAAGACTTCGATTCCACCCACATGCTCTTCTTTGCCGGATCGGGTGGGTATAAGACGACTAGCAATGTCCTGCCGACCGCGCTGCGCTACGCCGGCCCCCTGATCTGCCTCGATCCTTCCACCGAGGTCGCGCCGATGGTAGTCGAACATCGCACCCGCGTTCTCGGGCGGGAGGTAATGGTGCTTGTCCGACGAACCCGATCATGGGCTTCAACGTGCTGGACGGCATCGAGGCGTCGAAGCAAAAGGAGGAAGATATCGTCGGCATCGCGCACATGCTGTTGTCGGAAAGCCTGCGTTTCGAATCCGCAACAGGCTCCTACTTTCAAAACCAGGCGCACAATTTTCTGACCGGCCTGCTTGCCCACGTCATGCTGTCGCCGGAATATGCAGGTCGACGCAATCTGCGCAGTCTGAGGCAGATCGTGTCAGAGCCCGAGCCGTCGGTACTCGCCATGCTACGCGACGTTCAGGAACACTCCGCTTCGACCTTCATTCGCGAAACGCTCGGCGTCTTCACCAACATGACCGAGCAGACGTTCAGCGGTGTCTATTCGACCGCGTCGAAGGATACGCAGTGGCTGTCGCTCGATAGTTATGCCGCCCTGGTCTGCGGCAATGCCTTCAAGTCGAGCGATATCGCCCAGGGTGGGAAGGACGTGTTCCTTAATATCCCGGCGTCAATCCTGCGCTCTTATCCCGGCATCGGGCGTGTTATCATCGGTTCTCTGATCAACGCGATGGTCCAGGCCGATGGCGGCTTCAGCCGCCGGGCGCTCTTCATCCTCGATGAGGTCGATCTGCTCGGCTATATGCGCGTGCTGGAAGAAGCTCGCGATCGCGGCCGCAAGTACGGCATCAGCATGATGTTGCTCTACCAATCGGTCGGACAGCTGGAACGGCACTTCGGGAAGGATGGCGCGACGTCATGGATTGATGGCTGCGCTTTCGCCTCCTATGCGGCGATCAAGGCGCTCGATACGGCGCGCAATGTTTCCGCCCAATGTGGGGAAATGACCGTCGAGGTTCAGGGGCATTCGCGTAACGTCGGCTGGGACACGAAAAGCGGCGGCACGCGCAAATCCGAGAGCGTCAATTTCCAGCGCCGGCCGCTGATCATGCCACACGAAATCACCCAGTCGATGCGCAAGGACGAGCAGATCATCATCGTCCAGGGCCACAGTCCGATCCGCTGCGGCCGGGCGATCTATTTCCGCCGCAAGGAGATGGATGCGCAGGCAAAGGCCAATCGCTTTGTGCGGAGTTGACGATCCCACCCATTCCGCAGCGCCGGAGTTGCCTTGGGCCGTCTTCTACAAGCGCCTTTGCACGCGCTTCGCACAGCAGGCGCCGAAGGATTTCTGAGAAACCGAGACGGGCATGGCCGCTGAACACGACGAATACATCTACGACAAAGTGACAGGCAAATGGCGACCGGCTTGGCGGTGGCAGCATCCGCCACTGGCGGTGAGACGGTCGTTCGAGACGCCAGCGGCAATGTTCTTGCCGATGGTGACGAGGTCCCGTCATCAACGATTTGAAGGTCAAGAGAGCCGGCCAAGCGCTGAAACGGGCCCCCCGTCATGAAGTCGATCCGCCTCACCGATAATCCCCAGGAGATCGATTGTCGCCATCATGGAATCAAGGGCCTCGTTGTGCGCACCGGGTTTGTACGCAAACGCTAATTCGAGCTCTCAGCCTGCTCAGCGGAATCGATGACCTCCGTGGCCGACTTGCGGCGACTGATGAATTCGCGCAGCAGCGGCAGGAAAAGGCTTTGCTGAAGCGACCGGTTGGCGGCTCAGGCTCAAGATAGAATGAATTTCCTACGATGTCGGTATTGAACTCATCGAAGATGATCCAAAGCCTGCGATCGGCATCGAGGCGGCACGGCGCTTTTCGATCACCGGCACTTCCACGGCAAACCGCGACGCCTCCGGCTGCTTGGTGGTGACGGGAAAGAAGAGAACCAAATCACCATCGGGCCGCGGTATTCTCACGCCGACGGCGACGGGCCGCTCTTTGCGTCCTTCCGTCTCTCCACGCACAGCCTCTCTCGCCCATAGATAGGGATAGCGTATAACGCTTGCGGTCTGGATCAGCTCGTAGTTCATGTGCGGCCTGCTTCGTCGTCGCCGGCGTAGGCCTCGACGGCGTTTTCGAACTCGGCAACCAGTTCATCGGGCATCGTCTCGATGGTCCCGGCAGTCCGCCGATCCGACTGCTTCATCAGCCGTTGGTAGTCTTCGATATTGAGGAGGACCAGTCGGGGTTTATTCCGCTGGGTGATGGTCACTGGATGGCGCAGGGCTTCGGCGATGATGTCGCCAGACTTGCGGGAGAGATCGCTGGTTGAATAGGAACCGCTTGACTTAGACAAATGGTTTTTCCTTGTTGCTGTATTTGTTGCAATATACAGCATTTCCAACAATGCTGTCAGTTTGCAAGTTCGAGACGGTACGAACTTGCCCGGCAGGGTAGCTTTGGGGTCCCGCCGTTGCCGCTCAGCCTCTGCCGATTGTGGCCATCGCCAGTTAGAGGCGGCCGTCGGTCCGCCGCCTCTCAGCATCAGAAGCGTCTTTACCGCGAGGATCAAATCGCGCGCACCGCACGAACGGGGATGTCCATCTCCTGCGTGATATCCATAATTATCGACGCCAGTGAACCGAATTCCTCGCCGTTCAACCCAACCAATGTCGGAAACTCGATCTCGACCCCACCGTCATCGGCCGTCAAAGCGTTGATCCAGTTGCCGCCGTTGATGCGGTATTCATGCGTGTCGTCGTCGATCTCCAAATCATCCAGCAGATTGATGGTGAAGCGCCCGAAAATCTCTGTCTCGCCCTGCAGCTGATATTCGGCGATTTCATCCTCTCCGGCGAGAACGCTTCGTTCCAATGCCATCATCCCCTGGATCCGAGCGATTGCCGCGTCGAGCCCTTCGAGCAGGCGATCGTGAAGCTCTCGCGAGAAGTCGCTGTCGCAGCCGAAGCGGTGCGCGAGGACAACGAGCCGAAAGCCGGCAAGCTTGGTGTAGAGCATGAGGTTCTGATCGGTTGTCATAGTGTGATCTCCTTCTTGATGACGGAGATCGGCCACTCCGTGGCAAAGAGGGGTCAAGGACCGCGGAACGCGGCTTACAAGCGGGGGAACCGATTTTGTCGCTTGCGGCAAAATTGGGGGAGACCGCGCCGCCCTTGACGCCGGATTTGCTGGAGTAAAATTGGACGTCAGAGAGGGAAGAGACTCGCGACCCCAAAGGGGTCGCGACCGTTTCCGGCGGAGCCGGCGGGAGTGTCGAGGGAAACCCTGACAGGCAGCCAGGCCGGTCGATCCGGCCTGGCTGCCTCGGTGCACAGTGAGGAAGGAGCCGCCTCACGGCAACTCCTCCCCGGCCTGTTTTGCAAGTTCGGCGCGCGCAGCTTCCAGCTCCGCCTCGATGCGGCGACGCTCCTCGACGGTCGGCGCCTCTCTGGCTTCAAGGCGCAGTTCCTGGATGGTGCGTTCGATGTTGAAGGCGTTTTCGTTCGTCATCGTCATCTCCTTGTTGACGTGAAAGATGACGCCGGCGGTCGTGAGGATCGGGCCGGGTCAAGGTTCGCGTCAGCGACCGGCGGAGCCGGCGCGCGGAGGTGCCGATTTTGTCGGAGCGGAGTGCAACGCAGCGGAGGCAAAATTGGAGGGGCCGCGCGACCTTGAGGCGGCACGGTCCTCATGACAGACTTGGTGATTTGAGCAGACAATCCACGTTTCGTTTGCCACCAGAAAACAGGCGGCAGGGAAAGCCGGCCGCCTCAGATGTGTCACCGCGAAAGCCGGCCCCGATCGCTCGAGGCCGGCTGCCCGTCATTCAGTTCGGGCTATTCCAGAGGATAACCTTTCGGTTCGGCTCGCCGCCGGGGGCTTGTGCGAGATTGCCGAAGATCACGCCGATCTCCGGAGCCTCCAGCTTCACTGAGAGGTATTCCTCGCCGGTCTGGCGGGCGATGCGGTTCCAGCCCGCGCCGATCTCGAAGCCGGTCTTGCGGTGGATGATGCGGTAATCGGGAGCTTCTTCACTCGCCTTGTGGGCGTTCGGGACGATGGCGATCGGGGCGTTGACCAGGATGGTGGCGAAGATGCCTTCGAGGCTGCCGTCGGTCTTCTGCGTCAGGGTTGCGATCGTGGTGGCCATGGTATTGTGTCCTTCGGTTGCTCGGGACCATTCCCGATGGCGCCCGAAGAAGGGGCCGAGCCGCAGGCGTCACCGGAGCGCCAGCGCAGGGGAACCCCTTGCGGGTTGACGCTGATAGCGGCCGGTCCCTTAAAAAGGCGACATGGAGAACGGGAATGGTCTCGTGCAACCGAAGGGCGGGACGAACCATCATGGCCGCCCGGTCCAGCGCTACATGAGAGTGGCCATGGGCTCTTGGAACACCCTGCCGCCATTCTGCGCAAAGCCCTTGCTGCTCCTAATCACCGCAAGCAAGAAACTCGTGCCAGTTGACATCATACGTCGGCGCCCGGCGGGACCGACGCGGCGACCGCATCGGCGCGGCAGGTGTGGCAATGCCGAGTGGAGTTGTTCAGCCCGAGATCCAATGCGTGATCCTCCGCAGACTCGCCTCGGCGCCCGGTTGACGTATCCGCCGTATTCCGCCGGGCACTCAACTGTCGGCGCCCGGGCAGCCTCGACCGACCGAGGCCGGCTTCGTCGGGCGCTCTTCGCTGATGACGCGCCAACACATCACAAAACGGAATCCATCGGCTGCAAAGGATTCAAAACTCTCGTTGGACAGGGTCGGTCCCCGCAGGAATGATTCCCGACATGAGCGGAATGTCGTTCCACCTCCATTGCCAGCGCATTGATGCCAGCCGCAACATGGCGCGCTATTACATGCTTGCGATCCAGCCCACCTTGTTTGGCGAAACCGCGGTCGTGCGTAGCTGGGGACGGATCGGCAGGCGTGGCGGCGAGAGGATCGACGTGTTCGGGACCGAACTGGAAGCCGTGGCACATTTTCTCGATCTTGCACGCCGGAGGCATCGGAAGGGCTACAGACCGACCCAGGCTGCGATGCGGCCGATGATGGCCTGATCGCCCGCCAAAGCAGCGTGGCAGCCGCCTCGCAAGGGATCGTCACGCCTTTGGCGCGAAGACTGCACCACAGGCTTCGTGGAGCCGGCTCGCCGGCGAAATAGAGCCCGGTCCCGCGAATACGCCGGATGCGCCCACCCCGTGCTCACGCTTGAGGCTATTGCCCAGGTGGGTCCGGCGAAGTTGAAGGATCCGAACAGGTCAAGAATTCAATGCCGTAAAGCGGCACATTCTGGTCTTCCGAAACGAAATGCGCTCCCTCCGCGACCGCCTGTGCCATGAGGAGATGGTCGAAGGGATCTCGATGATGGAGCGGAAGCTTTCCAAGTGCGATCAGATGTGAGTCGGCAATATCGAGCCTATCAAATCCCTGATCCGGCAAGACCGCGAGGATTTCGTCTATGTCTGCCACAAGCTTGCCGATCCGAAGCTTCACGGTGATTTCCCAAAGAGAAACGACGCTTACGAGCACATCGTTTTCGGGATCGCTAATGAGGCTTCGCATATGACTGCCCAGCCTGTCGTCGTCATTCAGCCACCAAAGTAACGCATGCGTATCGAGCAGAAGCCTCACGTCCCGTCTTCCATCGCCTTCAGGACATCTGCGGGTAGGCTGTCGAAATCATCAGAAACTCTGATCTTGCCGCGCAAAGCGCCGGGCTTGCGCACGGCCACGTCGACTGACGGAGGGCCGATTTCGGCAACGACCTTATGATGAGACATCAGAACGAACCTCTGCCCATCCTGAACCTGCTTCAGGAAGAATGTCAGATTACCGCGAAACTCCCGCACGCCCACACGGCGGGGAGAAGATACGTTCGGTCGAGGTTCAGACATTGAAAGGCTCCATGTTCGGCGGAATTGTGTACACAAAATCGTCGAAACGCAAGCTCTCTATTTTCTCCGCGATAGAAGAATATGAGGAATGGCGCTCACGCGCCATCCTCCGCGGCCTGCCAGACCGGGATACCAAGCCGACGTGCCTTGTCGGCGAGATTGCCTGTGATGCCTGAGCCAGGAAAGACGATGACGCCGGTCGGCATGACCGAGAGCATCTCGTCGTTGCGACGGAAGGGAGCGGCCTTGGCATGCTTCGTCCAGTTCGGCTTGAAGGTGATCTGTGTCACCTTGCGGGCCTCGGCCCAGCAGGCTGCGATGCGCTCGGCGCCTTTCGGCGCGCCACCGTGGAGCAGGATCATATCAGGGTGCTTGAGTTGTGCTTGGTCAAGCTTCGCCCAGATGCGTTCGTGATCGTTGTAATCCATACCGCCGGAGAAAGCGATCTTGGTGCCTGCCGGGATCAGCACTTCGGTCTCGGCGCGGCGGCGTGCGGAAAGGAAGTCCCTGGAGTCGATCATCGCCGCAGTCATGTTGGCATGGCTGACCTTGGAGCCGGTGCGCGGCCGCCAGGCCGAACCGGTCTCAGCCTCGAAGAGGTCGGCTGCGTAGTCGCGCATGAACTCGAAGGCGTTGCGGCGCTCGAGAAACGTGATGCCTTCGGCGATCAGCCGCTCGAGCTCGACGCTCTTGACCTCCGAGCCGTCCTGCTCCCGCTGTCCGGTGCGTTGCGCGTCCTCGTTTCGCTGAAGCTCGCGCTGGATGCGCTCGCCGGTCCGGTGGAAGAGGTTGACCGTCGACCAGAGCAGGTCTTCAAGATCGGGCTCCAGCCGCGTATCGCCGAGCATCTCGAACAGGGCGTCGAAGATCGCGGTCAGTGCAGACTGAACGACCGGCTCTTCCGGGAGCGGCCGCGGATCGGGCTCGTCCTGGAAAGGGCGATGGCCGTAGATCTGCATTTCGTAGATGAAGCGGTCAGTCGGGGAAGAGGCGTGGTGAGGCTCGAAGGCGTCGTCGGTGGGAAGGGTCAAGTTCATGATGGTCTCCGTCGGTTGCGGCCGCGCCTCTCGCGGCCTGACGGCGAACCATGTTCACGCGGAGACAGGCCGGAACCGCGGCGCAATGTGCCGCGGCCCAGCGTAGCGCCGGGCGGCGGAAGGAAGGTTTCTTGACCCGCGAGGAGCGCCGGCTCCGCCGGCGCGGGGAAGAAACCTGACTGACCCGCTGAAGGCCAGGCCGCCGTGTGGTAAGGGTCGCCTCTCGGCAGGCCCGCGGGAGCGCGTCTACATGGAGGAAGTGCCCATAGAACGGCCTTCCCAACTGCGACGATCACCACCGCCGCCTGTCTTTTCGGCGGGCCTCATGCCGGCAGAAAGTTCATCGCATCTTCCGGAACGAGTTGCGCCCGCAGGTTCGCCGTCAGCCGGTCCGGGCCGAGCCAACGCAAATCCTCGTTGAAGTCGCCGAGTTCGGGGGCGAGCACCAGCGGCAGGATGCCGAGCGCCTGTGCACTGCGGCTCAACCGCTCGATCCCGTACCGGCCGGCGGCATCGGCATCGCCGGCGATGTAGAGGCGCAGGCACCCCGCCGGCGGCAAGAAGGCCGCGAGGTGGTTGGCGGTGAGCGCGGCGACCATCGGCATCGCGGGCATCACATCGGATAGCGACAGGATCGATTCCAGGCCTTCGCCCGCTACCATGACAGGCACGAGCTCATGGAGCGGAAAGCCGAAGCGCACGGCATTGCCGAGAAGACCGCCGAGCGCACGACGGGGATCCTCGACCTTCGCCTTGCCGGCGCCATTCGGATCGAGCCATGTGCGATGCACGCCAGTGATCTGCCCGAAGCGATCGGTCACAGCGGCGACGAGCGCCGGGTAACTGGTCGTCCGACCGGTCACGAAATCCCGATAGTAGCAGGACGGGTGGAAGCCCAGGGCGGGATGGAGGGACGCCCGCAGAATGGCGCGCTGGCCCAGATAGCTGTCGCCAAGCGTTCCCGCCAACGGCTGGGTCATTCGAAAGAGCCGCGTTGCGCGCTCCGCCGCCGGTCTATCGACCGGCGGCTGGTCGGAGGCCTCGCCCCTACGGGACGAAGCCGGTTCGGGTCGGGGAAGGCTGAGGAAATGGCGAGCCTCGTCGGCGACATCGCGGAAGTCGACCAGCCCGCAGGTTTCCCGCACGAGATCGAGAAGGTCGCCATACTGGCCGGTCGCCGCATCCGTCCAATGCCCGGCACGCGAACCGGAGAGGTGCACATAGAGCGACCTGCCTTTGGTGTTGGCGACATCGCCAACGATCCAATAATTACCGGCCCGGCGGCCGGCGGAAAGATAGTGGCGACAGACCGCCTCGGCATCGCGCGCGAGACGGTTCGCCAGGTCGGAAGCGGACAACATGACCACACCTCCTTCACGATCGGCTGGTGACATCAATGGGACGGTGGCGCTGCATCAGTCGGACAAGAATCGCGGGCCTTTTGTCGAAGGTTGGAATGAAGAACCGCACCTTCCAGGAGATCATCTCGGAGAAAGGGCCGATGTCGGCGGCCGGAGAAGAGGTTACGTTCATGGGAAGCCTCTCGAGAACGAGGAATGGATCCGCCTGCCCGGATGCTCCCCAGAGCCCCACCAGGCAAACCTTCCCGGCCCTCTCGCCCTCATTCATAGCGGCCGCAACGGCACCTCCAGGCGCGCAGTCTCATCATCGATATACTGGTTATTTTGAGATAGTATAATACAGCAAATCCGTGCTACATCTTCGCACCCGGTTCGGCAAAAGATGATAATGGGAGCGATGTGCGGCAGTTTTTGATTGGCGAGCAGGCGTTCGATGAAGACGCTCCCGAGCTTCCAGCTCGGCTCGAACGTGCTTACGCGCAGAAGCTACGGCCACTTTGCCAGTGCAAAGAGCCGCCGCTTCCTATGTACATCGCCCGCGTCGACGATCTTTACGTCATCAAGCGCATGCCGCTTTCGGGGCGGGACCATGCCCCCACATGTCCGTCTTACGAACCGCCTTACGAATTATCAGGACTGGGGTCTTTGATCGGCAACGCGATCCAGATCGACGCGAGTGGAAAGGCCGCCCTGAAGCTCGATTTTCCCCTGACGAAGAAAGGCGCTCGCGGCGCGCACGCGTCCTCCGCAGAGCTATCTGAGCCGGCTCTGCGCAACGAATCAAAGAAGCTCTCGTTGCGCGCCGTCCTGCACTATCTCTGGGAAGCAGGAGAACTGACGGAATGGCGCTCATCGTGGACGGGCAAACGTGGCTGGGGCCGCGTCCAGTCAAGCCTCATGAACGCGGCCTCGCAGATGACCGCACGCGGCGGACCGTTGAGCGACATTCTGTTCGTGCCGGAAGTGTTTCATCAGGAGGATCGGGAGGGAATAGCCGCCCGCCGGGCGGCAGCCTTGGCTCCTGCCCATGCCTCCGGTCCCGGACAGCGAAAGCTGATGGTGACCGTGGCGGAGGTCAAGGAGTTCGCTGCGGCCCGCGGCGGCCAGAAAATTGCCGTACGGCACCTTCCCTTCCCCTTTATGATCGAGGACGGGACATGGAAGCGGTTGAGTTCCAGATACGAGACGGAGCTCGAACTCTGGCGGTCGAGCGAAGACTTCCATCTGATCATGATTGCGACCTTCGGGATATCGGGCGCGGGAATCGCTTCCGTTGAAGAGATCGCCATGATGGTGGTCAACGAGAACTGGATCCCGTTCGAGAGCATCCATGAGCAACATCTCCTCGAACGGCTTTCAAGGCTGAAGCGAAAGAGCGTGAAAGGCCTGCGCTTCAATCTCTCCCGGGAGCAACCGGTTGTCTCGATCACCCTGCCGGAACAACGCCCCGAGCCCGTCGCGATGTTCATCGTCCCGATAAGTGCCGATGAAGACTACGAAGTCGCACTAAACGAGATGATTACCGTGAGAGCGGAGATGACGCCATGGATTTGGCGCGTCGCCGAGGGAGAAATGCCGCGCCTGCCGTGATCCAGCTCTGCATCGGTTGGCCTATGTTGGCGAAGCTTACGAGGAAAGATCTACATGGGCTCCGCCCGTGTCTGTATTGTGTGGCTCGACCTTTTCTGCATAGTTGCACTGCACAATAAATGTTTCACCAACCGATCAAAATATGTGCATATTGCCTCCAGCTGATGCAGCTGATGGTTTTCCTCCCAGTGCCATCGCGTCAGCTGTTCCCCTCTGGAGGTTATTGACCTTCACACCTTAAATGGCCCTGGTCTTCCAGTGGCCCTATTTTTCTGTGTCAACAGCGAAGTACGAGCGAGGTTCTTTCGCGGCCGCCTGCTTTGTCGCTCGACAGCACTACTACCGGATTAAGTCGAGCTCAGCTCGCGCTTTCAAGAAGCTTCTTCGCCTTGCCTTCGAGTTCGAGGCGGGTGTCTTGATGCGTCTTGTCGCGCGCCAACGCGGTGATGCCCTGGACGAAGTCGAACACGCTTTCCGGCGGGTGGCCCTCTTCGGACAGGACCATGTCGATGACCTTGCCGGTTTCCGATTTCGAGAAGCCGCGTCGGCGCAGGAAGGTCTGGCGATCCTCGTCGTTGCGCGCGACGATGCGTTCGCGGGCCGCCCGGATACCAGCAACGAATGCTGCCGGCGAGGAATTGGCAAAGCTCGTCAGCGCCGGCGCTGCCTCATGCGCGAAACGCTCGGCCGCGAACTTCGAATGGCGGATGCTGATCTCCTCGAAATTTTCCGACCCCCAGATGTTTCGATTGGCGCAGACCGCACGGAGGTAAAAGGAGGCAATTCCGAGCGTCTTCGATCCAACCTCGGAATTCCACGCATAGAACCCCCGGAAGAACAAATCTGGTTCGCCATTCGCCAGCCGACCCGCCTCGATCGGATGCGTATCATCGACGAGAAATACGAAGACATCACGATCGCTGGCGTAGAGGGTCGTCGTGTCCTTGGTGATGTCGACGAAGGGATTGTGCGTCATGCTTGTCCAGTCGAGAAGACCGGGCACTTTCCAGATCGTATCGCCGGTCCCGTTGCCGGCAATCTTCATTACTGCCGACACGAGTTCGTGGTCCCAGATGCGGCCGTATTCGGGACCGGTCACCGCCCGAAGCTCGACGCGGCCGTCGTTCATCTCCAAGGTTTTCACCAGCTCCGCCCGGTGATTGAGCAAGCCGTGCTGCAGATTGATGGCGGCAAGCGGCGCGGGTAGCTGGCGCATGTATGTCGCTGGGGCTCCCACCAGGCTGCAGAGCTGACCATAACTCCAGTGCGTCGGCGCGATCGGCTGCCGGTCACCGGGGACAATGAGCTCGAGGCGCTCGACGTCGCTACGGGTGGCTTCGACCCGAATGGCGGAGCTTTCCACGGTTCGCGCACGAGCATGCTCGGCCCGCGCTTTGACGGCATGGTGGAGCTCCGAGAGCGACAGGTATCGTTCGTCGTCCGGCCGCGAGAACCATTCGGACGAGACGCGGCCGATGCGCTGGCCGCGCGAGATATCGACCTTAAAGCCAGACGAGACCGGGTTAGGAGTGGGAAGGGTCGTGTTCATGATGTCGTCTCCTGAAACGAAAGAGCCCGGCGCGATGGCCGGGCGATGTTGAATGGGAGTAGGATGGATAAAGAGCCTGGCGATGCCGCCGGGCTGCGATGTTCAGGCGTGAGGCTATTCGGCGTCCAGATAGCTGACGTCTTCCTCCGCTTCCTGATTCTGATCGCCGAGATCAGCTTCCTCTGTCAGAAGGGCCGGAAGATTGCTGTTCTCGGCCTCCGAGTTGCCGTCGTCGCTTGCTTGGTCGACCGCTACCGAGAGGTCATCGGCAGGAACCACATCGACAGAGGTCCGCAGGGGCTCAGGAAGCCAACCGCTGCCTTTGAGCAGGCGCTCGGCTTCGCGCGCCATATCTTGCTTCTTCAGATGGTCGATGAGTTGAACCGACTGTTCACCCTTGGCCTCGCGAACCGCCTGTAGGATGTTCGCCTTGGTGACCCGGCCGAGATAGTTGTCGACCGTCGGCACCCAACCGGCCTTGACCATGTCGAAGCCGATCGAGCGAGCGACCTGTTCTGCATGGACGATCGCACACGTGCGTTTGTTCCACGGCTCGATGACCGCATTGACAGAGAGGGAGGCGCAATGGGCGAGGAGCACCTGGCGGCTGATCTCGTCGAGCACGACCAGATGGCCCCAGAGATCATCAGGGTTTTTCGGCAGATCCTGACCCCATGCCTCGTGCCGTTGATCGATCTCCTTGGCCCAGGCCGTATCGCCGAGGCCCTCGGTCTGACTGAACTTGGCGCTCTGCAGCGTCAGTTGCAGGCATGTATCCGAGCCGTATAGATAGAAGGTCTTCAGGACGAAGGCATGCAGAACCGCCACGAAAGCGATGACTGGATCGCTGGCGAGCGCACTGCGCAGCGCCACCGTCCGAGTTGCCGTCAGGTCGAGCACCAGGCGATCGGAGAGCGGCCGCAGCGTGTCGTCCTCTTGCTCCACCTGGTCAACCGAGACTGGCTTACCGCTCACCGAGATGCCGCCCGCCGACGATGATCCAGTGCTTTCGCCGGCAATATCGCCATCTGCCACTTCCGCGTCGTCGCCGTCTGCTTCGATCTGCGGTTCATCCTGCGGTCGGACGAAGCCACGCTCGATCTTCAGCTCGCCATTGGCGGCAAGTGAGATGAAGGCGCCACCACGGGCGACTTCTTGCCGGTCGAAGATGTAGGGCCGGTCATGGAGCTGATCGAGCTCGCTTCCAAGTTCCTCGAGCCGGCGCTCGATATCTTCGGAAGGTTCTTCGGCTTTGGCATATTCGGCATCGAGCTTGTCGTACTCGGCTTTAAGCGCATCCTCGCGGGTAAGTTCCTCCTCGCTGAGCTCCCGCTGTTTGCCATGGAAGCGGCGAAGATCCGATGTGTGGCCAAAGGAGAAGTCGAAAGCAGCCTCGACCCACTTCCAACCCTCCTCCGTCTTCAGCGCTTCGGCGTCCGCCTTCTGCTTCTCGACAACGAGCTGTTCGAGCAGCGCCGGGTCCTGCAGCCAGCCGCCGTTGTCCTGTTCGAAGAGGTCACGCATCACGATGCCGCCGGCCGCTTCATAGACATCGACGCCGACATAGACGGCCCGGCGATCAATCGCCCGGATCGTCGTCTCGGTGAGCAGCCTGCGGATATAATAGGCGTCGCGGACTTGCTGGCGCGAGATCGCATCCCAGACCTGCTCCTGCCGGACATGATCATTGGCGATCGAGAAAGCCATGATCTGCTCGAGCCTCATCTCGTCTCCCGCATAGAGGTCGAGCAGTCGCGGCGACACGGAGGCAAGCCGCAGGCGCTGCCGGACGGTCGCGACCGAGACGAAAAAGCGAGCGGCGATCTCTTCCTCGCCGAGACCCTGTTCGCGGAGTGTCTGGAAGGCGCGATACTGGTCGAGGGGATGAAGATCAACACGATGGACGTTTTCGGCCAGCGAGTCGTCTTCGGCGGAAGTCTCGTCGTCGCGCTTGACGATGCAGGGAACAAGTTCCGTCTTCGCCATGCGCTTCTGAGCGACAAGCAATTCGAGGGCGAGATATCGACGGCCGCCGGCTGGAACGTCGAACCTGCCGGTTTCCCTACCCTCGCCGTCGAGGATCGGGCGGACGCTGAGGCTCTGCAAGAGCTTGCGGTGGGCGATATCTTCGGACAGAGTCTCGATGGAAACACCCGCTTTGACGTTGCGGACGTTGCACTGCGAGAGTTCCAACTTGTCGAAAGAAATGTCTTCCGATCGATTCAGGGTGATCTTCTGAACGGCTTTAGCCATTTCATTACTCCTTGGCGGGCCGGCCGGAGCCTCTCTCCGAACCTCCTAACCCGTCACGGAATCCCTTCCCGCCTCTCACTCTCTCCCCGCCGCCCCGCAATGCTTGCGCCTACCATCGTTCGCGGACGCTAAGCGTTCGATTTCGATGGCGGGTTCTTGACATCACTTTTCTTGTGCCAAGGCGCCGTCATACGGAGGTCGAGCTGGCAGATGGGATCTCAATGTCGATAAGAAGCCCTTCGTCCAACCAGGTTTTTTCGAGACGCCCTTTCAGCTGTTTTTCGACCATTGCGCCGACGATCACCGTGCCAAAACCTCGTTTGGCTGAGCTAGGCGGAATGTCGACGCCCACCTCCTGCCACCGGATATTAAAGCCGGCTCCCGACGGTCTAGGCTCCCAACTGATTGAAAGCCTGCCTTGCGCAGCGGCAAGCGCCCCGTGTTGGGCTGCGTTGACGGCGAGCTCATGGAGCACGAGCGCAAGGGGCTGGACGACCGGTGCAGGCATTTTGATATCCGGCCCGCTAAAAAAAGCGCGGGTGGCGGCGAACGGCGTCACCTGTTGGCGAACGAGTTCCTCAAGAGAAATGCTTGTCCATCCTCGTGCAGCAAGCAAGGTATGGGCACGGGCGAGCGCCTGCACGCGGTGTTGAATAGCGGCGGCATAAAGGGTGGGATCATCGGCGTTGCTCAAGCGGACGATGCTGTCGACGATCGCCAGAACATTCTTGGATCGGTGGTCGACTTCCATGAGTAGGCGATGCTCGGAGGCCTCCAGTGCCTCGATCCGCCGATCGAAACGCGGCTTTTTACCCTCAACTGTTGCCCAGCAAGCGAGGTGAGGCAGGCGACCGCTCACCGGCAACATCGCTGCGGAGCGCGTGCAGTTATTCTTCTCGGAATGCGCGATTGAACTGATCGGTGAGCGGTTTGGCAAAAAATGACATCGCGGTTCGCTCTTCGGTGGAGACAAAGACTTCCACCGGCATTCCGGGCAGAAGCCTATTGGGGCCAAGTCTTGCAAGCTCGGCGGGGGGCACCGCGACATCGGCCAGGTAGAATATTTGCCCTGTCGCAGGATCGGTGCTGGTGGCCGCTGAGACGTAGGCGATGCTGCCGTGAAGCTCCGGCGTTGCACGTTGGTTGAAGGCAGAGAACCGCATTCTTGCATCCTGCCCGACAAATACTTGATCGATGTCGGTTGGTGACAGTCTGGCCTGAATCTTAAGTGCGGCGTCATTCGGCACCAGCGTCACCAGCTTTTCGGCCGGTGTGATGACGCCGCCGATCGTGTGAACAAAGAGCTCGTTCACCGTTCCCGACAATGGAGCCCTGATATCGGTGCGCGACAGGCGATCTTCGACCGCGATACGCCGTTCCGTCAACTCGGAGATTTTCGGTTCTATGATGCTCAGTTCGCGTTGCGCCTCCGTACGTGCCGCCTCATCGATGGCGATGATCTGAACCTGGATTTCGCTCATTCGTGCTCTCGAGCGCGCAATATTGGCCTGAACTTCGCCGTTCTCGCCCGTCAGCTTCGTCAGTTCGCGATCGATAAAATATTTGCGTGACGTGTCGATGAGCTTCTTGTCGGCCAGACCCTTGATCTTAACGTGTTCGATCCGCACGAGTTCGAGTTCGTCGGTTTTTGCCTCATGCTGGGCAATGAGGCCCTTCAGCTCTTCTTCGAGCTGCGATATTCCGTATTGCAGCTGCTGCTTTTGATTTTGTCGATTGCGCCGGTTTCCATCGAACAGACGGCGCTCGCCGGAGGAGACAAGAGGAAATTCGGAAAGGGTTGCGGCGAACTCTGGCGCGAAGGCGATTTCGCCCTGGTTGTCGCGTTCGGCGATCAACCGCGCCTGCCGCGCCGTCAGCTCGACGAGTTGCGCCCTGACAATGGAAAGTTCGGCACGAGTCTGGGCGTCGTCGAGGCGTAGCATGATCTGCCCCTTCGACACGAAATCACCTTCCTTGATCGCGATTTCACTGACAATGCCGCCGTCGCGATGCTGAATTGATTTCAGATTGCGATCAACCTTGATGATGCCTGGTGCGATGATGGCGCCCTGCAGTTGGGTCGTCGCCGCCCATCCGCCTGCGCCAGCAAAGAGCAGCAGTCCTAGAGTTACTCCGGCGAGAACGCGCGATGCCACCGGAAACGTATTGTTCGTATCAGGTGCGAGCGGAGGCGGTGCTTTCGTCTGGGTATGGAACACTTCTTTTCTCCCGAGCCGTTTTTCATGCATTCTCGACAATCACGAGCAAGTGGTGGCCCGTAAGATTGATCGTCATTTCGTAATGCTGATCCTTGTCCATATCGACTTCGATGAAGGTCTGGCTCAATTCGTCCGTTACCTCATGGCGAACCCGGATCGGCAGGGCTTCTGCAGCAGCCTTTTCGCCATAAATATTCTCGAAACGTTCCTCCAGGCCGTCCATGACCTCCTCGAAGATCTTGTACTTCGATACATCGATGCGGTCTCCCACCATGAAATCCAGGATCTGATGAACGAGATCGGCGCTGCTTTCGCCGGCCGGCACGCTGAACTCGAACGTGTCATCGCCAGTTCCGCCTTCGATGAGAACGGCCGCCGACCCGACGCGGACGACGTCATTGCCTGCGCCGCCCACGACCTTTTCGAATCCGTCGATGAGATCTTGCCCGACATCAAAACCGGTGGCGGTGCCGGTATTCAGGTCGATGAGCACGCCGTGTGCGGCCTGCGAATAGTCGATCGTGTCGAGACCTTCCTCACCTCGGTAGTCGTCATCCGACGCATCGGCAGCCGCCACCACGACATCATCACCGTCGCCGGCAGAGAGGCAATCGACGTCTTCATCGTCGCGCAATATGTCGTCGCCTTCGCCGGTTTTGATGACTTCGAACCTGCTTATGCTGTCGTTGCCAATTTCGGCCCCGCTTGCATTTGCGGCGACGAGATCAACGACAATCGACAGGACGGCTGCAGAATAATCGAGGGTGTCGATGCCGTTTCCACCATCGTAACTGTCTGCCGCCCCATCAGCGTCACCGACAACGATATCATCCCCGTCACCACCTTCGACGAGGTCCGTGCCGGCGCCGCCGCGGAGATGATCGTTTCCCTTGTTGCCGTGTATTTCCTCGGCCTCTGCACTGCCCGTGACTGAATCATCGCTGGAACCGGCGCGCACGATTTCGAAATTCGAGATTGTATCGTTGCAAATCTCGGCGCCGGAGGCTGTACCGTTTGCCAGATTGATCTCTACCGCCTCGGCGAGCGCTGAATAATCGAGCACATCAATACCCGATCCACCGTCATAACCGTCGTTTGCCCGATCAGCATTGCCGATAATCGCGTCATCGCCTGAGCCTCCCTTGACCGTGTCGCGATCGTCACCGCCGCTTAACACGTCGTCGCCGGCGCCGCCGTCGAGGCTGTCGGTGCCCTTGTGCCCGAGTAGGATATCCCTACCGTCTCCGCCGTCGAGCCTGTCGTTGCCACCTTCGCCATCGATGACGTCATTGTCGGCATCGCCAGTCAAGATGTCGTGGCCGTCACCTCCGAGCAGCATATCGTTGCCGGCACCGCCGCTGAGCACATCATCGCCAGCGTCGCCAAAGATGCTGTCTCTGCCCTCCTCGCCATACAAGCGGTCGTTGCCTGCACCTCCCCAGATCTGATCGTCGCCCAATCCGGCAAGAACAACGTCATCGCCGTCACCCGCGAAAACAATATCGTTCCCGCTGCCGGCCACGATGTTGTCGTTTCCATCGCCGCCGCTCACAGTGTCGCTACCGTCCCTGGCGTCAATGTTGTCATTGCCGGCCAGTCCACCGATGTCGTCGCCGCAACTGCTGCCAACAAGCAGGTCGTCGCCAGCCGTTCCGAGAATAGGCGGCGGCTTGACGACGGAGAACTGGGCGGTCTGCGACACCGAGACCTTGCCGTCGCTGATCTGGTAGGTGATGGTCACCGGGCCGAGCATGGCGGCATCATATGTCCAGCCGCCGGCTGTCTGCACCAGTCGGCCCGAAGATACGCTGATGTCCTTGATCGACATCGCGTCGCCGTCCGGATCCACGCTGCCTCGCAGAAGATCGACCAGACCGATCAACGCACCTGCGCAACCGGAAACATCCGCGAGCGTGACCGGACCGCTGACGCGAGGCGCACGGTTGGCAGCCTTTTCGGTTGCGGGTTGGGCATTGGAAGGACGGGCTTTATCTCCGCTGGACGGAGGAGGTCTCACAACCGAAAGTGCTTGCTTCGGAGCCGTCCAGACATTGTCGTTCGATGCATGGAATGAAACAGAGATCCCGTTGAAGGTTTTCAGCAGCGCCAAACTTGGCAAGTTGATCCGGTTGAATTCTATAGGCAGGGATTCCGTCAGAGGGTAACTCACGGCATTTTTATGGTTGGAGAGTGGAATAACCACCGCCTTCCTTGCCGCTGGTGCCCGTTCATCCGCCTCGTCCTGCGGCTGAACCGTGGAGCCGGTCGTGCTGGTGTCGATTACCGGCGCGGCGTCAGGAAGGTCGTCGGCCGGTTGCTGTTCTGCATCCGGGGCCTCTTGCCGGCTTGACAGAGCACTTTTCAGATAGAGCGCGAATCCCGTCAAAAGGAGCGAAAAAAACAGCGGGACCCTTAAATGTTTGTCCTCGGACTTGAGCACATACCGGTCGTGCGGATCGTCTTCTATCTTGGCGGATTTTGTTCCCTTTACCTCGATCATTCCGACATCCTCGCTGTGATGCGTGACCCGACCTGAGTCGCGCCCGCGGGTCTGCTGAAGGTTTCTGTCGCCGATGGCTTGAGGATTTCGTCCTTCGGACCGAACGCCACCATCTTTCCGTTCTGGATAACAGCAACCGTATCGACCGCCGTGAGAGCGCTGGGTCGATGGGCGATCACGATCGCGATGCCGCCGCGGGCGCGGACCGCCTTGATCGCCTGGGTGAGTGCCATCTCCCCCTCCCCATCGAGGTTCGAATTGGGTTCGTCCATGACGACGATGAAGGGATTGCGATAAAGTGCCCTTGCAAGGCCGATGCGCTGCCGCTGCCCGGCCGAAAGCGAAACGCCTTGAGGACCCAAAGCTGTGCGATAGCCGTCTGGCATTCGCACGATCATCTCATGAATGCCTGTCGTTTGGGCCGCGTCGACAATAGCACGGGCGTCGACCTCTGGTTCCAGCCGGGATATGTTTTCTTCGATCGTCGCATCGAGCAGCGCCACATCCTGCGGCAGATATCCCACATGTTGACCGAGATCGGCGTCCGACCACTGCGTGAGTTCAGCATCGTCAAGCCTGACGCTACCGCGAAGGGTCGGCCAGATGCCGGTCAGCGCGCGTGCGAGCGTCGTCTTGCCGCCGCCGCTTGGCCCTATGATACCGAGCGCCTGTCCCGCAGCGATCTCGAAACTGACTTCACTGAGCAGGACCCTTCCAGAGCCGGGAGCAGCCACGGTCATCTTCTCCACCTTCAGCGAGTGGGCAGGTGCAGGCAGTGTCATCGGAGGTGTGGTTCCCGTCAGTGCTATGACCGTCTCCTTCAGCCGAATGAACGCGGTGCGGGCAGCAACAAAACTCTTCCAATTTCCAATGGCGAGATCGACGGGAGCAAGCGCGCGCGCCGAGGCAACCGAAGCGGCGATGATTGCGCCAGCCGATAGCTCGCCCTGGATCGTCAGCCAGGCACCGAGACCGAGAACGGCCGACTGCAGGATCATTCGCAGCACACGGGATATGGCCCCAAATGTGCCGCTGATGTCATTCGTGCGGGTCTGTAGCTCGAGATGATCCTGATTGGCGCGGTTGAAACGATCCACCGCTCGTCCCGCAAATCCCATGGCCTTCAGGATGTCGGC
Source organism: Rhizobium sp. WYCCWR 11152 (assembly GCF_013087615.1). NCBI lineage: Bacteria > Pseudomonadati > Pseudomonadota > Alphaproteobacteria > Hyphomicrobiales > Rhizobiaceae > Rhizobium > Rhizobium sp. WYCCWR 11152. The sequence continues at coordinate 17,391 of NZ_JABFCP010000022.1, read as the reverse complement.
GTTGCGGGCATTGGAATCGGCGATCGCATTGCGCTCTATTCCCGACCTGTGTGTGGCGCTTGCAAGCCGACGGGTCATGAGTTCCGTCGCGATCGTCAGCATGGAAAGGACGAAGGCGCCGGCGAAGGTGAGCGCACCCAGGTAGGGGTGAAGCATGTAGACGAAGATCAGATAGAGGGGTACCCAAGGAAGGTCGAATAGGGCGACTGGGCCTTGGCCACCGAGGAAAGCCCGAACCGTATCGACATCGCGCCCGCGCTCCAGAGCTTCTGCTGTCGAAAAACCGAAACGCGGCATGTCGATTGCCACTTGATGCGCCATGGGAGCGATGCGGCTGTCGAGCCGAGCGCCCATGCGAACCAGGATCTGCGATCGGATGATGTCGAAGAATCCTTGAAACAGATAGAGGCCGATCGCCAGTGCCGAAAGTCCAAGCAGTGTGGGAACGCTGCCGCTGGTCAACGCACGATCGTAAATCTGCAGCATGTAGAAGGAACCGGTCAGCGCGAGAACATTGATGACGCCGGACGTGATGAAGAGGAATACGAATATTCCCCGAAGTCCTTGTGTCAGTTTCTCGACCTGTTTGCGCTTGTTGCCGGTCAACGGAGTCTTGGGACGCATGTCGTTCACCATTTCTTGCTGATGTTGGCGCATGCAGCGCTCCGGCAAAGCCGGAACGCTGCATCTCACGGATTACAGGTTGAAATCCGAAGTGGTGAGGTTGTGGTTCCCCTTTATGTTCAGGCGGAGTTCGGCACTGCTGTCGCCGTCGACGCTTCCCTGCACGACCGTATAGTCGCCGTCGGCACGGGTCTCGTGCGTGACGATCAGTTGCGCAGGGCCACTGAGTGTCGAGGCGGCTACCAAGGTGAAGGCCTGGTTTCCGGAGAGAGCATTGTTGGCGTCAGTGCCACTGAGGTCGATCTTGTCTCCGGGCTGGAAGCCTATGATCGTATCGCCGTCGGCGTCCGCTTCGGAACGGAACAGGAACTTGTCATTTCCTGCCCCGCCGTCGATGATGTTGACGGAAGCGTTGGCAGTGATCGTATCGCTGCCGGAGCCCGTCACGACATTCTCGATGTTCCAGAGCGTATCGTTACCCGACTGACTGCTCGATGCATTTCCTCTGCCCATGAAGCCGCTGCCGAGGTCGACCGTCAGGTTGGCGGTGATCGCCGCCAGATCCAGCGTGTCGCTGCCGGCATCGCCATAGTAGACGTCATCGCCGTCGCCGGTTTCGGCGACGAACATGTCGTTGCCGTCGCCGCCATGGGCGGTGTCGTTGCCGGCACCGGTCTGGATCATGTCGTCGCCGGCATCGCCGAAGACGCGGTCAGATCCAGCGTCGCCATAGAGCATGTCATTGCCGGCGCCGCCCAGCAGGTCGTCGTTTCCGGCGCCGCCGAAGACCATGTCGTTGCCGGCCTCCCCACTGAGGAGATCGTCACCGTCATCGCCGCGCATGATGTCGCTGCCGGCACCGCCGGTTGCCACGTCATTGCCGCCGAATGCGACGATCATTTCTCCGCTTGCGGTGCCGAGAAGAACATCGGCTGCGGCAGTACCAGCAATCGGGGCTCCCGTTGTTGCTTCGGGAGTCGGCGGTGTCGGCGGTGCTGGCGGCGGCGTATCGGTTTCGTCATCGCCATTGCCGTTGAATTGCGGCAGGCCGCCCTCGCTGGTGAAGCGAATACTATGCTGGTTGCCTGTCATCGTTGTCACGCCGTTCTGGTCAGTCGTGACCTCGTAGTCATCGGCAGTCGCGCCTGCGGGCAGTTCGATGACGTCCTGCGGCCGCAAGGTGCCGACAATCGTGTCGTTGCCGCCGTTCGAGCGGAATACGATGCGATGCGCCGAGGTCAGAGCCGAAATGTCGATCGTATCGTCACCGGCGTCACCGTCGATGGTGATGGTGTTCAGCCGCAGACTTGTCCCGCCAAAATCCCCGATCACCTGGAACGTGTCGCCGCCGGACGTGCCAGCTCCGGACGGCTCGGCCCCGTTGATGCGGATCTCCTCGATCTCGCGCAACTCGGCAATGACGGAGGTGGCGAAATCGGTATTGGCTCCCCGCGTCACGACGATCTCGGTTGCGGCATTGAGGCTTGCACCATTATTGCCGGCCAGAGCGTCCCATGCAGCGCGGGTGTAGATGCGGTAGGTCTCCGCGACTGCGCCATTGCCTGTGATCACGAAGGTGTCACCGGCCTGGCCCTCCGTGCCGCCATTGACGACATCGCGACCATCGGAATTGGCCAGTGACGCCGCCGCCGCGTTGTTGGCGTTCCAGTTGAAGGTGTCGTCACCGGCATCGCCGTTCAGCGTGTCGTTGCCTGTCCCGCCGTTGACAATGTCGTTGCCGGCTCCGGCATTGACCGTGTCGTTGCCACCGAGGGCGTTGATCGTGTCGGCACCGCCGGTGCCGTTATGCGTCTGTCCGGCTGCAGCGCCAGTGATCACATTGCCGGCAGTGGCGAGCGTGAAGTCGGAGATATCGATGCCGGCATTATTGACACCGTTGATCTGGATCGTGCCCTGGATGGTCGAGGCCGGTCCATTCTCGCGGATGGTGATGATCGTGTTGGCGCCGCTGGCCGTTTCGAACACCCGGTTGTTGAAGTTCGCCGCCGTTACTCCCAGTCCGCTAAGGTCGATGCGATCCTGGGTCGCCGGCGTTCCACCGGTGGCGTCGAAGCTGCTGATGCTGTCAGCCCCGAAGCCGGTCGCACTGTAGATGATGGTGTTGACACCACCGCCCACATCGATGGTGTCATTGCCGGCACCGCCGATGATCGTGTCGTTGTCGTCGCCGCCATTCAGCGTGTCGTTGCCTTCGCCGCCGTCGAGCAGATCATTGCCGTCATCGCCATTGAGCGTATCGTTGTTGCCTCCGCCGAAGAGCTGGTTGGCGGCGCCGTTGCCGTTGATCGTATTGGCGAGCGTGTTGCCGCGACCGGTGACCGCCGCGCCATTGAGATTGAGGTTCTCCACCTCGGCGCCAAGCGTGTAGTCGATGCTGGCATCGACCCGGTCCGTGCCGCCTGCCGCCAGTTCCGTCACCACGTCGCCTGCATCGTCGACGGCGTAGATGTCATCGCCGATACCACCCACCATGGTGTCGGCACCAAGGCCGCCGTTCAGCGTGTCGTTACCGCCAAGGCCTGTTAGAGTATCAGCGAGATCGCCGCCGGTGATGACGTTATTGCCGTCATTGCCAGTACCAACGAACTGGTCGGCATCGACACCCGTATAGGTCAGGTTCTCGACATTGGCGAAGGCCGCCAGCGTGTAGAGTGCCGCGGTCGTCTCGACCGTGTCGGTTCCGCCACCCGTGGCCTCGACGATCAGATCTTCGCCGGTGTCGTCGATATAGGTGTCGTTTCCGGCGCCGCCGACCAACGTGTCGATATCGTCGCCGCCGTCGAGTGTGTCGCTGCCGATACCGCCAACGAGCAGATCCTCACCGAGGCCGCCATTGAGCGTATCGTTGCCGTCATGGCCGAAGAGCAGGTCGAAGCCGGTATTGCCGGTCAGCGTATCGCTACCCGTCGTGCCTGCCAGCGCCGTATTGATGCCGACTGCGGCAGTCCGCTCACCGGTATCATCCGTGCTCAGTGCATAGTCGCCGGTCAGAGCGTAGCCTTCGAATGTACTGCCATTGAAGTTGATGAACTCTACAGCCTCGCCGACTGTGTCGAAGTGATCAGTGACGGTGGCTTGCTGGCCGTTGAACTGGACCACGAGATCGTCGTTGCCGCCGCCGGTCGTCACTTCGAACATGTTGAGCCCGTCGAGGGCGGCCGGCAGCGCCGGTGGCACGGTTCCTCCGACCGTGATGCGGTCGCTGCCGCTAGTTTCGTTGATGATATCGAACCCGTCGCCGAGATTGATGACATAAGTATCGTTACCGGCACCGCCGTTCAGTATCTCGGCAGCACTGGAGAAAGCGATCGACAAGTCGTCGATACCGACAAAATCGCCGTTGTTGTTCGTGCCGGCCACCACAAAGCGGATCGCCGAATTGGCGCCGAACGGCCCGTTCAAGGGAATGTTGACCCTCGATCCGTTGCCGGAATTCCCGTCTATGGTCTGGATCGTCTGATTGAAGTTGACCCCGTCGGCGGCGAACTGCACCGTGACCGTCTCTCCTCCATCAAAGCCGTTCTCATTGAAGGTATAGCTGACGGTGGCGGTCGACGCCCCCGACAGATTTACCGTTCGCGTGATCGTCGCCGTGCCGTTGCCTGGATCGTTGTCGTCATCGCGCAGGCGCAGCTGATTGGTGCCGTCGTCGATACGGATCTGGCCTGCCGAAGCGCTGTTTGTGCCGCTATTGTCGCCCGTCTCGACCCAGGACGACGTCCATGGTGTTGCGCCACTCGTTCCATTCTGCGCCGTGTTGTTGAAATTATCGGCGTAGCTGCCTGAAGAGCTGGCCGTGCTGGGGCCACCGACGAGGATGTCGTTGCCGTCGCCACCGTTCAGGGTGTCGTTACCACCCAGGCCAAGCATCAGATCATCGCCAGCGGTGCCGTTGAGAACATCATTGGCTTCCGTACCGACGATCAGGCCGACAGCTCCATCGGTAAACTGGAGCCGCTCCACATTGCGCAGTCGGTCGGAGCCGTCGAGGTTGATCTCGGTGACGTCGGTGACGGTGACTTGTCCATCGGCGGTTGCGCCGAACGTATAATCGGCGCGGGCGCCCTGGAAGGCGGCAGTGTCGATATCGCCGCCCGTCGTATCGGTCCGGATGGTCCGAACGATCGCAAGTTGACCGGGATTGATCGTCCCGTTGAACATGCGAGCCGCCAATGCCGTCATGCTGTTGACCAGTTCGCTTGGTGTGCCGGTATGATTGACGTCCTCAAGCGCGAAGACGCCGATCTGCACATCGAGCCATTTGTCGCCGTCAATGATGTCGTCGCCGGCAAGGCCTTTCATGACGTCGCTGCCATCACCGCCGAGGATGATGTCACCGGCAGAAAATGAGGTCACTCCGGCGCCGAGCAATGCCTGAAGGCCATTGATGAGGGCGATGCCGTCGGCGTCGAGCGCGCTGCCGGCATAACCTTCTGTACCGCCTTGTGGTGCCGGCAGGCGATCAGCCGCCAGAGCTTCCGAGCCGGTGAGCACGTCGTTGAACCGGGTACCGGACAGGCCTTCAATCGACTCGTACTCGTCGAGAGCGGCGTTTTCTGGCAGGATCGGGGCCTCGTCGAAGATGATCGGTATCGAGATATTGGCGTTCACTCCGAGGACATTGTCCTTGTAGGTCGCCCAGTCGAAGCCCGACATACCGACCATTTTGCCGCGACCAGCGCTTCCGACCATGATGTCGTCGCCGCCTTCGCCGATGAACTCGTCAAACCCGCCATCGCCGAGGAACACGTCGTGCCCGTCAATCAGGTCGTGAGAAAATATTTCATCGAAATTGTCACCGGGGGCACCGTCGAAGGTGCCGGTCTCAATCCAGTCATTTCCCTCGTTACCAAGGATTCGTTCGGCGTTTCGGTTGCCGTAGATGAAGTCGTTGCCTGTGCCTGCGAAGACCTCCGAGCCCATATCCGTGCCGAGGAAGATGAAGTCCTGGCCGTCGTTGCCCATGACCAGGTCGAGACCTGGGCCGGCGTGAACCACGTCGTTGCCGGCGCCGAGCTTGAAATTATCGTCACCACCGCTGTCGGTCACGATGTCGTCGCCGTCGCCGGCATTGATGATATCGTTGCCAAAACCACCTTCGAGCCTGTCGTTGCCGGCATCGCCGAAGAGCGTGTCGTCGCCAATGCCGGCAACGAGAATGTCGGCATTATCAGTACCGCCGAGGACAATGTGATCGCCGCCGGTATAGCGGAGATAATTGCCGTCTGGACCGACGGTGACCGGATTATTACGGATCACCAACGGTGTCAGGATGCCGCTTCCCGTCGGATCGCTGCTCTCGAGCACGCCGTCACCGTCGAGGTCATTGAATTGTCGCGTTTGATCGACTTCCAGGATTAGGCCCGGGGTCGAGAACACATCGGATGGTAGATGCGTCGCGTCGGTGTTGCGCATGATCATCGCGGCAAAGGAGTTGTTCTCCATTTCGCCGAACAGGTGCAAACCGTCGAGGCGCTGTAGATAATAGAAGCGGTCGCCGCTCTGGAGCTTCTCCATCTGTATCTCGAAGACAAAGTTGAAGGTGGAGCCCAGCATGCCGCCGAAAGGCATGATCGCTTCGGCCAGACCGCCGATCCAGAGATCGATATCTTCCAGCCCGCCGAGTGAACCGCCCGCATAAGCACCGGTTGCATTGAGGAAGTCGACCGCGTCGGCCGGGACCACGAACCCAGCCATCGTCGCGAATTTGCCTGTGGCAATACCCGTGATCAGTGTCAGCGCTGCGTCGCGTTTCCCCTCGATCGTCGTTTCTCCGGTGATCAGAGAATGCGTCCCATAGGCTGCAATGAAGTTGATGATCGAGGCTTCGTGCTTGAGGTGGCCGGCGAAATCGACCCAGCTCTCGTAAGGCTTGAGCAGGGAATCTTCGTTGGTGGCGAGGTAGAACTGCCGACGGGCCTCGTTGAGAGAGGGCACGCCTGTGTCGCGGCCACGCGCCAGGTTTATGGTCGCAAGATCGAGCGGCAGTCCGAGAAGGTTGTTACGGAGTGCGCTGGTGATAAATTCATCAATCTCGTTGCCGACCTGCCGGGTCATGCCGCGGATGATGGCACCGGCCGAGATATTGGCATCGACGGTCGCGCCGGTCCCGTTGTTTTCGAACTGAAGCGGGTTCAGGAAGCCTTCGATCAGACCGATGTCATTTTCGCTGAAGCTCGGATCGTACCGATCGATCGTCTCGGTCAGCATCGAGTGGCCGAAGCGATAAACCACATGGGCGAACTCGGCGACGATCGAGGGATCGATCGTGACGTCATACCCGTCCGGAACGAGGAAAACGTTGATATTCGGCTGGATCTTGCGGGCGAATTCTTCGAACACCAGATGCTGATACTGCATTTCGGTACCGAACTTGGCTGCCTGGAAGAGCCGTTCGCCATTCCACTCGAGATCTTGAACGCCGTCGGCGATGTTTGCGCCGGGGACCAGCCATTGCTGAATAAAGGCGTTGTCGCCTGTCGCCAGCACCACCGCTTTTGTGTGCTCCATGAGCCGGTTGTGCTCGGAATGGAACACATGGTGGACGGCGGTCAGGCCGATATTCTCGTTGGCACGACCGTCGCCAGCGATATAGTGCGCGTCGAGCAATTCGTTGTCGTAGACGCCGGGTTCGTTGCCCGGATTTTCAAGGCCAATCTCGATGTCACCGTCGGCAAGTCCGGTCGGAACCGCGTTGTGAGCGATGTCGGCGAGGAAGGCATGGCCGGTCAGGATAGCATTGGCAGGAACCAAAACGCCGAGACCGCCATTGGCGGACGGATCGCCCTCGATAAGGCCGCTTGCCGTCACCATTTGCGGAAAGCCGTTCGGGCCGCGAAGGAAGTTGCCGTAAGCATCGGTGGCAAGAAGCGGAACGTTGCCGACATTGGCATCGACGAGCTGGATGCCCAGAATGTCGGCGGCCTGGGCCTTGAGATCCGCCCAGGTTGCCATGCCGCCATTGCCGCCCTCTATAAGCTTGCCCGTCGCTACGGGATCGCCGGCGGCATTGAGTACATATTCCCGCAGGAAAACCTGATGAGATGGGTGTGAGGTATAGGTCTGGTTCTGGTCGACGAAGGCGGTGGTTGTATTGACGGGACGATCGGTGTCATCGCCCGTTCCCACGACACCGTCCGGACCTGGTCCTGCCAATGTCGCGCGGGTGAGGACCATGAAATTGGTATTTCCGCCTTCAACGTAGAGCGGATCATCCGGCAGCAGCGGAATGAATACGGTACCATTGCCGCCCTTGTTGACGAGATCGAGACCATGATCAAAGAACTGGCCAAACAGCGTGAACCAGGAATTGAACGGTGCCGACAGCCCCTCGTCGGGCGCGGTATTGGTAATGACAACGTTGGGACCATCCAGTTCGATGCCAGCGGCCACAAGAAGTGCCATGAGCTCGTCATCGACGGCATCCAGTGCTGTTTCGGCAGCCGCGAGGACTGCCGCGGCGGCGGCGGCGGCCTCCTGCAGCGGAACGTTGGCCGGGCTTGCCGAGGCTGCGGCCGATGCTGCCGCATAACCGCGCTGGGCGTCCGACACGGCTTTGAATTCGTCCACGAGCGGGGCGTAGGCCGCAGAAATCTGCGCGGTGACCGTCATCTGGTCTGGCCCGGCAACAATGCCTGCCCTTTGCAAGGCAGTCAGGATGGCAGACGGGTTGCCGAGGGTTTGGTCGACGAGGAGGTTCGAAATTGTCCGGACTGTTGGGTCGAACACATCACTGGGGCCAGCGGTTCCCGGCCCGTCATTGTCGACACCGGGCGTATAGCTCACCGGCACAAGCGGCCCACCCGGGCCAGCAGGCACCATGATAGTCCGGAAATCCGTGCCCAACCCTTCGGGGAATTCGTTGTCGGAAGCGCCCCATTCCGGGTGGTAGAGATTGTTGTAGGTGCCATCGACCGTACGTAGGCCCCAAGCCAGGTTGTAGGTGGGGATAAGACCGCCCTGGCCGAACAGCGGCTCGCCTGCGGCGTGCCGTTCCGCAATCTTGATCTGCGCCAAGATGAAATCGAGATCCGATCGAATATAGGTAACCATTTGTACTCTCCCCTTTGGTTGCACGGGAACCGCTATCGTTCCGGCAATGCTTCTTCCCAACCCTGCGCTTGCAGGCATCGTTTGTTTTGCGAGAGATTTTCTACTCGGGCGCCCAAGGTATGAACGGCCAATAGGAAAATCTTCAGCATTCTCTGCGATGATTGATCTTGTCGCGCCGAGAGGCCACGGGATAGTTCCAAAGGTCCGGCGACATGCATGGACTTTCGTCTGCAGGAGGACGGGACCTTGGGCCCGGAAAAAATGTGACTTACGTCCCATTCAGGAAGAGGTCTGGCGGCGAAAACGTCGGGATCGTCGCCTTCTGGCAACGCCTTGAACTAACCACGCAATTTTTGATAGTTGCCGGCCTAGTCGTCTGCGGTTCAATGGCAATCCTTGGCGAATGGCTGAACGTGCAGATCGCCGCCAATCAGCTCAGAAGCCGGGCCGAATCCGGAGCCCTTTATATGGAGGGCTTTCTTGCGCGGCACGTTGAGGGATCCGAAAACGACCCGCAGGTCTCCGAAGCGCGTCGAAACGAACTGGACGATCTGCTAATCGGCACCGATCTCGCACGGCGAGTCGAGAGCTTCAGGATCTGGCGCCATGACGGGCTGGTGATCTACAGCACCGACAAATCTCTCATTGGAAAGACCTTTCCATCGAGTGAGATCGAACGGGCTTTCGCGGGACAGGTTGTTGCACAACTTGAAAATGGCCATAACGACGGCGATGCTGACAGTTCCTCCGCCGATAGACCGCTCGTCGAAATCTACGCGCCCATCTATCGGTCCGGTACTCGCGACATTATCGCAGTCGGAGAGCTTTACGAGGATGCAGCCGAGTTCGCCGCCCAAAGTGACCGAGTTCAGCGTCACACATGGGCGCTCGTCGGCGCAACAACCCTTGCTATCATGGCTCTGCTTTTCCTCATCGTCCGGCGCGCGAGCAATATTATCGCCAGTCAAAGAACGACGCTAAAGGTGCAACTGACACAGGCCCAGGCGCTGGCCCGGCAAAATACCGAGCTTCGCAAGGCAGCCGACAAAGCGCGCATGGATGCGACGAAATCGAACGAGCAGCTCTTGAACCGCATCGGTTCCGACCTGCACGATGGTCCTGTTCAACTTCTCAGTTTGTTGATTCTCAGATTGGGGGGTTCCGCCAGCACGGCCGGCACGTCGAGGACTGCCTTCGATTGCGCGTCCGATGTGAAGGAATCCGACCTTGCGCCGTCGCATATCGCAAGCCAGGTCCTGACTGAGTTGCGTGAGCTTTCGACAGGGCTGGTCATGCCGGAGACCGAACATCTGGCCTTAGAGGCGGCCTTGCGTATGGCGGTTGAACAGCACGAGTATGCGACCGGATCAAAGGTCACGTCGACATATGACGGGCTGCCCGAGCGTGTCGCACATCCGTTGAAGATCTGTCTATATCGAATAGTTCAAGAGGGGCTCAACAACGCTTTCCGTCACGGTGCAGGTCGTAACCAGCGTGTGTCCGCTTCAGCCGATCTGTCGGCCATAACGGTCGTCATTTGCGATGACGGTCCAGGTTTTGCGAGCGGCAGCTCTAATGGACGCCGCAGACCGCTCGGCCTTCAGGGCATTCGCAACCGGGTTGAAGCGTTCGGCGGCCGAGTCGACATCCTCCAACAGATCGGACTCGGAACGGAACTTCGGATCGTGGTGCCGCTGGAGGGCAATGGCATCTAGTGGCGCAGAGCCGGGTCCCTGCTCCCCTCGAGCTTTTGAGCGGCAATCAGCACTTCCAGGCGGTTTCGCGCGTTCAACTTTTGCATCAGGATCGTCATATAGTTCTTTACCGTCTTCTCGCCAATTTGCAGATCCGTCGCAATCTGGCGGTTTGTGAATCCGCGCAGAAGCATCCTGATGATTTGGCCCTCCCGTATGCTAAGCTTCACTTCCCCGCCGGCCATTTTTCGGAGCGAGGCTATTTTAAGCTCCTCAATGACTTTGCAGGCAAACGCCGGGGTGATGAACATATCGCCGCGATGGACGGTTGCTATAGCCTGGATGAGTTCCTGAGCGCTGCTTCCTTTGAGGACATATCCGCTTGCGCCCGCGTTAAGGGCGCGCACGGCGTAATCGCTCCCTGTCATCGCTGTAAAAACAAGAATTTTGGTCCGAATCTTTTCGACGAGTTTCGTGATAGTGTCGAAAATATTTCCAGGCATCATCAAATCAACAATAAAAACATTCGGCTTCAGTTTTAATCCTATATCTAAGGCTTCTTCTGCGGTTGAACCAGTCGCGGCGACGATAAATGGAGACTGTTTGTTGAGGATGTCAGTCAATCCTGCCAACATCAAGGGGTGGTCGTCAATCAACGCTACAGATGCTGAAGTCATATTACGCCCCTACGCAAAATACATGGCGCTAGAAATATTATTAAAACAGTATTATGTCCACGTAGCAGTTTGGATTAGTATTACTATATTATCTGTACTCGATAAGTCACGCTGTAACCCCTCGACCTGGGGTGATACTAGTTACCCCGCTTGATCAGATGGGGGTGCGGACGTTGGGGGGCCTCACGGGGTAGGGAAGATGACTTTTGCGATTTCGGCAGTAGCACTGGCGGCGATGGTCTTAATCCATCCAACGCGCTGGGCCGCAGCCGGCGCGCTCGTCCTGAACGCAGCGGCGTCGGCGTACGGGTGGTGGGCATTCGTATCCAGTTGACACCGCGCCGCAGCTGGAAGGCGCTTTGCTTTGCATTGTTCTGGTGAGCGCCACCGAGCTTCTGAACCGCGGCACTATCCCATGCGCGGGCTTTCGCTAGTGAGGGTCTCCCAGATGCGAAATCGCGGAGCGCGGCTGGCGGCAAACGCTCGAGCCAGGACCCGTCTTTACCGACGTGCTATCGACGGCTTAGGGGACGTGTACGTCTCCCGTGCGCCAGTCGGGTGGTCCACGTTCCTCGCAGGTCGATTCGCGTTGGCCTTATGCAGTGACGCGGCTATGGTTAGGAGTGGAGACTGACCAGCGAAAAGGCAGACATGTCTATCCAACGTACGAGTTTTTATGTCTTGCTAGCGCTGGTGACGATCGCGTTCATCTGGCTGCTTGTCCCCTATTACGCAGCTGTTTTCTGGGCAGTGATCCTTGCTATCATCTTCTTTCCAGTGAACATGCGACTGGCGCTTTTGCTGGGAGGCCGCCGAGGCATCGCTGCCCTGCTGACGGTGTTGATGTGCATCGGTCTCGTCATCGTGCCGGCATTGATTATCCTCATTTCTCTTATCCAGGAAGGCACCAGTCTTTACCAACGGATAAGCAGCAACGAAATCGACCTCAATGACTATCTGGTCCGGATTCAGAATGCGTTGCCCGGCTTCGTCGACAACTGGCTGAACTCATTGAAACTTGGCGGCTTTGCGGAACTTCGCGCTAACATCTCCTCAGGCGCAGTACAGGCAAGCCGGTCGGTCGCCGGCAGCCTGCTGAGTTTTGGCCAAAACACGCTGCAATTCTTCGTCAGCTTCGGGATCATGCTTTATCTGCTTTTCTTCCTCTTCCGGGATGGGGCTGACCTCGGCCGCGCGATCCGAGATGCAATCCCTCTCAACGACGACTATACCCGGCAGTTTCGCGACAAGTTTTCCGCTGTCGTTCGGGCCACCGTCAAGGGAAATATCATCATTGCGATCATTCAGGGCACGATCGGTGGCGTGACATTTTGGGCTCTGGGAGTCGAGGCCGCCCTGTTGTGGGGCGTCACGATGACTCTCCTGTCGATGCTGCCTGCAATTGGAGCAGCGCTCGTATGGGTTCCAGTCGCCATCTGGCTAGTCCTCATGGGTGCCTGGTTGAAAGCAGCGATCCTGGTTCTCGTCGGCGTATTTGTCATAGGGCTAATCGACAACCTGCTGCGTCCGCCACTGGTGGGCCAGGGGACGCGGCTGCCCGATTATGTGGTGCTGATCTCGACGGTAGGCGGCATCTCCCTGTTCGGCATCAATGGTTTTGTCATCGGCCCCCTGATTGCAGCCCTGTTTATCGCTGCATGGTCGCTTTTTGCCGAACAGCAGAACGCAGAGAAACCAGACACCAAGGATATCGAATAGAAATTTTGTAGTTTTTAACCAACGGAGGCGGCGCCAGGGGCAGCCAGCTTCTCAAAGCGCGTCGTCCGCCCCGCTCAATGGAACAAGGACATACGACCGCTGAGGTCAGCTCAATACCTCCTTTATGATTTGCGGATGCCGACATGCTGGCGATCCGCGATCTGAAGGCGAGCAACATGAACCAGTTTCTCGGGCAGTCACTGTCGATTGTCATCACATCACTCGCCTTGAATACGCAGTTGAGCATGCCGACGGGCGTCGCGCGCTCGAGCTACTCTTCCATGCTGATGATCATCGTTACCTGATCATCTGCCGCGGCGAACTTGCATCCCTGGTCACTCGGGTTCCTCGGGTCACTAAAGATGAGTTCGACCTTTAATTCTCCATCGATCTGGCTATCCCAGGGGAATAGGGACGCTTCGGAATTCGCAAACCGAGGGAAGTCCGTGCGAAGCGCCCGCGGCTTCTGACGCTGCAACCTGTCCAGTCCCCCCAATGGTGTCGGCATCCGTCGGATCTCCGACTTGCGAGGCGCCAGGGAATCACAACCTCGGCAAGCGCCTTCACTTCGTTATATGACGGATGCCCTTCGAGGAAAATTCCCTGGTCCCGATCGAACCAAATTGCTTCCCGATCGGGCTAGCAATGGGATGCCTCCTGTGGGGAGGTCGAATTCCGGGAACAACGGCGACCGATAAAGGTTCGCTGATTTCCACCAACCGAAAGGAACTCGATCATGTTCATGCGCGTCGACCAATTGCAGGCAGAACTACCGCCGCCGAAAGCCGCCGACCCGAATGCCGCAGCGGCGTTACAGGAACTGCTTGGCGGAAAGTACGGCGAAATGTCCACGCTTGGAAACTACATGTTTCAGAGCTTCAACTTTCGCTCGAAATCGAAGCTTCGGCCCTTTTATAGCCTAGTTGCCAGCATCACGGCGGAGGAACTCGGCCACGTCGAACTCGTCAGCAACGGCGTCGCCATGCTCAACAATGGGCCAGATATTCCCGATGGCGACGAAGGTGACGGCGGCGATATTTCGGGCGGACCTTTCGAGGCAATGAAGGAGATCCGTCTCGCTGCAAGCTTTCTATCCGGTGGCGGCGGCGCAATGCCGATCAACAGCAACGGGCAGTCTTGGAACAACGACTTCATTACGACCACGGGCAACGTGGTCCTGGATCTGCTCCATAACTTCCATCTCGAATGCGGCGCCCGCCTACACAAGCTGCGCGTCTACGAAACGGTGACCGATCCGACAGGCCGCGCGGTCTGCGGCTATCTGCTCGTTCGTGGCTCCGTTCATGCCCACGCGTACGCGCTGGCATTGAAAAAAATTACCGGCGTGGAGATCGAGAAGTTCCTTCCCTGCCCCAACATCCCGCTTGCGAATATTCCGGAATGCCAGCAATACCTCGACGAAGGCTCGCATCGTCGGCTCTATACCTGGAGCCCGAACGACTACAAGGAGATCGCCGGCATCTGGAGTAATGACGAAGTGGCACTCCCCGGCGACCCTCCCGGCGAACTCGAAGTCGTCGACGGCATGCCTGAAGGCGGCAAGATTCAGCAGCTTGTCGGCGTGCCTTCGGCCTTCACTCCGGACTACGCGCCGGAGGAAATGTTCGAAATCGCCGAGCAGCTTTACAAGAAGTCGCGTTGACCGCTCCGGCGGGCCTTACCGATATATCGGTATAGGCCCGCCAAGCAGTGACACTACGACGCTTGAGATAGCGGGGGAGCATCGTGGGAAATAGCAACACGACAGACGACACGCCCGACGTGAGGCCAAGTATCGAGCACCGATCGAGGAGCCCAGCGCGCGCCGCCTGCGGTCGCTCAGAACTGTAGGCCACCCGCTTGGGCGAGCTTTCGCCGCACGGTCTCTGCTCCGGAGGGTCGGCGGCGAAGACGCGAATTGGAAGCTCGGTGGGTCGACGGGTGATCGTTATCCGCCCAATGGCGATCTAAACAAGCTGAGGCATTCTCATTTCCAGGATTTCTGCTATCGTCCACGGGTTACTGGAGTGGGCTCCATGGTTGCAACGAGTTTGGTTCCCGGCGCGTTTTACTGGGCGAAATCCTCGAAGTACTTCGACGGACGAGCGACGATCGTTCAGGTCTCCACGGTCTTCGGTAAGGATCCTGACTACTGGACGCTGGAGCTCCTGGGAACCGATCAGCACGCCATGCCCACGGAATTCGAGATCATCGCTCCCGCGGAGCTCCCACAAGAGTACCCCCTCCGTCAAGCCGCCGAGTGACCGTTCATCAGGCAAGCGAACGACGGCCGGCAACAGAGGAAGCCCCAATAGGGCGCTCACACCGACAACCGGTTTTCCTTTAATCGAAGTACGACGACCAACCCGCTCGGGGTCCAGTCGTAGCCGATCGAACCGTCGAGCTGACCGGTGACTGCGCGATGGAGAAGTTTGCTGCCATAACCGTCAGCACTTAAGGGAGGTACGACGACGGGTCCGCCCTGCTCGCTCCAGGCGATTTCGACCTCACCTTCCGCCAGAACGCCAGACACGTCCAAGGTCCCCGTTTCACCGAGAGCGCACCGTATTTGAGGGAGTTGGTGGCCAGTTCATGAATGACGAGTGCAAGGCTCGTCGCCGACGACTCGCCAACGCCCATACGAGGAACTGCGACGCGAATGCGCCCCGCAAACGCGCCTTCGTCGTCGTAGGGTGCGAGTAGAACCGTGAACAAATCTCCAAGAAGGGCGGCATTTCCTTGTCCGCCCTTGAGCGGGCGGACGAGGTCGTGGGCCCGCCCGAGGGCCGCCAGGCGTTGCGTGAGCTGCAGGACCATGTCCTCCTTCGACGTCGTCGACCGGGAGGTGATAGCGGTAAGACCGGAAGCGAGCGCCAACAGATTCTTGACGCGGTGGCTCATTTCGCCGGCCAGCAGTTCGTGCCCTTCTTCCGCTTGTTTGCGACCGGTAACATCCAAAAATATTCCAGACATCATCCGGGCGACGATGCCTGCGTCGTTGCCTTGACCGCGAGCGGAGATCCAACGGACGTCAGAGGCGTCCGTCAATATCCTGAAGTCAATCTCGTATGGGCCGGCTAGCACTCGGGTGGCGACAAAGGCGGATCGTACCCTGTCGCGGTCGGCCGGATGAATCTTCGCCGACAACCGCTCGAATGTCAGCGGGCTGCCTCGCGAGACGTCCCAGAGTTCGTATCCTTTGGCGTCCATCAAGAAGGTACCGTCGTCGACGTTCCAGGTCCAAAGGGCGACGCCTGCGGCCTTGATCGCATTGCGTAGCTGCTCGGGGTTCCAGTCAGGCTCGTCGCCGGTTTCGTGATCGGTCACCAGATCTCTCTGTGTCGGAGGGAACTTTACTCACCGGAGAAGGGTGGTTGCCTTTATATAGTTCTGATGTGTTCGGATTTCCTGAAATTCGGAGTATTTAATTTCCCGCAGCGCCTGTGATTCAGGCCTGCTAAGCTGCCAGCCGCCGAAGCGTGCGAGCGAGATCGTGGACATCGTAAGGTCTGGCCACTTGTTCGACGGTTCCTCGGCCTCCGCACCTGGGCGATCGGGAGTCCGGGCGTAGTCAGTTCGCAAACCGGCGATTTCTTCAATGATCGCGTCGAAGACTTCCTGTTGCTTCGCCCCATCGACGACGAAGGTATCGACGAGCGCCAGACGCAGACTATCTCTCCACTCCGTCATGTCCGACACTCTGTCTTCGGACGGAGCCCCACGTCGAGCAGTGCGACGACTTCAGACTGCTTGAGGCAGCGCCCTCATCTGGTTCGGGATCGGGCTGAGGTTCCTCGCCGGGGATGCGGTCGGGCTCCGGCGGCGGGTTGTCAGGCGGCGGAACAAACGGCGGCGGCACGATGGGTTCGAATGGGACTGACATGGGGTGTTCCTCCTCCGCTACGAAACGCGGGGGCGTTCGCGCAAGTTCCGCCGGACCAGGACCGTTGCACCGACGGCGACCGGAAAGCACAGATGACGATCGAGAAGGTCGGGGCCTCGGGCATGCGTCTTACGACAGTTGATACCGATCCAAAGACTGGCAAGGCAGTGGTCACGTGCCGCATCGATCTTCGCCGGAGCTGATCTAGAGTAAAATCAACCACTGTGCCGCCAGATGAACGTCCAAACAAATTTCAAAGGAGCCCCGCGATGGGGTCAGTTCAACGACCTGAAAGCAATTCGTTAAGCTCAGGGTGGCCTTGTCGCTGATCCGGATCAAGGCCACCGCAACGCAAGGTATTCCGTAGTGGCAGCTTGAGCATTTGGACATGCGGTTAATGATAGAGCGCCTTTGAACGGGATCGAACCGGCGTTGGCTAATCGTGAAGCACCTGATAGGTCATAGACCGCTGTGTATGAGGTCTTGGCACCATGTCAGAGACAACCCTCGGACCGACTGGAGAGCTTTTGATGGGCTGGAAAACACCGAAGATCGAATACGTGAATGGCTATAAGATCGTTGAAGTTGAGGGGCCTAGCTTCAAAGTCTACGATGGCGACCGTCAGCTCGGGGACGATTTCCCCTACCCCGGCGAAGCTGCTGCTTACGCAACCTCGTTGCCAAAACGGGATCATCCACGCAGCTAGGCGAAACGCCGCGG
>NZ_JABFCP010000021.1:0-22165 GCF_013087615.1 Rhizobium sp. WYCCWR 11152 | reverse complement strand
TAAATCCGGGTAAATCATTGTATTATAAGAATAAAATATTTGCCGTGGCGCCCATGATCGACTGGACGGATCGGCATTGCCGCTATTTCCACCGGCAGATCAGCCGCGAGGCGCTGCTCTATAGCGAGATGGTGGTGGCCGATGCGATCATCCACGGCCCGCGCGACCGGCTGCTCGGTCATGACGCCGCCGAGCACCCGCTGGCGCTGCAGCTCGGCGGATCGGACCCAGCAAAGCTTGCCGAGGCGGTGAAGATCGCCGAACCCTACGGCTATGATGAGATCAACCTCAATGTCGGATGCCCCTCCGACCGCGTGCAGTCTGGCACCTTCGGCGCCTGCCTGATGCTGACGCCGGAGACGGTGGCCGAATGCATCGCGGCTATGAAGAGGGTTGCGACCGTGCCGGTGACTGTGAAATGCCGGATCGGCGTCGACGAGCAGGACCCGGAACAGGCACTGCCCGAGCTGATTACCCGCGTTCTCGACGCCGGCGCCGACGCGATCTGGATCCATGCGCGCAAGGCCTGGTTGAAGGGCCTGAGCCCCAAAGAAAACCGCGAGATCCCGCCGCTCGACTACGAGATCGTCTACCGGATGAAACAGCGCTGGCCCAATGTCTTCATCGGCATCAACGGCGGCATCCGCACGCTCGACGAAGCCGCAGCCCACCTCGCCCATGTCGACGGCGTCATGCTCGGCCGCGCCGCCTATCAGAATGCCGCGATCCTAGCCGACATCGGCCAGCGCTTCTTTGGCGCGCCTGCGGCCGAACCGGATTGGGAGGCACTCTGTAACCGGATGATGGTCTATGCCGAACGCCACATCGCCAGCGGAGGCCGGCTGCAGCACGTGGCCCGCCACATGGTCGGCCTCTTCACCGGCCTGCCCGGCGCCCGCCGCTACCGCCAGATCCTCTCCACCGATGCCGCGAAAGCCGGCGCCGGGCCGGAGGTGCTGGCGGCAGCCTTTGCGGCAGTGGATTTTTCGGGGACCGAGCAGGAGGCGGTCAGCGCCTGACGTAAGTGACGTCTTGTCACGGCGCCGAAGCGCGGCGTCAGGACCGCGCCATCGGCAGCAAGATCTTCTTCTCGATCCGGCCCGTCACCGAGAACACCAGGATTTCCGTATCCCTGCCAATCCTGCTGCCATCCATCAATCGGACGATATCATCGACGCCGCCGACCGGGCTGCCATCGATGGCGAGAATATAATCGCCCTCCTGCAGCCCTCCCTTTGCCGCCGGCCCCTCCGGCTCGACGCGCCGGATACGAACGGAGGTCGTCTGCACCGTGCCCGCCGCAAGCGCCACCCGGCGCGGCAGCACGATCGTATCGCCTGCTATGCCGATGAAGGCGCGCCTGACCTGGCCATAGCGAAGAATCTCCGAAACCACGAAGTTGGCCGTGTTCGACGCCACGGCAAAGGCGATGCTCTGCGCCCCCTGGATGACGGCGGTGTTGACGCCAATCACCTTCCCGCCCGAAGACACCAGCGGCCCGCCCGAGTTGCCGGGATTGAGCGCCGCATCGGTCTGGATGACATCCTCCATCGGCCGGCCGCTGGCAGCCCGCATCGACCGGCCGAGCGCCGAGACAATACCGGCGGTAACAGTCCATTCGAAGCCGAGTGGGTTTCCGATCGCGATTGCGATATGCCCCCTGCGCAGGCGCTGGGAGTCTCCGAGCTTCGCCCAGGCGCCGGTGCTTGTATTGGCGCGAATGAGGGCGATATCGGTATCCACATCCCGGCCGAGCACGCGGCCCTCGGTGACGAAACCGTCAGGCGTGGTGATGCGAACGACCTTGGCGTCGTCGACGACATGGTTGTTGGTGATGATCAGACCGTCAGGCGAAATAGCGAAGCCCGACCCGTGCCCTTGCCGGCCTCCCACCCTCTCGATCCGGCTGACTGCCGGCCCGACGATATCGACTGCGGCTGCGATCGATTGCGAATAGGCATCGATCAGCGCCCCATCATTCTGAGGCGCTATGTCCTTATCCATGTAACCCATGATTTGATCCTCAGGCGGCAATAACGGCCGTCCCGTCGCCGGCGAAGCCGTCGCGATTGCGACGGTCCGCCATGGCGCTGTTCTATGAGGATTAGATGGTTGGACGATGAACCGTGTTCAAGTGAGCGCCGGCAGCGGCATGCATGCGGTGGCAGAACGGGAACACACCTACCCCGGACAGATATATTGAACTACCCGGATGGATATATTGAACGAATAATAAAAAAATGGCTCATTACAGACGTTCGCCGCTAAAAACAGTCACCTTCGCTATGAACTAGCCTGAGGGGCCGACAGTCGAGATACCGTGGATTAAAGAAATGTTCACAGCGCGAAGAGCCAAGCGAGGATCACCCAGCCCCTCGCGTCATGCGAAATGGCCAGGTGCTACACCCATCTCGCGGACAGATACAAACTTCTGTCATATCAACAGAATAGAAAGAGGCATTCAATAAGCACATCAACATATTCCGAGCCGGTTGATCAAGCGCGGCCTTCTTGCCCCTAGCCTCCGGCGCAACGGCGCTCATAGCCTCGCCAACTCTACCCGCAACGACGCAAACTTCTGACCGCATGAATCCAAACCAACCCCTACAACGGAGCCAAAAGATGAGCACAGTCACAACCAAGGACGGCGTCGAGATCTTCTACAAGGATTGGGGGCCGAAGAGCGCCCAGCCGATCATGTTCCATCACGGCTGGCCGCTATGCTCCGACGACTGGGACGCCCAAATGCTGTTCTTCCTTGAGAAGGGCTACCGCGTCGTTGCTCACGACCGGCGCGGCCATGGCCGCTCGACCCAGGTGGGCGACGGTCATGACATGGATCACTACGCCGCCGATGCCGCAGCCGTCGTCGAGCATCTCGATCTCAGGAACACCGTCCATGTCGGCCATTCCACCGGCGGCGGCGAAGCGACCCATTATGTCGCCCGCCACGGCCAGCCGCAGGGCCGCGTCGCCAAGCTTGTGATCATCGGCGCCGTGCCGCCCCTCATGGTGAAAACGGATGCCAATCCCGGCGGCCTGCCGATCGAAGTCTTCGACGACCTGCGCAAGCAGCTCGCCGCCAACCGCTCGCAATTCTATCGCGATCTGCCGGCCGGTCCGTTCTACAGCTTCAACCGGCCGGGCGCGAAAGTGTCGGAACCGATCATCAACAATTGGTGGCGCCAGGGCATGATCGGCGGCGCCAAGGCGCATTACGACGGCATCAAGGCCTTTTCGGAAACCGACTTCACCGAAGACCTGAAGATCATCACCGTGCCGACCTTCGTCATGCACGGCGATGACGACCAGATCGTGCCGATCGCCGACTCCGCCCCGCTCTCGGCCAAGCTGCTGCAGAATGCCACGCTGAAGGTCTACGAGAAATTCCCGCACGGCATGTGCACCACCCATGCCGATATCATAAACCCCGACATCCTCGCCTTCATCAAAGGCTGATCCGTGATGTTGCCGGGCGCCGATCAGGCGCCCGGTTGCCACGATGGCTTGCCATCCTGCACGCCGGCGTTCTGGCCACGTCGATCGATTGACGGCCAGAGACTCATTTTCCCATGAAACCGTTTTCGCCGATTTGCGTTTAGCGGCCATGAAAAGAGAACGTGAACCCTCATCAAAGGCTTACCGGCAGGATCGTTTCGAAAACACCGAGCGCGCCGCCAAGGAAACCATCGAGGCGGAGCAGCGGGCCCGCCTCGAAAAAACCAAGCGGCTGAAAGAGCTGCGCCTGTCGCAGCAACGCGCCAAGGACCCCGCAACCAAGTAGCACACTCATCTATCCATCAGGCAGACACACGGATCGCCCCATATCCATGCCCTGAAGCCCTCGCCCGCGTCTTGCCGTGCGAGGCCCCGAATAGTTTTTGAATTTCGGACCTTCGCCCATCTTGCAGAGCAAAGATCGCGAAATTATCTTTTTTTCACGAAAGCGATTCACGGCATCCAAAAAGGGCAGATTGCGATGTCAGACAAGCTGTTCAGCACGCGTGACGAACCGCTCGCCTCCGAGGACCTCGATGTGTGCAGGCGTGTCCATGAAGCTCTCTGTAGCGGGCTAAAGGTCGACCGATCAGGCAAAGAGGCCGACCGCTTAGGCGCCCTCATCATCGAGCTTTACCGCCAGGGTGTGCATGACGAGAACCAGCTTCGATTGCTGGCCGGCGGAAGGTGAGCCTGATAGCTTGAGACGTCGAGCTAGCTGCGAGTCCGACACCGCCTTTCCAGCGCCCGCAACCGGTCCGCCCGCTTGATCTTCGCCACATGCACCACCTCCCCCTTGCCCCTGGCCGAGGTGCCGATCTCCGGCCCCACAACGATTGCCGCCGTCCGCTCATCCCACTCCGAAGGCGCCTTCTGCGCCCTCTTGTCATCGAACACGTCACGGACATCACCAAACGCGATGTCGGCAATGGCGACAAGCACGCACTCGGCGGAAGTCTCCGTCTCGGCAAGACGTGGCGCTAAGGCTCTCTCAATCTCCGCCCGCACAGCCTCATTCACCATCAAGCGGTTGCCATTGGCACGCGACTTTCCGCTATACCCCGTCCGCACCGCCGCGTGCTTCGCATTCAAATCCTTCAGATATTCCGCCACAAACAGGCGCTGCCTCGGCGTCAGTTCTGCCATTGGTGATCGTGCCCTCGATGAGAGGGCGATGGTAGCGGGAGATGGTGGCAGGGTGAAAAGCGCGCCGCGGGGAAGGCCCTACGAAGCCAGACCTCTGTCCCTGTTGTAAATCTCCCCCGGAGTCGGCTCTCTGGTCACTATCGTGCCGTCGGAAAGCCGGCGACGCAGGACATCGCCGTGCCAATGCCATTCTCCGGATACGCCAGCGAAAAACAGCGCACGAAGCGCTTCGACCACGCGGCTCCACACCGATGGCTTGGGACGTCGGAAACTGATCGTTGTCATTTTGTCTTTGCTCCCCTTCAAAATTATTCTCTGCCGATCGCGCACGTCACGTTTCTCTCTTCCCGGAGGGTGCCCGATCATCATGGATTGGAATGATCCAGCCGCGCCAATATGCGCAATGCCTCAATTCGATCCGGCTCCCAGAAGGTCAGCCTGAGTCGGCCTGCATCCGAATCCAGGGAGAACGCCTCGCGGGCCAGCCCGACCTCGGCAAGCCTCATGCGTATGGAGTCGAGATCGGTCATGCCACCCAGCGGCTCCATGATGATGTATTGCGTCGGTTGCGCCATGTGGAAGCCCCTTACCTCAGAGTATTTGCCGGCGCACGAAAACAGAAACAGCAAAACAGCTCAAGGAAAGTCTTAATATCTGGTTACCAAACGAAGTTAATACTTCGTTACACATGAGGTTGACCGCCGTTTTAATATTGAACACCAGAAACCGCTCTATGATTTCAAGAGAGATTGCTGTCGCGCTTTCGACGCACATGCCGGCCCCCGAACGAGCCGTCCGACATTGAGCTTCGATAAGAGTAAAGTTCGTCTGCGCCGCGTCGTCGGTGCGATCTTCTCAGACATTCCCGCCCATTGGCGGTGGCGAAGCTGTGCAGCGTTTTAGGACCGGTCGGTTCCTGCCGTCCGGTAGTGGTGCACAGGCCTATTATGTTAGCACAAACGCGCATACACCGCCTCATTCCATCCCAAAATGAAACCTATTCCCTGCCCCTGCGTTATCCCGTCGATACATCCGTTTACTCAAGGTGAGTGAAATGAACAGATTCGCCATCATTGCCCTGTCGATAGCGACGGCCTTCTCCGGACTGCCGGCCTCGGCAGGGCCGGCTTTCGTGCCGAGCCCGGTGCAATCGGCGCAGCCGACGTCTCAAAGCACCGATGCACGCATCATGACCATTGGCTGCAACAACTTCACGAACTGCCCGGGTCAGTTCGGCAATAATCGCAGGTGGTATCGCAACCGCCATAACTATCGCGACCGGAACTATTACCGCGACGACCGCTATGGCTGGGATCGCCGCTACGATCGCCGGTACCGCCGCCACGACAACACCGGCGCCATCATTGGCGGCTTGGCGGCCGGCGCCATCATCGGTGGCATCATCGCTTCGCAGCCGCGCGCACGTGCCTATAGTTCTGGTTCGCATGCGGAGTATTGCTATAGCCGCTACCGGTCATACCGCGCCTATGACAATACCTACCAGCCGAACTACGGCCCACGCCGCCAGTGCCGCTAGCCGGCCCGTCCATAAGAGCAAGCCTCGCATGAAGATGCGAGGCTTTTTGATACCCGAAAACCCGTTACGCGGCTTTACCAGCGACACCGTAGACTGCCACGCCGTCCAGCAAATCGCCTTGCCCCTATCGACCAGCTCTATATGTATGAAAGCATGGTACGTTAGCAGATACGCACATACATAACCCCTCCCTATCCCAAAATGAAACCTATTCCCTTCCCCCGCGTTATCCCCCCGATAAATCCGTTGACCCAAGGTGAGTGAAATGAACAAATTCGGCATCATTGCCCTGTCGATAGCGACGGCCTTCTCGGGAGTGCCTGCCTCGGCAGCCCCGGCCTTCGTGCCAAGCCCGATGCTATCGGCCCAGTCGGCGCCTCAAAATAGCGATGCCCAGATCATGTCCGTCGCCTGCAACCCATACTCCATCGTCTGCTCGCGCGACGGCGATAACCGCAGGTCCTACCGCAACCGCGATCGCGACAACGACCGTGACCGCGACCGCCGAAGCTACCGCGAGCGCCGCTACGACCGTGACGACCGCTATGGCGGGGATCGCCGGTATCGCCGATATGACAACCGATATGACAATAACGGTGCCATAATCGGCGGCCTGGCAGCCGGTGCCCTCCTCGGCGGCATCATCGCTTCGCAGCCGCGCGCACGTGCCTATGGTTCTTCGCATGCGGAATACTGCTATAGCCGCTACCGGTCATACCGCGCCTATGACAATACCTACCAGCCGAACTACGGGCCGCGCCGCCAGTGCCGCTAATCCGGTCCATCCATCAGAGCAAGCCTCGCATGAAGATGCGGGGCTTTTTTGATGGCCGAAAGCCCGTTGCTTCCAATCGCCGGTCGGCCGTGCTTGTCTGCGCGGCCAAGATTGGTCGACCCGCTTAGTTGGGCGACGTGAACCTAGGGGCGAAATGACATCGGTAGAAACAGCAAAGCCCGTCGGCCCCGTCATCCTGCTGCCGCCGGATCTGGAAAACCTGTCGGGCTTCGAGGCGGCACTCGCCGCCGGCTGGTCTCCCGATCCGCGCCGCGCGGGCGATGAAGCCTATGTTTACGGTGAGTTTCAGCGGCTGCGCCAGGACAGATCAAGGTTTCTCGGCAATCTCATTCCTGATGGCAGGCGATGCACCGGTTCCGGATCGCCGCCTCTCACCACCCGTCTGTTCTGGATCTGGGATGGCGAATTCTGCGGCAGCATCAGCCTGCGCTTTCAAGCCGGCACCGAAGAGCTGCCGCCGGAAGTCTCGGGCCATGTGGGATATTCCGTCGTGCCGTGGAAACAGCGCAATGGCCACGCGACCGCCGCACTGAGCCTTCTGCTGGGTGTCGCGGCGAAGGAAGGCCTCGACCGACTCGTCATCCTCTGCAACGAGGACAATGACGCCTCGCGGCGCGTGATCGAGCGTAATGGCGGCGAATTCTTCATGCGCGGCCCGCATCCCTCCGACAGGCCCGATCAGATCAAACTGTATTTCTGGCTGAAGCCCGGAGCCGCCGGCTGACGTGAAGCGCGACGGATTTGCAGACGGACGGAGCACGGGCTTTACCCGCCCTTGCTCCGCCCGTCCCGTCAGCCTGGGGCGGGCTGAGTGCTGATAGCGCCGGCTTGTCGGGCGCCGGCGCCGGATTCTCTCAATAGGTCGCGGCTGGTTTTGGCTTCTTCTCGGTCCACTGCGGCGGCGCGCCGTATTTGGCGGCCACGGCCCCCATCAGTCCGGGCGGCCGGCCGAAGGCGTCGCAGGCGGCGTATTTCGGTTTGCCGCCGAGCCAGGATTTCATCCGCTGCCCTGAGGGCAGCGAGATATCCATTCCCTTCGGCTCCTTGCCTTTGATCAACATGCGGGAAAACTCGCTGCTGAATTTCGAAGCCAGGCTATAGGCATCGCCGACTTCGGAAACGCGGGGGTTGTTCTGCAGCGAGTTTGCCCCGCGCGACCAGACGATTGCCGCCCGCTGCACGCCACCGCTGTCGACGGCCTCCGCCTCGACCGCCAGTCCGCCAAGGCCGGCCGGCAGCCGGGGCACGCTGACGGGCAGTACGAAACCGGTGCCGACGGTCACGACGGTCGAAACACCAGCCATCGCCTTGTTGGTCGGCACAATGTCGGTGACGACCGAGCGGATCGTCAGATCCGCCGGCTGGCCGGCAGAGACCAACTGGTATTTGTCGCTGAGCGAAATGCAGAGCGCCCGGTCCAGGGCGTTCGCCACCATCACGCGGTCGGCGTTCGATTTGACGCGGGTCGCGGCGCTGAAAGCGAAAGTCGTCGGCACGATGCTCGCCGTCTTTGCCGGGCTAAGGCGCGTCCCATCGACATAGACGCGCGATTTCGACAGCTTGCCCTTCGGCGCGCCGAGATTACCATAGGAAGAAAGCGTGCCGGCCTCCTTTAGCGGCACCGAGCTGCAACCGGCCGCGGCCATGGCGAGCGCCAGCGGCAGAGCGAGGGCCAAGCCTCTCGACGCCAGTGGGAGGGAAAATGGGAATGGATTGCTGCGCACGCTGTCTGGCCTCCGTCGCCGATAGCGCATAACCCCGAAAATCGAAATCGATTTTCGGAAAGGATTATGCGCAGGTTTAAAGCGCTAGAGCGTCCTTGGCGCATCTTGTCGGACGCGCGGCGCTCTAGTGTCGGGCGAAAGTGGCGGTCGACAATTGCCGCAACATTACAGATCGCTCCCCTGAGCCTTCCTGGTCAGAACCAGGGCGTATGCTGCTCAAGCAAACCTGACCTATGCGAGTTCGATCACCACCCGCGTCCCGACAGCGCTGCTCTCGATGCTGACCTCGCCGCCATGATTTGCGGCGACCTGTTTGACGAGGCTGAGGCCGAGACCGGCGCCCCTGCTCTTCGGGGTGACGCGATAAAACGGCTCGAACACCAGCTCCCGATGTTCGGCCGGAATGCCAGGCCCTTCGTCGGCGACCGTGATCCGGCCGCCGCCGGAAGACGAGCGCGACACCGAAACCGTGATCATGCCGCTGTTGCCGCCATGGTCGATGGCGTTGCGCACAAGGTTGCTCACCGCCCTCGGTAGCGCCGAAGGGCTGCCCTTGCGTTTCAGGCTCTTGACCTCGCTCTGAAACGAAATCTGATAGCCGGCGGCAATCGCCAGCGGCGCGAGATCGGCAACCGTCATTCGGGCGATCTCGACGAGATCGACGGGTTCGTCGAGGTCAGTCGCCTGATCGTTGCGCTCGAAATCGAGCAACTGCTCGGCCGCCTGCCCAAGCCGCGCCACGTCGTCGAGCAGCCGCTGCCGCTCGCGCCCGTCGGGCATGCCATCGATCCGCGTCTGCATGATGGCGATAGGGGTCCGAAGCTCATGCGCCGCGTCCATCAGAAATCGCTGGCGTTTCCGGAATTCGCTCTCGAGCCGCTCCAGCGTGCCGTTGAAGGCGTTCACCAGCGGCGCCACTTCCCGGGGAATGCCGTCCACGGGAAGGCGCGCGCCATGCCGGCGCGGCTCGATCTCAGCCGCCTCGCGCGCCAAGTCGCTGATCCCCCGGAGCGCGCGTCCGACGATCCGCGGCACGGCGAAGAAGACAGCCGGCAGGGAGACCGCAAGCAGCGGTATGTAGATGGGATAGGTCTCAATCAGCATGGTCAGGAAGGTCGAGCTCCTGCTCGGGTCTCCACCATACATCACCCTGAAGGTGCCGAGCCGCGTTTCGATCGCGTCGATCGCCGCGCTCTCGTCCGTCTCCCTGGCGCCACGAATGTCACCCTCCTTGATGAGACGGATATAGTCGGCAAGCCCGCGATAAGCCTGGGGGATCGCGCCGTATGAGACCGTCCGCCCATCCTGGTCCGCGACGATGAACCAGAGTCCTTCGGCTTCCGCCTTGAACGACCTCAGACGCGGGCTGTCGGTAATCACGAGCCTGCCGTCAGTCTCCCGCCCCAACGCTTCGTCGAGCACCGTGGTAAGCTCATCCTCCGTGCCCACATTGGGCGAGAGGATCATCGCGCCGTAGACGCAGAGCCCGACGATGACAGCCGCCACCACAGCAACGAAGACGATACTCAGCTGCCAGCTGAGCCGCCACCAAAGCGACGGATTGGCGGATTGCGCCTTGGCCATCACTCTTCCTTCATGAGATAGCCGACACCGCGGATATTGTGGATCGCAACACCCGCGCCGGCATCGATCAGCCGCTTGCGCAACCGTGAAATATGCGCGTCGAGCGCATTCGACTGGATTTCCTCCTCGTAGTTATAAACCGCCGCCTCCAGCGTCGAGCGCAGCACCGTCTTTTCTTTGCGCCTTGCGAGTGCCGCCAGCACCAGAAGTTCGCGCCGGGGCAGATCGAGCGGCACGGCATCGACGGTGACGCTGAGATGCAGCGGGTCGATCACCATTCGCCCGGCCGTGATCTTAAGTTCGGCCAGTTCAGGCGATCGCCGCAGCACGGCCCTCAGCCGCGCCATCAACTCCTCGACCAGGAATGGCTTGCCGAGATAGTCGTCGGCCCCGAGGTCGAGGCCTTCGATCCGCTGCCTCGGCTCGTTCAGCGCCGTCAGCACGATGATCGGCGTATCCTTGCCCGTCCGCCGGAGCTCGGGAATGAAGGTCAGCCCCTCTCCGTCGGGCAGGCGCCGGTCGAGCAGAATCGCATCGTAGCCATTCTGCCGCGTCAACTCGACGGCGTCTGCCAGATGCATCGTGTGATCGGTGACGATCCCATGTTTGCCGAGTGCGGCCGACAGCGCCTCGGCCAGCTCCCTCTCATCCTCTATCAGCAGTATCCGCATCGCCCGTCCATTGTCTCGCTCACCCCTTCTGTCTGCCACAAGGGTTGCGGCAGCATTGCGGAGCTTGCAAGGCAGCCGGTCATGCTGCCGCAATTGTTGAGGTCCAGCACAAAGAATATCCGCAGCAGCTGGAGATCAAGAATGATCCGACCTATCCTTCGTCTCCTGACAAGACACTTCCTCTCCGCCTTCATCCTTGCCGCGCTGCTCGCTGCCCCGCTCGTCATTCTGCACACGCTTCACGAAAAGACGGCATTCGAGAACGGCCTGCTGATGGATGTCCGATGATAGAGTGAGCGAATCTCAGGCGGTCTTAGTGTCTGCCATCCAATGGGCCGAGAACGCCTGAAGATAGGCTTGCACCTTGGAGCGGTTCTCCGCTGTTTCGACGGTCCTGAACACTTCGGCCGGTTCCAGTTTCATCAGAGGAAGCTGGAGGAAGATATCGCCCGCGAACCGGTCGGTGATGGTCTCAAGGATCTTTCGAAGACCGGCCAGCATGTCGTCGCCTCGATGCGATGCGTGCAGCAGCGCGATCGGCTTATGGACGATCTCATCTCCCGATACGAGCCAATCGATCGCATTCTTGAGGCCGCCCGGGATGGATCGGACATATTCCGGGCTGGCAATGATCACCCCGTCGCTCTTGGCGATCGCATCGATGAAATCCCACACCACCTCCGGCAGGTGCTCTCCCTCGAGATCGGGCGAGAATACCGGCAACCGCCCCACGCCGTCGAAGATCGAAATCTCGATCTCATTTGGCGCTACGGTGCGAACAGCCCGCAGCATGGCGGTATTGGTGGAATTGCGCCGGGCGCTGCCGGATATTGCGAGAATCTTCATGACCCCAACAGGAAATGATTGATCGTGGCTGTCAACGCAAAAGACTAGGCTAGGCGTGATTGAGTAGCGCCCGAAAAGCGACTTTAGCTTGAATTGACCGAGCCCCGCGTTAGCCTGGATGCTGCTGCGAATCGGCTCGAATTACCCCTTGAGGAAATACACATGTCGGCTTTGATCGAGGCGCGGGGCGTCAGCAAACGCTTCCGGCAGCACAAGAGATTTCCGGGCCTGCTGGGCGCGCTGAAGACTTTGGTGACCAACGAATATACGGAAGTTCTGGCCGTTTCCGACATCGGTTTCGACATCACGGCGGGCGAAGCCGTTGGCTATCTCGGTCCGAATGGCGCCGGCAAATCGACGATGATCAAGATGATGACCGGCATCCTGGTGCCGAGCGACGGCACGCTCTCGGTCCTCGGCCGGACACCACATCTGCGGCGGATGGACAATGCCCGCGAGATCGGCGTCGTTTTCGGCCAGCGCAGCCAGCTGTGGTGGGACCTGCCGCTGGTCGACAGTTTTACCCTGCATCAGCGCATCTACGACATCCCCGTCGCCCGTTATGCGGATAATCTCCGGCGCTTCAGCGAATTGCTCGACTTGACGCCCTTTCTCGACCGCGCAGTGCGCCAGCTCAGCCTCGGCCAGCGCATGCGCGCCGAGATCGTCATGTCACTGCTGCACGACCCCAAGATCCTCTTTCTAGACGAACCGACCATAGGTCTTGATGTGGTCGCCAAGGATGCCGTGCGGCGTTTTCTCGCCGAGATCAACCGTGAGCGCGGCGTCACCATCATCCTCACCACCCATGACCTGCAGGACATCGAAACCATCTGCCCGCGGCTGATTATGGTCGATCATAGCAGGCTCATCTTCGACGGTGAGTTGAAGAGCCTGCGCGCGGCATTGGGCTCGGCCCGGCGGCTAACACTCGAATTTGCCAGCGACCCTGGACCGCTGCCATTGCGCACCGCGGTCCTCGTCAGCGACGAGGGTTTGCGCAAGAATTATCTCATCGAGCGTGAAGACATCTCGCTGGTCGCGATCCTGTCGGAGGTCGGCAACGGGCGCGATCTCAAGGATGTGGCGCTGCAGGAACCTGACATCGAAGAGGTCATCCGCACCTTCTACCAGGGCCGCAATGCCAAGGCCCGGGCATCATGAGCGCCTATTTCGCCTTCGCGCGCAGTTCCTTCCACTCGCAACTCGCCTACCGCAACGAAGTATGGGCCAATATCTTCGGCAAACTCGTGCAGGCCTTCGCGCGTGTCGCCATCTGGCAGGCGGCCTATGCCGGCGTCAGCGCAATCGTGGTCGACGGCGTTTCCCTGCAGCAGATGGTGACCTATGCCCTGCTCGGCGGCGCGGTGATGGGCGCAACCCGCCCTGAAAGGATCATCGGCGAGATCGGCCGGTCGCTGAAGACAGGTGATATCGCGGTCTGGCTGCTCAAGCCCTTGTCCTATCCGCTCTATCTTTTCGCCAACGAATGCGGCAGTTTCGGCTATCGCCTGATGACCCAGGTCATTCCGACCGTCGTCTTCACCGCGTTGTTTTACGGCATGCTGCCGCCGGCAAGCCTATTCGATGGCCTGATGTTCATCGCCTTCTGGGCGCTGTCCTTTACGCTGCTGTTCCTGATGTCGGCGCTCTTCGGCCTCATCGCCTTCTGGCTGATGACGAGCTTCTCGCTGGACTGGATCCTGGGCGCCCTGCTTCAACTATTCTCGGGCCTGCTGATACCGTTCTGGTTCTTCCCCGAACCGCTGGCCACGATTGCCCGCCACCTGCCCTTCGCCTGGGTGGTCTATTATCCCAATGCTGTCTATCTCGGCAGGCTTTCCACGGCCGATGTCTGGCTCCATCTCGGCCTCGGTCTCGGCTGGGCCGCGTTGTTCCTTGCCGGCGTCCTTTGGCTGTGGCGCTGCGCCTCCGGCCGCATCACTGTGCAAGGAGGTTGATCGTGCTCATTCATCACCTGCGCGTCCTTCCGCTGCTGGTCCGGATGCATGTCCGCTCCCAGATGGAATATCGCGGCGCCTTCTGGCTCGACCGTCTTGCGCAGATCCTTTCCTATGGCAGCGTCTTCGCCACCATCGGCATCCTGCTCGCCCGCTTCGACACGCTCGGCGGCTGGACCTGGCCGGAGCTGGCGCTGCTGTTCAGCTTCCAGCTGCTGGCTTATTCGCTGGGTGCTGCCATGAGCTTCGTGCAATTGCGCGAGCTCGAAGAACTGGTGCGGCTCGGCACTTTCGACACGCTGTTGGTCAAGCCTTTCAGCCCCTGGGCCTATCTGGTCTTTTCCGGCCTCAATATCGGCTATGCCGGCCACGTCATCCTCGCGGTGGCGCTGATGGGCTGGGCCGTTCTGTCCGTCGACTTCGCCTGGTCGGTCTGGTCCGCCACGTTCCTTATTGCTGCGCTCCTCAGCGCGACGCTGCTGACCGCTGCCCTCATCACCATGATCGGCGCCACGGCATTGATCTGGGTGCGCTCCAACCACCTGTTCTCGATCTTCTTCGGCTTTTGGGAATTGACGCGCTACCCGCTCAACATTTTCCCCGGCGGCATCCAGACCATCCTCATCACCGCGGTTCCGCTGGCCCTCACCAGTTCTGTCCCCGTCGGCGCCCTGCTCGGCAAGCCCATCCCGAGCCTCGGGGACTGGGCCGGGCTTGCATCCCTTGTGGCTGGCCCGATCTGGGTGTTGATATCAATCGCCTACTGGCGGTATGCCACCGGCAAGTACCAGGGTGCCGGCGGCTGATCGGGCCGACTACTTTCCTGTATATTCAGGATGCCTGCGACAACGATCTCGCGCGGACCTCGAGGAACGCAGCCGTCAGCTTGGCCAGTACGGGTGAGGTGCATGTACCGTTGGCGCCACCGATCGGATCGACGATGTGGATCTGCCGGAGATCCTCCATGAACTCGCCCCACAGCGGCGACCCGCCTTCTTCGAGAAGCTGCGCGCGAATGCTCAACTCCTCGCTCACAGGCAGATGCCGTCGTCCCCAGGCGCCGATCATGGCAAAGACGGGCACGAGCTGGATCGCTGGCTCCGCCAGGCTGTAGATCGCTTTCTGGCTGTGGCTGGGGTCGTCCCGCTTGCTGATGAATCCGAGCGAGAGCAGACGCTTCAGCCTGGCGGCCAGAATGTTGGAGGCAATCCCCTCTTCCGAATGGGTTAGGAGATCGCGGAAATGGCGGCGGTTGCCGAACATGATGTCCCTGATGATGATGAGGCTCCACCGATCGCCCAGCACTTCCATCGTCAGGTTGATCGGGCAGCCCGACCGCAGTTCAATATCCACGAATTCTCTCCTTAAAACTGGTTGCAATATAGGATCACTTATGCGACAACGCAACTAGTTTCGATCCGCAATCAGATGGAGGAGAGCAGCATGTCCAAGGTGCGTGTCGCAGCATTTTCCCTTTCCGTGGATGGTTTCGGCGCCGGGCCGGAGCAAAGCATGAACGATCCGCTGGGCAAGCGGGGAACGGAGATGTTCGAATGGTTTTTCCGTACCCGCACCTTCCGCGCGATGATCGGAAAGGACGGCGGTTCTGAAGGCGTCGACGAGGGTTATGCGGCCCGCGGCATGGCGAATTTCGGCGCCTTCATTCTCGGACGCAACATGTTCGGCCCTATCCGCGGCGATTGGCCGGATGATGCCTGGAAGGGCTGGTGGGGACCGAACCCGCCCTATCACGCGCCGACCTATATCCTGACGCATTATCCCCGCGAACCCATCGTCATGGAAGGCGGCACGACGTTTCACTTCATTACCGGCGGCGTCGAGGAAGCGCTTGACAAGGCGAAGGCTGCGGCCGGCGGCAAGGATGTGAAAATCGGCGGCGGCGTCAGCACCGTCCGTCAGTATCTGCAGGCCGGCCTGATCGACGAACTGCATTTCGCCATCTCCCCCGTCGTCCTCGGCAAGGGCGAAGCAATGTTCACAGGCATCGACCTCCCGGCCCTCGGCTTCCGCGTCGCCGAGCATGTCGCAACCGAACACGCCACGCATATCGTGCTGGCGAAATAAACGAGCCCGGTCGATATCTTAGGCGCTTCCAGATGGAACACCTCGGCCCCATTGAAGGCGTCCGCAACATCAAGACGGAAATCCCGATGCAGAAGATCAAGCAATCCTGGCAGGTACCGCTCTGACGGCCGCCTGTCGGGATCGTTCGGCTGTCACCAAACCGTGTCAAAATGGCCGTGGTATTGCTGTGGAATGGGCGTAGAGTAAACGCCATCGGATCATCGACACGACCGCTTGAGAGACTATAGGTGCTCTTGCCGCTTCATGGAGGGTACGAAGATGCTCCTGTCGCTCATCTCGCTCAACGATGATGAAATAACCATCGTCACCGATGCCGTTCGGCAATGGTGCTGCGAGAGGAAGCTCGACATCGACAGCATCGAAGGACGCCACGCCATCACCGTCGCCGTCGATCTCGTCCAGATGAACACCGACTGCGACAGGCTTTTTGCCGAACTGTCGAAGCAACTGGACGAGCGGTAGGACCCGACATCCACCCATCGAAACCCACGACAGATGTGAGGATACGCTTGCCGAAGGGTGAGGCGTCGCCGCATGCCTCTTCTCCCCGGCGGGAGAAGGTGCCGGCAGGGGGTTGAGCGGCAAAGCCGCGAATGCGCTGAGCGTAAGCGAAGGGCAATCGTGAAGGGCATCCCGTGCAGCCCCCTCATCCGACCCTTCGGGCCACCTTCTCCCCGCAGGGGAGAAGAAGGAGCAAGCCAGGTTGCGCAGCCGGGAACGTTATGCCCCGCCCCGGCCAGACCCAAGCCGTTCGAGGTAGGCGCAAAACATGTCGGCCAAGGCGTCGGCATAGGCGTCGATCTCGGCAGGGCTCCGCGGAGCCTCCGAGAATTGCTTGCCCACAGTGCCAAGCGTCGTAGTGATCAAATCGCCCGCAAGTGCCCGGGTCGCCTCCGTCGCGCAAGGCAGCACTTCCTGCATGAACACATCGACGATGCGGTCTCCCGATGCCCTCGCCGCCTGTGCCTCCGGTGCGTCGCGATAAAGAGGCGCGGCATCATGGAGCGCCACGCGCATCGCCGCCTCCTCGCATTCCGAGCGGAGGAAGGCATGAACGAGGCGGCGCAGCCTTTCGAGCGCCGGCCTTTGCGCATCGGCAAGGATGCCGCCGAGCATGTCCGTCGTCTGCCGCCATTCGTCGCTTTGCAGCCGAAAGAGGATCGCCGCCTTGTTGGGGAAATATTGGTACAGCGATCCGATGCTGACGCCGGCCCTTTCGGCCACCCGCGCCGTCGTGAAGCGCTGGGCGCCTTCCCGCTCCAAAACCTGAGCAGCGGCATCCAGGATCGCCGCCACGAGCTCTGCCGAACGGGCCTGTTTGGGCTGTTTTCGTGAGGAAATCCGGGCTCTTGGACGTTCGGTCATGGCAGCGCTACGCAATGCGAATAGCAGATGCGACGAATTACTCGTATTTTCCACTCGACACAAGAACCTGTCACAAGGAGATTTTACATGACAACATTGACCACCGCCCCGCTGGCGCCCCTGCTCGACGGCCTGTTCGAGGAGGCTGATACGGCGACAAGCCCTGCAATGTCGGGGCTGTCAGGCGATGAGCGGATGCGCCTGATCGGCAGCAAGACCGAATATCTCGACCTTTACGGGCGCCTGAAGGATCTTTGGCTTCCCGTCTCCAGAGAGGCCGGCGTGCTGCTCTACATGCTGGCGCGAAGCAGCCGCGCACGAACGATCGTCGAATTCGGCACATCCTTCGGCATCTCGACCCTCCATCTCGCAGCCGCGCTGCGCGACAATGGCGGCGGCCGGCTGATCACCAGCGAGTTCGAGCCGTCGAAGCTGGCCCGCGCCCGCGCCAACCTGACGGCCGGCCGCCTCATCGACCTCGTCGAGATCCGTGAAGGCGATGCCCTTGAGACCCTGAGTACGGATCTCCCGGAAACGATCGACCTGCTCTTCCTCGACGGAGCCAAGGCGCTCTATCGCGATATTCTGGAACTGGTGGAAGACCGCCTGACGCCGGGCGCCCTCATCGTCGCCGACAATGCCGACCTCTGCCCGGAATACCTCGCCCGCGTGCGCTCGCCCGCGGCTGGCTACCTCTCGACGCCATTCGAAGAGGAAATCGAGCTGTCGATGCGGACCTGATGACAACGGCCCGTTTCATTGTCGGGGCTTCACCGCTGTACGGCGCCGTAGCGCAGCCCGTCGACCAGCAGGGACACCATGCGCCGGGCATGTTCGGACCCTTGGGCGTAGGCGTGCATGCTGAGACTTGCGGCCGCATTCAAAAGATCCTCGGCGGCGATATCGGTGCGGACCTCGCCGGCGGCAGCGGCGGCGTCGAGAAGCGAGCGAAGGGCCGGCTGCAGCCGCTGCTGGAAGTAGGCGGGCAAGGCATCGAAGGCCGGATTGCCGGAGTGCAGGGCCGCCGCAAGCCCGCGCTTGGCCGCGATGAAATCCACGAAACGCTGCATCCATCTGGCTAGCGCCTCGCCCGGCGCATATTCGGCGGCAAGGATCGGCGCAGAGTCGGCGCAGGCGTCGATTTCGCGGCGGAAGACGGCGACGACGAGGTCGGAACGCTCGGGAAAATGCCGGTAAACGGTGCCGATGCCGACACCAGCCTTCTCCGCGATCTCACGCACCGGGGCATCGACGCCGGAGGTCGCAAACACCGTCAATGCCGCCTGAAGCAGCCCATCGAGATTGCGCTTGGCGTCGGCGCGCACGCGCCTGTCCACCCTTTCCCCGGGCTTCCAGCCGTCTTCCTGCTCTTTCCTCTCGTCGCTCATCATTCACTCGCTTGCAAAACGGAACAAAGTTCCGTATATAAACGGAATGCGGTTCCGTTTACGCAATTTAACACAGCGCGACGGTGTTGGCCACATCGATGCGCACGAAGTTCGTCTCCCAATAAAAGGAACAGACCATGCAATACCGCACGCTTGGAAGAACCGGCATCAAGGTCAGCCCCTATTGCCTCGGCGCGATGATGTTTGGCGCCGCCGGCAATCCCGACCACGAGGATTCGATCCGGATCATCCACAAGGCTCTCGATGCCGGCGTCAACTTCATCGATACTGCCGATATCTACAGCCGCGGCGAATCCGAGGAGATCGTCGGCAAGGCGCTCAAGGGACGGCGCGACGACGTCGTGCTCGCCACCAAGGCGCATCTGCCGATGGGCGACGACCCGAACCGACAGGGCAATTCGCGCCGCTGGCTGATCCGCGCAGTCGAGGATTCGCTCCGTCGCCTGCAGACCGACCATATCGATCTCTACCTGATCCACCGGCCGGCACCCGATACCGATATCGAGGAGACGCTATCGACCCTCACCGACCTGATACGGACGGGCAAGGTGCGCGCCGTGGGATCGTCGACCTTCCCCGTCTCGGAGATTATCGAGGCGCAATGGGTTTCCGAGCGCCGTGATCTGGCACGTTTCCGCGCCGAGCAGCCGCCCTATTCGATCCTGAACCGCGGCATCGAACGCGAGGTTCTACCCGCCTGCGAGCGTTACGGAATGGGCGCAATGGTGTGGAGCCCGCTGGCGATGGGCATGCTCACAGGCAAATATCGCAAGGGCGCACCGCAACCCGACAGCGCCCGCGCCAAACGCTTCCCCAAGCAGATGAACGACGAGCGCCGGCTGGACGCGGTCGAACGGCTCATCCCGCTCGCGCAGCAGGCAGGTCTTTCGCTGGCGCACATGGCGATGGCCTTTGCTATCGCCCATCCCGCCGTCACCTCGGCGATCATCGGCCCGCGCACGATGGAGCACTTCGACGATCTGCTTGCCGGCGCCGGGGTAAGCCTGACGGACGAAATCCTCGACCGGATCGACGCGATCGTCCCGCCCGGCACCGACACCGGCCCGTTGGAGGCGGCCTATAACCCGCCTGCGGTAACGCAGCCGAACCTGCGCCGCCGCCCGATAACGGAGCGCTTCGCCGCCTGATCCTCGGATGAGCGTAGCCCTTGCGCTGCTGCAGCAAGTTTTGGCTCGAACGCCACCTCCCCCTCCCTCATTCCTGTGCCCGTCACAGGAATCCAGCCACGGCGCGTCGGCGCCGTGAATGGCTCTTATCTAAGGAACAAACTCTTTCGCGCCCAAGGACTTGGGCGCGCTGGATTCCTGTGACAAGCACAGGAATGAGGGAGGAGAAGTCGGCAGCGTCTGCCATAAACAGTCACCATCTCCTATCGCGGGTCGGATGGCACAATGGATCATTACAAATCAGGCCAAGAAGTCAGCCGTTCGCACTCAAAAGCACCTTCACTTAAAGGCGTTTCTCAAAGAACGTGTCCGGGTACGGATCGTCATTGAAACGATCGATCTCACTCCAGCCGGTTCCACGATAAAGCTGCGTCGCCTCGGGCAGCGCGCTATTTGTATCCAGACGCAGGAGCTTGATGGATAACTCGCGGGCGACGTTCTCGGCGGCCGTCATAAGACGCGTTGCGAGCCCAAGGCCACGCGCGGATGGAGCAACCCAGAGCCTTTTGATCTCCGCGACTTCGCCGCCGTTGCCCTTCAGCCCGACACAACCGATCGGCAGGCCATCCGACATGGCCACCAGGAACGCACCGCGCGGACGGATCATATCCTCGGCGTCGGGATCGCGAGAAAGCGATACATCGAAACCCTTCTCGAAGCGGCGTGCAAGTTCGCCGTAGTATTGACGGAGACAATAGCTGGCGTCCTCGTGTCGCGGGTCTTTCTGCTCGAACACGATCTGCTCACGTCTCAGCGAAGAAGCGACGATATCCATGGCGCGCAGCAATTCGTCCGGGCGACGATGGCGCGCCAGAAACGATTTCGCCTGCGCATTGGAAAGCGTTTCATAAGCCTGAAACTCGCAACGGCCGGTTTCGGTCAGCCTGGCAACGCG
Source organism: Rhizobium sp. WYCCWR 11152 (assembly GCF_013087615.1). Lineage (NCBI taxonomy): Bacteria > Pseudomonadati > Pseudomonadota > Alphaproteobacteria > Hyphomicrobiales > Rhizobiaceae > Rhizobium > Rhizobium sp. WYCCWR 11152. The sequence continues at coordinate 1,440 of NZ_JABFCP010000021.1, read as the reverse complement.
GCGACGCGCGTCCTGAGGGTTCGGCACCGTCTCAATGAGTCCCTCCTCTTCCAGACTGCGCAGCAGGCGACTCATCAAGCCAGAGTCGAGACCGAGATAATCGCGGATCACCGCAACATCCGATTGCCCCCGCCCGATCGAATTGAGGACGCGGGCAGCACCCAGCGGACGGCCGCGTCCGAGGAAAGACGTATCGAGAGCGCCAACTTCGGAGGTGACGGCACGGTTGAAGCGACGGACACGAGAGACAGGATCGTAGGTCATATTGTCTGACTTTAGTCAGATAATTGATCCTGTCAATTCGGAGCACTCAACGGAAGGGCATAAATGAGCCGCGCACTTCCCCCCATCCGCCTTGCACAGCAGCATCGCCTCGCCTATGGGAACGACAACGTCCACAAGGCCTTCCCGTGTTCCGTTTTGCCCTTCACGCCCTGATCGTTCTCATCCTGACGCTGCTGACGCAGATCGGCGGCATCGCCTATCTGTTGGCGCTGACCGCCTCACGCTCCTGGGGCTTGCGGCGGTTTCTGGCAAAGCTGACGATCTTCCTGCTTTGTTATGCCGGCGCCACTTTTGCGGCGAGCTTCGCCGCGCCGATCTTCGGGCGGGTTCCCCTCTCCTGCATCGCCGACGCCGCGGACCGGCTCGTGGTCCGCTCCCCGATCTATTGCCTGCTGAACCGCAACTACGTCACACCCGAGGTGCACGATCTGGCAAAGGCGCTTGCCGCCCACATGGACAGGGAATTTCCTGGAACCGTCACCGTCGCGCTGGATGCGAATTTCCCCTTCGTGAGAGGCTTTCCGCTGCTGCCGCACCTGTCGCATGCCGACGGAAAAAAGCTGGACTTCGCCTATTATTACAAGGATGTGGACGGCGCCTTCCTGAATGGCGCCACCCGCTCCCCGATCGGCTATTTCGCCTTCGAGCAACCCGCCCCCGGCGACGAACTGCCGTGCGAAGGGCGCAATGACTGGCTTACCACCCGCTGGGACTTCGATGCGCTGCAGCCTCTGTTTCCGGCCTATCGGATCGAGGAGCAGCGCACATCGGCCGCGATCGGCTGGTTGACCAGCGAAGGTGTGACGCGCTTCGGCCTGCAGAAGATCTTCATCGAGCCGCATCTGAAGAACGCGCTCGGCATCTCCGATAGCCATATCCGCTTTCAAGGCTGCCGCGCCGCCCGCCACGACGACCATATTCATATCCAGGTCGAGTAACCCTCTCGCCGGCCCTCTGGCCCAGACCCTCGGGATCGGCGGTTCGTCCGCCAAACGCGGATGCTCAGCGGATCGCACCTTGGGATGAGGCTCACTTCAACGCTGGTGCGGCATTCACCAACGGTATCTATTGGAAGTGCGGCATCCTACAACGTCCCTCATCCTTGTACGTTGCCGTTGCTGTATAAAGGGGCTGCGCGGCGGAGATGCGTGTCAT